>JANQPN010000026.1 GCA_028289455.1 Wenzhouxiangellaceae bacterium
ATCCACTGCGGTTCCGCCGGTGGACAGGTTGGCGGTAGAGCGCAGGTAAAAAATTTCGCCGTCAGGCAGCACAGTATCCTGATCGTAACCCGCCTGTTGCAGCAGGCGCTCAGCCTGGTGATCGAACTCCAGTCTGGTTAAAACTTTCTCATGACCGATACCGCGGCGCGGGTCCTCATTAACGATGTCTACCAGCTGAGCAACGGTATGCCGGCCGTCACCGACGACATGCCCGGGTACCCGTTTGGCGACTGCTACCAGTTCATCATTGACTACCAGCATCCGATGGTCAAAGCCGGAAATAAAACTCTCTACCAGTACCGCACGGCTGGTGCCGCGTTCCCTGGCTATGGTGAATGCTGTGCGTACCTGTTCGGTATCAGTGAGGTTGATGCTTACACCCCGGCCATGGTTGGCGTTCAGCGGCTTGACCACCACCGGAAAGCCAATCCGTTCAGCATAACGGGCGGCCTGCCGTTCATTGTAAACCAGTGCCTGGCGCGGTACGGGAAGGCCCAGATCATTCAACAGATTATGGGTGTCCTCTTTATCGCAGGAGATTTCCACCGCAATATGCCGGGTTTCACTGGTAATGGTGGCCTGGATGCGTTTTTGAAATTTACCATGGCCGAACTGTACCAGTGAGTACTGGTTCAGGCGCAGCCATGGGATGTCCCTTTCAATAGCGGCGTTGACCAGAGAAGCGGTGCTCGGCCCCAACTCCTTACGTTGGGCAAAGCGAATAAAATCATCACGCTCTTCGGAGAAATCGAAATCCGATTCAATTTCCCGCTGGAAATCCTGCTGCAGCGATTCAGGCAGCAGGCTTAGAATCAACTGCCGGGCAATGCGTGCAGCTTCCAGTCCCACATCACGCTGCTTGTATTGAAATACCACGTTATAGCAACCGTGCTCGCCGGTGCCGCGGGTACGGCCATAGGTCACATCTGAACCGGCCATGCTTTGCAGTTCCAGGATGGCATGTTCCCAGACATGGCCCAGCCAGGTACCTTCATCTTCACGCAATCGGCGGACAAAACCTCCGGTTTCCCGATAGGAGCAGCCGTGTTCTTTCAGGCCGGGCAACGCTTCAACCAGTCCGTCAGTAAATTCAGTGCCGATCTTTGCAGATGGCCAATCTTCCAGAATGCCCAGGTCAATGACATGCCGAATGACCGGAAAGTTGGCATAAATATTGGGGCCGACGTAAACGTTGGTTGAGAGTATCTTCATAAAATGCTTGCCTTGCCTAACAGGTAGCCGGACTATGCCAGCGTTGCTTAGAGTGTTCAGCTTTTATGCAGACTTGTCAATTGGCGATTGGACCGCAGGCCAGGCGATCAGCATTTTTTGTCGGGTTTATGTGGAATTGACTCCAGCAGAAGGATGCTTGATGCGCTGTCTGCTGGTTATTCGCTGACGTATGGCTTACGTTTGTCTAAATCAAAGAATGTACCCTGAGCAAGGATATGCAGGCGAATGCCGAACAGGCTGACGGGATCGCCGCGACGCACTGAAGCCATGGACGAATAGCTCAGCTCACTGGGATCGACCACGGTAACGGCCCCGCTGCCGACGACTTCGAAACAGCCGTCCGGGCTGATAAAGGCAGCCGTGTCTTCGTCGATGCCGATGCCGGTCAGGAACGGGTTGTAGGACAGCGCCGACATTAATCTGCCCAGGCGGTCGCGCTCACGAAAATGCTGGTCAATGACCAGCTGATTGGTCAGTCCAAGGCCAGGAGCGATCTGCACCTGATCTTCGGTTGGTGTCGGGCCACTGCTGCCGCCTGCGATCATATGTTCGGGAATTATGGCTGCGCCGGCTGAAGTGCCGGCGATGTGTACGCCACCTGCATTTTGCCGACGGATGCAGCGCGCTACCGGTGTGCCGCCGAGGATGGTGGACAACCGTAGTTGGTTGCCACCGGTAATAAAAATGGCGGTCGCCTGGTTCAAAGCCTCCAGGTATTCGTCTTTATGGGCATCTGCGCGTTCGTCAATGGGTATTGATACCACCCGGGCGACGCCCATCCGGGAAAATAGCTGTTCGTACTGGGGGCCGGTGTCTTCCAGCTGAGATGCCGTAGGAATAACCACAATCCGGCCCTCAGAACCACCTGCAAGCTCAACAAAACGCTGCAGAATGGAAGACTGCTCGGTTTTATCTTCGGCGCCGCCGATAGGAATGATATAGCCCCGGTCAATACCGGAAATGTCAGGAGAAGGGCACATTGATCAATAATTCTCTATGGTTTAACGGGTTGCGCAGTTTGGGGCACTGCAGTATTACTCAAAGGTACCTTTGCGCAAACAGCGGCCATCATACCGATGCCACTCGCCCAGCGCCATGACCCCTGAGATATCGTTGCTGTTATCCAGTACCACCATGTCGGCATCAGCCCTCTTGTCAATTCGCCCCTTTTGCTCCAGACGCAGCAAGGTTGCTGGATTAATGGTAAAGGGCGTCAGTGCCTGTTGAAGGCTTATGCCGTGGTTCAGCAATGTTTTCAGGGTATCCGGCAGGGCTGCTGAGGTTGCGAAGTCCATAGATACCAGCTCGCCCTGATGATCGAAGTGAGGCAGGCAGCCGCCACCGTCAGAGCTCACGGTAATGCGTTCCTCAGGGTAGCCGCCTTGCCAGTAGCGCAGCAGGGCATCTGCAGCTGACCATGCATCTTCATCCTCAGCGACCGGAAATGCGGTGACATCTATCCAGCAACCGCGACCGGCCAGTTCACAGGCTTCTGCGAATAATTGTTTACCACGGTTTACATGGGTCGGGTTGAACACTCTGGGCGGCAGCTCGGTTTCAGTCAGCGCTCTCTCGATCAGCTGCAGCCGCCGTGGACCATCACCGAGATGGATATGCAGGATACCGGCTTTGCCGGTCATCAGGCCGGCCACATGTGCTTCACCGGCCAGTTTGATCAATTCATCAAACGTCGGTTGGCTGGAACGGTGGTCACTGATGGCAATTTCGCCGGCGCCCAGGATGCACTCAATATGCACGATATCACTTTTGACGGAACCGGTCAGCGTGACAGGCGGGAGATGATAACCGCCGGTGTAACAATAAGCCGATATACCTTCTTCACGTAACCCGTAGACTCTGGCAATGTTGCCAGAAGTGTTACGGGTAATATCATCGGTACCCAGCAGGCCGATCACGGTGGTTACGCCGGCGTTGGTGAAGCCACTGATGGGAACGGTGGGCACCTGAGTTGCAAAGCCGGCTTCGCCGCCACCACCGGTAATATGCGCATGGCCATCAATGAATCCCGGGACTAGCCGCTGGCCATCCAGATCAAACGTTTCTACTGCCAGTTCGCTGCCCAGTGCCGGCAGTGACTGGCCGACATAGGCAATCTGCCGGCCGGCAACCAGCACATGACCCAGCCCATAGTGATCGGGCAGGTAGATATCTGCGTTTTTAATTAACTTCAACATAGTAAAAATAACCAGGCAACTACAGTTGCCTGGTTATGACAAAGAATCAGTATTTGAGGATTACAATTTTATCAGCCAAAGATGGCGCGTAACAGGTAGTAGCTGATAATGGCAAGCAGTGCGCCTACCGGGATGGTAATCACCCATGACATGAACACGTTGCCAATGACTCTCAGATTCAGAGAGTTGATGCTTCGCGCCATGCCGACACCTAATACTGCACCTACCAGGGTCTGGGTAGTGGAAATCGGGATACCGGTACCGGAGGCGACTACTACTGTTGAAGCGGCGGCGATTTCAGCAGCGAATCCACGCGAAGGGGTCAATTCAGTTATTTTCTGCCCGACAGTGGCAATCACTCTGCGCCCCAGCATCGCCAGACCCAGAACGATACCGCTGGCACCCAGCAGCAACACCCAGATAGGTAATGGTGAGCTTTGTGCAACCTGGCCTGTTTTCAGAATGCTGACAACTGCGGCGACCGGGCCAATGGCGTTGGCAACATCATTGGAGCCATGCGCAAATGCCATGCCGCATGCGGTAAATATCATCAACACGCCGAAGATTTTCTCTACGTTGGTAAAGCGAAAATCCTGGTCGTCATGCGGGTCTGTCTTAACTTTGGAAATCAGAACCTTGCCGATAACAGCAGCGACAACGCCAACCAGCGAAGCAATTATGTAAGCCTGCGCAGTGGTGACTTCCAGGCCAACATGTTTGAGGCCTTTGAACAGGGTAACCAGCGCTATAACGAACCCGACCAGGAAAATGTACATCGGTACATATCGTTTGGCACTGGCCAGTGGGTCAGATCGTCTGAGTACCAGATGCAGCACACTCATATACAGTAAATAAGCAATGATTCCGGCGATCAATGGAGTGACTACCCAGCTAAGCACGATCTCGCCGATTTTGCCCCATTTGACTGCTTCTTCACCAACTGCAACCAGGGCAAAGCCAACGATACCGCCGACAATTGAATGTGTGGTGGAAACCGGCCAGCCGCGATGAGAGGCGATGAACAGCCATATACCGGCGCCCAGCAATGCGGCCAACATACCGAACAACAACACTTCCGGCTGACCTGCCAGTGGGGCCGAATCAATAATGCCTTTGCGAATGGTTGCAGTTACCTGGCCACCGGCCAGAAACGCGCCGGCAAACTCAAAGATTGCGGCAATTATTAATGCCTGCCGGATGGTCAAAGCACCCGAGCCGACCGATGTTGCCATAGCATTTGCAACATCGTTTGCACCGATGCCCCAGGCCATGAACAGTCCGAAAAGGCCAGCCAGAATCAGCAGGATTACGACGTGTTCCATAATCTATATCTCTTTAAAATATGAATAGGGGGTTTAACAGGTTCGGATAACTAACGGGTAACCTGTGCCTGCAGGGCATTGCCCAAGCGGTTGGCCTGATCAGCCAGATTGGCTGTCAAAGTAATGGCCCGATACATAAACATCACCTGTACTGGGGGCACCTGGTCTTCCAGGGCCATCAGTTTGACTTCCAGCTGTCGTTTTAACTCATCTGTCAGGCTCTCAACTTCATCCAGACGTTGCAGAAACTTGCTCATCAGATCAACCATTTTGCCGCCAAAGCCGGTTTCCAACAGTTCATCCAATTCCTTGATACATACTTGAGCTTGAACACATGATTGCTGGCAACTTTCCAAAAACTTCAGATAATCGCCCTGAAGCGATTCCGGAAATACCATTTTCCGGCCGATCATCAGCCCTGCCAGGTCACGCGCCCGATTAGCAATTTTGTCCTGCAGACGCAAAATTTCCAGCAAGTCCCGGCGTGGAATAGGTAACAGCAGGCTCATGCCTAACTGCTTACGCATGGCGGTTTTCTGCTGATCGGCTTCCTGTTCCTGATTAATGATATGCTGCTGAATAGACTCAGCGGCAGTAAAATCCTGTTGATTAAGCGCCAGAACCAGAGGCTTTAACTGGTTAACGCACTCAATTGAGACAGCCATATGATCCTGCAGCGGTTTGAGCACTGAGGGCCCGAAAATGCCAGCCAGGTAGTTTGTGGTCATAATGATTTCCGTATAGTGTTCAGTGTTTAATCTAAATTGTACACGCCGGTATAAGGAGATTGGCGGCTGGATTAAACAGGATGGGATTTTACCAGAAAAAACTGATTACAAACATATGTTTTTGCAATCGGGGTGGCTCTAAGTGGCTGAAATAAATGATAAATTTTGTAACAAAACTGTAATATTTCAAATTTATGTCAGGTAAATCATGACATTAGCAAAGGTAAGATTGAATGACTAACTATCTTCGCCGGCAACGATGGGATCGTTTTGGCGCAAGTTTTTCACGCTTGATTGCCATGTTGGTGCTGCTGATTGTTATTTTGTTGATGGGTTATCTGTTGATGGCGGTGTTGCCCATTGGCTGGCCTGACAAACCACAGCAATACAACAGCTATCCAGCAGAGCAGGGAGGTAATGCACTGCTGGCATTCAGCCCTGACCAGATGCGGACAACGCAGGTGTTGTCGGATGGACGTATATTACGGTTTTCTCCGCAAACTGGTCTACTGCATAGTCAGTTCCAGCTGAGCGATTGGTTTGGTACGACATCTACCAGTGGTTTTCAGGTTCGTCAGCTAGTCGATCAACAGCGCGAATATCTGCTGGTTGTAACGGTGGAAGGACATACAAGGCTGCTGATGTGGGATGCAGATGCGTTAACTGATCAGCATCTTTGGCCGGCTGCTTTCCGGTTGTCTGCTGAAAGCGAAATTCAATTGCTGAATGCTGATATTCACGACAATCAATTATGGCTGTCGGTGCAGTATCAGCGGGATTCACAATTCCATATCGATAGTTATGTAGCGGTAGCTGATGAAGATACGTCGTCAGCGGCACAACAGGAGGTATCAACATTTGCCGAGTGGGTACTGGATTATCGGCTACTGGATTTAGCAAGGATGTCCACCGGACATGTTCTGGGTGTAACTGCGGAGGGTGTTTTAGTCAGTTTCGGCGTGCCTGCAGCTGATCTCAATGCTGCGACTGAGCCGGCCCCTGTTGAGATGTCAAGTTTTAGCGGTACGGTTGACCGGATACTGCCATTGCAACAGAACATGCTGCTGGTTAGTTCTACTGTGGGTGCTTTGCACCAGTTGGCTGAACTGGATGCAGAAAACGGTTCCAGGTTTCGATTGGCTGTCAGCTACCGTTGTGGTGATAGTGAATTGCCTACTGTGGTTGTGGATAGGGATGGGAACTGGTTTGCCTGTGTGGATGATGAGGCCCGGGCAAGTTTGTTTTATGTGGGGCGGGAGGCGCCATTATGGCGCAGCAAGCGGTCATTGCCTGTTCAGGATATAGCGCTGGCCGGGACTCAGCTGCTGGTCGATGACGGCAGCAGCCTGCAGTACCTCCGGCATGAATCTGAACAAGTGCTCGATGGAAGGTTATTGTGGCAACCAGTGTGGTATCCAGGTTACAGCACGGACCGGTTTGTATGGCAACCAACGGCTTCCGATTCCGGCAGTGCTAAATTCAGCATTACGCCATTATTGTTCGGCACTTTGAAAGCAGCGATTCTGGCGCTGTTGTTCGGCGTGCCCATTGCTGTTTTGGGCGCTATTTATGCAGCTTTAATATTACCGCGCAAGTGGCGTGAACGGCTTAAGCCCGTAGTGGAAATGCTGGAGGCTATGCCTACGGTAATTATCGGGTTTCTGGCGGCTGTATGGCTGGCACCCTATCTGCAGGACCACCTGCTGATGTTTGTTTTATTGTTGCTGGGCTTACCGTTGATGCTGGTGTTGCTGGGATACTTCTGGTCAAGTTTTCTGCGCCGGCATGTGCCTCACGGTATGCGCTCCTGGGTACCGGTAGTATTGATAACAGTGCTGATGGTGCTGATGGCTGTGATTGGCTGGCTACTTGAATGGTGGTTGTTTGACGGGCAGCTCAGCGCCTGGCTCGAACAGCAATGGGGTTGGACTTATGATTTGCGCAACTCGCTGGTGGTGGGTATCGCACTGGGGCTGGCCATAACACCGACCATCTTTGCCTTGTGTGAAGATGCTTTGGCTTCAGTGCCCCGGCACCTACGCCTGGGTGCAATGGCGCTAGGCGCAAGCCGGTGGCAGGCGGTCTGGCAGGTGATTGTGCCCTGTGCTGCTTCGGGGCTGCTGGCGGCAGTGCTGATTGGTTTGGGGAGGGCGCTGGGGGAAACCATGATTGTATTGATGGCTGCCAGCAATACACCGCTGATAGAAGCCAGTCCATTACGTGGTTTGCAGGCAATTGCACCGGCCCTGGCCATAGAGATGCCTGAGGCTGATCCCGGCGGGCTGCATTTTCGGGTGCTGATGTTATGTGCACTGGTGTTGTTTGTGTTTACTTTGCTGGCCAATACGCTGGCTGAGTTGATTCGTGAACGGCTGCGCCGACGTTACCAGATATGAACCGCCGCCTTGAGCAACTGATGCGGATACGCAGCTGGCTGACCAGTGGTGCTGCCTGGCATTGGTACAGTCTGGCCACAGTAACACTCACTGGACTGTTGCTGGTGGTGCTGTTTGCTCTGGTTGTCAGTCGCGGACTGGGTTATTTCTGGCCCAAACCTGTAGACGAATGGGTTATACAAGTGTCCAAGCCGGTAAGTCAGGTAACCGCCAGCAGTGGTACCCGTAAGCTGTTTGCCCGGCAACTGGAGCAGCGCAGGCAGGAGATAACAAGTTATTCGGTTGATGATGAACCGGTGCTGCCCGCATATTCCAACCAGCTGCTGTTGCAATTTCAGGTATTTGACGAAGGCATACCTGATTGGCGCTACCAATGGTTCAACAGCGAACAGATCATACGTGTGACCAAGCCTAGAAACCTGCTGGAAGCCGGTTTGATGGACGGAAGGCGAATTTATGGCTATCCGTTGATTTGGGTTGCAGGCCGTGAGCAGCTGGAAGGTGAAGAGCTCACTGAGCTGATTCACAGCGGCGACTGGCGAATGCCAATACCATCACAGGAAGAATCGGATGCTGAAATAGAAGATACAGCTGTAGCACAGCTGGTATTACAACTGCAGGACGGAACAGGTTTTTCAATTCCAGTTAATCAGCTGCGTCAGCTGACTTATCTGAATAACATGAACTGGGGGGATCGGTTCGGCCGGTTTTTGCATAGAATCTGGGAGTTTCTCAGTACCGGCCCAATGCCCGACTATCAAGGAGGGATTCTGACTGCAATCTACGGCACTGTGCTCCTGGTGATTCTGATGAGCATTATTCTGGTCCCGCTGGGAGTGGTTACCGCAGTGTATCTGCACGAATATTCGGGCAACAGTCTGCTGACAAAAACATTGCGTATCGCGATCAGTAATCTGGCCGGTATTCCCGGAATCGTCTATGGCGTATTTGTACTGGGGGTCTTTGTATACGGTATGGGTGCTCAACTGGATCGCTGGTTTTTCAGTGAAAATCTACCGGTGCCCACCTTTGGCGCCGGTGGATTGCTGTGGGCTTCACTTGCGCTGGCACTGCTGACGCTGCCGGTGGTAATTGTGGCTACAGAGGAAGGCCTGGCCAGGATTCCTGATGATCTCCGGCGAGGTGCACTGGCATTGGGTGCCACTCGTTCTGAAATGATTTGGGGAACGGTAGTCAGTGCTGCCAGTCCGGCGATTTTGACCGGGCTGATTCTGGCCATCGCCAGGGCTGCCGGCGAAGTGGCGCCGCTGCTGCTGGTCGGTGCTGTTAAATACACCGGTCAGCCGCTGATAGAAGGCGAATTTCCTTTTTTGCATGCCGAACGCCAGTTTATGCATCTGGGTTATCAGGTTTATGACTTTGCCCTGCAGTCCGCTGATGCACATGCCTCCATCCCGCTGGCATACGCCACTACGCTGATTTTATTGGCGCTGGTAGTGCTGCTGAACCTGATCGCCATTCGGCTGAGGGCGCGTCTGCGTCGCCGGTTTCTGGTTGATTACAGCTGATCTGGGGCAAGCCCGGTGGGGTTGTCCACCGGACTGTAAGGAAAACTGTTGGTTAGTCAGGGTTGGCAGGTTACTGGGTAAACTGATCCGGATTACACGCCAGCGTGTCCACACTGGTCAGCCGGATCAGGTTATAGCTGCCGTTGCCGAAGCCATCCAGTGATGCAGTGAAATCAAGCACACCATTATCACAGTCAGTCTGCCGGAAGCTGGCAGTGCCCCAGGGAATCTGCATCACATCACCGGCGGAAAACTCGTCACCGAAGGATGTACCCAGGCTGCTTCTCAGCATATCGAACTGAACCGTATTGGTGGCCTCATCGAACTGCCCGACGCCACCCAGCCAGTATTGCTGACCGCCGGCAACATCATAGGTATACCAGTACGTCACCACGCGACCGTCCGGCAGCGCTTCAAAAATAATGCCCTCACCATCACGCAAGGGTGAGAACCAGGTGCCGGTGACTACCTGGCTGGCTGTAATAACAGGACTGGTTTGACCACATCCCAGGCCTGCCAGCTGAGTGAGCCTGCTGATCGGGCGCGCATTGTTGTCAAAAGGCTCGCCCGCAGCATAGCTGATGGCACCGTTGTTGCAATCGGTAAAGTAGATGCGGATCTCTCCCCAGGCGGTGCGCTGCACGTCATCAGGGTCAAATTGATCGCCAAATAAGGCACCAGCAGTGATATTCAAATTTGAAAAAATGATTTCGTTGCCAATAACCCGGCCGGCGCCGACTATCCAGGTCTGGGTACTGCCGTCAGGTGCAAAGGTGAAAAACGCAATAACAGCGCGATTGCCGGGCAGGATGGCTAAATTCCAGCCTTCGCCGCTGCGCCCTGTATTGAACCATGACCCGGAAAAGCCGGCATCAATAGTCATCAGTTGGGTTGCGCCGCCGTCCACGGCAGCAGTATCACGTAAATCGATTATGCCGTTGTTGTCTATGTCCGCCAGCAGGTTATAGCCATTGCTGAAATCATCCAGGCCGAATAAAGCCCTGATCTGCTCCCGGTCGCTTTCCTCAATGCTTCCGTTACCATCAAAATCGCCGGGTGTTAACGGCTGCTGACGTTCCAGGGTTTGCTCAAACAGAAATAGTTTCGGTTGAGGCGGTGCCGGCATATCTTCCCGGGCCTCGACCAAAACAGTATTGGTGAATGTGTTGATATCCTGGAATTGTCCTCTACCCATGAAGCGAACGGTGAAACTGGTCTGAGTGCCTGGAATATTCTGCAGGGCAAGGTCGGGATCGGCCTGCACGAAAGATGCATCACCGATCTGTACCACCCAACTGCGCTGGGAATCCATCACGCCCTGGAAAAAGCCATTCAGAGCACCATTGATAAACTCAGTTGAGCGGAGCCCTTCAATACCATCGTTATTAACCTGGCGGGATAGAATGCCGTTATATAAAAATGGAAAAGTGGCATCGATTATTTCTTCACCGGTAACCACGTCATAGGCTCTTTCAGTGCCGTCCCAGCTGCCCTCATAAACAGGGTTTACCGGAAAGGCTTGACCGTTGTAAGTGAGGAAGTCCGGCTCGGTCAAAGCAATACGGGTTATTTGATATTGACTTGGCTGAGCCTGAGGGATTGAGAATTGAGCGCTGTCCGGTGTATCAAAGTTGCCAACCACGCCAAACGGATCAATGATGATCTGACCGTCGGGCTGAATGGTCGCGACAAATCCACGGCCGTTAACATTACTGATAATGTACTGGTCCTGTTCGCCTTCCACCGGGCGAATCAGAATGGCTTCCAGTCCGCTGACACCGCCGGAAAAGTTATTCGAATATAAGCCCTCAGGATTGATGTTTTGTGCCTGCAGCGTGCTGATGGTCATGCAAATCACACAACCAAGAATGGGAGGAAGGTACTTCATTTGCGGTTCTCTTTTTCAGCGATTTGGTATTAGTCGATAGTACTATGAAAGCTTTCGTATCTCAAATGTCAATTCGGCGGTTGTTCGGTATTGATCTGACTGGCCTGGTATCCCAATGCCGGGAATACATCACTATGAATTTGCCATTCGCCAATGGTCTCAGGATAAAATGAGATATGGATGCAGTATCAAGTTCACAGTCATCATTGTTGGAACAGCCCCCGGAGATGGCAGCCATGGTACGCGGGCTGCATGTTTATTATGGCCAGCGGCTGGCGTTGGACAATATCAGTCTGGATGTAAGAGAAAAGCAGGTGACTGCGCTGATCGGCCCTTCAGGTTGCGGCAAGTCCACATTACTGCGTTGTTTCAATCGCTTAAATGATCTGATTGACGATTGTCATGTGCAGGGACAGGTCAGACTGTTTAACCGCAATATCTATCACCCCGATGAAGATATCGTGGCATTGCGCAGACAGGTGGGGATGGTGTTTCAGCGGCCCAATCCTTTTCCTAAAAGCATTTTTGATAATGTGGCGTATGGCGTACGGCTGCAGAATAAACTGCCGGCCCGCGAATTGCGGGAAACCGTTCGCTGGTCGCTGAAAGCGGCGGCATTGTGGGATGAGGTCAAGAACCGTCTGGACGAGAGTGCGCTGCAGCTGTCCAGCGGTCAGCAGCAGCGGCTGGTGATTGCTCGGGCGCTGGCGGTCAAGCCCAAGGTATTGCTGCTGGATGAACCGGCTTCCAATCTGGACCCCATATCCATGCTTAAGCTGGAAGAGCTGATCAATGAACTGAAAGCCAATTACACCATCATCATAGTTACTCATAATATGCAGCAGGCAGCACGGGTATCGGATTACACCGCCTTTATTGATCAGGGGCGACTGATAGAAATGACGGATACACGCAGCCTGTTTACCCATCCGCAGCAGAAGCAAACGGAAGATTACATAACCGGGCGATACGGTTAGCGGGCAGATGCCCGTGAGAAGCTGGTTTGTAGCTCTTCATCTGATAAAATTCGGGTTTATTCATTACTAGCTAGTGCCATCACTCGTGTCGCTTAAACTCAACCAACACATCTCTCGGGAATACAACGCTGAACTGGAACGCATCCGCAGCCAGGTTCTGCGCATGGGTGGCCTGGTTGAAGCACAGCTGGTGCATTCGCTTAGGGCGTTGCGTGAAGCTGACCTGGGATTGGCCGGAGAAGTCCAGAATGCCGATGAAAGGATCAACCAGCTGGAAGTGGAAATTGACGCTGAATGCACCGAAATTGTAGCCCGCAGGCAGCCGGCGGCCAGTGATTTAAGATTGATCATGGGAGTCAGTAAAATCATTGCCGATCTGGAACGTATTGGTGATGAAGCCAAACGTATTGCCAAAATGACCGATACTGATCTGGCCGGTCATCTACCGGAACACATGAACATGGAAATCGGTTACATGGGTGATCTGGCCCGGGCGATGCTGCATGATGTGCTGGATGCATTCGCCAGACTGGATGCCGATGATGCGCTGGAAATTGCTCAGCGTGACCGGCAGGTGGATTTGAAATATGAATCCATTACCCGGCAATTGATCACCTATATGGTGCAGGACGTGAAAACCATTCCTACTGCGCTGGCTGTGATGTGGGCGGTTCGTTCGCTGGAGCGAATTGGGGATCGTTCACAGAATATTGCTGAACATCTGATTTACCTGGTCAGAGGCGAGGATGTCAGACATGTACCGCTGGATGATTTATTACAGTGAAGGCGGGTATGGACTTAAGTAAAGCCTAAGTGAAATCAGCTGGTTAACAGCATTTGACTGTGTGAGTTTCACCAGACTGTCATTTCTGCTGCGCGCGCAGGTGGTGTTTTAGCACGAATAAAAAAGAGCGCACCATTGGTGCGCTCTCATTACATTTGCAGCAGGTTAATCCTGCTGTGCCATGGGTTTAATCGAGAAACTCAGTCCAGCCTGCTGTCCAGGCATTCTCTTCATTTTCAAAGGCACCGGCAAATTCAGTCAGGTCCAAATCAGAGAAGATGGCCGGATCCATCGGACGGCCGCGCAGGAACGCTGCGCCAGATGGCGGGAAGATGCCCGGGAAGCCACCGAAAGTCGTGTTTTCCGCGTCGAAAGAATCAAAGAAATCGCTGTTGTCGATCAGATCTTCCGGCTCTTCGATAATAGCGGTATCACAAGCCAGGTAGGTGTTCTGGATGGTGAAAGTGCCATCTGGCGTACCACCAGGGAAACCAAGGTCGAAAGTCTCGTCATCGGCACCGTTTTCAGCAGAAGGCGGGTTGCCGATGTCCAGGCAGGCATCACCAAAGCCTTTAACGATGGCATTGGTCAGGTTAACGCCGGTGCCTTCACGGAACAGCATACCGATGTCACCATCGGATGATCCGTTCAAGGTGATGTTGGCAATACGGGGTTGTGAGCGTGGTGTGGCCAGTGGGTTGTCATCAAAGTTATCAGCTTCGATGCCCTGGTCGCCGGAACCCTGCTGGTCAGCCAGGGCATATTGCAGAGAACCGGTCCAGCCGGCGACCCAATCGAAGCTGTCATCGTTTACTGCCGTCACAACAGCATGGGTTACGCGTACAGTCCCGCCGAACCATTCAATGCCGTCATCAGCATTGGCATGAACCTGAATGTAATCGATGGTTGTGCCCATGCCAAGCGCCTGCAGGGCAATACCATTCAGCTGATCTTCTTCGTTGATGTCGTCACCGCCGAACTGCACCCGCAGGTATTTGATGATGCCACTGCTGTCAAACGGGTCGTCACCGCCATACAGCACATCCGCATTACCTTCAGATGCGCAACCGCCGGGTAATGCCGGGCAGTTGTTGACCGGTGCCAGGCCATTGATGACCAGACCGCCGAACTGACCGGCTGTCGCAGTGGTCTGACCGGTGCTGGAAGCACTGGGGAAGAAGCTGCTGAATACAATCGGTGCAAAAGGCTGCCCGATTGCAAAGATTTTGGCGCCGCGGGCAATGAACAGAGCAGAAGGGTTGCCTGTCGGGTCATTGACAATACGGGTGCCGGGTTGAATGTTGATTTCAGCGGTGCTGCTGGTACCCGCAGGGTCGCCAACCACAAAGGCACTGGTCAATACCCACAAAATATCATTGGTCAGTTCAATCGAACCTGAAGTGATGCCACCGGATAAGGCACAGGCGCGTGGAATTTCTACACCATTGATTGAGAACGGGCCGTCAGAGAAGCTGGGGCAACCGGTGAATGCCTGCTGGAAAGCACATTGGTCAGGTCCAACTACGCCGATAGGACCCAGCAGTGATTCACCACGGTCAAGTGCTACTGATGTTGTTGCAGGAATTACGCTGCCGGGGTTGGTGTTCAGTGTCAGTTCGGCGCTGTTGCAGGTATTGAATACCAGGCTGCCGGAACCTTGCGATTCTGCATTGGAAGGAATCTGGCTGCCGCCGAAGGGTTGTCCGCCGGTGGCCAGGTTAATGTTGAAGTCAACGCTGATATCGCCCGGCAGCACTTCAGGGTCGGTGCCTGAGAACCACACCTGGTTGCCGTCAGCATCATAGGTAAAACCGGTTACAAATCCGGCAAACAATTCCGGGCCAAGTTTGAAAAGCTCAATATTGATACCACGGTTGCTGGTAGCACCTGTTTCAACATAAAAACCGTTGAAAGTATCGTTAATAGTAAGCGCATTGGTGTTGCCGGCTATACCCATGGCACCAGCCAATGCACAAGCGATCGCGATTGAACGCCGAAATTTCATATTCTCACTCCTGATGGATTAATGATTTTGCGTTGGAATACACACGGTGCTAAAGCATATCGGGGGCATGTTTCAGTAGCTTTACTGTTATGTTGCGACTTTATGACAGATTGAGATAGGCAGAGGGACTGTCATTCACCTGTCATATTTCATGCTTATCATCTGCGGCATCAGAACATACCGATAGTGGTGTCATTCATATGTTGTTAGTACGTTATCAGGCATTGAGCTTCGTTTTAGCCAGTGCCCTGGCTGCTGTGAGCCATGCACAGACCGGTGAGGGTGAATTGGATGCATTGGCAGAACGGCTGATCCAGGCGCGCGCGCAGGTGGAGGAATTGCAAAGCGAGCTCGACATCCAACGGGAAGAGCACAAAGGTAAGATGGCCTACCTGTCAGCGCAGATTACTGAGCTGGAAGCCAATCAGGAACGTGAAGAACTGCGCATCCGCCAACTCGAGCAGGAGCTGGACAAGCTGCGTACCGATGCAGAGGCAGCCGGTGTAGATGCAGACTCTCTGCAACCTACAGTGCTGGCGGTTGCCGGCAATTTAAGAACGGTAGTAGAACAATCCCTGCCATTTAAACGGCAGGACCGCTTGAGCGAGCTGGACGAAATCGTTACGCAAATGGAAGCGGGCGTAAACACACCGCAGCGCGCAGTCAACCGGCTTTGGGCATTTGTTGAGGATGAATTAAGAATCTCCCGCGAAAATGCCATTTACTCTCAGACCATCGAGCTCAGCGGTCAGCCTGTACTGGCTGATGTGGCCAAGCTGGGCAGTGTAGCGTTGTATTTCCGAACCCGTGATGACCGTTACGGCATGGCGCAGCCGCTTGCAGACGGCTGGTCATGGGCGGTGGTTGAAGGTGCCGCCGAGCAGGAGCAGATAGCCAATTTATTTGATGCTTTACGCAAGCAGATTCGACAGGGATATTTCGAGCTGCCCAATGCATTGCCGGCATTAACGGCATCACAGTACTGATCTGACCGGAACGGTATAAATACTATGAATTACGTGATTAAAAAACTGACCGTGTCAGCGGTTTTTGTCATTTTAATGTTATCGGCAGCAAACGCCCAGGATCAGGCAGATGCGGAAGCACCGCCGCCCCCACCACCGGTGCCTGAAGCAGATCCCGGTCAGGCCATCTCCGACCTGCAGCAGGCTTATCAGAAAGAATATGCTTTTCTGACCGCACAGCAGAGCGATTTACAGCAGCGTCTGGAGGCATTCAGGCAAAGAGCACAGCAGGAATCCAATAGTGCCGAAACCCGTATTGATGCATTACAAGGTGCCATTGTCGGACTTCAGTCCCGTGGTGACAGAATTAATGACCTGCTGGTTGAAGCAGAGCGCAATATTGAAAGTATCGAAGATAATCGCGGCACCCTGGATGCCACTTATCAGCAGGCCGGTTCGACGCTGGAGCAGCAGGGTTTGGAAACATTTTCCAGTGAAGAATTTACCGCTCAGAATGATCTGACGAAAATTGATCAACTGTTTAATGCCGCTGCCCAGGAAATTACCAAACTGGGGAATGTCCGCAGTGAGCCCGGTAAGTTTTACCTGCTGGACGGCAGCGAAGCCGACGGAACAATTGTCCGGGTTGGCAATATCGCGGCCTATGGGGTCAGTGGTGACAACGCCGGTGTGCTGGCGCCGGCCGGTGAGGGGCGTCTGAAGCTGTGGGAATCGGATGCTGTGGATGCGGCTAAAGGTCTGGCAGCGGGTCAGCGGCCGGACGGTGTTCCGATTTTCCTGTTTGAGTCATTAAATAACGCCATCGAAGAAGGTGAATCAGGATCCTTGCTTAAGACCATCAATGATGGTGGTGTGATTGCCTGGATTATTGCTGTTCTGGGTATTGTCGCCATGCTTATGGCGGTATTGCGGTTTATCTTCCTGCGTGGAGCCAGTTCCTCGACTGAAGGCATCCTGTCTGAAGTCAGCCGATTGGTTAAGAAGGGTGAACAGGCGCAGGCACTGGAAGCCTGCAAGCGACGCGGTGGGGCGACCGGCCGGGTAATGTCTGCAGCCATTCGAAATCTGAATCGGGACCGTGAGCACATTGAAGATATTGTTTCTGAGGCGATTCTGCACGAAAACGCTCACCTTAACCGGTTTGGTTCAGTCATCATGGTCATTGCTGCGGTTGCGCCGTTGCTGGGTTTGCTGGGAACGGTAACCGGCATGATCACCACCTTCGATATCATCACCGAGTTTGGTACCGGTGATCCCAAGCTGCTGTCAGGTGGTATTTCCATTGCGTTGATTACCACGGAAATCGGCCTGGCCGTGGCTATTCCCGCGCTGATATTCGGTAATTTGTTGTCCGGCTGGGCTGAAGGTATTAAGGACAATATGGAAAAAGCCGCATTGCGTGTGATCAACATCGAACAGGAACGGCGGGTCACCGCATAAGCGGACCGGTCTGATCTGATCGGCAATAAACTGCGATGTCTATTCTTACCGAATTCTATAAAGACTTTCTGTTCTTCATGGATGCCGGTGGCTACGTGATGCCGCCACTGGTGCTGGCAACCGTTATTTTGTGGTACGCCATCGGCTATCGTTATGCAGCCTTGCGCCGTGGCTCCGAACGCAGTCCGCGGGTGCTGATTGAGCGTGCCCGGAAAGGCGTTATGCCGAAGCGTGAAGGAGTAATGTCACGTGCCCTGCGCAAAGGATTAAAGCTGAAAGAACGCAACCTGCCGCATTTAAGACGATTTCTGGATGAGGCGTTTGCCGAAGAAGAGTCAGAGCTGCGCCGTTATCAGGTGCTGATTACAACCATTGTCCTGACAGCGCCGCTGCTGGGGTTGCTGGGAACCGTGGTTGGAATGATTGAGACCTTCGATTCACTGGGCGATCTGTCACTGTTTTCCCAGTCCGGTGGTATTGCCGGTGGTATATCACAGGCATTGTTCACTACCCAGATGGGCCTGGCGGTAGCCATACCCGGGTTGATAGTGAACGGCATGCTGCATCGCAAACAACGTGAAATTCAGCTGGAGCTGGCCCAGCTGAAAGATATTTTATGTGGTGATCCCATTGTTGAAGAGCATGGGTCACGCAGAGCTTAGATAGTGTTAACAGGCATTAATAATGCGTTATAGAGAACGAAACGATCAAGTTCAGGATATCAATATATCTCCATTGATCGACATGGTATTCATTCTGCTGATCTTTTTTATGGTCAGCACAACTTTTGTAAAAGATTTGAAGCTGGATCTGAACCGTCCTGCTGCATCCACACCTACGGCTGCATCAACCAAAGCTATTCGCCTGTACATCGATGGTAACGGAGATGTTTATCTGGATGGTGAGCCGGTACGGGTTTGGGTCATTCAAAGCCGGGTACGGGATTTGCTTGAATCCGGGACTTCAAAATCAGTATTGGTGGTAACCGACGAAGGCGTGCCTTCCGGACGGCTGGTCGAAGTGGTCGATCAGGCCCGGCTGGCCGGTGCTGAAGATGTCGGTGTGGCAACTGAACAGGAAGCTGGAGCGGGTTAATGAAAAAACGGGAACACACTCGCCGAATTGGCATGGCGGTGTTGAGCATGGTACTGGGAACAGTGCTGGTGCTGGGCACAGTGATCATCATCAATCGTTTATCCAAGCCGCCCTCACGTGAGGAGCTGCTGGCGCAATCGCAGATTCAGTTCGAGCGCAAGAAGCCACCTCAGGAACAACCGAAACCGCGGCCAAAACCTAAGCCCAAGCCACGCAAGCCGGTGCGCAGTCCACCCAATCCGCTGGCCAACCTGGGAACGGCTTTGAGCGGCATTGATTTTGGTCTGCCCGGCTTTGACGCATCACAACTGGAAGGGTTGAATGACGAACTGCTGGGTGGTGCCGATGGCGTTATTTTGACCGATGACACTGTTGATCAGCCGCCAAGAGCAACTTTCCAGGCGCCGCTGCAGTACCCGTCGAGAGCCAGATCCAAAGGCACTGAAGGTTACGTGGTGTTGTCGTTGCTGATCGGTATCACCGGTGATATTGAACAGATTGAAGTGGTTGAATCGTTTCCTCAGGGTACCTTTGATGAAGTGGTGCTGGCAGGAATTAATCAATGGCAGTTTGAGCCAGCTCAGTATCAGGGCAAGGCAGTACGTGCCTGGGCCAAACAGCGCATCCGCTTTGATTTATCTACGTAATGCCGATTAATACGCTACCTTTAATATGGTTTCTGCTGGCTGTGATGACCGGCAGTGCCGCGTATGCACAGGAACAGGATACGGAAGTTGATTTTCTCGATCTGGCGGCATTAATGCTGCGAGACGGCAATATTGACAGAGCAATAGGTGCGCTTGATCAGATAGATATTGAAACCGAGCAGCAAGCCAATGCCGAACGGGATGAGGATGACGAGGATTGGTTTGATTTAGGCCGCTACTGGGCGTTGCGCGGAACGGCGCATCAGCGTAGAAATGAGGCCGAGCTGGCTAGAGATGCGTTCAATCAGGCCTTGGACGCAGGCCGTACGGATGCTTCAATTTATCTGTCCATCGCTCAGATCAGCTTTGGACTGGAAGATTACCAGCAAGCCATTGATGCGGTTGAAAAAGCCGGGCGTGAAGTGGAACGAATCGCATCGGTCTATCACTTGAAGGCTCAGGCCAACTGGTTGCTGGGAAGACACAGCACAGCCATCGCGGTGCTTGATCAGGCTGACAAAATATTTCCGGAGGACCACTCATTTCAGCGGCGTAAAGTATTTTTCCTGATCGAGCTGGGTCTGTATCAGCAGGCAGCGGTTTTGGGCGAAGTGTATTTGAATGCAACGGCAGGCAGTGCCGATGATTACGTGGCGATAGGCAATGCACTGCGGCAGAGCGGCCAGATTGATGAAGCGCTGATGTTCCTGGAAACGGCTCTGATTAAATATCCGCGCAATGTGACCATCAAAAAAGTCCTGGCGCATACCTACATTGACCAGGGCAGTCTGCATATTGCTGCGGACATTATTAGTGAAGCTGCTTTGCTTGATCCTGAATTACTACCTGAAGCAGCAGAGTTGTATCGCCGCGCCGGTCAGATCTACCGTGCATTGGCTTTGAACAGCGAAATATCCGACCAGCAGGCCAAATTGAAACAGCGGTTGGCTATTTTTATCGAGTTGAGCCGCTTTGAGCAGGCCGGTGCAATGGAAAATGACCTGAGGCGTCTCGGGTTGCTCGGCAATGAGGATGTGCGCTATGCATTGGCCTATGCTTTGTTCAAATCCGGTGAGTTTGAGCGAGCCGAACAGCATCTCTCTTTGCTGACACGCACGGATTTGTTCCGTAAAGCGATAGAAGTGCGCAGGGCAATGCAGGAATGCGAAGACAGTGTGTGGAAGTGCACCTGACCGAGCAGCTGAATAACTAACTCTCAACACACAGGTTTAATCGTGAAAGCTTTGCATTTACTGGTACATATGCTGGTGGCCTGCTTATTGGTAACCACAGCCAGCGTCGTTGGTGCGCAATCAACGAATACCGATGATTCAGATGCCGGTCAGCAGCCAGCCAGCCTGAGTCTGTTTGTATTTGCTGATCAGGTGCCGGTTTCAGGTGTTGATGTGCATCTGAATGATGAGCTGCTGGCAACCACAAATGATAACGGCCGGATTGCGATCATGGTGCCGGTCGGTGAACAGGTATTAAGTATTAATACACCTGAATACGGGCAACTGCGGCGGACCATATTATTCACTGACGGTGAGTTGATTCAGATTTTGATCAACCTGTTCTCGGATGGGCGGACACCGTTTGTCGATATTGAAACTTCCAATCCGAATAAAAGCCTTGCAGGTGTAAGTCCTGTCCAGCAGGATCAGGATGCCGATCCGGGCTTGCTGGAAGGCCGGATTGTCAATGCAGAAAACAACACCCCATTGGCAGGGGTTCGCGTGTTTGTCAGCGGTGTTTCTCAGGAGGCAGTCACTGACGATGACGGTCAGTTCCGTTTCGAGCTGCCGCCGGGAGAATATGCACTGTCTGTACTGGCGGCACGCTTTAATACCAGGACATTGGAAGGTATTCCGGTCAGGTCCAACGATACCACCTCGCAGGTTCTTGAACTGACACCGGCGGGCTCTGAACTCCCCGAATTTGTGGTCGTGGTGCCATATGTTGCCGGCAGTCTGGCTTCGGTGCTGGAAGAGCGCCGCGAGGAAGCTTCGGTAGCGGATTATCTGGGTGCCGAGCAAATATCCCGAAACGGTGATGGCAATGTGGCTAGTGCGTTACGACGGGTTACCGGTCTTACGCTGATCAATGGCCGCTTTGTATTTATTCGAGGCCTGGGTGAGCGTTATTCCGCGACCCTGCTTAACGGTGCGGATATACCCAGCCCCGACCCTACCCGCAGGGTTGTCCCGTTGGATCTGTTTCCCACCAGTATTGTTGAATCTATTGAAGTCCAAAAGGGCTTTACGCCGGAACAGGTGGCTGATTTTGGTGGCGGTGCGGTACAAATCAGAACGCGTTCGATACCCGAGGAAAACTTTTTCCGTGTGGCAATTTCCGGTTCCTACAATGGCCAGACTACATTTCAGGACGGGCTTCGATCAGTAGGCGGTGGTTCTGATATTTTTGGATTCGATGATGGCAGCAGGGCATTGCCGGAAAATATCTCAAATGTCCTGGACGCCGGCGAGTTTTTTCCTTTTATTCCGATTGCCGGTGTGGGTCTTATGCCTGAGGAAATTGAGGCACTGGGTGAGTCTCTGCCTGTGAATTACTCAGTTACCCCGCAAACGATTGAACCGGGTTTCGGGTTGGATTTATCCGGGGGGCTGCGCTTTGATTTCGGCTTTTTCAAACTGGGCTGGCTGGCAGCGGCATCCTGGAGCAATGAGTGGCTGACCACCAGCCAGGAACGCAATACTTTTTCATTGTCATCCAGTTCAGAAAGCGGTTTGACACCATCGGACAGTTTTGTTTTTGACATTACCGAGCGCAACATTGACCTGAGTGGCTTCAACAGTGTCGGCCTGGAAATTGGTGAGCATAATCATTTGACTTTCAATCAGATGCTGCTGCGTAACACCACTGATGAAAATGAAACTCAGACCGGTTTTTCAAATGAGTTCAGTACGACCATTGTGAATACTGAAATTGAGTTTGAAGAACGTGAATTGCAGGTTTATCAGTTCATCGGTGAACATGTTGCACCGTGGTGGAATTTCTCCACTTTCAACTGGCAGTACAGCCTGGCTGAAGCGCGCTCGGACATTCCTGATTTTCGCAGTTTCCGGTTTGAGCAGACCGGTGACGGCGAGTTTGAGTTTGCTGAATTATCCAATGGTAACGGCAGGGATTTCAGTGAGCTGGACGACAGCGGCAATTCGCTGAACCTGGATTTTGGCTTTAATGTCGGGGATCTTGACGGCGATTTTCACGGTACGCTCAAACTGGGTTATGCCAACGTTAACAGGGACCGTGAAGCACAGACACAACGGCTGCAGTTTATAACCGGAAACGCTTCAGCCAGCCCATTGGCTTTTACACCCGGTCTGAGATCCAATCCGCTGGAGCAGATTCTGAATCCTGAATTTATCGATCCGGAAGGTTTCAGGCTGGATAATGCCACCTCATCAACCGATTTTTACGTAGCCGATCTTGCCAATGAATCTTTTTATTACGGTCTGGATTTGACCCTGTTCGGATGGCTGCGGCTGTATGGCGGTGTCCGTGATGAAGATTTTCGTCAGGTAGTGACCACATTCGATCCGCTGGCGCCGGCCGGTACAGGTATCGACTCCATCATTGATACCCAGGACCTGCTGCCCGGAATCAGCGCAACCATTGATCTGCCCTGGGATACGGAAGTACGTCTGGGGTATTCTCAGACGGTTAACAGGCCACAGTTTCGTGAATTAACGCCTGCTCCGTTTGTTGACCCTATTCAGGACAGCCTGGCGATCGGTAATCCGGATTTGGTACCGGCTGATATCACCAGTTTCGATTTCCGGATCGACAAGTATTTCAATGATCTTGAATTTGTCTCATTGAGCTTTTTCTACAAAGAGTTCACCAATCCCATTGAGCAGCAGATACTTGCCGGCCCGACCGGACTGATTACTTTCGGCAATGTGCCCTCTGCGGATAACATCGGCTTTGAGTTTGAATACTACAAAGACCTTAGCTTTATCGGCGACTTCTGGAACGACTTTTACACCAGTGCCAATTTTGCCTACATCAACTCCAGTGTGGACATTGATTTTGGTGAAGACACCATTCTCACCAGCGAAGAGCGGGCACTGCAGGGGCAGTCTCCGTTTGTAGTGAATGCACAGCTTGGTTATTCAAACCCGGATAACGGGATTACCGCCACACTGCTATACAACATTGCAGGCGAGAGAATCATCCAGGTAGGTACATTTGGCCGCCCGGATATTTTTGAGCAGCCGTTTAATCAATTGGATTTTGTGGTTCGATACAGCCTGGATGATTGGGTATTCCGTTTAAATGCCCGTAACCTGTTGAATGATGAAGTCCAGTTTACCCAGGGAACAGAAACTGCCAGACTGTTTACCCGGGGGCGGGAAATCAGTCTGGGTGTTCAATTTACCTTTAACTAGTGTTAACAGGCCCTGATCTGTCAGGTATTTGACCAGGCAAATGCCTGTATGTTTTCAATGTTGCCTGTGTCAGTTAACAGCATCAGCAAACGGTCTATGCCCAGTGCTACGCCAGTACACGGCGGCAGGCCATGACGCAGTGCCTGCAGCAGTTTCTGGTCTGCCTGCATGGCCGGTTTGTTGAGTCCCTCACGAATTTGCCGGTCTTCGATGAAACGCTGCTGCTGTTCGTCTGCGCTGGTCAGTTCCTGGTAGCCGTTGGCCAGTTCCAGCTGCCCTAGAAAGACCTCAAAGCGCTCAGCGATGGAACACCCGTCAGGTTCATTGCGCAGTTGTGCCAGTGCCGCCTGACTGGGCGGGAAGTCGGTAATAATATTCAGGCTGCAGTCCGGTAAAGCAGGCTGCAGCAAATGACTGAAAATAAAATCCAGCAGCATACTGTGGCTGGTTTCATCAGCGGACATGTGCCAGCCGTGGGTGTGTGCCAGTTTAATCAGGTAATGTTTTTCAGCAGCCGCAACATCTATACCCAGCACTTGTTGCGACAGATCTGTGTAAGTGGATTTCTGTACTGGCCATAGTGCCAGCATATCCGGGCTGCAGGTGTGCAGCAGTTCGATAACTTCGTCAATCAGTTGCTGATAATGCCAGCCGACCCGGTACCATTCCAGCATGGTAAATTCCGGGTTGTGCCGGCGTCCGGCTTCACCCTGCCGAAACACCTGGCCCAGTTCATAAATGTCGCCGCTGCCGGCAGCCAGCAGCCGTTTCATGGCGTATTCCGGTGAGGTTCTCAGAAAACCCGCTGAGTGTTGCAGTTCAAAGCTGTCGAGGTGTGGGTCGGTAACACCGGATTTGACGACTACGGGGGTAAAAACTTCCATTACGTCGCGGACAGCAAAGAACTGCCGGATGGTTCTGACGAGCCGTGCTCTTTGCCGCAGCAAGGCCTGGTCGGCATCAGGTTGCCAGTTTTCAGTCTTCATCCGGAAGCTGCAGCTGTAGATTTAACTGGCGCCACATTGGCTGTTCCATGTGTAGATCATGAATCGTCAAAGGGTGTTTGCGCGCCCATTGTTCATCGTATCGCAGGCCCAGGGTGTGTGCGTCGGCAATATGGATTTCAGGGTGCTGAAACTGATTGCTTCGGTCTCGATGAAGAATAATGGCCAGGCGCAGCAGTGCCAGACACCAGGCAGCCTGCGGGTGCAGCCTTTCCGGCAGACCATCATGCCATTCCTCTGGAATGTTACGCCGGTGGTGCCTGGTTAATACCGCCATAAAGCGCTGTTCCAGCTGACTGAATCCAGGCATGTCGGAAGCTTCCACCAGATAGCCTGAATGCTTCTGATATTGGCTGTGTGCTATCGCCAGCCCGGTCTCGTGAATGTCGGCACTCCAGATCAGCAGATTGTTCTGGGTATTGTTGAGCGGCCAGTGGGCGCTGCTCATATCAAGCAGCTGAGTACAGGTTTGTTTCACTCGATGGGCCTGGTCCACATCAATCTGGTAGCGCAGGGCAAATGCATCAATGGTGATCTGCCGTGGGTCCAGGTTACGAATCCGGCCAAGCATGTCATCCAGCAGGCCTTCACGCAGGGCAGCCTGGGAAACCCGCAGCTCGCGGATGTCCAGTGCCGAGAACAAAGCTGCCAGAATGGCAACACCGCCTGCTATTACCGGTTGTCTGCGCTGGCTTAATCCGGGCAGCTTGAGGTTATCTATGTTGCCGCACTCAATCATGTGCAGAATCAATTGATCCAGCGCTTCCCCGGTGATGCTCTGCTCACACCATTGCATCTGCTGGCAGATTCTTAAAACAGCGCGAATGGTGCCCGATGCGCCGACTGCATCACGATATCCCGTTCTGGAAAAAGTAAGCGCGGTTTCATGCAGGTCGGCGCGTGCATTGGTAATGGCCTTCAGCCAGCGTCTCTTATTCAGTTTCCCATTGCCAAAGAAATCCCGTGTTACCACCACGCAACCATATTGAAGGCTTTCAGCATGCAAAATCTTCTGTTCCTGGCCTATCACCAGCTCGGTACTGCCGCCACCGATATCTATCACCAGGGTTTTTTCAGTCGAAGGCGCCCGATGAGCGTTGACCCCCTGATATACCAGCCGGGCTTCTTCACGGCCGCCGATAATTTCCACATCACAGCCAAGCGCCTGCTCAACCTGGTGAATAAACTTGCCGGGATGACGTAATTTGCGAAAGCTCTGGGTGGCAACTGCCCGGATATTTTCCTTGGGCACCCGTCTCAACAATTGCTGAAACCGGCTGAGACAACTCAACGCGCGTTCACTGACTTCAGGGTCAAGGCGACCGTTGCGGTCCACGCCGGCAGCCAGTCTGACCATTTCCCGGACTCTGTCCAACACCCGTAATTCACCATGCTCCAGCCGGGCAATTAATAAATGGAAACTGTTGCTGCCCAGATCAACGGCAGCGTAATTGGCTCGATTCGGCATCCGAACAGCTATGCTTGGGTGGTTTTAATGGTCATGGCTTCGTTTCAGCAGCTGCTCCTGTGGATGTAAGTCAGCTATATTATCGCTATCATCCGGGTCAGGCGAGTTGCGTGTATAACTGCCGTCACTTTGCATCAGCCAGGCCTGAGAATTTGCCTCAAAAGGCAGTTCCAGTGACTCTTCACGAACCCGCTGGGCATCTCCGTCATGCAAAATGGGAAAGCTGGTTTCTACACGGTGAAATAAATTGCGTTCCATCCAGTCGGCAGAAGATGCATAGATTTCCGAATCCCCATCATTATGAAAATAGCATAGCCTGCTGTGCTCCAGAAAACGCCCCAGTATGGAGCGGACGGCAATGTTTTCGGACAGGCCTTTTATACCCGGTCGCAGGCAGCAGATACCCCGCACCGTCAGCTGTATCTGTACCCCAGCGCGTGAAGCACGATACAGCGCACGGATAACTTTGGGTTCGGTCAGCGAGTTCATTTTGGCTTCTATTCTGGCTGGCCTGCCGGCTTCAGCATGCTCACGTTCGCGCTTTATTTTTGCCAGGATGCCGTCATGCAGTGTGAATGGAGACTGCAGCAGCCGGTTGAGCTTTTGCAGTTTGCCGAGTCCGGATAATTGCTGGAAAATCCGGTGCACATCTTCGGCAATATGCCGGTTGTTGGTCAGCAGGCACCAGTCGGTGTAGGCACGTGCGGTACCCTGATGGTAATTTCCGGTGCCCAAATGCACATAACGCTGCAGGCGTCCTCTTTCCCGTCGTACGATCAATAGCATTTTGGCATGCGTCTTGTGGCCTACAATTCCGTAAACCACTTGTACTCCGGCTTCCTGAAGGCGGTTGGCAAGCGTGATATTGGCCTGTTCGTCGAAGCGCGCGCGCAACTCCACCACTACGGTGACATCTTTCCCGTTACGGGCCGCTTCAATCAGGATATTGACGATCACGGAATCAACCCCGGTGCGGTACAGGGTTTGTTTGATGGCCAGTACGTCCGGATCCACACTGGCCTGGCGCAGCAGTTCTACCACCGGTGTGAAACTGTCATAGGGGTGGTGCAGAACATAATCATGTTGCCGCACTGCATCGAAGATGCTGGCTTCCTCACGCATGGCGACCGGAATATGCGGTTTCAGGCGTTTATATTTCAGGTCGGGGCGGTCAACAAAATCATGAATTTCACTTAGGCGGCTTAGGTTGACCGGCCCATCGCAGTGATACACTTCGCTGTCCTGCAGATCAAATTTACTGATCAGGAATTTTTTAACTGATCCGGGGCAGTCTTTGATGATTTCCAAACGGACGGCTTCTGCATAACCCCGCCCCTGCAGCTCTCCCTGCAGTGCCCGGGCAAGATCTTCGATTTCCTCTTCATCAACAAACAGCTCGCTGTTGCGGGTAACCCGGAACTGATAACAACCGTTCACCTGCATTCCGGGGAACAGCTCATCGATAAACGCGTGCAGAATGTCTGATAGAAATACAAACTCATATTGAGCGCTGGAGTAGGATGCCGGAATCCGAATAATCCGTGGCAGTGAGCGCGGAGCACGCACCAAAGCCATTCCCGAATCACGGCCGAAAGCATCACGGC
Organism: Wenzhouxiangellaceae bacterium; assembly: GCA_028289455.1. Classification (GTDB taxonomy): domain Bacteria; phylum Pseudomonadota; class Gammaproteobacteria; order Xanthomonadales; family Wenzhouxiangellaceae; genus JAJFKX01. The sequence continues at coordinate 27,735 of JANQPN010000026.1, forward strand.
CTTCCAGCTTAACAGCGAAGTTCAGACTTTTATTAAGGATGCGTGGAAACGGATGCACCGGGTCCAGGCCCAATGGGCTGAGTACCGGCAGCAGCTCCCTGGTAAAGTGTTTGTGCAGCCAGTTCTTCTGTTTGCTGCTCCATGACTGTCTGCGCAGAATCCGAATATCTTCTTTGGCCAGTTCATCCAGCAGGACGTCATTGAATATTTTGTACTGTGCTTCCATCAGCTGCAGTACTTCCTCGCGGATATGATGCAGTGATTCCAGCGGCGTCAGGCCATCAGAAAATACCTGGGCCAGCCCCAGTTTTAAGCGCTGCCGGACGCCCGCGACCCGGACTTCAAAAAATTCGTCAAGATTGGTACAGGAAATACATAAAAAACGGACCCGTTCCAATAAGGGGATAGTGGTATCAAGCGCCAGCTCAAGAACCCGGCGGTTAAATGCTATCTGGCTGAGTTCACGGTTGATATACAGGCACGGATCGCTCAGATCGTCCTGTTCCCAGGTGGATGGGGGCGCAGGGAGAGGAGCGTAGTGATCGTTGTTTTTAAGTTTGGCCATGCAATTGAGTTTATCGTAATCGAGATAATTTACCTTAAAATCAGATTGTCCGCTGATTGATTTGGAAGCTGGTATTGTCCGCTAACGAGTGAATGACTCAGCTGAGCTTATCGGCATAATCAGGTCTGAGCATGCAAACAATCAGTTCAGCTGGTGATCGGCAATGGCTTCCTGCGTCAATTGCTCAGATAAGGCAATCAGACCAACACGGCTGACGGTAGCTTGGCCGGTGCCGGAGTAAATCAGCTTAAGCAATTCCTGTACTTCAGTAGTGAATCGGCGGCCGGGAGGGCGGTTGATGTACAGAAACAGTCGTCTGGTGAAGGGGTATTCGCCATCGCGGATGCTATCCAGTGCTGGCGCAATGCTGATGCCTGTATCAGTAACCAGAGCAAGTGCTTTGACATCCTCGGTGAGGAAAGCAATTCCAATGTAACCGATACCGTTGGCTGTCTGCTGAACCGCAGTAACCACTGCGCCGTTGCCGGGCAGGCTGTTAACCGTTGCCAGATAGTCGGCGCCGCACAGCGCATGCTGACGGAACCAGGAATAAGTACCGGATGCTGCATTTCTGCCGAACCGCTGGATGGAGCGGCCGGTGAGGGAATGCCGGCCGGGGGTGTATTCCGGCTCAAGCTCAAACAGCGCTTGCCAGCTGTCGATGGCAGTGCCGGCAGCCTGGCAAGTTTGGGTAGCAGCAAAAATGCCTGCCACATTCAATAAAGACAGTTCCTCCAGCGGGTTATTGTGATTGACCACAATGGCTATGGCATCCAGCGCCACGGTCAGCTCTACCGGCGGATAGCCATAGGCATTGATGAACTCCTGGCGCTCGGTATTACTCATGGGGCGGCTCATGGCGCCTACACTGGTAGTGCCGCGGATCAGTGCCGGTGGGGCAGTGCCGGAGCCGGCTGCATGTAATTGAATGTGCATCGACGGATGATGAAGCATCAGCTGATCCGACCACGAACGAATCAGCTCCGCCATGGTATCGGAACCGACTATGGTAAGACTGCCGGTAATCGGCTCTGCCGGCTGAAATTCAGCAGCAATGGATCGTGGGTGAAATATCAGAGCTGCCCATATGGTGGTGCCGATAAGCAGGTATCGTAGCAGCAGTATAGAATTCATTCAGAAAGCTTACCGCACTATGCAGAGCGGCGCTGTGATGAATCGGCTGAGGTTGCAGTGACTAACCGGTGCTCAGGGAAAATACAACGAAATTCACTGCCTGAACCCAGTTCACTGATGATTTCCAGGTGAGCATCATGAGCATTGAGCACGTGCTTGACAATTGACAACCCCAAACCGGAACCCCCACTGGCCCGTGCCCTGTCTTTGGCTACCCGGTAAAAACGCTCGGTCAGCCTGGGTATATCTTCATGAGGAATGCCGATACCGTTATCACTGACTGAAAATACCGCGCCGTCTTCACAACGGGACCAGCTGACTTGAATAAAACCACCTTTGGGAGTGTATCGAATGGCGTTGGTGATCAGGTTGCTGAAGGCACTTTCCAGGTCATTTTCCACCCCTTTGAGGTTGATTGAATCCTCACAACTGAAGCTGATTTTGTGTTGTTTGTCATTCAGTGAGTCAGTCTGTTCACGCAATTGAGCCAGCATGGCTTTGATATTAACTTCACTGACCCGGCCTTCAGCCGTCTGGCTCTGCAGACGGGATATCTCGATCAGGTCATCGATCAGGTTTCGCATTGAGCGGGTCTGTTCGTGCATCCGGTCAGTAATCACCCGCAATTGCGGGTCGTCATCGTCAGCCAATGACTCCAGATAGCCGATCAATACCGTCAGTGGTGTCCGCAGTTCATGGGATACATTGGCAACAAAATCACGGCGTACGGCTTCAACATTTCGCAGTTCGGTCACATCTCGAAACAACAGCAGTTTGCGTCTGTCACTCAAAGTAAACAGCCGGACGTTCAGTTTGATGTTGTCATCCCGCGGGCTTTCCATATCCATGGGACGTACACCGCCTTGCTCCAGCCATTCAACAAAATCGGGCCGACGAAGAATGTTGCCTAATGGTTGTCCGCTGTCATCCAACTTGCGCAACCCCAGGTTATGGCACGCTGCAGCGTTCATCCATACGATATTATTCTCTTCATCCAGGGTGACGACCGGCTCAGGAAAAGATTCCGTGGCATTCCGGTACTCATTCAGAACACGCCGCAGTTTGTCCTGCAGCTTTTGATTACGCTTTTGCTGACGAAACAGCTGTTCAAAAATTCCCCGCCATAATCCACCTTCCCTGGTCAGTCCCCAGGCCGCAGGTGGTTCACTTCTGGTGTCTTCCAGCCATTTATGTAAAGTCAGCAGGTGGCGACTATGCCATATCGTGAGTACCACTAGATAAGCCCCCAGAGATAATCCCCAGGATTGGCTGAGTCCGGCAATAAGTAGCACCCCTGCCAGAACAGCCAGATGTAATATCAGATAGCGGTAACGGATTGCGCTCATAGCGAATGAGTTTACGTACGCGGTGGCAAGAACCGGTAACCGTGTCCGCGAATGGTTTGGATATATCGATCCAGGCCATAGGGATGCAGGGCTTTACGCAACCGACGTATATGCACATCAACGGTGCGTTCTTCAACGTATACATTGGTGCCCCAAACATTATCCAGAAGTTGGGTGCGGTTATAAGCTTTGCCGATATGCTGCATAAAAAATTCCAGCAGGCGGTATTCCGTTGGCCCCATATGTACCGGCTTGCCGGATGCCAGAACCTGATGGCTTTCGCTGTCCAGTGTCAGCCCTTCCACATTGATTTTACCGCTTTCATCAACAGCGCTGGTGCGACGTAAAATGGCTTTTACCCTGGCGATCAGCTCACGCGGTGAAAATGGTTTGACGATGTAATCATCTGCACCGGAATCCAGGCCATGCACCCGGTCATCTTCCGAAGTGCGGGCGGTCAGCATGATAATTGGAAGATCTTTGGTGAAATCCTCCCTTCTCAGCCTCCGGGCCAGGTCCAGGCCGCTGATACCGGGCATCATCCAGTCCAGTAGCACTATGTCCGGGCGTTTGTCAGCAATCGCATTCAAGGCATCTTCCGCACCGGCAGCAGTACGTGGTGACATACCTGCCCGCTGTAGGGCAAATTCAAGCATATCGCGGATGGCTGGTTCATCATCGACTACCAGCACATCAGCATTACTGGCAGTTCCGATAGAACTGGTTGCGTACATGCGCAACTCCAAATAGTAATTGATGCTCTAATTATATCGTTTGTTGTGACGTATTTATGACGGAAAGATTACAGTAATATGACGCTGTAACAAGATACCTGTAAAAGCTTATACGGAGGGTTAACGGATACAGTTCCTCAGCCGGTGGTAGTTGGGCCGTTGATATAGCCCAGGCGGACCAGTTGTTCAAATTCCAGGCGCATTTCAGATAGTCGTGCGGTAATCCTGGCGCGCTGATAATAATCCAGATCTTCACGTTCACTCAGTCGTTGCAATTGAATGATGGCATCGTGAATCTGGCCACGCCAATAGGCGGCTTCAGCACTGGCGCTGTTGGCGCGAATGTCATCGCCCGCCTGCATCGAAGCCTGCGCCAGTAATTCATACAAGTCAGGGTTGGTTCGGGTCTGCAGTACTTCCTGGCGGAGAATCTGCAGGGCATCCTGCGCCATTATTGGCGTATCGGACTGCAGCAGAGCTTCTGCGTAGTAACGGGCAAGGACCCGGTTGCCGGAATATTGCCGGTACAGATTTTCAAAACGCTGCATGGCGGCTCGCTGATTACCCAGGCCAAGATCAACATGCGCCATTTCGATCTGAAAAGTCAGCTTACCCGGCGCCTTGTCAAGCAGCTCTCTGATGATTGGCTCGGCATCTTCATACTGGCCGGCCTGCTGTAATGCCAGCACCAATCCATAACGGTTGGCATCAGGGAACCTGCCTTTGCCCAGGGCAAGTTCTTCCCGGAAATAACGGATGGCATCCTGCGGGAAACGTGCGATTAATGCCCGAATGCGTGCCTGCATCAGGAAAAAATCGATGTTTTCGATATACCTTGACGGTGGCATCGAATCGGCACGGTTCTTGGCTTCTGCAATTCGTGTGGTGGTTATCGGGTGGGTGCGCAGGTATTCAGGAACCCGAATGGCAAAGTTACGTGAGGCGCGGCCGAGCTTGGCAAACATGGTGGCCATGGCATGCGGGTCATAGCGGGAAGCCGCCAGAATCTGAATACCGATTCGATCAGCTTCATATTCATTCTGGCGGGTGAAATTTATCTGTGACTGTGCCGATAAACCCTGCGTGCCGAGCAAAGCCGGCGCAATGGCACCGACACCACCCACAGCGATTAGACCAACCGCCAGTAAAGCCAATGGCAGAGTCAGTTTGCGGGCTTCTTCAAAGCTTCTTTCCAGGTGGTTTTGGGTGACGTGAACAATTTCATGCGCCAGGACACCGGCGATTTCACTTTCTTCCTCAGCCACCAGAATCATACCGCTGTGCAGGGCAATAACACCACCGGGCGCGGCAAAAGCATTAATACTGGGTTCGTTCAACACCACAAAATGGTAGGGGCGGTCCGGTTCATCGCTGTGCGCAATCAGGCGGTAACCCATATCCTGGAAGAACTCGTTGATCTGCGGGTCTTCAATCAGCAGGCCGAATTGACGCAATTGATAGACCAGCTGACGAGCGTATGCGCGTTCTTCGCTATCGGAAAATATCGCATCAGCAGAAGCACCCAGATCGGGTAATAAAATGCGGTCTTCCTGAGCAAATAATGATTCAAACCCGGTCAGCCAGACACACAGGCACAACATGACGATCAGTTGCAGGCGCTGCCGCAGACTGAGTTTCATCGAAGGTGTGGCTGATTGAAAGTTCACAGTTTGATCTGACCGGTAAATGCTGCCAAGAGTTGCACTGGGTGACATGTCATTATATTACACAGTCGGATGCTTAGCGTTTTGTTAAAATCTGCAAATGAATCTTCTGGTCATTATTCATTGTTCACCCGGTAGCCAGAATGCCAGGTTGGGCTGGCAATGCGTCAGCAGCGCTTTGCAGCTGGGCATGCAGGTGAATGTTTTTTTTGATGGTGACGGCGTCTTGCATGCGCATAAGCCCGCAGTGCTGGACAGAGGGCTAATGAATTTGCACCAGGCATACAATGAATTGCGGGATACTCACCCGCAACTCAGCCTGATGGTCTGCCGCGCTGCTCTTTCAAGGCGTTCTGAGCTTGATCTGGCAAATGGCTGGCAGACTTCCGGATTAACGGCGATGGCTATGCAGCTCAGCCACAGTGCCCGGGTGATAACCTTTTCGGTATGACACAGCCGGTTGGAATTGTGTTGCAGGCCGGTAGTGGGCGCTATGGCCGGGAACAGCTGGACGTGCCACTGGCGATTGCCAGTATGGACTTTAAGGTACAGGTTTTTTTATTGGCTGAGGCGGTTTATCAGCTGATTCCGGAGCAAACCGGCGAATTGGCATGGACCAGGCTGTGGAAAGCGTTTAGAGAGCTGGAAACTGAAATTTTCATTCAGGAGAGAACCGCGCAGATGCTGGCAGCTGCCATTGAGCATCTGCCGGTTAAACCTGTGGTCATGACGGATGCACAGATGGCTGCCGCATTATCAAACTGCCGGTGTTTGATCCATGTCTGAGCAATATCTGGCACGCTGGCATTGGCTGATGGCCTGCCGTAATTTGTATGACAGTTATCAGCAATGCCTGGCTTTATCCAGGCCGGGTGACGGGCTGTTATTTATGGGGAAGCATATCTATTTACTGGTTGATGATCGTTTACAACCTCCGCCTGAAGATATCAGCCTATTTGGTTTGGCAGAAGACCTGCAGATGACTGGATTAAGCGGTAAAGTGCCTCCATATGTTCAGGTCGTTGATTGGGCTGAGGTGCTGAGTCTGCTTGAGCGAGAGTACCCGTTACAGCAGACATGGGTGTAGGTATGCGGAAAGCTCCCGATTTGCCGGCCCTGGATGAACATGGGCACTTGCTGGACGCTGCTGACTGGAGCCCGCAGGTGGCCGAAAGGCTGGCAGCTAAAGATGATCTTGAACTGAACGCTGAGCATTGGGAGCTGATTAACTTTGTGCGCAGCTATCATGCCGATTATGATACTGCGCCTGGAATGCGGTTGCTGGTGGCTTCGGTTAAGCGCCGTTTGGGACCGGACAAGGCTAGCAGTCGCTATTTATACCGGTTGTTTCCGGATTCACCCGCCAGGCAGCTGGCATGTTATGCGGGTGCGCCCAAACCGGTAAGCTGCATTTAGCCGGATTAAATCGGACAGCGGAATGAAAACGCTGCGCCGCAGTGCATAGACAACACTGAGCAGGGCTCGGGATAGAAGTGAGCGAAAATGAGCATTGAAATTTACACCAAAGGATATTGTCCTTACTGCCATATGGCCAAACAGCTGTTACAGCAAAAACAGGCTGACTATGAAGAAATTGCCATTGATGGTGATCAGGAACTGCGTCAGCAGATGATCGAGCGGGCGGGTCGGCACACTGTGCCCCAGATTTTTATCAACGGCCAGCATGTCGGCGGCTATGATGATCTGGCTGCTTTGGAACGCAATGGCCTGCTGGATGACATGCTGACCGGTGAGTAAGTCACGCTTGACTGCGCTTTACATAACAAATGCGGCAACAGCTTGAAATGAGTTTGTGAATCAGGCTGAGCAACTGAATTAAGGAATAAATATATGACGCAAACAACACGCACCATCGCGGTTATCCCCGGTGATGGCATAGGTCCTGAAATTACCCACGCTACCATCAGTGTGCTGGAGCGCCTGGACTGCGGTTTGCAGTTTGAATACGCGGAAGCAGGGGTGGCTTCACTGGAGAAGAACGGTGAACTGCTGCCTGAGCGTACTCTGGATATTATCAACCGGCATAAAGTTTTGTTGAAAGGGCCGCTGACCACACCGGTTGGCGGTGGTTTCAGGTCTTTGAATGTAACCTTGCGCAAGCATTTTGATATGTACGCGAATGTTCGGCCGGCACTGACTTTTCCGGGAACCAGAGCACGTTACGATGACATTGATATCATTACCGTCCGGGAGAATACTGAAGGGGCCTACCTGGCGCTGGATGCAATGGTCAGCGAAGACGGGGAACGGGCAGAGTCAAAAACGGTCAATACACGTTTTGCCTGTGACCGGATTGTCCGCTACGCCTTTGAGCTGGCCCGCATACAGGGTCGCAAAAAAGTCACTGCAGTGCATAAGGCCAACATCCTGAAAGCGGTTTCGGGACTGTTTCTGGATACTGCACGCAAAGTGGCAGAGGATTTTCCTGAAATCGAATTCCAGGAAATGATCGTTGATGCAACCTGCATGAAACTGGTTATGGATCCGGAGCAGTTTGATGTGATCGTGACCACTAATCTGTTTGGTGACATCATTTCTGATCTGTGTGCCGGCCTGGTGGGTGGTCTGGGGCTGGCGCCCGGAGCTAATATCGGTGAGCAGGCCTCAATGTTTGAGGCGGTACATGGATCAGCGCCGGATATTGCCGGACAGGGCATTGCCAATCCTTGTGCGTTGATGCTGGCAGCAGCGATGATGCTGGATCACCTGGAACTTACATCGGAAGCCGAGAAAGTGCGTCGCGCCATCCGCAGTACGCTGGAAGCCGGTGACAGGGTAACCCCCGACCTGGGCGGCAGCGGTACCACCCGGAGCCTGGCCGAGGCTATCTGCGAACGGTTATAAAATGAACTGTCTGCCTGGTCGGATATTTGATCAGGCAGAGTTTGGCCGGCGTTGTGCGTGCTTACGCACTGCGCGCCTGGCCATCCAGTAATAAATGCCCGGGCACCAGCGCTTCAGCCGCCACAGCCATCGGGTATAGCCATGCGTCAGTAATAAAAAGCGACGCTTGCTTATAGCTTTGAACACTGCCTGGGCAAAATCCTCAGCAGTAAATCCTGAATTATCCATCCAGCGTTGCGCGCGTTTCTGATAACTGTCCTCAGGCGAGCGCATGGTGCTAAGCAGGTCGGTACGGATAAATGCCGGGCAGGCAACGGTGATGCCGATGTCGGTGGCTGCCAGCTCTGTGTGCAGGCTTTCAGAAGCCGCATACACGCTGGCTTTACTGGCGCCATAATTACTCATCTCGGGGCCGCCGGCCAGTGCCGCGAAGCTGGCAATGTTAACAATATGACCATTGTTTTGTTCCAGCAGCATCGGCAGAAACTGCCGGCAACCCTGGACAACGCCGAATACATTGATGGTAAACAGCCATTCCCAGTCGCTTAGCCCGGCTGCCGCCATAGGTCCGGCAGCTGCGACCCCGGCATTGTTGATGATGACCCCAAGTCCATTCCACTGCTCTGACACTTGAGCATGAACCTGCTGCCAGTGTTCGGGGTTGGAGACATCCAGTTCGCTGACAAAACTGCCTTCAGGGAAAGAATGCTCCGCCAGCGTTTGCCGGGCATTATCCAGGCTGGCGTCAGTAATACCGACCTGCCAGCCCTGATCAGCAAAATGTCTGGCCATGGCACGGCCCAGGCCACTGCCTGCGCCGGTAATTAAAACGGTGTGGTGTTTCAGATGTTTGATGCTCATGATGTTTACAGCGATTGTGCGATAGTCATTCCACCATCGGCAACGATAGTCTGGCCGGTGACATAGGCAGCCGCCGGGGATAGTAAGAAGCCGATGACCCCGGCAATATCCTCAGGGTTGCCGACTCGGCCGGCCGGCAGGCTGCGTTCCAGGTAGGCAACCTGTTTTTCATCTGCCAGCAGCGCCTGGGAAAAGTCTGTACGTATCAGTCCGGGTGCGACCGCATTAACGCGCACACCAAGCGGACCGTATTCCAAAGCCAGGTTGCGCGCCAGCTGCATTTCGCCCGCTTTGGATATGGCATAGGCACCCAGCATTTTTTGCCCGCTCAAACCGGCCACACTGGAAATCAGCACAATTGAGCCCTGCTGCTGTTGTAAGTGGGGTGCAGCCATTCTGCACAGTTCAATCTGGCTCCAGATATTGTTATGCATGATGATATCGAAGGCCTGCTGTTCGAGCTGCTGCATCGGGCCATAAACCGGGTTGCTGGCAGCATTGCAAACCAGCCCATCCAACCGGCCATAATGTTCCAGCGTGGTTTCCACCAGTGACTGCAACTGATCAGACTTACCGATGTGGCAGGCAAGCGGCAAAGCATCGCCGCCGTTACTGCGGATGCCTTCGGCAACCACATCGCAGGCTTCCTGCGTGCGGCTTGATATGACCACACGGGCGCCATCAGCTGCCAGTTGCTCGGCTGTGGCTCTGCCAATGCCCCGGCTGGAACCGGTAATAATAAAAACCTTGTGATGATGTGGTTGCATGGGTTACCCGGATAAGTCCTTGTCGATCTTTGGATGCCGCAGTATAGCGGCTTGCCGCTCTCTTGGTGTGGGAGTGTGTCTTATACAGCTTTGCAAATAATCAATGCCTGCCCGGCAAACTGCCTCCAGGCTCTGACCACGGGTAAGCCCCTGATTGGCGATAGCGGCACAGATTGCCGCTGACAGTACACAGCCGGTCCCCCGGTACTGGCCGGGTTGTCTGGAGTGAGTGAAACGGTGCATATCAATTTGTTGCCGGTTGGTTTCATACAGGCAGTCATCAAGCCGGTCACCTGCTGCATGACCACCTTTGACCAGTACTGCTGCACAGCCGCTGTGCAGCAGTTTGCCAGCCAGCTGCAATTGTTCACCATCACCGGCCAATCGACTCAGCTCTGGAAGGTTGGGCGTTATCAATGTGGCTCTGGGTAACAGTTTGTGCAGCATGGCTCTTCGGGTTACCTCGTCGATCAGCTGAATGCCAGCCGAACTTTCCAGTACCGGGTCGATTATCAGTGGGATTGATGTCGGTAAATCTGCCGCAATAATCTCCACCTGTGACGGAGAGGCCAGCATCCCGGTTTTTACGGCACAGACTTCAAAACTGTCCAGAAGCATCAGCAACTGCCGGCGAAACAGATCATCCGCAATCGGTTGTACAAGATATTCATTGGCAGATCCCTGGGCAGTGACAGCAGATATCACCGCTGTGCCGTGCAGGCCATGGTTCTGGATGGTCCGCAAATCAGCGTGTACACCGGCCGCAGCACCGGCATCGGCTCCGGCAATGGTAGTAACGGTTTTCAGCATGGAACGGTATGCATGATTAAAAGTGCATGATAACTTGTCTGTGCTCACTTAACGTTGACACTGATACGGCTAATTGCGAGAATGACAGTTGAATTGATAGATTCGCGTAATTGCGCGTGTAAATAACCAAGATGCAGCACTCTTCCATTCAGCGCTGGACACGTTTTGCACCTGCTTTCGGGCTGGTGGCGTGCTTTGTGCTGAATGATGTTGCGTATGCGCAGACTTCACCATCAAAAGCATCGGATACGCGGGCTGCCAATACGAATTTTGACCTGGGTCCATGGCGGCAGTATCTGGCGCAACAGCTGGATCCAGGCTTGCCGGTTGTCGATATCAGCAATCACAGTGTGACTGTCAGCACTGACTGGAAATTGGAAGCACGGTTAAGCCTGCTACCTGATTTTGCCAGAGCACTGTTTGTTGAAGACGGCAGGCAACTGGCTACATTCTCACTCAGCAGCGGTTCCAGCAGGCTGGCGCTGGACGGCCGGCACAGTCTGTTGCAGTCCAACCGACCGCAACTGGGCAGCCTGCAGCAGAACTTCCTGCAGCCCGGCATAGTTGGCCGCCTGGATGACGACAATGTGTTTTCAGTAGGTCTGGTGCTGGCCAGCCAGCAGTATGGTGCGGCAACTCTCGATCAGTATCAGGGCACTGCAACATCGTTGTCCGGTAATTATGTGTCACCTGCATTTGCACACCTGGATAACAACCGCCTGAACAGTATTTTTGCCAGCAACGGCCTGGAATTTGCTCAGGGCATCGGTTTTCAGTTCGGTTATTCTCTGTCTGTTTTTGACGGTTTAGAGCTTACCGCGGGTTACCAGTCCCGTATTGATACTGAGGCACTTAACAATCTGCGCGGTGTATATGCCAATCCGGCTGACCTGGACACGCCCTCACGGATAAGCGCAAATCTTGGTATCGCCACCAGTCCCAACAGTCAGTTGCAGTTTGGTGTTGAGCATGTCAATTACAGCTCAATTACGGCATTCGGCAGCAGTTTTCTGCCGGGCCGGTTCTTATCCCTGCTGGGCGATTCCGACAGCCCCAGCTTCAACTGGGATGATGTGATTGTCTACAGCGCACGCTGGTCTTGGGCACCCAGCGAAGCATGGAATCTGCAGGTTGAATATTCCACCCGCACCCAGCCGTTGCCTGATGTCGGCATACTTGCCGATGCCCTGCGGCCGGAACTGGCTGACAGCAACTTCGGGCTGTTTTTCGATCGTAGAACCTGTCGTAACAGCCTGTTGCGTCTGGGCATGTCCTATGCGCCGGCAGAGTATGCTTTCGGCGGTAATGTGCTCGGCGTGATTACTGACGACCTCAGTCAGAATGTTGAAGTTGATCTCAGCTGGCAGCTGATTTACTGATTGCTGCCACAAGGCCTGAAAGGCCGGTTCATTCGATTTTCCCCTGTTTGATTATCGGTTACTGCCGCAGCAGCAGCCAGAGTATTACTCATTCACAACTAATGGCACTATCGATGCAGATGTTATTTGTTATTCTTTTAACCATCTTTTGCTATATTCAAAGCATCTCGAATGATGGTCGCAGCCAGGCAATAAACCAATGAATCTGCTTCGTGATTGGTATCAGCGCACTCTGAGCAACCCTCAGGTAGTGATCCTGGCATTGTCCCTGCTGGGCGTGTTGCTGTTGTTTGTGGTGGCTGGAAAAACACTGGCGCCGGTATTTGCTGCAGTGGTGCTGGCGTATCTTCTGGAAGGACTGATCAACCGGTTTGAGCAGCTGAGTATACCCAGGTTGCTCAGCGTATTGCTGGTATTTATCGGCTTTCTGGGTGGTGTATTGCTGCTGTTGTTCGGGCTGGCGCCATTGCTGTCGCGTCAGGTTACCCAGCTGGTGCAGCAATTGCCCAACTATATCAGTCAGGGTCAGGAGCTGTTGCAGCGTCTGCCGGAGTTATATCCTCAGCTGATCAGTACCTCACAGACAGAAGAGCTGACCAACCGGCTGGGAGCTGATCTGGCCGGCTTCAGCCAACAGATACTGGCATGGTCCTGGTCGTCAGCATTGAGTTTGATCAGCCTGCTGGTGTTGCTGGTGCTGGTGCCGTTGATGGTGTTCTTTTTTCTTAAGGATAAAGTGCTGATCATCAACTGGCTGACCACGTATCTGCCCAAGGACCGGGAGCTGGTAACCTCGGTATGGTCTGAGGTTGACCGGCAAATCGGTAACTATGTTCGCGGCAAGGTATTGGAGATTCTGATCGTCGGTGCTGTTACCTGGGCCACTTTCAGTTTCCTGGGTCTGCAGTATGCATTGCTGTTAGCCACGTTGACCGGCCTGTCAGTGCTGATACCGTTTATCGGTGCTGCGGTTATAACGATTCCGGTTGCTCTGGTAGGTTTCTTTCAATTTGGCTGGAGCAGCGAATTTTTCTGGGTGGTTGCAGCCTATGGCATTATTCAGGCCCTGGATGGAAACGTGCTGGTGCCGTTGCTGTTTTCCGAAGTCAATGACCTGCATCCGGTGGCCATTATCATTGCAGTGTTTTTCTTTGGCGGTATTTGGGGTTTTTGGGGGGTGTTCTTCGCCATACCTCTGGCGACGGTAGTCAATGCGGTACTTCGGGCCTGGCCCAGGCGGGCAGAGTTGCCTGAAGCAGGCTGATTATGATCAGCACTGCTTAACTTTCAAAAACTGCCCTACAGCACACTGGAAGCAAAATCTGCCAGCCGGGAACGCTCTCCGCGCTGCAATGTGACATGTCCGCTGAAATCCCAGTTCTGGAAGCGGTCAACCGCGAAAGTCAATCCGGAAGTGGTTTCTGTGAGATAAGGTGTATCGATCTGTTCCACATTACCCAGGCACACCATCTTGGTGCCTGGTCCGGCACGTGTCAGCAGGGTCTTCATCTGCTTGGGCGTCAGGTTCTGAGCTTCGTCGATAATTACATAACGGCCCAGAAAGGTACGTCCCCGCATAAAATTCAGTGACCGGATTTTAATCCTGTTGGCGAGCAGATCGTTGGTGGCCTGACGGGCCCAGTCGCCGCCTTCGGTCGGGTTGGTCAAAACTTCCAGGTTGTCGGTCAATGCACCCATCCACGGTGTCATTTTTTCTTCTTCGGTACCGGGTAGATAGCCGATCTCATCACCCACTGACACGGTGGCCCGGGTCATGATTATTTCGTTGAAACGCTTATGATCCAGTGTCTGGGTCAGCCCTGCTGCCAGAGTCAGCAGAGTTTTTCCGGTGCCTGCGGTACCCATTAGGGTAACAAAATCGATATCGGGATCGATCAGCAGGTTCAAGGCAAAATTTTGTTGGATATTTCGTGCCTGTATGCCCCAGACTGCATGGTGATCGCTGCGAAAGTCATTGGCCAGACGGAAACTGAAGTTTTCCTCCGAGACTTCCTTGATGATGGCTTCCAGTCCGTTGCTGCCGCCTATTTTCAGACACTGGTTTGGGAACCAGATATCGCCAGGCTGGCGTTTGCACCGGTACCAGGTATCGCCGGACTCGCTGCTCCAGGAGTCAACCTCGGTGTAATCTTCCCAAAACTCATCGCCAAACTCGCTGAAGCCGCGATAAAGCAGATTCAGATCATCCAGCGCTTTGTCGTTGTGGTAATCCTCGGCAGGCAGCCGGTTGATAACTGCCTTAATGCGCAGGTTAATATCTTTGGAAACCAGTACTACCTGGCGGTCGGGAGATTTTTCCTGGAGGTGCAGCAGGGTATGCAGTATCTGGTTATCGGCCAGCGCGCCATTGGTTGCTGGTTTATTCCGTGGATCAGGCAGTTCGGTCTGGAAGTATAAGCGCCCACTGCCGGCCGGCAGCTCCAGGCCGTCAGGTTGCTGCAGGGAGAGGCCATTGGTGATATCACGGTCTTTTTCGCGGGCCAAAAGCTCACCGATAAAACGGCTGACCTGGCGGACATTGCGCGCCACTTCAGATAGCCCTTTCTTAGCGGCATCCAGTTCTTCCAGTACCACCATCGGGATAAATACATCGTGCTCTTCAAAACGGAACAGCGCAGTAGGGTCGTGCATTAACACATTGGTATCAAGCACATATAAACGTGTCTGTATAGGCATGCAGGAATTGTTATTTGTTATTCGAAATCGGGTTCAGTACTGGCTCGCGTGTTTATAAGTTCTGCGCGGCTTCCAGAACGGCTTCCACATGCCCGGGTACTCTTACTTTACGCCATTCCTGACGCAGAATGCCTTCAGCATCAATCAGGAAAGTGCTGCGCTCAATCCCCATGAATTTTTTGCCGTACATATTCTTTTCCTTGATGACATCAAAATAGCGGCACAGCTGTTCATCGGAGTCAGACAGCAGATCGAAAGGCAGATCATGCTTGTTGCGGAAATTGTCATGGCTTTTCAGGCTATCGCGGGATACACCTACGACGGCAGTATTGGCCTGCTGAAATGCGTCCAGATGATCGCGAAATCCCTGGCTTTCAGTAGTGCAACCCGGCGTGTTGTCCTTAGGATAGAAATAGATCACCAGATTCCGGCCGGCAAAGTCTTCAACACCCAGATTCTGATCACCGGTGGCGGCAATGGCGATATGCTTGATCTTGTCTCCTACAGACGGCATGTATTTACTCCAGATAGATTTATTGCTGGCAGCATACTTATGAGACAACACTGTCGCAAGTATGCTGGTTAAAAACATCGAGAATGTTCTGTATTGAATCATTCTTTTACATGAATTCCACTAAAATGCAGACGGTTATGACAGTATGCAAGCAAATCAAAGGTAGTATTGCGGCGTTGATAACGCCGATGGAGCCCGGCGGCGGCATTGACCGGGAGGCGTGGTTGCGCTTGCTTGACTGGCATGCGGACTGCGGTACCAATGGGGTTGTGGTTGGTGGAACCACCGGTGAGTCAGGTTGCCTGACAACCGGCGAGTTTGAACAGCTCACCCGCTATGCTGTCGACAGGTTTGGTGATCACGGCACAGTGATCATGGGTGTGGGCAGCCCGTCAACGAAGAAATCACTGCAGCTTATCCAGACAGCTGAACAATGTGGCGCCGATGCAGTGCTGGCTGTGACGCCTTATTACAATCGACCGCCTCAGGGAGGACTGGCAGAGCATTACCGGACGCTGGCTGAAGCCAGTAAATTACCGGTTATTGTTTATAATGTGCCTGCGCGCACAGGTGTTGACCTGTTGCCTGACACATTTGCAACGATTAAGCAGCATAGCAACATTGCCGGCTTGAAAGAGGCCAATTCTGCACCAGACAGACTACCGGCGCTGTTGGCTTTGGGAGGGCGCAGCGTAACCATCCTCAGCGGGGATGATCCAACTGCCTGCACCAGTTTGCAGCAGGGTGCCGGAGGTGTTATTTCGGTGGCTGCCAACGTCGTGCCGCGGGCATTTGCGGCAATGTGCAGACATGCACTGAACGGAAGCAGTGAACTGGCTGAGCAGGTGGATAGAAAGCTGCAGGAGCTGTACGCCTTTTTGGGCTGTTGCAGCAACCCGATACCGGCAAAATGGTATCTTAACCGGCTGGGATTGATACAAAACGGTATACGGCAGCCGCTGATATGGTTGCCGGCAGAATTAGAACAACATGCAGAACAGATTTATGAGCAATATCAAAACCTCAACAGTTTTAACGGTTAACCGCCGCACCTGGCAGTGCCTGGCACTGCTGGCAATCACTATGCTGATGGTTAGCGGCTGTGGTGGCGGCGCCGGCGGGGTGTACGTGGAAAGCCGCGAGGCACCACCGCTGCAAATCCCGGAAAACCTTGATCGTCCCAGTAACGAAGCGGCATTGATCATCCCCGGCGTAGCTGCACCGGAACTGGCTGGCCTGCGCGATGATGCAGTGCCGCCCAAAGTGCTCACCAGTGAAGAAGCGGCACTGTCGACCAGCCGGGTGGGTTTTGGTGAAGGAGCGTTGTTTTTGCTGGTGGAAGATCAAGTGGAAAGTGTATACCGCCGGTTGGGTTTCACTCTGAATCGCGGCAGTATGTCCATCGAAGAAAACCGCCCGGAAAGCCACGCTTATGTTTTTTTATACCGTCAGCCGCCGCCCGGCGAGGTTAAAAGAGGTTTCTGGCGTTCGCTGGCCTTTTGGAAAGGTGCAGACTGGATCGATCATTCCGGCCGCTACGAAGTCCGCCTGGTAGCAGATGATGATAATCCCCAGCATACCCGCATTTACCTGTATGACGGCAATGGTAATGCGGCGTTGCCGGAACCGGTAGAGCAGTTATTGGGAATTGTGCAGGAACGGTTGGGGTAAGCTTCCTGCCAACATTTGAGATTAAAAACCAGCGGGCGGCTAAGATTTTTTAAGCGCTGCCCGGGTTGCCCGCTTGCCTGCTTCCACACCCCATTGGTCAAACGGGTTGCAGCCGATAAGCCTGCCAAAGCAAAAGGTCTTGTGTTCATAGGCGGCCAGTAACGCGCCGACATGCCAGGCATCCAACTGATCAAGTAATGTAATGCATACCGGCCGCTTGCCCGGCAGGCGGGCATGTGCAGGTGCGTTTTGATCACCGCCTGTAAAAGTTTCTGCTTGCCCCTGAAGCTGTGCAAATAATAACTGCGATGTCGGGTTGTCAACTTGCGGACGGACTCCTACAAACTCCAGTGGCCAGGTTGTCTGTCCCTGGTGCAGCATCTGGTACAAAGCATGCTGGGCATCCGACCCGTCGCCACCGAATACCAGTGGCGCACCGGGCATATTTAATGGTTCGCCGGTAGCCGTAACACTTTTTCCGTTACTTTCCGTTTCCAGTTGTTGCAGCCAGCTGGTCAGTACGCTCAGTCTTGGATCATAGGTGAATACGCCACGTGCCTGGTAGGGACCGGCGACATGTTGCCAGAGATCAATCAGGGCCATCCAGACTGGCAGGTTTTCAATCAGAGGAGTATGCTGGAAATGCTGATCCATGGCATGTGCGCCTGCCAGCAATGATTGAAAATCCGGGTTGCCCATACTGACTGCTGCAGCCAGCGATGCAGCTGAGCTGAATCCATAACGCCCCCCGACCCATGGCCATAGCGGCAGAATTTCTGTCTGATTAAAACCATGCTGTAACGCCTGCTCGGGATTGGCGGTCACAGCCAGACGATAGCCTTGCTGATTTTGCCAATCGGTAATCATAGCCAGGTTATACAGAGTCTCTGCAGTCGTGAAGCTTTTTGATGTGGCAATCAGCAGGGTGGTTGCAGGATTCAGTCGTTCAGCTACAGATGACCAGTAAGTAGCAGGTGCTGATATGAAGTGGATGTCGGGCGTATGCCTGTTGGAGCGGCCAAGTGCCCTGGTCAGCAACCGCGTACTCAAATCGGAACCGCCAATGCCAACGTGAATCACGTCTTTGATCTGTTCTCCGGATGGCAGCAGGCCGCTGTGCAGACTGTCGGTAAGTGCTGCCATTTGTTGGCGTGCTTTAAAAATGTCATCGATGGCATCATCAGCCAGACCATAATCCGGGCTTGGATCACGTAAAGCCATATGCAGGGCAGGGCGGTTTTCACTGAGATTGATATGGGCGCCAGCAAACAATTCGCTGATTGCCTGCTTGAGTCCGGCCTGTTGTGCTGTTTGCTGCAGCAGGTCAGCAACTTGTTCAGAACGCACTACAGCAGTTCCGTCAAAACTGATGCCACAGGCAGCTACCTGCCGGGCTTCGGTTAGTGACTGATAGACGTCTGTGCGTTCCCATACAGAACGCAGTGCACTCAGATTAGCTTGGCTTACTGACACTCGAATCCTCGGTGTGCTATTCGGGTTGGACGTTTAGCTGTGAATGATCTTTTATAAAAACGCAATCATAACAAAAAACCCCTTCTCAATTTGAGAAGGGGTTCGTGTAAGGAGTGATTGTCCTGTTGCGCCCATCGCCAGTAAATCTGGTGCTGAATTTGCTAGCTGGTGGTAATAATACTACGCCTGTTGCAAAAAAACAACCCTTGTTGTAAAACAATTTATACCTAGTGCGATTAAAGTAAGTTATTGATTTAAATGGATTAAAATTATATCTATTAAATTCGGCAGTGAATTTTGTTAAAAAAATGTGTTTTACATAGCATGGTTTTAGCTGTTTGTTGCATATTTACCACACATTTAGTCAGATGCAGACCACGCAATGTTGTCAATTAAGCGGGTTTGCCCCAGTTTGGCAGCAGCCAGGATACGTATGGATTTCAGCTCATCATGGTCAGCAACCCTGCTCAGATCAGCGGCATGTCTGATGGCAAAGTAGTCGGTTTGGAAACCGTGATCCCGCAGCTGTAGGGCAGCCTGGCGTTCGAGTTCGGACATGTCGCGGTGCCCCAAATCCAATTGCCGGGCAGTATGCTGGAGCACCTGTTGCAGCTTGACAGCCTGCTGTCTGGTTGCTGTATCCAGGTACTGGTTGCGTGAGCTCATTGCCAGGCCGGAAGATTCACGGATGGTAGGTGAGGACACGATTTGCTGAGGCATACCCAGGTCAGCCACCATGCGTTTGATAATCAACAATTGCTGGTAGTCTTTCTCGCCGAAAACAGCGATCTGCGGCTGCACCAGATTGAATAGCCTGGCAACAACCGAAACCACACCATCAAAATGTCCGGGCCGGCTGCGGCCGCATAATGTATTGGCCAGGCTGTCCGGCGGTAAAACCCTGGTGAAATCTTCACTGCCGAATGGATAGAGCGCTTCAGGATCAGGGATGAATACCGCATCACATCCGGCGCTGAGTAATTGCCTGCAGTCTGATTCCAGGGTGCGCGGATAACTGCCGAAATCTTCGTCAGCGCCAAACTGGGTAGGGTTTACAAAGATGCTGACAATAACAATGTCAGCATGCTGTTGTGCGGTTTCAACCAGTGCAAGATGACCGGCATGCAGGTTGCCCATGGTTGGTACCAGGGCCAGTTTCTGACCTTGCTGCTGCCAGGTCTGGATTTGCTGCAGTAATTGACTGCGGCTGCTTATCTCAAGCAAAGGAATGCTCCGCAGCGGGAAATGTTTTGCTGCGGACAGCTTGTGCGTATGCTTCCAGTGCGGCCGGTATATCACGCCCGTCTATCAGAAAGTTCTTGCTGAATTTAGGCACATGTCCGACTGTGAGCCCCAGCATGTCGTATAAAACCAGCACCTGCCCATCAACTTCCGGGCCTGCGCCTATGCCAATCACCGGTATGCTCAGCTGCTGGCTGATTTCACCGGCCAGGTCGGTAGGTACACATTCCAGTACCAGCATCAATGCGCCGGCCTGCTGTAAATCTGCTGCGTCTTTGATAATTTGCTCACGGGCACGCTGTTCCCGGCCCTGCACCCGGTAGCCGCCCAGGCGGTGTACATGCTGAGGCGTCAGACCCAGGTGGCCACATACCGGAACACCCTGATCAGTCAGGAAGCGCACCTGTGATAATACCGGCTGCCCTCCTTCCAGTTTGACCATTTCAGCACCGCCGTCAGCCATTAAGCGTTGTGCCGAGTTAGCTGCGGTGACGTTGTCCCGGTAACTCATGAAAGGCATGTCGGCTATCAGAAATGCATGCTCTACACCACGGCTGACTGCCTGGGTGTGATAAACCATGTCGTCTATGCTGACCGGCAGAGTGGTGTCTTGCCCCTGAACAACATTGCCCAGTGAATCACCCACCAGAATACAGTCGATATTGGCGGCATCAATGCGCTGTGCAAAAGTTGCATCGTAGGCAGTCAACATAGTGATCGGTTCACCGCTGATCTTTTTGCGGTTCAGCTCGGTCAGAGTCAAGCGCCGGTTGGTGGGTTGAGTGCTCATCGCTGTGATTAATCTTAAAAATATCTATATAAGTCTGCCATGTGTGGTCATCTTAACCAAATAAAAACAGCCATGATGTGTCAAATTGTTTTGCCGGTCAGCCAATGCACTGAGCTATTGCTGCAGATTATCATTGATTGGTTTTAAGCCAAGCGGCCGGGTCAGCAAATAGCCGCCCTGTCTGAACAGCGCACAGCGCAGTTTTTTCCGGTCTGCCGGGTATAAATAAGCGCTTAAATCGGTCAGCGGCCATAATACAAACCCTCGCTGCCACATCCATCGGTGCGGAATCTGCAGATCCGGCAAGCGGATACTGCGGCCTGCGTACAACAGGATATCCAGGTCAATTGTCCGCGGCCCCCAGCGTTTGCGGGTTCGACGTCTGTGCAGGCGGTTCTCAATATCCAGCAGCTGTGACAACAACTGTGACGGCAGCATGTGGGTTTCCAGACAGGCAGCGGCATTCAGATAGGCGCCGGCGCGTTGCTGTCCCCAGGCCCGGGTTTGATAGTAGCTGGAATGATCCTGCAGACAGGTGCCAGGCATGTGCGCCAGCATATGCACGGCATTATCGAGCTGCGCGACTGCCGCAGCCACAGACTGGCCGTAACGCTGAGCTGCCGGTGTAACACTATCGGGTATTGCCGTATGCCGCAGGCTGGCGCCTAAGCCCACAAAAACCAGACGTGGCTGCATATCATCAATTACTGGCCGCAGGCCGGGGTTTAGAACGTTTGCGCTTGCGTCTGCCGGAGCGCTTTTTAGTGGGCTGGTTTCCATTATGGATCGCCGGCAGTCCCATTTTTTCCCGCTGGCGTTCGGGTTTCAAAGTCTGCAGGTGACGCCACCATTCGGCCTGCTGCTGAAGCTCAGGGTCTTGTTCGGCGCGTAACAGCAGGAAGTCGTAGGCTGCACGAAACCTCACTTCGGTAAACAGGCTGATTGCGCGCTTGCCGCGAATATGCCGAAAACGATGCTGCATGATCCAGATTTCCCTGCACATAGCGCTAAACCGGCGCGGCAGGGCAATGGTCCTGGACTGTTCAAACAACAGTTCCTGGCTGGCGCGAATCATGGCCTGGTTGTGATTCAGGTTTTGCTTAAGCAGCCGGGTTATACGTGCCTGCAGCGGTTCCCACAACAGTACAGCGAATAAAAAACCGGGGGTAACAGGAAGCGACTGACTGACCCGCTTATCAGTGTTATGCAATGCACTGACCAGCATTGGCGATGTCTGCAGCATTCCCTGAGCATCCATCTGCGCCTGAATATCCGGAAACAGTTGACTGAATAATTGATGCTTAACGAGGTTGCGGGTGGCTTTGTAAGCTGTGCCCGACAGCATCAGTTTGCAGACCTCATCAAACAGCCGGGCGGGTGGTACCTGAGACAGCAGGTGGGCAAGCCCGGGAATCGGCAGTTTGGTTGAATCAGCCAGTCTCAGGCTGCGGCTGCTGGCGAATCGCACGGCACGCAGCATTCTTACAGGATCTTCCCGATAACGGGTTTCTGCATCACCGATCAGCCTTAGGCAGCGGTTTTTTAAATCCTGGTAACCGCCTGCATAATCGATAACCTGCTGTTTGTCCGGGTCATAGAAAAGCGCATTGGCGGTAAAGTCCCTGCGCATGGCATCTTCCTGTTCAGAGCCAAACACGTTGTCGCGCACGATCCGCCCGTCCTGAATCAAGTGCTCATGCCTGCTGTGCGTATCGCTGTTCCCGCTGCCACGGAATGTGGCGACTTCGATGGTTTCCATTCCGGCATAAACATGCGCAAGCCTGAATCTGCGGCCGATCAGGCGGCAGCGCTGGAACAGGCGGCGCACCTGCTCAGGTGTTGCCGAGGTGGCTACATCAAAATCCTTGGGAACCCGGTTCAGCAATAAGTCGCGCACAGCACCGCCTACCAGGTAAGCGGTATATCCGGCCTGCTGCAGACGGTTGATGGTATCCAAACAGCCAGAGCTGATCTGGCCTGGATCAATACCATGTTTTTCAGCAGCGATGTATTCAGGTTCGGCGATGACAGGTTCGATAGCAGTAAGGCAATGGTTAGCGTCCGTGTCGTCCATGTCCAAAACGATTATGATAACACCCAAATTGACTGTCAGAAATTTTACTTATGACTTTTGTGGTTACCGAAAGCTGTATTAAATGCAAATACACCGACTGTGTTGAGGTCTGTCCGGTGGATTGTTTTCATGAAGGTCCCAACTTTCTGGTGATAGATCCGGAAGAATGCATCGATTGCACATTGTGTGAGCCCGAGTGTCCGGTTGAAGCCATTCTGCCGGACGATGATCTACCCGATGATCAGGCGCATTTCCTGGCGCTTAATGAAGAACTGTCACGGCTGTGGCCGGTAATTACGGTGCGTAAAGACCCGCCCGAAGATGCTGATAAGTGGGACAACGTCAAGGACAAGCTGGAGTATTTGGAGCGCTGAAACCGGGTTTCAGCGCTTTGTCATGCTGCCCAGTACACCACGAATAATCTGACGCCCCAGTTGCGAACCGATGCTGCGGGCAACGCTTTTGCCCATGGCTTCCCAGATTGACTGACGATTGCTGCGGCGTTTGGCAGGCTTTTTGGCTTTTGCCTGTTCCTTGGCAGCCGCTGCTTTCTGTTCTGCCTGAGCAGCTTCTGCAGCCGCCTGTTCAGCGCGCTGCTGCAGTCGTTCAAAAGCTGATTCCCGGTCAATGGTCTGATCATATTTTCCGGTCATCGGGCTGCGTGTCCGCACCTGCTCACGCTGCTCGGCGGTAATGGGGCCGATCTGAGATTCCGGCGGACGCAGCAGGCAGCGCTGCACAATGCCGGGTACGCCTTTTTCCTGCAGGGTGGAAATCAGCGCTTCGCCGACACCCAGTTCGGTAATCACAGTTTCGGTATCCAGCTCGGGATTCTGGCGGAAAGTTTGTGCCGCTGAACGGACGGCTTTCTGTTCCCGTGGGGTAAATGCGCGCAAAGCATGCTGTACCCGGTTGCCCAGCTGACCCAGAACATCCTCAGGCACATCCAGCGGGTTTTGTGTGACAAAAAACACACTTACCCCTTTTGAGCGAATCAGGCGCACTACCTGTTCAACTTTCTGCAGCAGAGCTTTGGGTGCCTGATCGAACAGCAAATGTGCTTCGTCAAAGAAAAACACCAGCCTGGGTTTATCCGGGTCGCCGACTTCCGGCAGTTCTTCGAACAGTTCGGACAGCAGCCAGAGCAACAGCGTGCTGTACAACCGGGGGCTGTGGATCAGCTTGTCGGCGGCCAGTACGTTGATAATGCCCGAGCCGGATAGATCGGTGCGCATGATATCAGCCAGCTGCAGTGCCGGTTCGCCGAAAAAGTGCTCTGCACCCTGTGTTTCCAGCACCAGCAGGCGGCGCTGTATGGCGGCTACTGATGCAGAGCTGACATGTCCGTATTGAGCCGACAGCTGCTCCCGGTTTTCTGCCACATAGGTCAGTAATGCGCGCAGATCTTTCAGGTCAAACAGCAGCAGGCCTTCTTCATCAGCAGCGCGGAAAGCCACATTCAGCACACCTTCCTGGGTATCGTTGAGTTCCAGCAGATTAGCCAACAGCAATGGCCCGATTTCACTGATGGTGGTGCGGATGGGGTGTCCCTGATCACCGAATACGTCCCAAAAAATAACCGGGAAAGGCCGCGGGCGGTAATCGGGCACATTCATTTTTGCCAGACGCTCGTCAATTTTTGGATGCGGGCTGATCGGTTGCGCCAGGCCGGATAAATCACCTTTAACGTCGGCCAGAAATACCGGCACACCAATTTTGGAAAACGACTCGGCCAGTACCTGCAATGTTACGGTTTTGCCTGTTCCGGTAGCGCCGGCGATAAGTCCGTGCCGGTTGCAATAGCGGGGGTTAAGTGAAGATGGCGCAGAACCGTCGCCCAGGTAAATCAAGCTGCTAGAATCGCTCATAGTTTATTTGAAGTTATCAATCTAACTAAATGGTAACCCAGTCAGCCACCGGAATTCAGCTGAAACCCGATAATCAGGGCTGTGTGAAGCAACTGGTGACATTTAAAGCTGGATGCCGATGCCGAATTATCGTACGCTGCATGGCACACTAAAAATAACTGAGGGAACGATTATGTCCTTGATGAAAATATTGCAGGAACAGTTAAGCACACAGGCAGTTTCTGCGTTACAAAAGCAACTGGGAGGGGCGGACAGCAATCAGGTACAGTCAGCCATCGAAGGCGCATTGCCGATGATTCTCGGCGGGTTGGCCAAGAATACGCAAAGCAGCAGTGGTGCACAGAGTCTGTGGAAGGCCCTGGATAAAGACCACGACGGTGGCATATTGAATGATCTATCCGGTTTTCTGGGGTCAGGTCAGGCACAGCAGGCCGGGCAGGGGATCTTGAAGCATGTGCTCGGCGGACGGCAGAATCAGGCTGAGCAGGCATTGGCCGGGCTAAGCGGGATGAACAGCCAGAATGCCGGCCAGATACTGGCGGCGCTGGCGCCGATGGTGATGGGGATGATCGGCAAAATGCAGAGTCAGAAACAAATCGGCGACAGTAATCAGCTGGCCGGTTTGCTGCAGACCGAAGGCCGTCAGCTGCGCAAGCAGCCGCAAACCGGCGGGTTGATGAACATGCTGATGGACGCTGACGGGGATGGTGATGTAGATATCAGTGATGTGGTCCAGCGCGGCGGGCTTCTGGGTAAGTTGTTTGGTCGGCGCTGAAGTTTTACTGAAGCCGTCGTAATATCCAGGGTTCGGTTTTTTGGACTTGGGCATGCATCGCCAGGGATAGCCTGAGTTGAGGCAGCTTATTCTGCGATAAAGTGGTGGAAAGCCAGACCTAAAATCCAGTGCTTTCCACAGTAATATAACAACCATAAGGCCGGCAAGCTGCCGGCCTTATTTGTATATCTTTGTGGCTGATAAAGTGAATGCCTATTTATCTACATCTGGTGAATAGGCTATTCAAAACGCCACCGCTCCAGGGGTTAGAACGGTGTATCGCTGATTAATTTTGCTATTCAGTTCTGAATTCAGCGAAGCGTTCGGCAAAGCTTTGCTTTTCATCTGTTTGTTGCAGAAGCGTTTTGTTATAGGGATCGACGGTAACTCGTGTGTTCTCGCGTAAAGTAAAATCTTCTGGTGCGATCA
This sequence comes from Wenzhouxiangellaceae bacterium, assembly GCA_028289455.1. Classification (GTDB taxonomy): domain Bacteria; phylum Pseudomonadota; class Gammaproteobacteria; order Xanthomonadales; family Wenzhouxiangellaceae; genus JAJFKX01. The sequence goes on from JANQPN010000026.1 coordinate 53,393, forward strand.
GGAAATCTAATTTTCGGTTAGGGTATATCTGAGCGGTAGTTGTCCGAATCGCTTCGCAATCGCTTTGCGAGATCTGCTTTTGGCAGTGTTCCTGGTTGTCGGTAACTTCCATGATTTCCTCATGTGTCCATAGTACGTCACCAGTGTCCACATCGTAGACGAACACAATTCCAGCAGATACATTATCTATTCTTAGATTACTCATAGGATTCTCCTTTAATTCCAGTAATGGACTAGATGACGAGCATGTACTCTATTGTTGCTGGTGCTGGCTGTGCGAAAAGTAATTTGCGTGACGTTCTCGCGTTTAATTCGTGGCAGTGGAGGGTCGAACTGTTCAGTCGTACCATTCGAAACAATCCGTGAGATTCCCGTCTCCGCGAAGTGGCTTCTACCATTAGTGCTTAGTAGTGCTATTGCCGCTTCAGCTGTGATGTCTCGATTATTGGGGTTTAAAGTATAGGTATGTATGCCGCCATTGGCGGTTATTGAGTACCCAACCCACTGGGCAAATATAGTTCCATGTTGAGTAGGCATAGCTTTTGTTCCTTGCGTTGATGATTGGTGTACAGCCTTATCAGCGACAGCGGTTATTTGGATCGCTGCAGCCAACTTAGCGCTGCAATACAGTGTTGCCTAATCAATAGGCGACTCCCATATGATCAATACAACAAGCCATTCTCTAATACTGGTATAGGCTCTCGAAAAGCGTATGCCGGCTATAGATGAGCCGATAAGATTGACCCGGGATTCGTTTGATGATTGTTTTAGCTGCCGGTGCTTTTCTTATATCAGACAGTCTATACAGGCTGCATTGAGCTGTTGAAGTTGCCTGCAGGAAAGGTAGCCCATATAGACAGTTAACATATAACAGCAATACAAGCTGGCAATGTGCTCAGGCTTTCAGTACGCTTGCGCATTGATAGATTGAATTTGGCCTGACGCCAAGCGGAAAACCCAGTCAGTGGAACCAGTATATAACCCAAAAATTATCGAGCCTGCCATCCAGGAGCGCTGGCAGTCGGAAAATGCCCATCAGGTCTCCGAAGATCCTGATCAGGAGAAGTTTTATTGCCTGTCCATGCTGCCTTATCCAAGCGGGGCACTGCACATCGGTCATGTGCGAAATTATGCCATTGGTGATGTAATCAGCCGGTTTCATCGACTGAAAGGCAAGAACGTGTTGCAGCCGATGGCCTGGGATGCTTTTGGTCTGCCGGCGGAAAATGCCGCAATCAAGAATAATGTGCCACCAGCCAAGTGGACTTATGCCAACATCGAGCAGATGCGCTCACAGTTGCAGCGGCTGGGTTTTGCGATTGACTGGTCGAGAGAGTTCGCCACCTGCCAGCCGGACTACTATCGCTGGGAACAGCAGATGTTTGTGCGGTTGTTCAAAAAAGGTCTGGTATACAACAAAAGCGCGGTGGTCAACTGGGACCCGGTAGACCAGACAGTATTGGCCAACGAGCAGGTTGTTGATGGCCGTGGCTGGCGGTCAGGCGCATTGGTCGAGCGCCGGGAGATTCCGCAATGGTTCGTCAAAATTACTGATTATGCCGATGAACTATTGGATGAACTGGATAACCTGCCGCAGTGGCCGGATGCAGTAAAAATCATGCAACGCAACTGGATTGGCCGCTCCCAGGGTGTGGAGCTTGATTTCCAGCTGAGCGACAGCGATTCGGTCATCAAAGTATTCACCACCAGGCCTGATACATTGATGGGCGCAACCTATATGGCCATTGCTGCAGAGCACCCGGTAGCCTGTCAGGCAGCCGGGCAAAATCCGGCGCTGGCTGATTTTATTGAACAATGCAAAGCTGCCGGCAGCACCACTGCTGATATAGAAACTGCGGAAAAACTGGGTATGGCGACCGGCTTGTTCGCGGTACATCCCCTGTCAGGTGAGCCGATACCAGTATGGGTGGCCAATTTTGTTTTGATGGGTTACGGCACTGGTGCGGTCATGTGTGTGCCCGGGCATGATGAACGTGATGGGGAATTCGCCCGCAAATATGAGTTGCCGATAGCGCAGGTTATCCGTCCGGAAGATGCAGATACGGTAATCGATGTGCAACAGGAGAGCTTTACCGAGCCCGGGATATTAATTAATTCAGGCAAATATGACGGGTTGACCAGTGCCGAGGCATTTGCAGCCATTGCTGATGACTGTGCGGCCAAAGGCATGGGCCGCAGACAAACCAATTATCGCCTGCGTGACTGGGGCGTTTCACGGCAGCGTTACTGGGGTTGCCCGATACCCATGATCCATTGCTCCAGCTGTGGTGCTGTACCAGTGCCTGAAGATCAGCTTCCAGTAGTGCTGCCGGAAGATGTTGAGTTCATGGGTGTGCAGTCACCGATCAAAGCCGACCCGGAATGGCGCAAGACCACTTGCCCGGAATGTGGTGGACCAGCTGAACGCGAAACTGACACTTTCGATACGTTTATGGAGTCCTCCTGGTATTACGCTCGTTATTGTTGCCCGGATGCGGACAGTATGCTGGACGAGCGTGCTGATTACTGGTTGCCGGTGGATCAGTATATCGGTGGTATTGAGCATGCCATTCTGCATCTCATGTATTTCCGGTTTTACCATAAGCTGATGCGTGATGCCGGCATGGTGCACAGCGACGAGCCGGCCACCCGGCTGTTGTGTCAGGGAATGGTGGTGGCTGAGACGTTTTACCGTGAAGATGCGAGTGGCCAGAAAGTGTGGTACTCGCCTACCGAGGTTGAGCTCGAGTTCGATGATAAAAACCGCCCCTTGAAGGCCAGGCTGCTGAGCGATGGACAACCGGTGCAGATTGGCGCGGTTGAGAAAATGTCCAAATCCAAGAATAACGGGGTTAATCCGCAGGATCTGGTGGATAAATTCGGTGCCGATACTGTGCGTCTGTTTACTTTGTTTGCAGCGCCTCCCGATCAAAGCCTGGAGTGGTCAGACACTGGTGTGGAAGGCGCGTGGCGCTTTTTACGGCGGGTATGGAGCGGTGTTTATGAACATTTGCAGCACGGGCAACCCGGCATACTTGATCCGGACAGTTTAACAGCGGAACAGCAGGAAATTCGCCGGTTGCTGCACGATACCATCGCCAAGGTCAGCGATGATATTGAGCGGCGTTACACTTTCAATACGGCTATCGCAGCGGTGATGGAGTTTCTTAACCATTTGCAGAAATTTACCGACCATTCTGCCCAGGGGCTGGCCGTATCCCGTGAAGCGTGGCTGGCGGTCGCGCGTCTGCTGGCGCCGATGACACCGCATTTAAGTGAACAGATATGGCAGGAGCTGGGTAACCGGGAAAGTTTGCAGCAGGCCGGCTGGCCGGTGGCTGATGATGCAGCCAGGGTGCGTCAGCAGGTTACGCTGGTGGTGCAGGTCAACGGTAAGTTACGGGCACGGCTGGAGTTAGCGCCGGGCGCCACCCGGGAACAGGCATTGGAGCTGGCACAGAATGATGAGAATGTGACCAGGCATCTGCAGGGTAAGACTTTGCGCAAAGTGA
>JANQPN010000039.1 GCA_028289455.1 Wenzhouxiangellaceae bacterium
AATGCATTGCTGCATGCCCTGGCGGGTCAGGATAAACATGAAGAGGCCGCCAACCTGCAGGCCGCCTGGTCGCAGCAGCCCTAAATACAAGCCCGTCAGTCCGGCTGCGGCAATTCCTTTTGCAGCTGCTGTTTGGCCTGCTGCCACTTTCTCTGTACGGTCCGGTTGGTCAGCGACAGGGCATCGGCGACCTCGTTATCGGTCATGCCGACAAAATACTTGAGTTCAAAAACCCTGGCCGATTCAGCATCAGTCATTTCCAGTTTTTTCAGTGCACTGTCCAGCTCAAGCATCAGGTGCAAAGGCTTGGTGCTGGCATCCAGCTCCATCGGGTCGCATACGGTTTCCGGACGCGCTAGCTTGCGGCGTGCTTCATCAATAATGATCTGACGCGCCGCCAGCGCAGCGGTACGAAAGAAATGCTGGCGGTTCTGGTATTCAAAGTTCTTATTTCTGGACAGCTTCAGGTACAGAATATTGACCATCTCGGTGGCATCCAGATGGCTTGAACCCTTATTCTGCCGGCGGGCAATATTCTTCAAATGTGCATGCACCAGCGCATACAGTTCATCTGCACTGCTGCGGTGACCTGACTGACAGCGGTTGATCAGCCGGGTCATCTGCTCATATTCAATCTGACTGGTGCTCATCAGATAAGCAAGTATTATTAATATTATGAAGGAGTAATAATACTCTGATTTTATCTTCCGGTTTAGAATACCGTGGAAATAATCAAAACCAATTAACGACTTTCGGGGTTGTCAGTCATGTTCAGGCGGTTGTTCGATCACAGACTATTTTGGTATCTGATCCTGGCATTGTGTGTGCTGGGATTACTGGGCATGGTATTCGGCAGTGTTTATCTCAGTGATGATTATCAGTCCGGATTAGCGCGTTTTATACGCTCAAGCATCGACTTATTCGGGGCCGGCAGTTTAATCCGGGAAATGGATGTACTGCTCAATAACGACATTATTTCCGGCACTGTCATTGCGGCATTATCATCGGTGATGACGCTGGCCTGGCTGCATATTTCCAAAATCAAGAACATGCGCAGGATGGCGGTCGAAGTGCTGGCCTATGGTTACTACGACAACTTCATCAAAAAACTGATCCGGCATTGCTATCAGGAATATGAAGCTTTCCGGATTCTGATTATTCTGCCCTCGCATGAACTGATTGAAGAACCGGATTTTTACAAAGCCGAGCTCACCCGTTTTTTCAAACGCGAGGGTTTTGAACTGAAAGATACCCGCAGTGATGAGGGCTTTGCCAGGAATGCCTATTTCATCCAGAAAAAAGAATCACCGGTCAGCCTGCCGTTGTTTGTCGATTTCCCCACCACCACGCGATCGTTGTCCAAAGTACTTGAACTGGAATCTGATACACCAATCGGTAAACTGAAGAACATCGATTGGGCACGGCGGCGGTTTACCGTTTTGATCGATTATTTTGTTCAGGCGCTGCGGGGTTATCTCAGTACGGAATCATTCGGCAATGTCAGGTTTATCATCAGTACCGATGCCAGAGACTTCACCAGCAAAGTCAGTCATGAAATCAAAGAACTTGAGCAGGTACTGTTACAGGAAATGCAAAGCTGAGCTTATTAATTTCTTATCCTGATACTCAGACTTACTGAGAGTTATCACAATTTCCGTCAGTTGCCACATCTGTTAGTATCCATCCGGGATATTTCTCTGAATTTTGGATTAATCGGTTTATGTTTCTGCGTGCTTTCAGTTTTTTGTTGTTGTTTTTGGTTTTCACTCAGTTAAACGCACAGGAACAAAATAATACCGGTCCATCATTTGCCCCCTATCCTGAAAGCGGCAGCTGGTTTGCCGCAGACGATTCCAGAACAGGTTTCTTTATTGATGTCCAGAACGGCAGACTGGCCGGTGCATATTTCGGTTTTGATTCCGATGGGGAAAATGTCTGGCTGCTGTTTAACGGTATCCTGGAGCCTGTGCTGCGAGAAGGTTCTCCCGAGTTTCAGGATGGCTGGCAGTTAACCACCGCTTTGACGCAATCGGCCAATGGCGGATGCATTCTTGACTGTGATGACGATCCGGGACAGGCGCTTGCCGTTGTTGAAGTCGGACAAATTCACCTTGAGTTCCTTGGCAGGGTGTTAGCATCCTTCAGCATTGATGACGGTGAACCGACACCAATTATCCCTTTATATTTTGGTACATCAGCAACAATAGTAGAACTCGCCAGTGGCCCGCTGGTGGTGCCTGAACTGGAAGGAACCTGGGTGGTAACCCGGGGCACCCGGCAGCGCAACAGCGATCAGATGGTTATCGACAACAGCCCTGCATTATCTGCCGGCATTATCGAAATTGGCCCGAGCATTCCCGGCGAGCCTCCTGAGCAGAACAGACCACCGGAAGAAGTTCCTGTATTAAGCCTGCATGCACCGATTCTGCGCGACACCGCAGGCTTTTTCCCGGAAGACACCAGTATTATCTGCACACAGTTTCAGGATTTTGAGACCGACCCGCCTACTGATTTTATAACGTGTGATTTGTTCGGTGGTGATATCGGGTTCCCGAGCTCTCCTCAACGGCTCGGCATACTCAGCACAGGGCGAACGAGTGATTCGAGGATTCAGATATTTGTGGTCACTTTAGGCGGAACTGATGGACCGGCACCGCTGGAAATTTTTGACGCCTACAGACTGGATTATAACTAACCAGACCGCAGGCACGGAACGGTAAAGCAAACTGTATTTCATCAAAGAGAAATACGATAAACATTATTTTTAGGTCACTGATCTATAATCCGTAACATACTAAGATCATCAAAGGGAAAACCGATGACAAAAACTGCCAAACACCTTATCAATATGTTCTTCCTGCTGTTGCTGGCTTTATCCGTGAATGCACAGGAAGCCAATGATATCGGTGTATTTGAAAGCTCCTATCCGGAAACCGGCGCCTGGTTTGCCATGGACGATTCCAACACCGGCTTTTTCCTGGATATTCAAAACGGCATTGTCGGCGGCGCTTACTTCGGCTTTGATGATGATGGTGACAATGTCTGGCTGCTGTTCAGCGGCGAATTGGAGCAGTTGGACGACACTGGCGCCGTAGATTGGACGCTGGATGTGCCGCTGCGCCAGGGCGTTAACGGCGGTTGTATCTTAAACTGCGATGACGACCCGATCCCACCGCACAATTCCACAGAAGTCGGCCAGATCCGGATTAACTTCACCGGCCGCAGCACAGCATCATTCAGCGTTAACGGTGGTGCGTTTATTCCCATCATACCGCTGTACTTCGGCACATCAGCGATTATTTCAGATCTCCAGGAAGGCCTGTTTGCCCAACCTGATCTGCAGGGTACCTGGCTGCTGGCCAGAGGCACTATGGTGACCGACACCGATGGCGGTGTTGTCGAATTCAGCATTTCTGATGATGCCGGAATCATTGAAATAGGCGAGCAGGAAGTCAATACCGGTAGCCCCAGCAATCCCCTGGCAGCCGGTGTCAGCATGGTCGTCACAGCCAGAATTCTGCGAAATGATGGTTTGTTTTTTAATGATGGATCGCGAATATCCTGTGTCTATTTCGAACCCTCAACAGAACCGTCCGATATGCAACCCATCAGGTGTACGGTTATCGGCGGTCTGATAGGCGTGCCGCCGCAGACGACCATCACCACGGAATTCGACATCCATTTGATGAGCGACTCCAGGTTCGTAGCATTCATTCGTGACAGTGCCGATCCGGTTGATGGTGTGTTTCCACCGCTGGTTCGCATTGAGGGTTTTCGCATCGGTTACGATTAACCCAGATCGTATGAGCCGCTAATCGGCTATCCGGGGCACATAGTCGGGCACAAACGGTGATTCCTGCCTGATTCGGCTATACCCTGTGGTTATATGACTTTATGGACTGATGCTGTAACCCCTTATACAGTATGCTGAACCATTGAAACCGGTATCACCCTGGCCTGACCGTGCACATTGTTATTCCTGTTCTACTGCTGCTCGCGATTATCTTCGGCCCCTCCTGGTGGGTTAAGCGGGTATTGGAGAAATACAGCAAACCGGCCGACCGTTATTCTGGTACCGGTGCGGAACTCGCACGGGTGCTGCTGGATAAGCATGACATGCCCCACGTCAAAGTCGAGCAGACCGAGACTGGTGATCACTATGACCCGATTGATAAAACGGTCCGGCTGACACCGGATAAATTCAACGGGCACTCATTGACCGCGGTAACGGTAGCGGCACACGAAGTCGGACACGCCCTGCAGGACCATACCGGCTACACGCCGCTGCATCTGCGCACCCGGCTGGTGAAACTGGCTGTTCCGGCACAAAAACTGGGCGCAGGCATCATGTTTGCAGCGCCCGTACTGATTCTGGTAACCAAGGCGTTACCGGTCGGTTTACTGATGGTGCTGGGCGGCTTATTGACTCTGGGCTTTGCTACCGTGGTGCATTTCGTTACCCTGCCGATGGAATGGGACGCCAGTTTTAAACGCGCCCTGCCCGTTCTGAAAGCCGGGAATTATCTGCATAAAGGTGATCTGCGCCATGCCAGAAAAATACTGCTGGCAGCTGCTATGACCTATGTAGCCGCTTCCCTGATCAGTCTGCTCAATATCGGCCGCTGGTGGGCCATATTACGCGCCTGATTGTTCGCTGCCGGCCTTCAGCAGGCTACTGTATGGATTAAGGCTTACACATCACAGCGCATCTGTCTTACAGACAGCAATCCAATTCTCATCTATAACTATGCGGCGTGTTTCAGTCCGGCCCCGGTATGTCCCCGGCATGTCGGACAAACACTGACTGCATTGGCGGCATAACCTTTTCTCATAGCGCCAATCTGACTCGCAAGCACCCATAGCCCATAACCAATAACAATTCAAAGAGGTTCGCATGCACAACTTTAATAAAACCCGGCTGCTGGTCGGCTCACTTTCAGCAGCCATCTGTTTCACTGTCTCCGGTGTTGAGCTCTCTCCGCCGGCGGTTTTTCAACCATCAGCTGTCACCAGCTACCGTTATGCCGACATTTATACACTGCCCGGTGGCGAGCAGCGTGCTTCGGTTTTAAATCCGGAAGGCGTACAGTTATTAATGCGTGGCGGTACTGAAACATTCATTGAAACCCTGGAGCGCGAATTCCCGCATTGGGCGTTTACTCCTGCTCAAGAGGATTTGACCGGCAGCTTTATCATCCAAAACTATTATGCATGCGGACTGGCCACAGAAAATTGTGGCAGTGAACGATCAGTTGAAGGCGCACACGTTGGCGCATTTATAGATGTTACCTATCAGCCGGGACCCGGAGACCCCGCCCCAGGCAACAGCGAACTACATTGGATACAGCGCGTTTTTTCCAATCATGATGTGGTCGCTGGATTTGGCGTTAATTCAGATAGAATTGATAATGAAAATGATGTGATAGATCCTGTACTGGGCCCATGTGACGAAAGCCCCTACTATGACTGCGCTTTTCTGGCCGGTGAGGACTATTTCGTTGACCGCCCCCAGCGCACGGTGGCTCAGGAAAATGATATTGTCTGGGGCGCCGAGCTTTATCTTGTAGAGCAGACCGGCAACCGTCAGGTCACCATCTATGAAGGGATGAAATGGGGCTGGATAACCACCAACCTGGGCTTGCGCTCACTGGTGGCGCCACCCTCGGATATCAGCTTTGATAACCCACTGCCCCCGCCGGTCGGTGACGTGGTGGTCAACGGTATCGGCAGTCATGCCATCAGCTGGGGTTTGCCGTTGGGTGGAAAATCGCCAAGTACACTAATCATCGACCGTGAGGTTAACGAGCTGCGGCCATTAATCGGTCAGCCTTTTCGACTGGGCACCGTCACCTATTCCAACGCCACCATTCAGGGCGGTACCGGAATCAACTCAGCAGAGTTGACCATCGACACGGTGATTGATGTATGGGGCACTGATATCAGTGATCTGGAAGTTTCCGATATGCGGCTGGTGTCCATGATCAACACAGCCAATACCTGCAATGCCAGAACACCCGGCGACTGCACACCCGAGCAGGAACGGGAAAGCGCCGATTACGTTTCCATACCGCCGGCTGCCGACCTGAATGCGGTATCAGATACTTTTCCTGCTTTTGCAGAACTGGGCAACAACTTTCATGTAATGGAAGAAGATTCAGCAACCGCTACGCTGATTGGCCGGATAACCCAGGTGAAAATTAATGCTGCTGACAGTATCAATGACGGCCTGTTGCCTCTCGGACCGAATGCACCTCCACCCGACCAGCTGGCTGAGGAACCTCAACTTGTCTGGGAGATACTGGGTTTTGGTGAGGTCATTCAGGGCCGGGGCTTTATTACCATTGGTGAGGCCGGTGTATCTGTCGATGATGATGCTATTCCCGCTGATGTAAATATCCGCATTCCTGATGGCGGTAAAGTCAGCATTGCATTTGACTCAGGCAAACCATCAATAGGTCGCCGTGAAATAACTGCTTTAGAAGAATTAATTGTGATACTGAGAAAACACCCTCAGCTGCACATTGATATCGGTGGGCATACCGACGACGCTGAAGCGCCGCGCCTGAAACAGCAACTGTCATTGGATCGCGCTGAAGCAGTCAGCCGCTTCCTGATCCGTAACGGCATCAGCAACAGACGGATCTCAACTACCGGGTATGGTCAGGATAAGCCGATTGTCAGCAACGAGACCCAGGCCGGCCGCGCCCGTAATCGACGCGCTGAGTTGCTGGTTTTTGATCCCGACCGGCGTAGATAACGGATGCAACAGGTTAGACTGGTGGAAACACCTTGTAATGTGTGCCTGGTTTAACCTGTTTTTAGCATGGGACTGTTTTAATATGCAGTCAGGTTCAGCAAAAAAACCTGGCTGCTGAAATACCCTGCAAAGGCGCATACCAATAATTAACCACCGATATCCAAGGACGATAACCATGCCCAACCGCAATTTCATTACCACTGCACTACTGGTTTTGCTCATCAACAATGCGGGATTTGCACAGGATACAGACACTGCCAATGCTTTTGTGGCCTCGTATCCTCAAGACGGCAGCTGGTTTGCCATGGACGATTCCAATACCGGCTTTTTTATCGATGTACAGAATGGTCGCATTGGTGGTGCCTATTTTGGTTTTGACAGCGATGGCGAAAACGTGTGGCTGCTGTTCAACGGCGAGTTACAGGGCCTGTTTGACCTGACTTCTCCGCAAATTCAAATCGGCTGGCAGGTGGAAACCACCTTGACACAATCGGCTAACGGCGGCTGCATTATCAATTGCAACGACACCAATAACGATCCGGTTCAGGTCTCAGATGTGGCCACTCTGTTAATGCAGTTTGAAGGTCGCAGTCATGGACAATTCAGCATTAATGGCGGTGAAGTGGTGGAAATGATACCGCTCTATTTCGGCACATCCGCCATCATCAGTGATGATTTTGCCGGCCTGACAGCCCAGCCCGATCTGCGCGGGGTGTGGGCTGTTGTTGTCGGCAGCGGTACGCTCAACGATGATTTCAGCACAACTCAAATCAATCTCGCCGATACTGCCGGCATTATTGAGATCGGCGAGCAGGAGGTACTGATTCCCGCACCAACCGGCGTACCCCCGGCCGTATTGATCAGCAGAATTACCCGCGCGCCGATTATCCGTGATACTGCCGGGCTGTTTCCTGAGGATGCACGAATCGAATGTAACTACCTTACCGATACTCAAACCAACATCTTTGGTACTCGAATTGACTGTTTAATTACAGGTGGTGATCTAAACATTGTTGGTCCAGACGGAGGCACAGTGAGCAGCTCGCCGATCCAATTGATGAGCGATTCGCGTTTTCTGGCGTTCCTGACCACAATTAGTGATGAAGGCGTCATGCCGATGACCCGTCTTGAGGCCTTTCGGGTAAGCTACGATTAACTTTGCATTACCGGCTATCCGTTTGACCAGCTACCCGGACAACAGACTTCTGAAAACATCATCAGACCGTCAATACCTGTTCAGGGTCTGGCTGCTGTTGTGCTTTGCCCTGCTGGTTGCCTGTGACAGCAAACCGCTGACGCCATTGCCGGCTGATGCCAGCATACTGGCCTTTGGCGACAGCCTGACCAGCGGCTACGGCGTAGACCAGGCCGATAGTTATCCCAGTGTTTTACAAAGCCTGAGCAACCGGCAGGTAATCAATGCCGGCATTTCGGGAGAAACCACCAACGAAGGCCTGCGACGATTACCCGAAGTGTTGGACACCACCTCGCCGGGTCTGCTGCTGTTACTGGAAGGCGGCAACGATATTCTTCGCGGTTTGAACCTTATCCAAACCAGGAGAAATCTGGCAGCAATGATTGAGCTGGCCGAACAACGTGGTATTCCGGTGGTATTAATCGGCGTACCGGAAAAGAAGCTGTTTTCAGATACCGCCCCGCTGTATCACGAACTGGCCGAGGAGTATCGGCTGGTATTTGCCGATGACGTTGTAGCCCATCTGCTGCGTGACAGCCGTTACAAATCCGATACCATTCATTTCAATGCAACCGGTTACCGCAAACTGGCCGAGCATATTCATGAATTGCTGATTTCAGCAGGTGCGCTGTAACCCGGCCTGTGGTTACAATACTTTCAGGCTGATTACTGAAACATCAATGAAAAAAGTATTTACCTTTCTGGCGCTGCTGGTTGCCGGCTATTTCGGCTACCTGCAGACTGAACCTGGGAACCCATCCGGCAGTGTCCAGCAACTGCAGCAAAGCGATCAACGGCTGGAGCAGGCGTTTCAAAATCGCACCAGCGACCTGCAGATAGCCGGTTCAGGCCGGGTTACCCGGGTACTCAGCGATGACTTGGAAGGCAGCCGGCACCAGCGCTTTATTCTGACTCTGGCTTCCGGCCAGAGCCTGATGGTTGCGCATAACATTGACCTGGCGCCGAGAATCAATGGTTTGCGTGAGGGCGATCAGGTCGATTTTTACGGTGAGTACGAGTGGAATGAACGCGGCGGTGTAATTCACTGGACCCATCACGACCCCAATAACCGTCACCCGCATGGCTGGCTGAAACATAACGGCAGGACTTATCAGTAGAGGTATAGCAGCCATGTTCAACAGACAATCCATTAACACTGCATCGACCGGGCTGATATTGATCTGCCTGTTGTTGACAGGTTGCAGCGCTGAAAACATTCAACCCTATTCCGAGCAGAACAAAACCCTGGAACCCGGTAACGGCTGGCTGGCCCTGGCGGTGTTTTCACCCAATGACAGTTTGCAGATGGAGCTGGATTCAGGCGGGGATGGCTATTTATCGCCGGAATTTCCGTTCGGCAATTCCTTCAGCCTGGTCCAGCTGCCGGCAGGCGACTACTACGTCGGCGGATTGCGGATAGATTCAGTGCGCTTCCGTTTTGAAAAGCAGCAGTATAAAGAGACTTATGGCTTTACCATTCGGCCTGATGTTATTAACTATTTCGGCAATATCAAGCTGGTCGGCAACCAGCTTGAACTGAAGGTTTTCATGGATGATGTCAGGAAAATAACCGCTGGTTACTACCCAACACTGGTTGAGCAGTTTCCGGTTGAATACACCGGCAATCTGACAGACGAATGACCCTTACAGGGGCTGATCCTCAAATCCGTCGATCATAAATTCTTCGCTGAGCAGGCTGTTGAACGCAACATCGGTCTGAATTCGTCCAAAACCATAAACGTTGTTGGGTGAAACATTTGCTGTACCGCCACAGTTCTGTGTGCTGGTCAGCTGTAATGCAGTGTCACGAGTGATTCTTTCCAACTCATCCACATCTCCGATCAAGCTGGGCTCGGCTGACATCAGCAAGGCAAGGTGTCCCGCTACATGCGGACCGGCCATACTGGTACCGCTGAATACTGCGTAATTATTATTCCGTATAGAAGAGCGAATGGAAGTACCCGGCGCAGAAATATCCGGCTTCATCCGGTTGGAGCTGTCTGCGGTTACCGGACCTCGGCTACTTGAACCTGCAATGATATCACCAATAGTGGTGTTACCCACGGTAAACGATGCATCATAAATAGCTGCCGGCGTGCTGACACTGCTACAGCCGCTGCCGGAATTACCGGCTGATACCACCACCACGATACCGGCGGCACGGACATTTTCGACCACAGTCTGCATCACGGTTGGATCGGTACAGCCTTCTGAAGCAGGACAGCCCCAGGAATTATTAATGACATGCGGCGCCATTGCCGGGTCAGGGTTTTCATCATTTAAATCAGTCGGCGCGATAAACCATTGGAAACACTCCGTATATGTCGCCGGAGTACCGTTACCCTGGTCCATATTCCGGCAGCCGATCCAGCGTGCGCCCGGTGCCATGCCGATACGATTGGTTCCGCCATCATCACCCACCATGGTACCCATGGTATGCGTACCGTGGTTGTTGTCATCGCAGGGAAATGCCGAATCCGCACCACAGCTGCCGCCGCCGCTGTGAATGGAATCATGCCAGTTATAATTATGATCAGCCTGAGCACCATCCCAGCCACGATAGCTGTTGATCAGCGCCGGATGATCCCATTGATAACCGGTATCCTGCCCGCCGATGATAATCTGCTGGCCGGTCACACCCTGATCCCAGACTGTCGGTGCACCAACCAGTGAAATGCTTGCTTCAATACTACCCAGGAACTGATTGGAAGCCGGCTCGGCAAACCGGGCGATATCCGCCGCCACAACCGGGTTGGCGTGCACATAGGCAATGTCCGGCCGCTGGCTGAGTGCGGCAATAACATCTTGAGAAGCTCTTACCCAGATGGTGTTGTTGATCCAGAAGCTTTTGTATTCCACTGCCTGACTTTGCAGGTACTGAATCACACCTTGCTGTGACTGGGCTGCAGTGCTGCGCAGCCTGTCGACCACTTCACTGATTCTGGCGGTTCTCGACGATGCGCCCGGCAGCCCGCTCAAATCCGACTGCGCGTGCATGCGCACAATCACTTCTACCGGATGATCGGCATTCAGCCGCTGCATTACCCATGGGGCAACCTTTTGCTGCTGAACATCCACCGCCAGCGCAGATGCGCTCATTAATGCGGTCAGCAGACCAATCCATATCGTCCTGATAATCGTGCCTTTCGAAGTATGCATCATTGTCCTGAACCCCGATAAATATTGACTCCAGCCGGTATCCTGAGCAACCGGCCGGTCATTGTCAATTTTTAAACAGTTAACCGCCAGCTTTATCTCATTACTGAGTGCCGATTCCGGCACATGGATCACCATCTCCACACCGGCCATCAAACATTTTTGAAAATAATTGGCGAACTCTCTGCTGATCGTCGTTATAGCAGGTAAACAAGCGCGAAATGGCGTTTGCAATACATCAGATAATGACGGAGATATCGTAATGAAATATGTATTGACAGTCTTAATGATGCTGGCCACAGCCGCACAGGCACAGACAGTTATCAATGTAGGCGATCACCCTGCCTGTGATTTTCCTTCAGTGCAGGATGCCCTGGACAGCATCCCTGCCAATGCAGCAGACGGTGACTACCATATCGAAGTGGCCAATAATACCGTTACGGAGACAGTTGCCATCGATAAATCAGTTGAAATTACCGGTGGCTTCCCGTTTTGCGGCGGCTCACCTGATCCCGCTCTCAGGCTGGAAATCGACGGTGACAATTTCGCTACCGGGTTTATCGGCAGTGGTTTGCGCATCACCTCACTCAACACCGCCAAAGTGGTTCGTTTGAACAACATCACCATCAGCAACCATGAATCCGGACTCGGCGGCGGTATATCCATGCAGACCATCCTGCCGGAAGCCAATGTTGAGCTGTATCTGAAAAACGTCAGTCTGATCGGTAACACCGCCATTAATGCGGGCATCGGCGGTGGCTTGCTGATGCAGGGCCCTGGTACTAAAAAACTGGTGATGCAATCAGTAGCCATCAATCAAAACCGTGCATCCAGAGGCGCGGGGATATTCTGCGAGATCAACAGCGAAATTGAATTCCTGTCCGGTGAGGTTTCCTCGAATGTTGCTGAATACTTCAGTTCAAGCCCAACCGGTAACAACCCGGACTCGGCACGTGGTGGCGCCTTTTATCTGGAAGACTGTAATTTGACAGCGGTCAGAGACCCTGACCAGCACAATGCTTCCCGTCTTGTTCAAAACAATGAAGCTTTTCGCGACTATACTCCCTACCCTTTCCAGCCCGGCTTACCCAGGTTCGGTGGTGCAGGGATATTTGCTATCGATTCAAACATTTTTAGCCCGCAGAATGCACCATTATCCATCGAAAACAATGACGCCTATTTTCTGGGCAGCGACAATAACAATTACATCTATGAGTTTGACAGTGCAAACGGTGGAGGCATCTTTGCGATTCGTTCAAACATCAACAGCAGTTCCATGCAGCTGGTAGGCAATACTGCCCGGCTCGGCGGAGCAATGTATCTGATTGAATCAGAATTAAGCTTGACAGGCGTCATTTCCAGCAGTGTTACCTGCGGTTATGCCAGCCAGGAAGCCTGTATTTTGATCGCAGACAATGATGCATTTGGGTTTCGTGAAGTCGACGGGCCGTTTTGTGAGCATAATGCAGGTTCAGGGGGCGCCATTTACAGCACCCGTTCCGACCTGGATATTGACAGTGTTCTGTTCCGAAACAATACCGCCGGCTATGACGGCGATTCCTGCACACTTGGACTCGATTTTAATATTGGAACGGTACGCGGCTCGGCAATTTTTGTAAACGCCGGCACCTCTATGCTGACCAATAATGTGTTTTACCGTAATGGTGGTTATGGCTCAAACGATGTGATCGGTATTGGTCCCGGATCATCTGCCGCCAACCTGGATCTTGAACTGACTATACGCAACTCAACTTTTGTAGATCATGAGTTAAGCGGATCTGACAATGCCGAGGATCTCGGTTTCATCAGTCATGAGCCGCGGCTCGGTAGTGAAAGTGGTTATAACTCTGCAAGTATTGTGATTGAAGGTTCCCTGTTCACTGACAATAATGGAACACTGGCAATGCTGTCGGCAGAAACCAGAGAAATGCTTGAATTGGTTGGAACAGCTGATTCTGCCGCCCGCTGCACCGTGGTTGATGATCCATCTGACCTGACCAGACTGAATACCCTGATGGAAACCGATACGCTGATAGACCGCGGTCAGAACCTGGTGGACCCGGCCAACGGTAACTTCAACCTGGATACCGCCGGTTCTGGTGTGGATTTATGTGACTTCCCCATATTAACCACAGCAACAGTGCTGGATGCTGCCAACCGTCAAAGACCACAGGATACCGCCGGTGCTGACAATGGTGGCCTGGTGGATGTCGGCGCGATGGAAGCCAGTGGCGTTGCTGTTCCGTTTTTCGATGTGGTACCGCTGCTGGATATGGTGTCACCGGATGTTGATGGCGATCCGCATTTTGAAGCAGTCAATGCAGGCACCCCTGTTACTTTTGAAGTCAGTCTGGGTAACAACGGGCTCAGCTCTGCACCGATCAACACCGGCTTCCGCTATATCATGCGTGGCGTTGATCCCAGCTCAGTATCAGTGAACCCCAGTGTTGCGTACTTTTGCACCACTGCGCCATTTGCTGAGTATGCCGTTGAAATTGAGTGCGACCACTTTCTGAGTAACATACTGCCGCAATCCACTACGGGAGCAGTGACCATCAATGCAGTGGCTGACGGAACGCCGGCCATCAGCTTAAGCTACTTCCAGGCAATCAACGTGACATTCTTGAACGGCGTGGAAGATGCTGTCACCTCAAATAATTTCCTGACCGGTGTTTTATCGGTCACAGGCTCCGAGCCAACGGCAGACTTATCCATCACCAATGTTGACCTGGTTGATCCGGTGATGCCGGAAGAGATCATCAGCTATGTACTGACCGTGACCAACAATGGTCCGGCGAATGCGAACGATGTACTGGTTGTCGATGACCTGCCGCCTGAAACCACATTTTTAAGCGAGTCCAGTGTCGGTTTCGATTGTGTGCACAACGCCGGTACAGTCTTCTGCATGATCCCCATGATGCCATCCGGCTCCAGCCGCACCATGCAGATTAATGTGCTGGCGCCTGATGCAGAACTGGATGTGACCAACAGTGCATCAGTCAGCGCCAACGAGCCGGATCCGAGTCTTGGTAATAACACCGAGACGGAAGTAACTACTGTGATGATTGATCCGGATATTTTGTTTAGAGATGGTTATGAGTGATCTGTAGTAGTGATTGCAGTGATATTGGATAGATGGCTAGTTAGGCAGGCGAGATTAGCTCGCCTGCTTTACGGTCAGAGCTCAAAGTAACGCATCTGCAACTTGGGTGCCCTATACACTCTTAATATTCAAGTGTTGCGGATATCCTGAGAGTTAATGATGTCCTTGCAGTTGTGTTATATGGCATCTAAAAGAACATAGTGTCCATTTTTTTTGAGCGTAAACGGAATAACCTGATGCCCAATTACTCCTGCCGATTCGCTAATTATCTTAACCGAAATTTCTTTTAATATACCCTCGATAATACAATCTGAAGACCATCCAAATTCAATCTTTTTTGGCTCTTTTTCACTGGGGTAAAAGGACGCACAAATATTACCATTTGGGGATAAGATATTAATATCTCTAACCGGCTCTAGAGTCAAATCTTCGTATATTGAACTTTCTAGCCTTATCAAAAGGTGTGGCAAATAGCTATCGTTACCAATATAAAAGTCTAGCGCATAGTTATCTTTTGATAAAAAATATCTTGTTGGGATAATTGTGTTGTTTTTTAAATGTTCAAGCTGTATTTTTCTTCTTTCTATTATTTCCATACCATCAATCATGTTAAGTGATATGAAATAGTAGTCATATGATTTATATGAGCATCCTGAAACACTTATTATCAATAAATATATTAATAAGTATCTATTCATAGTGTAAGTATCCAAAAGATTCTTTGGGTACAGGTTTTCCACCGCTAATCGATGCTGAAAAATCAATTGTGGCTCTAGCATCAATCAAAGACACTCATTATTAGTAGCCATTATCCTACACCAACTAAAGAATCACTCCGATAAACTCCAACTTCCCTTCAATTATTCTGGAACCATGTCCATTCTACGTTCATAACCGGTTTCAACCAGCATGACTCCTTACCTTTGTGCCCACAAAGTATTTTTGTATGGGTTTGATCAATTGACTAGTGGTGATAAACCGCAATCGAACGATGCGCGTATCACTTACAGCACCTGTCTGTTCGGTGCTGACACTAGCGTTACCATCGGCGCGGAAAATCTGTTCCACAATGACCCGCCGATCTGACTGAGCTGATCGTTGAATGGTTACGCCCCTCCACTTACAGGATTTCAGGCCGATTCGTGTTTGCGAGACCGGCCATTCGTGTGTAACTCACAGATGATTTCAACTGCCGGTTTCCCGACGGTGAAATGCAGCAGAAGCCACAACTGTCATTACTACGACCGCTTTCGTCTTAAAAGCCCCGCACCCTGTCCTTATCTGTTTTAGCAACACGCTATATGTGTTCCGGACGGTGATATCGTGCCACTACGGGGTTTATTTACAGATGGAGAATACTAATGAGAATGCATCAAGCACTATGCCTGATGGTCGGGTTGTCACTGGCCGGCAGCCTGGCAGCACAAAACCTTACCCAACAGAATGTAGAACGTGCACAAGCCATTATCAACAGTGCAGTAGAGGCCTTCGGCGGCGCAGAACGCCTGAATGCCCTGAATTCACTGACCATTAAAAATGAAACCGTAAACTATGCAACCGGCCAAAGCCGCAACCCCGGACCGCCCTGGGACCGCAACAGCAACAGCGGCATCAGTGCAGTGGATTTTGAAAACGGCATCTTTGTTAACCGCACACAGGGTGCCGGAGGCGGCTTCGAGTTTGAAACCGGCACCATTATCAATGGCGAACAAAGCTATCAGCTGAATTTCCGCGCCGGCACCTCTGCCCCTATTGCTGAACCGGATTTCGATACCACCAGCGGCCCGTTTATTCGGGTAACCCCCGCGCTGCTGATCAAACAGCTGCAGCAACACGCCCGCACGGCCCATTACCTGGGTGAAGCCGAGGTCGACGGCAACCCTCATGAAGTGGTGGCGTTTTCAATGCAGGTTGGTCCGGCGATCAGCATGTATTTCGATAAACAGACACATATGCTGAATAAAAGTGAACGCATTTTCCCTGGATTCGGCCTGGTCGAATACCGTTTTTATGATTATTCCTCAATCGGCGGCATTCCATTCAATCAGCGCTTCGCGCTGTTTGTTAATGGCGAAACCAACCTTGAACGAAACAATACCAGCACGCAGGTGAATGCCGATATCAGCAGCATGACCAGTGTGCCTGATGGACTGAGACAAGTTGCAGCGATCAATCCTAACCCGCTAAGACTGCAGGAGTTGACCGATGGTGTCTATCTGGTCGGCGGCAATGGTACCTATGTGATGTTCGTGGAAATGGAGGATTACATCATCGCAGTAGGCGGTACTGCCGGCATTCCCGACCGGATTGCTGAATTGCGTCAAGTCGTACCTGATAAACCGATACGCTACGGCGTGCTGACTCACCATCATAACGATCATGTACTGGGTGTGCCGGTCTATGCCGATGAAGGCGCAACCGTTATCGCGGCGACAGCGCATGCCGGTGTGGTCCGTAACGCTGCCGGTGATGACGCAGAACTGAAACTGGAAACCGTAGAACAGCGTAAAATTCTGGAAGATGACAGCCGCCGGGTGGAAATTATTGATATAGGCCCTACCGCGCATACCGAACATCTGCTGGTGACGTATTTGCCTGAGGAAGGCATTTTGTTTGAAGGCGATCATTTTGCCATGCCGGCTGCCGGTCCTGTTCCACCTGCGGTTTCCTCCACCAGGACATTTGCCGAAGCCATTGCAAAGCACAACCTTGAGGTTTCCACTTTCGTTTCTGCGCACAGTGCGCGTCCCGGTACACCCGAGGATTTACAAACCGCATTGACCACACCGGTTGCGTCTACCGGCAGCAACAGGTAAATAATTATGCGCCGGTTCAGTTATGCCATTGCGATCTCCCTGATATGCCATTCATTACCGTCAACTGCTGATGGTGACAGCACTCCTACGCCTGCTCAAATAATTGAGCAGGCATTGGCAGCCATTGGTGGCCTGTCACACATTGAACAGGCCGGTGGCGTGCAACTTGATTTGAGTGGCGAGTTTGATTTATCAACCCGGCTGCAGGGGCGATCTCCCTTCCGGTCTGAGCTGACGCCCATCACCGAACATATCAGTATTGATTACCGGGACAACCGGCTGGCCTATGATATTGACTGGTATAACTATCATCAGTCCCAGCAGCAGCTGAGAGAAATTTATGACAGTAATAATCGGGTGCTGTTTATTGATCGCCTGAACCGCAATGGCGGATGGCTGCCGTTTGAAACCGTGGCAGACCCACAGCAACGGTTGAGCCGAATGCTGCCGCAGCTGCTGCTTGCGGATGCACTGCAGCAGCACACTACACTCGACTATTTAAATACCAGTGAAGACGGTGATGCTGTTTTACACAACGTCCGCTACACAACCTCTGCAGGCGACAGCATCGACTTGAGCATTGACCGGCAGAGTCTGTTACTGAAATCGGCTTCCAGTCATATCGATATGCCGTTACTGGGCAACACCCAAATCAGCTGGCACTGGCTGGATTATTCCACTGCTGATGATCGGCTCTTGTTCCCTAACCGTTTGCAGGTCTATCTTGGCGACAAGCTGATGAAAAGCGTCCAGATGGAGGTGAACCTGGGCTTTGATCAGCAGGCATTTGCCATTCCCGAAGGCATAACCGTTGATGATCCGCCCCAGCAACTGATCCCGGCATCCGATATCGTGCCTTATGGACAGCGCGAGTCGGAAGTGGAGCAACTCGCGCCCGGTGTATTTATGGTCATCAACCTGCGTCCCGGTTTCAGATTGCTGTTCGTGGAATTCGATGATTACGTCATGGCAATTGATGCGCCTACCGGCTGGTATGAAATGCAGCAGATCCCGCCGATGAACTGGTCACAGGGAGATTCAACTGACTCGCTCGGAGATAAATACCTGCGGGCCATCAAACAAACCATTCCAGACAAACCGGTGCGCTATCTGGTGCTCACACATCATCACAGCGACCATATCGGTGGCCTGCTGCCGTTTGTCAAAGCCGGCGCAACTGTTATCGGTGGACAGGCAGCAGTGCATATGGCCCGGCGGGCTGTAGCTGCTACACCGGACAAATCCACCATCGGTTCCGGTTTGCTGACCGAAATCATCAGTGGCGAGCATGTGATTAAAGATCACGCTATGGAAGTCCAGCTGGTGGAGTTGCCGGACGGCAATCCCAAGGCCGATAACTATCTAATGGTTTATCTGCCCAGACAGAAGATTCTATATGCCACCGCATTTATCTACCCGGTACCGGAAGCCGTGTTTCCACCCAAAGAATCCATTCCACTGTCGCGATATTTTGTCGAGTGGCTGGACAACAGCAGCCTGGAAACAGAGTCCATTTACAACGTGCACGCAATGGGACTGGTTGAGCCCTGGCAACTGGAAAAAATACGCCAGCTGACAGACTGAGACTGTCAGGTCTGCAGACTGCGCCCTATGGCAAAATGCTGCAGGCCTGCACGGGCCACCAGTTCCGGATCATAAATGTTTCGTCCGTCTACCAGTACAGGGTGGTTTAATGCTTCCCGGATACGCTTAAAATCCGGGCTCCAGAAGCTTTTCCATTCTGTCACCACTGCCAGTGCGTCTGCCCCATCCAGCGCCTGATAGGCCTGGTCGAAGAACTGCAACCGCCCATCGGCCGCCTGATCAGGGTACAACCCAGCGGTTGCCAGCATCGCCTGTGGGTCAAATGCCCGAACCACAGCTCCTGCAGACCACAGCTGCTCCATCAGCACCCGGCTGGGCGCCTCGCGCATGTCGTCGGTTTCCGGTTTGAACGCCAGCCCCCACAGCGCAATTATTTTACCTTCTAAATTACCTTCAAAGTAGTCATTAAGTATTTGATATAATTTTTCTTTTTGAAATTTATTGACTGCCTGAACTGCGTCAAGAATATGCGAATCAGAACCTACCTGCCCGGCAGTGTGGGCTAATGCCTGTAGATCCTTGGGAAAACACGAACCGCCAAACCCTGCCCCGGCATATAAAAATGCGTAGCCAATCCGCGGGTCAGAACCTATGCCAATCCTGACCTGTTCGATATCGGCACCCACCTGATCAGCAATTCCCGCCAGTTCGTTCATGAAGCTGATACGGGTGGCCAGCATCGCATTGGCTGCGTACTTGGTCAGTTCAGCAGAGGCAATATCCATCACGATCAGCTTCTCATGATTGCGGTTATATGGTGCATAAATTGCCCGCAATGCCTTCTCGGCCCGTCGGCTGTCAACACCAATAACTATCCGGTCCGGGCGTTGAAAATCCTGCAGCGCGGCACCCTCTTTTAAAAACTCCGGATTAAATGCCACATCAAACTCAACATTCCGTTCTGCTGAATATTTCTCGATAATCTCCCTGACCTTTTTGGTCGTACCTACCGGAACAGTGGATTTGATAATTATCAGCCTGTATTCACTGATATGCTCGCCAATGGCCTGTGACACCGCTTCCACAGCGCTTAAATCGGCACTGCCGTCCTCATTGGTCGGCGTTCCAACACCAATAAACAGCACTTCACAGTTCTCGATGCATTGTTGCGCCGACAAAGTAAATTGCAGGCGCCCTGCTGCCAGGTTGTTTTTAACGATTGGCTTCAGGCCCGGCTCATAAATGGGTATTTCACCACCATTCAGCATATCCACCCGCTCAGCACTGACATCCACGCCAATAACATCATTGCCGACTTCGGCAAGACATGCGCCGGTCACCAAACCGACATAACCACATCCAAATACACCAATACGCATTTTATTTTCCGTAATATCCAGCCGTCCGCAGCTGCCACTATGGCACACGAACCTTTTGCATGTTAACTGAACAATGTTAATAACCAGGCATTGTGTTTTCATGACAATTCAGGCAACTTACCGGCCATGAGCAAAACCAAGCATCCAACCATCATCATCGGCGCCTGTGAATGGATAGGCCTGCCGCTACTGGATGTGAACAAACTGCGCGCCCGGATAGATACAGGCGCGAAAACGTCGGCGCTGCACGTCAGCGATCTGGAAACTTTCCGAAAACGCGGGGCAGACTGGCTGCGCTATCGGGTGGCCATCGGCAGCCCCCGCCCCAACCGATATGTGGACTGCGAATCCAGACTAACCAATATCCGTAAAGTGCGTAATACCAGCGGAAAAATGGAGGAACGTTTTTGTATCAACACCCGTTTACTGATCGGCGCCACCGGCTGGGATGCTGAAATAACCCTGGCCTGCCGGCGTAAAATGCGCTACCGGATGCTATTGGGCAGAACCGCTATGAGCCACCATGCCCTGGTCGACCCGGGACGCCGTTATCTGCAGGGATTTCCTCGCAGCTGACCGCTAATACTGTCGTCATTCTGCCAAGAACATGCATTAAAATAACTGATGAACCATTTGCTGCCCAACGCGCTGATAATTACTGACTGCAAGATCCGTTACGCCTTATGAAAATCGCCATCTTATCGCGCAGCAGCCGCATCTATTCCACTGACCGGCTATTGCAGGCCGCACATCAGCGCGGCCACCAGGTGGAAGTCATCGATACGCTGCGCTGCTACATGAATATTGCCTCGCACAGGCCGAGTATTCATTACCGTGGCGAAAAGCTGACCAAACCCGATGCAATCATCCCCAGAATCGGCGCCTCAATTACTTTTTACGGTACTGCCGTCCTGCGCCAGTTTGAAATGATTGGCACTTTTCCGCTGAATGAGTCGGTCGCCATCAGCCGGTCGCGCGATAAGCTGCGTTCACTGCAATTGCTTTCGCGCCGTGGCATCGGCCTGCCGGTTACCGGTTTCTGCCGCTCCCCGGACGATATCGACGATTTGATTAAAATGGTTGGTGGCGCACCGCTGGTGATTAAACTGCTGGAAGGAACACAGGGTATCGGCGTAGTTCTGGCAGAAACCCGTAAGGCCGCAGAAAGCGTTATCGAAGCCTTTATGGGATTGAACGCCAACATTATGGTGCAGGAATATATCAAAGAAGCCAAAGGTGCCGATATCCGCTGCCTGGTCATCGGTAATAAGGTGGTAGCAGCCATGCGCCGTCAGGCGCCACCCGGCGAGTTCCGCTCTAATCTGCACCGTGGCGGTACTGCCGAGATCATCAAAATCACACCGGAAGAACGCAGCACCGCTGTGCGCGCCGCTAAAATCATGGGGTTGAACGTGGCTGGCGTCGACCTGCTGCGTTCCAATCACGGCCCGCTGGTGATGGAAGTCAATTCATCTCCCGGTCTGCAGGGTATCGAAGAAGCCACCGGCAAGGATATTGCCGGCATGATCATTCAGTTTCTGGAGAAAAACGTAGAGCTGAACAAACCCGGAACCCGCACCAAAGGCAAAGGCTGAACACCTAAAACCTTTGCCCCGACACTCCGCTGATCCTTATAAATGATGCAGGCCGCCTGTCCTGCATGCTGCTAGAGCACGCAGTCACCATCATCCAGTTCTTTAGGGTCATTCCCATCACCCAGTCCTGTGCTCTTGCCGTTATCACTGCCCTCGGCCGCTGCGGCATTGCTGTTGCCGGCTGACTGCTGACTGGTCCCCGGGCATGTCTCAAACAGCCCCATGTAGGATTTGACTGCGGTACGGCCGGTATCCGACAAATCACCTACGGTCGCCACTGATACCGTGTTGACGATTTCTTCAGCTATACCTGCCAGGAACCGCATGCCCTCCAGGCGCATAAAATCATTGTCAAAGGGCCGGATTTCACGAAATGGTCTGAGATAACTTAGCGGCTGCCGCTGGGAATCTGTAATGCTAACGTCCACTGTCGACGGCAGATTAGCGCTGCCATCAGCAAACCTCAGATAGGTCGGTGTTTCAGCCGGGTTGGTGGCTGGAAAAACAGCATCAAATGAAAATATCGCCCGTATCTCAACATCACTCACATCATCACCCGGTACACGGCTGTCGGGAAAACCCGATTCCTGGTCCTGGAAAAACGAATCCACCACAGTCTTATTGCTGAACACACCACGCGGTTGCGGTGGCGTCCACAAACTATTGTCCGCCAACCCTGACCATATTGACGGCTGGCCCTGCGGCCACACGATAAACGTCTGGATGACGCTATCGCCGGCATTGGGCATGGCGTTATCACTGCTGTCCTCACGCACCCCGATCGGTCCGAATTTATTGCTGTCGCCACTTCCCGACGGACTGAAATCCAAATCACCGGCAGTGTAATGTGGTGCGCGGCCGGTATAGCTGATTCTGACGTTGTGATCACGCGGCTGCAGCCCTTCAGCATCGCTGAAACGCGATGGATTGCCGAGTGCGAACGCATACGGATTCAGCAAATCCGGATTGCCTGTTTGCGGCCACAACGGTTCACGGCTCAGGAAGCTGGCGGTTTGCGAGTCGTAAACCCGTGCGCCCATGCGGTAGTAGCGGCCGGGATCATCCAGCTGCAGCACGCCCAGCCCGCCATGATATGTGAATGGTTGATCATTGCTGCCGTTGTGCGCCAACAGTTGCCCATAAGGCAGATACAGATAGGTATCGGTCAGTGCACCGCCGGCATCGCTTAGCGCCAGGGTCGAACCCATGTGATCAAAATGGAAATGACGTACGGCGTTACTGGCGGATGTATCGATCATATAGAGCAATGTGCCACCCGGTGACCAGATATAGAACCGCTGAAATGCTCCGCCGTCAATCTGCTCGGCAACCAGTGGCCGGCCCGGCAGAGCTGCCTGGTGGTGATAGCGCAGCGTTCCAGCGGCATCGCTGCGGGTTACCGGATCACCGAGTCCATTGTAGGAAAACAATGCGCCATTCAAATCAGCAACCCGGCTTTCACCGTCCCATACAAAGCTTTCACCGGGCGCCGCAGTTCGCCGACCGCGCCCATCGTAAACATAACCTGTGGTATCAACCTGCGATGCCGCATCGTGGCTGAAAGTATCGCTGCTGTCGGCAAACAACATGGGATCTGGCGGTAACGGAATCTGCTGATCTGAACTCATGATCCTGCCATTGGCATCCAGATTCAGCTGCAGATCGATAAGTACATTGGCGGTGGCTGTATTTTCTGTTTCAACCCGGGTCAGCCGGCTGGCCATGTCATAACTGAAGCGGGTTTCAGTATTATTATTGCGTTCAATCCGGATCAGCTTGCTGTCGGCATCATAGAAAAAATCGACAACCGTATTGGTGAGATCATCACTGACACGGGTCAACAGCCCGGTCAAAGGGTCGTGCATATAATCCACAGTAAATTGGCCGTTGTTATAACTGAGCAGGTCCAGTCGCCGACCCGGTGTATAAGCGGCAGTGAAAGCAATACCGTCTGATTCAATGCTGGTAACCTGCCCTTCGCTGTTGTATTCAAGGTCAATACCGTCGGTAGCGGTTAACCGGTACAACTCATCGTAACTGTACAGCAGCGTTTCGCCACTTTGATAAGACCGCATCACCACGTTACTCCGGGCATCATAAGCATATGTCAGTTGATCGCTGTCGGCATAATTCACCTGGTCGATTCGGCCCCGGGCATCATAGCTGAAGAGGTCCTGATTGCTCAGCGGATCACTGCGGGACGACAACCGGCCTTCACTGCTGTAATTGAATGTCCAGTCCTGCTGGTTGAAATCGTTGATAACGGTCAGGTTGCCGGTATTGTCCCGGGTGTAATTCGTACCGGCTACCGGATTGCCCGAGTCATCCGAGACGGTAACAGCAACCAGTTGACTGCGGGCATCGTAGGCATAGTCGATCCGGCTGCCGGAAGGCGCTGTAATCCGGGTGAGGCGGCTTAAACCGTCATAGCTGAATTCCATGCGATTCAGCAACGGGTCAACCACTGCGGTCAACCGGCCAAGACGATCCGATTCATAATTCGCTGTGCGGCCCAATGGCGATGTGAGCTGCTGTGGCACGCCTTCTTCGTTGTATCCCAGCATTGCGGTATTGCCTGCATTGCTGATCGATGTCAGGTTACCGTTGACATCATAGCCATAGCTGCTCTGAATGCCGTCGGCATCACTAAGGCTCTGTGGCCGGCGCTCGGCATTGTAAGTCAGTGTGACGGTTTCACCGCGGCGATCGGTCACGGTAGTCAAATTATCCAGCAGGTTGTAACCGAACTGACTGAAAGTCAACGTCGGATCCATGATGCTGGTCAGATTCCCGTTGTTGTCATAGCCGTAGCTCACGGTATTCCCGTTGGCATCGGTAATATTGGTGATCTGATCGTTGGCGTTATAGCTGAAGCTAATTTCCGGCGGTGTAAGCTCGCCGGTCTGTGGCGGCAAAACCCGGTTAAGCCGGCGTATGGAATCGTATTCATACGTTATGATACCGGCTTCACTATCAGTCACAGTGGCCAGAGTCCCGTCCGCGTTATAAGTGTTGGTGGTCACCCCGCCGGTGGGGTTGGTCCCGGTCAGCAACTGACCGGCAGCATTGTAAGTGAACATCCATTGCTGGCCCGCCTGGTCGGTAATTCCGGTCAGATTACCGGCTGCATCATAACTGTACTGACGGTTGGTATTGCCCGGATAGTCTATCCGGGTCAGATTATAAAAAGTGAAAGTGGCACTATCGGGGACAATACCAAAAGTCTGCTGCTGTGCAGTACGGCTGAAAAGCCAGGTATTGTCTTCGGCGTCGGTAAACATGGCCAGCTTGCCGGATTCCGGATGATAATTGAACTCCGTCATACCCCGTTGCGCGCCGCTGACGCGATCCAACAGCAATGCCAGCCGCCCATCCACATCGTAGTTGAGCAAAATACTGTTGCCTGCCCGGTCCTGAACAGCAATCGCTGCGCGTCCGAATGGCTCATGGGTAAATATCTGATTGCCGGTTGGGTCACTGACGGTGCTCTGCCCCGCTGCCGGCACATCCAGTAACAGGTCAATACCGTTGCTCAGGCCATCCAGCTGCATCGCCACTGTTCCATCGGTGTCGTAGATCTGATTCAGCGGTGAATTGGCTTCGGGGCGGATGGTGTTGGTCAGCAGCGCTCCATGGCTGGTTGAAGTATCGTACTGATAAGTGGTGGTATTGCCACGGGCATCGGTGTAAGTAGCCAGATTGCCGTTGAAATAGGCATAACCCAGGTTGCGTGTGCCGTCTGTGATGCCGGTCAACAAATCCAGGTTATAAGTAAAATCCAGTGTCCGTCCTAAACCGTCAGTGACGCTTTGCACTAAACGGGAAGATGTACTGGGATATGTCAGTAATTGGATGTTTGCATTGCGATCCCGAATCGACTGCAGCCTGCCAAATGCAGCCAACGGATTATTATTAAAATTAAAAACCAGGTTTTTCAAAGGATCCATCAACCAGAACGAGGACAGCGACTCAGACAACTGATAGGCCACCTCCAGCGGTTGCACCAGCCGCCAACCGGTCGGCGCAGAGGCATCGGCAGCAAACTGCAGCACCCGGCCACCGAAATAGATAATTTCCACCGTATCCGCGTCCGGCATTGTGAGCTGAAGTTCATAGTCATGCATCCAGTTGGAACCCAGCGCACTTTGCACCCGGCCGTCATCATCCAGCAAGGAGGCATAGCGGCGGACAAATTTAAGCGGCAATGGACCACCAAGGTTAATATCGGTTACGGAATTGGTGAAAAACTCGCCTGACTGGGCGCTGACGGGATCTTCGGTTGCCGCTGCAGCACGCTGATTGGCATCGGTTTCCGCCAAAGATTCCAACGGCTGCATGCAGGCATTCAACTTGTTTTCAGTGGCCGGTAATGCCTGCAGTATGAGTGCATTTCCAGGGTCCGGCTGAATAAGTTGTGCAGCATCCGGGCAACGCTGCAGGCTGTCACGGGTCGGATGCCCGTTACTGTTTTCAGCCATTAAGGCAATCTCTTCATTGTCAAACAACAGGCTGACAAAACTCTCAACGGTCAGTTCTCTGCCTGAAATCATCGCCTCCGGGGTACCTTGCGGTACAACATCATCCATCTCATAAATAGCTGCTTCATGAATCGCATTTGATTGTGTCGGCAGTGTGACTGGACCATTGGCCATTATCACCAGATAGCCGTCAGCACCGGCGGTCATACCATCCAGGTCAATGCTGTTGAATGCGGTAAGATTATCCTGCGTATCGTTTGCCAGCGATACGAAAACCAGTCCATCCAGTGCAACTGCCCCGAGATTTCCGTCGTAAAGCTCAACATACTGATCATCAAAGTCCAGCGGGTCATCTGCAGTATTCACTTCCAGCTCATTTATCACCACATAACGGTTCATAGCACTCAGCGTTTCCGCATAAGGCAAAAAACTCTCGGTGGCAAAAGGCGTTTTAACGGCATCGGGGATAACCTGAAAACTGCCGCCCGATAAAATCTGTGTGAAGTCCAGAGGGACTTGAGCGGGATCAGACAATATAGTCAAAAGGTTGGGGTCTACTGTTTGCTGAGAGTCGGTAATAAACACCAGTGCATCCTGATCTGATGCGCTTTGTTGCAGCAATACTCCGCCGGGCTCGTCCTGTAGTGACAGATCAAACTGAAAATACCCTTCGCTGTTGGTGCCGTTTCCGTCCAGATTAAAGGTGCTTATTACATTCCCCAGACTATCGACTATAGACAGGCTCCATCCATTCAACGAACTGTTCGGGGATCCAGCCAGCTCTAGTGTCGAATCAATCAGTGTTGGCCCACGCAGTGGACCGGGCAACGATATGTTCAGTGACAACTCATTGATGACAAAATCCGGCTGCGGTGGAATGGTTTCCAGGAAACGGATACCGCCAAATGTTTCTATGCCGCCACCGGTAAAAATATCGGCGGCCTGAGGGATTTCCAGAATAACCATAAAGTTATTCGCATTTTGCGCCTGTACCGTCAGTATCGACTGCATGGTTGGCACATCGATGACATGCATCATCGGCTCTGTCAGAGAGCCGTAAAAAAACGGCCCAAAGATTTCTGCCGCGAGTGGCGGACGGTTGGCCGGTGGTGCATTGGCAACCTGTTCGGAAACGATATAGAACTTATCCAGTGCTGTCGGTGCAAACGGCGGTCCGTCACCGGAGGCCGCATTGAATTCGAAACCGCCAACAAAATCTACCCGTGGCAGAGGGAACGGGCTGATATCCACCTGGGCTGAATCACCGGGATCAGTCAGCTCCAGGCCACGCGGGTTCACAAACGGAGGGAATGCGCGGCAGATTACTCCGCCGTTCAATACCGGGCTCGGCGGCGGCACAGGGCAATCAGCCACAGTTTGTGCCTGTAATGGTTTGGCGTACAGACTGCCGAGAATAAGGCCGGCACCAAATAACAGACTGATCAGGCAGCTGTTGAAGCCATCACACAAAAGCCTGCTGCCGGATTGACGAACCTGCTGTAAATACCCTGTGACCATCTCACCCATTCCCGTCTCCGTTATTGCTATATGCAGGTAATACGCATAACAACCGGAGGTGGTTCGATATCGCCCCGATACTTATTTTCAAACCATCGTCAAATCAAAACGAACCGAATACATGGCCGGTGCGTATTGCTATTTAAATGATTAAAAGTGCTGGAGGAACAGCAATATGTCAGAGCGGCTGGTTTCCCGGGTCATCACGGCCTGTCAAAAGTTGAATTGCATCACTGCTTCTACCGTAAAAATGGTTGGACTCGATGCACGGTTGTTCGCATGGACTGTTTTTTTAAAAACGCCGGCAGCCATCATTGTTCTGGTATTACTGCTCGCAACCAAACCGGCCTTCCCCCAGCAGGCCAGCTATGACTATGATGAGAGAGGCAGGTTGGCTGCTATCAGTTACGACAATGGCGTTAGCGTCCAATTCAGTTATGACGATAACGGAAACCTGCTGCAACGCCAGATCAGTGTCATCGAGCCATCGGGCATCCTGCAGTTCAATATGGGCACACTCAGCGTCAATGAAGACGGCGGCAACATCACCATCATGGTGCAGCGCCTGCAAGGCAGCAACAATGCTGTCAGCGTGGCTTTTGCTACTGCCGATATAACCGCAGAGGCCGGCAGCGACTATATCAGCAACAACGGTACCCTGAACTGGCCGGCCGGTGACACGGACGACCGGATGATCATTCTGGAGCCGATCGCCGATCCCGATGGTGAACCTGATGAGCGCTTTTCACTGGCTTTATCAAATCCCACAGGCGGCGCAGTATTGGGCCCAGTGACCAATCTGGTGATTACACTGCTGGATGATGACGAGCGTTTCTTTGCAGATGGGTTTGAGGGTTAGATGTTACGACTGTCAACTTCAGCTGAATCAGCAGACACAACCGTATCGGCAGATCATCAGCGCGCAGGTTTTGTATTTACACAGTCAATCACCGATACTGAACATTATCACCAACAACCTGACTGGTCCGGTAAACCGGTGAATCAACAGACAACAGACTTGCAATTAATTCATGCCATTGGCGAGGGTAATGCCGAAGCGCTGGGCAGGCTGTACGATTGTTATGTCGGCAAAATGCTTGGTTTAGCTTACCGCCTCCTGAAAAGCCGGCGAGATGCCGAAGATCTGATTCACGATGTATTCTGCGAAGTCTGGAACAAAGCCGGCAGTTATGATGCTAACCGCGGCAGTGTTCAAACCTGGCTGCTGCTGCGCACCCGAAGCCGGGCATTGGATCGTCTGCGCAGGCAGCAGACCGCACGCAAATATGTGCAGCAGACCACTCAGGAAAACAGCCCGCATGACCTGCCGGCAAGCGCTGGGGAAACCGTTGCTGAACACCAGCGTGCCGTGCATGCCATTCAGAACCTGCCACCCCCGCAACGTCAGGTTATCGAACTCAAATACTTCAAAGGCCTTAGCCTTGCTGAAATTGCCGAGCGCTGCGCAACCCCTATCGGCACCATTAAATCCCGACTGTCAGCCGCATTGTTGAAGTTGCGCACTGAACTGGGGCTTGGAGAACTGCATGATGCCTAAGTTAAACCCCGACCAGCTTGATCAATTATTAATGGATATCACCGCTCTGGAAGATATCGATTCGTCGCTTGATGCAAATTCTCAAGACGATCTGGTATCAACCGTTACCAAACAGATTCAACCGCTTTCGCCCAGCCCCGGTTTGCGCGATAAGTTAATGAACACTGTTACTTCCGAAACGTCAGCCCCGGGTTTTGCCGATCGCCTCAGCCGGTTCTTCAAACTGGATTTACGTGTTGTTCATCAGCACCTCGCTGACCTTGCCAACATAACTGCACCGAATTGGGAAGCCACCAGACTGGAAGGAATCTGGCTGAAACATTTTGACGGCGGGCCCGGCCTGCAGCAGGCAGATTGCGGCTTTGTGTACATGGAGCCTGGCACCAGTGCTCCCATGCACCGCCATATCGGCAATGAATGGATGATGGTATTACAGGGAGAAGCACTGATCGGCGATGGCCAATCCATGCTGGCAGGTGATGTGTTGTTGAGCCCTGCCGAAAGTTGTCATGAGTTTTCCGCAGTCGGTAAACAGGCGCTGGTATTTGCCGTGATAGTGTTTGAAGGTATCGACTGGCATCCTGACTGAACTCCACAGCCAACCGGCAGCAGATTCAGGCGATAAAAACATCATCAACTGACCGACATCGGCTACACTATACCGATGAGTGAAGTCGCCAATCCACAACCGGTTCAACAACCGGATATTCCATTTGCCACGGTCAAAGGGGAAGCCATAACCCACCTGCCCCAGGACTTGTACATACCGCCTGATGCGCTGGAAGTCATCCTGGAAGCCTTTACCGGACCACTGGACCTGTTGCTGTACCTGATTCGCCGCCAAAACCTGGATATTCTGGATATTCCTATTGCCGAAATCACCCGGCAGTATGTTGATTACATTGAAATGATGCGTGATATGCGGCTCGAGCTGGCTGCGGAGTATCTTGTCATGGCTGCGATCCTGGCCGAGATCAAATCACGCATGCTGCTGCCTAAGCCCACCAGCGATGAAGAAGACGATGTCGACCCCAGAGCTGAGCTGGTGCGCAGGCTGCAGGAATACGAGCGTTTTAAACAGGCTGCTGAAGATATCGACCAGCTCACCCGGCTGGAACGTGATACGTTTGCGGTCAACGCTGAAGCCAGCGACTTACACCCGGAGCGCCCCGAACCGCAGATTGATCTGCGCGAGCTGTTGCTGGCGCTTAAAGAGGTACTGCACCGCGCCGACCTGTTCTCCCAGCACACTATTGCCGGGGAACCCTTGTCTGTGCGCGAAAGAATGTCGATTGTACTGCAGCGCCTGAACGAAGGACATTCAATGGAATTCGAGCAGATGTTCAGCCGTGAAGAAGGCCGAATGGGCGTAGTGGTGACCTTCATCGCCATGCTGGAGCTGCTCAAAGAGCATTTAATCGACATTATCCAGAAAACACCGGGGGCCCAAATTTACCTGCGCGCTGCCGCAGACAGCACTGAAAACGCTGCGGCCCCGGCATAAGTTTCAATCATCAGGTCACATACGAATAATGAATCAGACAACATCGGCCGTAAGCGAAACCACAGAGGTTTCCGAAAACCATCAGCAGGCCGCGCAAACATCACCACCGGTACCGGAAAAACTGCTGCAGATTATTGAAGCGGCAATGCTGGCGGCCGGCGAACCCCTGACGGTTCCCCAGCTGGCCGGTTTGTTCGCCGAGCATGAACGTCCGGCCAATGGCCTGATCAGAGAAACCCTGGCACTGCTGGATGAGAGTTGCGCCAAACGGGGGATCGAACTGGTCCAGGTGGCTTCCGGCTACCGGCTGCAGGTCCGTGAAGAACTGCAACCATGGATCAGCAGACTGTGGCAGGAACGTCCCAAGCGCTATTCACGCGCTCTGCTGGAGACGCTGGCTCTGGTTGCCTATCGGCAGCCGGTTACTCGGGGTGAAATCGAAGATGTGCGTGGCGTCAGCGTCAGCAGTAACATCATCCGCACTCTGCTGGAACGCAACTGGATCCGGGAAGTCGGACACCGTGACGTGCCCGGACGGCCGGTACTGTTTGGCACCACCAAAACCTTTCTGGATTACTTCAACCTGAAGAGCCTGGATGAATTGCCGACACTGGCGGAAATTCAGGATCTGGAAAACTTCGAACCTGAGCTGGAATTGCAGCATCCGGAGAGCGATGATCAGACACCCGCTAAAGCAGCCCAGCCGCCCACAGATGACGAAGATAATCCACCAGATGGTGCACATGCCGAGCACCACGAAGCTGAATAGTTATGCCTGCTAAACGCTCATCAATCTCCACTTCAAGCAGGTCAGGCGGACATTCCGCACCACCCGCTGCTGAGCGAATTCAGAAAATTCTGGCGCGTGCCGGCCTGGGCTCCAGACGTGGTCTGGAAAACGCTATCAAAGCAGGAGAAGTCTCGATCAACGGCAAGCCCGGAGAGCTGGGCAGCAGCCTGTCTGAAGGCGATAAGGTTGAATACAATAATCGTCGTTATCAGGTAGTCACCAGTGCCCAACCCCAGCAGACACTGCTGTATAACAAGCCGGTTGGAGAAATCACCACTCAGAGTGACCCGGAAGGCCGCAAGACGGTTTTTGACCGGCTGCCTAAGCCTGACCACGGCCGCTGGGTTGCCATCGGCCGGCTGGATATCAATACCAGCGGGCTGCTTATTCTGACCACCGACGGTGAACTGGCCAATGCCATGATGCACCCCAGTTCTCAGGTCGACCGCGAATACGCCTGCCGTGTGCACGGCCAGGTCAGCGAAGAACAGCTGCAGGCATTGCGTGACGGCGTTGAGCTGGAAGACGGCCCGGCCAAGTTCAGTGATATTGCGATT
Source organism: Wenzhouxiangellaceae bacterium (assembly GCA_028289455.1). Taxonomy (GTDB): domain Bacteria; phylum Pseudomonadota; class Gammaproteobacteria; order Xanthomonadales; family Wenzhouxiangellaceae; genus JAJFKX01. The sequence continues at coordinate 31,952 of JANQPN010000039.1, forward strand.
GCCGGCGGAGGTGAATCGAATCAATGGTTCCAGGTAACCATTATGGAAGGCCGCAATCGCGAAGTACGCCGCCTGTGGGCCACTCAGGGTGTAGAGGTCAGCAGGCTGCAGCGGGTTCGTTACGGAGCCGCATTTCTGCCCAAGGGTCTGCTCCGCGGACAGTGGCACTGGCTGAGCGAGCGCAATCACAAAGTCCTGCGCGAAGATGTCAAGCTCCCCGGGCAGACCTCGGTACTGACCCTGCAGCCGATAAAATCAGGCCGGCGCATGCAACCGGCAGGCAACAGAAACAGCGGCCGTAAAAAGAAAACCGGACATTCTGCTGCATCAAGTAAAAGAAATAAATTACCCGGCACATCAGCCAAGCGTAAAACCAGTAAATCCGGCACACTGTCAGTGCGCCGTAAACGCCGTTAGAAAACCTGACCGGTCGTCCCAATATCTGATGCTATTGATGAATCTAGTATTAGGATGACCTCATGAACGACACCACAGAACAACTCAGCATGAGTGGCGCGGAATTATTCCGCGAAGAAACCTTTACCGATCAGAAAATCGGCAGCATCCGCCGTTTGACACCGGTCGATGCGGACGGCAACCAGGACGCATCCCGCCAGGTGCAGTTTTTCGGCCAGACACAGGTCCTGACACCTGCCGGACCGTTACCCATCAGTTTCGAACTGGAAGCAAGCAATTTGAATGAGGCTGCAGACGGGTTTGCCGAGGCAGCTGAACAGGCGCTGGAAAAAACCATGCAGGAATTGCAGGAACTGCGCCGTCAGCAGCAGTCATCCATCGTTGTGCCCGGACAAGGTGGTCCGGGTGGCGGTATGCCCGGCGGTGGATTACAGATGCCTTAATCAACAGGCCTGAAACATGACCAGGCTTACCGTTAACAGCGCTTTGCAGGCTTTGAACGGCCATGATATGCCGTTCAAAGCACTGTTTGAACACGGTTCGCTGGTTATTGAAATCTATCAGCCGGATAAAGTCGATCATCAGCAGCCGCATGCACGCGATGAGGTGTATGTGGTCATTTCCGGTTCAGGCTATTTTGTCAATGGTGAATCCCGCCAGCCATTTGAAGCCGGTGAGGTTTTGTTTGTACCGGCAGGCGAATCCCACCGTTTTGAGGAATTCACTGACGATTTTGCCACCTGGGTGATTTTTTATGGACCCGAAGGTGGAGAACGGCAATAATGCTGTAGATTCTTCTTGCCCTTACCTGTCATCAAATAATGTAACGCCAGATTTGAGCTTTCCGTATAACCACAGCTCTTGACTCATTGCCGTCACCCTTCAATGCTCCAGTCGGGGCATACCTTCATAATAACTGCGAGGATTTACCCTCAATCCGGGACCTTTAAAGTTAACCAGGAGTCATTTTGGACCACCTGGAGGAAATGATAAACTTTATTCAGGGTTTAATAACAAGTAGAAGGGTGGTAATGGCTCCCACCCGGGGATAGAGCTATGACAGATAAAACTGAGAAAACTGCAACCGCTCATGCAGACGAAGGCTCCAATAAAAATTCAGAACCCGCTCCACTATGGGTGACTGTTTTACAAAAACTTCGCCTGATACGAAAATACGTACCCGAAAAAAAGCCGGAAGCCATATCTATATGGGAAGTTATCAGCCAGGAGCTTGAGCTGATAAGGCAAAAAAGACTTTTCCGAAGATATCCGAATAAGCGACAGGCAGGTGTTACGGGACGGCAAACTAATTCTCAGGGGGAAAAGGCCGGCAAACGAGCTGCTCCCGGGCCTGAGGTTCTGAAAAAAAGCTGGCGTTCCGGCCTTTGGGGTCTGGCTTTTTCCGGTGGCGGAATTCGCAGTGCCACATTCAACCTCGGTATTCTGCAGGCGCTTGCCAGACAAGGGCTACTCAAACGCGTTGACTTATTATCTACTGTATCAGGCGGAGGCTATATAGGCAGCTGGTTAAATGCTTTGCTCTATCGCATCAGTAACCAGGAAAATCAGCATAACAAATCACCTGTGAATACTGCAGAAGACATCCTTTCAGGTCGTGATTTAACCGGTATCGCCAGCGATAATACGGTTCCTGATCAAAGCAGCAATTCCCTGCACAACCAGGAATACAGTGAAAACCCTCATCTTCGCTTTCTTCGTCAATTCAGCAATTATTTAACGCCTCGTTACGGCTTTTTCACTGCTGATACCTGGTCCGCAATTATCACATATGTGCGGAACCTTCTATTGAACCTGATTGTTTTATTGCCCTTGATCAGCGCAGTGCTGCTGATCATTCATCTCCTCAACAGTCTGTTTTATAAAATTATAAACAGCAGCTGGGAGCCTACCGGAATATCAGCATTATGGGCTGGCTCGCTGGTCATTTTGCTGTTGGCGGCATTCACAGTAGGTCGTAATTTTGGGTTTATCCAGCACTCATCAGAGCAGGCTCAGCCAAACAGCGATGATCAAATCAAACTCCAGTGGCTTTTTGTATTGCCCATGTTTGGGTTATCAATTATTGGTTGTGTAGCGCTTTTTCAAACAGCAGCTCTTCACACTCAGCCATTGCTTTACTGGATCATAAGCGGCGCCCTGATTCATGGACTGTTCTGGTGTGTGGCAGGTATAACAACATGGGCAACCCGCTTTAGAACACATAATGATGAAACCAATAAAAATGTATTGGTCAGCCGCTGGTGGCGGACATGGTTGCGAATTTTACTTTCAGCATTACTCAGCGGCGCAATTGCCGGTATTGGTCTGTATTGGGTTGGCACCTTATTTGTCGATAGTTCCAGCACGCAGGTGCGTCCGCTTATTATTCAGCTGGTATTTGGCCCGCCGTTGCTCATGGTCATAGGGTATTTAAGCAGCGTCTTATTTACCGGCTTTATGGGACGCACCCTGGGTGAACCCCAGCGGGAATGGTTAAGCCGTCTGGGTGCCTGGGGAATGATTTATGCTGTTGTCTGGGTCCTAATCAACGGACTTGTGCTGGCAGGACCATTTTTAATTGCGGCCTCTCATAACCCCCTAAAAGCCGGACTGTTAACCGGTTGGCTGGCCACCATAATCGGCGGTGCACTGGCTGGCAGATCATCAGATAAAGATGGTTGGACCAAGGCAGTGAAATTGTCACTGATAAAATTTGCACCCTATGTATTAATCATAGGGTTGATAGCCGGACTGTCCAGCGCCCTCTATCATGGAACGTTAAATACTGCTGCAGTAACTTCAGCAGACATCAAAAGTGAGCAGGTTGAGCACAAGTATTCAGCATTTATATCCAGCCTGTCCGGAATAACAGTTGCTGAAAATAGCGAAGCCAAAAAAACGCAAAAAACTGCATTAACAACCAGGCTGCAAACTGCCTGGCATAACTATATTGCGACCTATGACCTCAGCGACCGACCATTTAATATTCTTGCCTGGCTGGTCGCCTTGCTATTGATCAGTTTATTTATGGCGCGCGTATTGGATGTCAATGACTTTTCCATGCACCACTTCTATAGCAATCGCCTGGTCAGATGTTATCTGGGGGCAACAGTCCCTCGAAAGATAAGACGTAAACAGGTACAACCTTTTACCGGCTTCAGTGAGTCTGATGATATCCCGTTACATGCTGTGGATGGGTTTAAAGACTGTGCTAATAACAAAGAATCCACTCAAATTGCCGTTCATGATGGACCATTGCATATTATCAACTGCGCACTTAATCTGGTCGCAGGTGAAGAACTGGCCTGGCAGGAGAGGAATGCCGCTTCGTTTTTTATGACGCCACTGCATTGTGGATTCCACCCTTTCGAAAACCAGGCGAATGACTCGGCAATAAATGACGTTATCAGCGACAACGGCTTCCGACCAACTGATGAGTATGCATCGCAACGAAGCAAGCTGGTCAAATGGGTGCTTGAATCGAAAATTACTTTAGGTAATGCACTGGCCACATCAGGCGCAGCTTTTACCTCTAATATGGGCGCCTACACCACTCCGGCTGCCGCATTTCTAATGACATTATTTAATATCCGGCTGGGACGCTGGATAGGCAACCCAAGACATCGCAAAAGCTGGCAGTTCACCAGCCCCAGATTCGCTCCTTGGACATTGATCCAGGAACTGCTGGGATTGACCAAAAGCGACACACCGTATGTATATTTATCTGATGGTGGTCATTTCGATAATCTTGGCGTTTATGAGCTGGTGCGCCGCCGATGCCGGTTTATTGTAGTCTGCGATGCCGGCGCAGACCCTGACTTTGAATTCGCCGATTTAAGTAACGTAATTCGTAAAGTACGTGCCGATTTCGGCGTCGATATTCATATCGATACGCGTGAGCTGATCCCTGATGAAAATGGACTGGTTACCAATCATTGTGCAATTGGGCATATCCATTATCCACCTGATGGCGAAGATGCCAGTAATCAGGAGCATGATGAGTCAAAGGTTGGAACACTGTTATACATAAAGCCGTCACTGCTGGGGAATGAGCCGGAGGATATTAAGGGATATGCCAAGTCATCCCCACAGTTTCCACATGAAACCACTATCGATCAGTTTTTCAGCGAGTCGCAATTCGAAAGCTATCGCCGACTAGGAATAAAAGTCGGTGAAACAGTATTTGAAAAAGCGATCAATCAACTGACCTGTGATCGAAATGAAGATATTCAAAAGCTCAGCCTGGAAAGACTGTTTTCGCTGCTGCACATGCAATGGTTTGCCTCCAGTCCGCATACCAGTAAACACTTTACCCGGCATACTCAACGCTTCCATGAAATGATGGATCAATTAAGTCAGGATGACAGCTTAAGCTTCCTGATGCCGCAACTGTACCCTGAATGGCGAATGTTTGAGTTTGCCCCCGCGAACACAGTGCCTGCAACCATTGCTCCCCATCAGCAGGACTTTCAGGCGGCTCAATTATGGTCTCCTGAACACTGCAGTGAAGACCAATTCAAAGCTGCATTTTGTTTTTGCAACGGAATGATCCAGCTTATGGAAGATGTTTACCTGGATTTAAATCTTGAGTGCGAATTCGACCATCCGGATAACCGCGGCTGGATCAATTTATTCAAGCATTGGTCGTGGTCCAGCATGTTCCGTTTAACCTGGAGCATCTGTGCTTCGATGTATGGCTATCGTTTTCAGCTATTTTGCGATCACCGGCTGGATATTAAACTGGGTAACCTTTCTGCAGGCAGCATCGATTTAAATGCAATAGACAGCCACACAGGACATACCTTGAATTTCCTGGAGATTGAACAGCTTAAATCACTGTCAAAAATCTGGGAAAACGCTGGTATAGATAACAATAAAGTCAGGCTGTACCAACTGAATATGGTCGTACCTAAACTACTGGAAAGTTCCACAGGTGATGGTCTGGTTAATTATAGTTTTGGCTATGCCGCTTTATATGATAACCATGTGATCGCTTTTAGAGTGCAGGATCATCTACGCAAAATGGGTCTGGCCAGGAAGGGTCTGGAAAGCATATTGAAATATGAAAACCAATCGCGAGATACAGATTTCGATGATATTTCCACAGTAAAATGGGGCAAACCATTTAAGCCGGATACAGACTATAACGGCCAATATAAAGGCGACTTACTCTCGGAAACTTTCAAGCAGGAAGACTGCCAGCGCTTCATTAGGTTATTTTATTCTGTGCGTGAACAGCTGGTTGCACAAAAACAGGCGGATAATGTCATTTGACCTCATATGAATATTTACCAGACAGGCTAGCAACAACAATAAACCAGTCACCGGCCATGTATAACGGCATAGCTGATGACCGGTTTATTATTTTAATGGTAATTGTCAGGAATCAATCGTTACATAAAACGTGACGGGTAGATTCAACGGATTAATCGCCCGCGGCTGAATAATAAAGTTGATCTCGGTTTTGCCGGCCTGCAATGGTGTAAATATAACCTGGAAAGCAGCAGCATCGGCAGCCAGTTCTCCAGCCGGATACCAGCCGCAGGATTCCACCTTCAAATAGCTGGCGTTATACTTTTCCATGATCACCAGTCCGGGCCCTGGCGGCGGCACGTTTGATTCGCCTTTAAGTACTATCGACAATGCCTGCCCTACTTTTCCGCTGGCGTATTGTTTCTCAGGGATAAATCCTGATGTTTGTGACTCTGTCATTATATTATTCTCCCTTGGTTACTAAATAGCTGTGTGGATGTCAGCATTATTGCTTTGGTACGTATCGAATGAATTCCGGATTATCCGGCAGCCCGGTGATAAAGTCTTTACCGCTGCCGCTCCCATCCGGCGGGAATTGCTTGATTTTCTGAGCTTTCCTTTCAGCCACATAAAAATTGCCGTCTGCATCAAAAGCCATGCCCGAAACATGCTTGGCATGCCCGTTGATAAATGTTTCCGGTACTACAGTTCCGGTTGGTATACCCTGTCTCAGGTCATATCTGACCACACTATCATTACCGCTGCTGCCGATATACAGCTCATTACCTGATGGGCCGAGCAATAATTGAACCGGCGCGACCAGGTTGCCTCCGGCAATCTGACCAGACAACTCGCCGCTGTCTGCAGCATATATGTTGACAGTATTGCCCGGTTCATCTGACACGAACAGATACCCGTTATGAAATAAAACACCGCGCACCGAATTGCCCACCCTTGTATCGGAGCTGTCGGTAAAGCTGACTGACAGCCCTTGAGGGGCGGCAACATCAGGCGGTGATGGGAGCGGCGTGTTGGGTAAATCACCGATACTGGACGACACCTGCGTACCTGACAAAAACACATCCGGCGGCGGATACTGCTGCTGTAGAAAACCGGCTATCGGCAGCGTCGTGTTTGCAGCCTGAAGGCCAGTGATTACATTAGTATCCTGGCTGGATACATAGCTGTTACCGGAACCATCCAGACTGATGTCATAAGGATGCAGTATCGAGTTAACTGATGCGCTGGACGCATATATCTGCTGAAAACTGTAAACGCCGCCGCTTTCCCGGTAAGTCAGAACCTGGCTGTATTGCTTGTAGGCATTCACGACGTACAGCAAGCTGCCGTCCAGCACAAAGCCTCTGAGCTCCTTCAGCGTTGGGTTGCTGCCGCCTGTAGGCAACAGGTCAGGCTGTGTGTGCTGCTTACCGCTGTCGTGATAAACAAGAATATTGTTGATTCCCCCCGAACCGCCGTGAAAGCTGATATACCACATGCTTATTCCCCCTATGTGTGAGCTATATTAATCCAATAATACAGTCAATTACCATCCCGTGAAATGCAGGTATTTCACTGGACTGCCTTCGGTAATCCTGTACCCCTGGAAGCTTTCACGAATATTTTCGTCTTCAGGGAACTGTTCCCGTCAGTGAAAGTCTGTTATTAAGCGAAACACAGGACCAGCCATGAAAAAAACTCTTTTAGTGTTAATCTCCGCCGGCAGCCTGGCTGCCTGCAGCTATCATTCCCCTCTGGAAAACTACTCCGGCCCGGTAGCTACCCTGAGCGACAGCACCAAACGTATCAGCAACTCCAAAGTTGAATATTACGTCCCTGAAGCCATCAATGGCAGTCTTATAGAAAACAGTCTTACCCGTCTTCAGAACAAATCGATTTCTTCCGGTGGGCGTGGGCAACGGCAGGATATTATCCTGTTTGACCGTCCTATACCTGCCAGCAAGACTTTAAACATCGCTGTAGCAGGCACCATCAAACGTCCCCGCAGTCTTGAAAACAGCAGATTTGATAACCGTGATATCTCCGGCACATTGACCTTTACCCCGGAAGCCGGCAAACATTATGTGGTCACCGGCAAACTGGATCAGTCCTATCGGGGAATCTGGATTGCAGAGGCTGACAGTGGTGAGGCGGTATCCAATCGTGTTGAAATCAGCAACGATCTGGAACCTGCCGGATCCGACAGGTAACCATTAGCAACCAGCTGTCAGGCAACCAGCCGGTGTTTTTTCAAATGCACCAGCAGCAATGAGATCGCTGCTGGCGTAATCCCTGAAATTCGTGCCGCCTGCCCCAGTGTCTCCGGTCTGACTTGTAACAGTTTTTCCCGTGCTTCCGCCGACAAACCGCGCACTGCGTGGTAATCGATGCTGTCGGGGATACGCTGCTGTTCCTGCTTTTTCAGTTTAGCCACTTCCTGTTGCTGACGGTCCAGATACCCGGCATAACGCGCCTGAATGTCAATCTGCTCTATCACCTGCTGATCTTCGATCATGGGCCCCAGTTCCGGTACCGCAGACAATAAAGTCCGGTAATCAAGCTCCGGGCGCCTGAGCAGGTCCACTGCTTTGCATTCTTTACGGAGTGAAATACCCAGTTGCTGCTGCAATTGGTCACCACTGTTCTTATCGGGCCGCACCCACATGCCGCCCAGGCGGTTCCACTCACGCTCGATACCTTCACGCTTATGGCTATAGGCATTCCAGCGCTGTTCATCCACCAGTTTCAGCTGATAACCGGTTTCCGTCAGGCGCAGATCAGCATTATCTTCACGCAGACTTAAACGGTATTCCGCCCTGCTGGTAAACATCCGGTAAGGCTCCAATGTTCCCCGGGTAATCAGGTCATCAATCAATACACCAATGTAAGCCTGGTCCCGTCCTGGGGTCCAGTTTTCCAGACCCTGGCTTTGACGGGCGGCATTCAAACCGGCAATCAGACCCTGAGCGGCAGCTTCTTCATAACCGGTTGTACCATTAATCTGGCCGGCAAAAAACAGCCCTGGCATGGCTTTGGTTTCCAGGCTGGCCTTCAGACCGCGAGGATCAAAGAAGTCATATTCAATGGCGTATCCGGGCCGGGTGATGTGCGCCTGCTCAAAGCCTTTGATTGCTCTGACAAATTCCCATTGGACATCAAACGGCAGGCTCGTGGAAATACCGTTTGGATACAATTCCGGAGTTGTCAGGCCTTCCGGCTCAATAAAAATCTGATGCCGGTCCTTATCGGCAAAACGCACAACTTTGTCTTCAATGGAGGGACAGTACCGCGGGCCGGTGCCTTCTATCATGCCCTGATACATCGGCGAACGATCCAGAGCACCGCGAATCAGCTCATGGCATCGTTCATTGGTATATGTGATGTAACAGCTGGTCTGTTCAGGATGATCAGCGATACTGCCAAGGTATGAGAATACTGGTGTCGGTTGATCTCCTGGCTGTTCCTCCAGCCCTTCCCAGTTAACCGTACGGCCGTCAATCCGCGGGGGTGTTCCGGTTTTAAGACGCCCGACTGTAAACGGCAATTCACGCAATCGCTCAGCCAGCCTGTTGGCAGGTGGGTCACCTGCGCGGCCACCCTGATAATTGGCCTCACCCATGAACAGCCTGCCGCCCAGAAAAGTGCCTGTGGTCAGCACTATTGAATCGGCCGTAAACTGCAAACCCATCTGCGTAACACATCCTGAAACCCGGTTACCGGAGACAATCAGATCATCCACACCCTGTTGAAACAGCCACAAATTCTGCTGTTGTTCAACTGCCTGGCGAATCGCCGCTTTATAAAGTACCCGGTCGCATTGGGCACGGGTGGCGCGTACAGCGGGTCCCTTACGGGCGTTGAGCCTACGCATGTGAATACCGGCCTGGTCGGCAGCCTTGGCCATAATGCCGCCCAGCGCATCTATTTCCTTAACCAGGTGACCTTTGCCGATTCCGCCGATTGCCGGATTACAGCTCATCTGACCAATGGTTTCAATGTTATGCGTGAGCAACAAGGTGGTAGCACCGGTACGCGCAGCCGCAAGCGCGGCTTCTGTACCAGCGTGGCCACCGCCAATCACGATCACATTGAAATGCGTGGGAAACTGCATAATGCTGTAATGGTTATTTCACATCAACTGTTAAACCCCTATTTTAACGGTCTGCAGCGATGATTGCAGGAATTGGGCCGATTCACATAAAAAACACCCGGTACGGCTAACTGTACCGGGTGCTGCCCATCATCATCAGCCTATCGGCTAATCGCGATGACGTTTCTCACGCCTGGACTGATTATGCTCAGCCGGGCGCTGCTTGGGAGGTGGTCGCCGCTGCTGCTGGCGGTTCTGCTTCGGTGCCTGTCGCTGTATCGCCGGCCGCTTATTAGCATTGCTGCTTGGCCTGGATGGCCGATACTGCGGTTGACGACTGACCGGCTTGTTGGGTCTTTGCTGTTGGGGACGGTTCTGGCGTACCTGTGTGCGCACATTTCGGCTTTGTCCTACGTTTGACCTTCCTTTTTCAGCGCGGTAATCGCTGGAACGGCGGATTGAATCATAACCGTTTCGCTGACGGAAGCCGGCGTCATTTTGCCGTGTGTTTGATCTTCTGTTGTCAGCACGGGAATTTCCGGAACGGCGATTCGGCTCTTGACCATTGCGTTGACGGAATCCAGCGTTGTTTCGGCGATTGTTTGATCTCCCTTTTTCATTGCGGAAATCTGTGGAACCGGTAACCGGATCGTAACCGTTTTGCTGACGGAACTGACGTCGATACTGATCATCATACCGGTATTGTCTACGATAATCGTTGTTCCCCCGACGATTAGAATGGCGATTTGCATACCGGTCATGGCCGCGGTTTCCACCACGGTACCGTCCACGGTAATCGTCATGACGATACCCGCGCCTGGCATGGCTTCGACCGCGGTAATAACCTCTGTAGCTGCCGTGGCGATAACCTGTCCGATAGCCGCCATAGTAACCAAACAGCCTGGAGCGATAACGGTTCCGGAAATGACCGTACCGGTATGGCACGTGATAACTCAGGCCATAGCCGAGATATGGTGTTGAATAAGCCACTGAAAATCCAGGCGCATACCCGTAACCACCTGAATAAAACAGGTCAAAGCTGGTATAAGGATAATAATAAGCATCCGGCACAAAGGCGGAATAGCCTACGCTGTAACCGCTACGATATGGACCACGATAGTAATCATCATCGTAATATGTGCTCCCATAGGAGCGGTAATCATTACTGTAACCATATGGTTCATATGCGGCACAACCACTGGTCAGCAAAGCAACAGTTGCCAGCAACAACAAAATCCTGCCGTGGGACTTGTAACGATCAATATAAACTTGGACTGATTCTTTCATGTGTCGGATAATGCACCACTTTTACTAAACAGAAGCTGAACCTGGGAATTACATGTCAGACTCCACCTCAGCCAGCGCCTGGTATGTTGGCCTGGTTTACTCTTTGATAACCGTCATCAGCTGGGCAACTCTGCCTCTGGCACTGGCGGTTACGCTGAAAAGCCTGGATGCCTGGACCGTCACCTGGTTCAGAATGTCAATTGCCGCGGTGCTGCTGGGTGCCTGGCTGGTCTTTCGCCGCCGCTCTGGCCGTCATCAGCAACCCGGCTGGTGGCAACTGGTGATGCGCCATTGGCCGCTGCTGCTGGTTGCTGCTTTGATGTTGAGCGGCAATTACATCTTTTACCTGATCGGTCTGGATTACACCACTCCCGCCAACGCTCAAATTCTGATTCAACTGGCGCCGCTGTTTCTGGCACTAGGCGGCATGCTGTTTTTTGGTGAACGCTATAACCTTAAGCAGTGGCTTGGCTTCAGTATTCTGATTGCCGGCCTGCTGATCTTTTTCCGCAACCAGCTGGTTGCACTGGGAGACAGTCAGCGGTATCAGTCAGGCGTCATTCTGATTGTTCTGGCGGCTGTTTCCTGGGCCATTTATGCGCTGGTTCAAAAACAGCTGATGCGCAATATGAGCGCCATGCAGATCATGTTGTTCATTTATTGTGCGGCTACCGTTCTGATGCTGCCCTTAAGCGAATTTTCCGGCCTGCTGCAACTGAATTCGAATCAGTGGTTATGGCTTATATTCTGTGGCCTGAACACCCTGGTGGCATACGGTGCTTTCGGCGAGGCCATGCACCACTGGCAGGCATCCAGGGTGAGTGCTGTGATTGCCATAACACCGTTGGCAACTATTGCCGTGATATTCATCGTAGCCAGCTTCACGACTGACCTGGTGCCGCCGGAAAAACTGGATGCTTTGAGCCTGATTGCCGCCGTGCTGGTTGTAATTGGCTCAATGATCACCAGTTTATGCGGCAAGCGACGGCGTGCATCCACCGGGCAACCGGCCAATATCGCCGGCCAACCCAGACATTGAGGATAATTGTTTCATGGCAAAGAACACATACGATCTGCAGGGCTACACCTTATCCCTGCGTCATATCATGATGGTCACACCGGTTTTTACCGCCAAGGAAGAAGAAGGCTTTCAGTTTAATATCCGTATGACCGATATGCGCCTCCCGTTCAAATACCCTACCCGGCAGGATGCAACATTGGAACGAGAGTTGCTGGTCAAAGCGCTCAGCAACATGGACGCAGGCGATAACCAGGACTAGCCGCTCTCCTGATACAGCTGCAGGTATCCTGCTAGCCTTTATTCAAGGCATTGGTCACCACTTCAAATACATCAGGCGACAGCTTGCCTGATCCGGCTATCTGTTCCAACTGCCTGCACATCAGCTCCTGCCGGTCCTGTGTATAACTCCGCCAGCGGTTGAAACAGCTGGCCAGGCGGGCTGCAATTTGCGGATTCAGCTTATTCAGTTCGATAATCCGGTCCGCTACAAACTGGTAGCCGCTGCCGTCCGCCGCATGAAAACCGGTAGCATTGCCATGCGCAAACACACCGATAACCGCACGCACTTTGTTTGGGTTTTTGATGCTGAAGGCTGGATGCTGCATCAGTTTATCCAGCTTGGCCACAGGTAAGTGATGCTTGGATGCCTGAATGGCAAACCACTTGTCCATAACCAGTGGCTTATCCTGATAACGCTCAGCAAAATCAGCCAATACCGCCTGCCCTTCCTCGGTATCGGAATCAACCAGCAGTTTCAAAGTTGCCAGACGGTCAGTCATGTTATCAGCTGCAAAGTATCGCCTGTGGCAATAATCCAGCATATCCGGATTCTGCGGCTGCATTAAATACCGAAGCAGAACATTGTGAAGCCTGCGCAGCCCTATGGAATCGGTATCCAGTGACCAGGTCTCAGTCTGCGCAGCAGCCTGTTGCATTCTCTGTGACATTAATTGACTAAGCGGCACGTGCTCAGCCAAATTGAGGGCAAAACCTTTTACCGCGGTATAAACAGCATCAACATCGATATCCGTCAACTGCTGGCCCAGATAATCCTGGCTGACCGGTGTCAGAGCCAATGCCAGTAATGCCGGATCCAGCTGTTCATCAGCAAGCATCCGGCAGGCTGCTTCCACAAATACCCCAGTGCAATCCCATGGTTCCCGGGACCTGACTGCAGATACAACTTCTTTGAGGATATCCAACTGCAGCCGCTCAGCTGCATCCCAGCGGTTAAAGCTGTCGCTGTCGTATGCCATCTGCCGAGCCAGGTCGTTACGCGAAATCGGGAAGTGCAGCTTGACCGGCGCTGAAAAGCCCCGCAGCAATGAGGGTAACGGTTTCTCCGGCACATTATTGAAAACAAACTTCTGCTGCGCGGCTGCCAGTTGCAGAACAGCCGTTTGGCTGCCGGCATCAGGAATATCATCACTGTGCAGCGGCATATCGTTGCCATCTCCATCGAGCAGCCCAACGGCAACCGGTATAAGTAATGCCGGACTGTCAGGATCACCTTGCTGCTGGCGCATAGTCAAAACACATTGCCGTTGCCCGGCATTGTATTCCATTTCCACCGATACCTCAGGTGTACCTGATTGACTGTACCAGCGGCTGAATTGGTCAAGATCTGCATTGTTGGCGTCAGCCATGGCCGCCAGAAAATCATCACAGGTGACCGCCTGTCCGTCGTGTCTTTGAAAGTACAGTTCCAACCCGCGCCGAAAACCATCCTGACCCAGCAATGATTGATACATGCGGATAATTTCAGCACCTTTTTCATACACCGTAGCGGTATAAAAATTATTGATCTCCAGATACTCATCCGGACGGATAGGATGCGCCATGGGGCCGGCATCTTCAGCAAACTGCCGTTGCCGAAGCCCACGCACATTGTTGATTCTCTGTACCGCCCTGGACTGCATATCCGAAGAAAATTCCTGATCACGGAAAACCGTGAGCCCCTCTTTTAAGGTCAGCTGGAACCAGTCACGGCAGGTTACGCGATTGCCGGTCCAGTTATGAAAATATTCATGTCCAATGACACCTTCAACCGACTCAAAATCCATATCGGTGGCGGTTGCCTGGTCAGCCAGCACATAACGGGAGTTAAATATATTCAGGCTCTTGTTTTCCATTGCGCCCATATTGAAATCATGGGTTACCACAACATGGTATATATCCAGATCGTATTCCAATCCGAAACGCTGCTCATCCCAACGCATTGCCCGCTGCAGTGACTGCATCGCATACCGGCATTCCTGCTCACTGCCGTGTTCAACCACAAAGCGAAGCAATACCCGGCGGCCGCTGGCGGTCGTGAAATACTCATCAACCGTTGCCAGATCCCCCGCTACCAGTGCAAACAGGTAACTGGGCTTGGGGAACGGATCATCCCAGCTGACCAGATGACGTCCGTTATCCAGGGACTGATGATTCACCTCATTGCCGTTAGAAAGTAGTACCGGGTACTGCTCCCGATCTGCTTCAATGGTGACTTTGTAGCGGCACATCACATCTGGACGGTCAAGAAAATAGGTAATGCGGCGAAAACCCTGCGGTTCACACTGTGTGAGCAGAAAACCTCCTGATACGTACAACCCCTCCAGTGCAGTGTTAGTGGCCGGCCGGATGGCCACCGCCAATTCCAGCAATGCTCGCTGGCCAATTCCCGGAATAATCAGATTTTCATCTGTGAGCACATAGCCGTTACTGTCAAGTGACTGTCCATCCACACTCAAAGACAACAGTTCAAGTCCTGTCCCATCCAATGTCAGCTGTTCAGATGTGTCGCTGCTGTCAGCATTTCTGATGACTTCAAACCGGCTGTGCACCAGTGTCCGTTGTGGGTCTATGCTGAATCGCAATTCCAGTTCATCCACCAGAAATGCCGGTAGCCTGTAATCCTCACGGCGATATGGTTTTTGGGGGGCTTGGCCTTTTTTCATATTTTTCCAGTGTGTTTAAGTTCGCTCGGATGACTCGAGCAGTTCTGCCAGTTCCGCAGCCTGCTCAGGGTCGATACTGCCTTTGGCCTTTGCCATTTCCAGCACAATTTCAGACAAGCTCCGCAAACTTGCTGACTGTACCTCCGGCAGGCTTTCAATAGCAGATAAAAGTCGTCGAGTGGCCGCTATATCGCCACGCTCAACGGGACCTGTCAATGCATCCAGCGAACCATGCTCGGCAATGGTGCTCAGACTGTGCCGGGACAGACCGGTCAACAACTGCAGAGCTTCCCGCTCAGGCAGACCAGCCTGCCTCGCCAGGTTGACGGCCATATACTGCAGTGCACAGGTAAAGTTACTCGCGCTTACCATTGCCGCATGATAAACAGCTTTGTCGATAGTTGGCGGCGCTGCAATACAACGCATGCCAATTCCCGAGAACAACCTTTCCAGCATCGGCTGTATATCAGCATTGGCAGATATCATGCAATGACTGTCAGTCAGCTGCCGACGGGCAGTCTCAGGTTGCGCAAATGCCAGCACCGGGTGTACCGAGGCAACTGCCATTCCATGGCGCTGCAATGGCATCAACACCTCATTGCTCAATTGACCGCTTAAGTGAAAAGCCAGCGTCGGCATCTGTGGTGTTTCCTGCAACCATTCGGTTAGCCGGGTTACAACAGCAGCCATATCGCCATCAGGCACGCCCAGCAGTATCCATTGTGGGCTGCCGTTGCTATCCAGCATATAGCGATTAAATTCAGTCTCCCATGAAGTCACCGGCCGGCCGGCACCAATCTGTTCTGCAGCTGCAGCTGCAGAGGCATAACTGCGATTCAGTATCAATCCAACTCTGGCCACCCCATTGTCAATCCAGGCTCGAGCCAGCGTACCGGCTGTGCGCCCTGCTCCCAGGATATGAATTGTAGGGGTTAAACCGGCTGTCATTGGCTTAAACTGGCTCTAAAGATTTTCTCAACCGCCACTATGCACCACCCACATGAGCAGCAACCACGGGGAAACATATCCACAAATCTGCCGCTTTGCTTGGAATGTTCGTTGCGTCCAGCGTTTGATGCTCCTGTGAACCTCCTGAAATCAAATAGCCGTTGTCTGAAATCCAGTGCGCCACCTGTTGATAAGCCGCTGACTTGTCTGCGCCGGAATTTTGATCAAGACTGCAGGCCAGCTGGGCAGCAGGTACCGTTTGCAGCAGCACGCCTGAAGGTAAGTCTGCCACAACATCTCCGGTGACCGGCAGTCCGGCGGTAAACTCATACCTGTCATCCATCAGTTGCTGTGTTGCAATATAAGGCGCTCCGCTGATTTGCAGCCCGGCTGCCTGGCTGGCAACTTGTAATTGTGCATATACCCGGGCAATCGCCTGGCTGATGGCATCCACAGTATTATCCGAGCCTCCAGTGATCAGCAGATTTACTGCAGCTGGAATCTCTACTAATTGCACGCCTGCCTGCAGTTGCGCTGTTTCAGCATCTCTGAGCGGCGATGCTTCCGCCAGTATTTTCAATTGCCGCAGGCCCTGTTCATAATCCCTGCCGACAAAATAATCCAGCAGCAAATTAAAATAACGCTTCAGCAAATCAAACCCTGCATCAGCCTGCAGCCCCCAGGTTACCTGGGTATCGAGCCCGATTGGATGTAGCTCAAACCAGGCAACTGCAACACCCTGAGATTCAAAATCCAATAGCATTCCAACCCTGCGATTCTGCTCTACTACGGTTATCTGACTGCTGCCTCTGCCTACACCCGGGTGCTCACTGCGCCATTGCATACGTGCGCCTACTCCAGACCGTGGACCGCTGTAAATATAGTGGGTTTGCGGGTCAAGGTTATGCCAGGGAGAAAACCGGTTGAAATGCTGATACCCGTTCACCAGAGCGAACACTTGTGACGGTGATGCCTGAATCACGGTTGTGCGGGTTATGCTGGTTTCTGCAGGTAGAAATAAGGCAATGGTAATCACCAGCAACAACAAAAATACCAGTGTTTTGAATACAGCGCGTACTATACCCATCAATCGCTCCTGCCATCACACCAGACAGGTGATTATGCCCCATTCGATGCTAAAGATCAGTTCAGCGGTCACCACCGATCCACGGCTTGTCTTGACCATCTTCCATTGATTCCGGGTGGTAACGGTGCCGGCTGTCGCTGTCATCTTCTTCGTCCTCCCAGGTATAGCGTTTACGCGGTGGACGATCCCAGTGCCGATACATGATTGCCAACACCACACCCAGGATAAAGCCGGCCAAATGCAGTTCCCAGGATACCGGTCCGGAACTTGGCAGAATTCCGGATAGCATCGAACCGTATAAGAACCATATAAGCAGCGATACACCAATTGAGCGCATATCCCGGCGCAGAATTCCACCGACAAATACATAAGCCAGCAAACCGTAAATCAATCCGCTCGCTCCAATGTGCAGATCCGGACGCCCAAAAACCCATACGACCAATGAGCTGCCGAAATATATAACCGGCACTGCACGCACGGCTGAGTTCGGGTATAGATAAAGCATCGCGGTACCGGCAACCAGTAACGGCACGGTATTGGACAGCAGATGTTGCCAGGAGGCATGCAGCAAAGGCGTCATAATCAAACCCGCCAGCCCTGTGCGGGTTTGCGGCAACAACCCGAACCGGTAAAGTTCAAGCCCGACAACGCGGTCCAGCAGGAATATTCCCCAAATGAGCAAAATGAACCCGACATTGATTCGCAATGCCATCATAAAATTGCGCTTGGCACGTGGTGAGCTGGTGTAGTTTGGGTCTGGAATATGCACTTGCATGACTATTCTTCCAAACCTGCAGCTATTGACTTACGGGCCTTGCCGGCGATTTGTTCCGCTGCCGCTTTGTCATTGCCTTCGGCAGTGATTGCCGGATGAATGTGAATACTGACCCGGCCCGGCTTCGGCAAAATAGATCCTGACGGCATTAACTGATAAGTCCCCTTAACACTGATCGGTAACACCGGCATCTGTTGTTTAACTGCGGTTTTAAACGCACCCATCTTGAACGGCAGCAACTGACCGTTCTTGCTGCGTGTTCCTTCAGGGAAAAACATCATGCCTTCTCCAGGCTCCAGTCTGGCAGTGGCTCTATTAATCGCCTGTATCGCTGACTCCCTGTTGCTGCGGTCAACAAATACATACCCCAGAACACTGCAACCCCAGCCAATCAGCGGCAAATGCTTAACTTCACGCTTAATGACCCAACGCAGTTCCAAACCTGACCATCCGAAAATAGCCAGAATATCCAGCATGCTCAAATGATTGGCCACCACCACATATGCCTGTTTCGGGTTGATGTTTTGTGTTCCACTCGCAGTGACCCGCATCGGCATCATCCATGCCACCCAGCGTGCCCAGCGTGCAACCACTATACGCCCTGCGGTTTTGCTGCCGACCAGCCAGCGCAAAACCACCACCCCCAGCACTGCAAGAATCGTCAACAGCAGCATCCAGGGCACAAACACCACTATCAGCCACACCCGATGGCCAAATAACATCAAACCGTTCATAGAGTGAATTATGCGAGTTTTACGGGGCTATTTACAGTGCTGAAAGTCAATTAGGTACTTCCGCAAACCAGTGTTTTAATCTGCTCAATAAAAAAGGGCGCCGTGCCGGCGCCCTTTGTATCGTATTGGAACTTCTTATCAGGCTGCTTTAACAGATTTCGATTCACTTTCCAGTAATCGCGAGTCCGCTCCTGAATCAATTGATATCTGCTTGGGCTTCATCGCCTCCGGTATTTCACGGACCAGATCAATATGCAGCAGGCCGTTTTCCAAACGGGCACCCTGCACACTAACGTGCTCAGCCAGCTGAAACCGACGCTCAAATGCACGGTTAGCAATCCCACGGTACAGATAGTCACGCTGTTTGCTGTCACCATCGCCCTGTTTGCCTGAAACCGTGAGTGTATTCTGCTCACTGACAATGTTCAGATCAGACTCGGAAAATCCAGCCACCGCCATGGTAATGCGATAAGCGTTTTCCTCACGCGCTTCAATGTTGTACGGCGGGTAACCGCCGGAATCATTGCTCACTGCGCTGTTCAGTTGGTTGGCCAGTCGGTCAAAACCGATAGCAGTACGAAACAAAGGGGAAAAATCAAAAGTAGTCATAACCATATCCTCCAAAAGCAATAGGTTTTCATTACAGTCTGCCAAACGGCCAGACCGGTAACTCTTTACAGCAGTTACAGAACAATAGATAAGATCAAACTGCAGCTTTTCAAGCCGGATGGATTAGTTTTGCGAGGCGCTGATGCTATTATTTAATGTTGTCCTAAAAGAACAAGGAACCGCACATGAAAGCTCGTATATTTGCCACCGCTGTATTGCTGACCGGCATAATCACAGGGTGCCAGCAGCAATCCACCGGGGAATCTGCGCCTCAGGCACAAGGTGCAGCAGCTGACGTAACCTCCAGCCAGGATACCCAACAACTGAAATCCGGTATCAATTTGGACGCTATGGATAACACCATCACCGCCGGAGAGGATTTCTTTGCCTATGCCAACGGACGCTGGCTGGAAGAAACCGACATTCCGGCTGATAAATCCAATTACAGCAGCTTCACCAAGCTGGCAGATGAAGCTGAAGCCAGCATCAAAGCGATTGTTGAACAAATCAGCAGTGCCGACAACATTGAAAACGGTTCCCCGGAACAAAAGATTCGCGACTTTTATCAGGCCTTTATGAATGAGCAGTCAGCCAATACAAGGGGATTTCAGCCTCTAATTGAAGACCTGGCTGCATTGGATGAAATTGATAACAGCTCTGCGCTGCTCTCTGCGATGGGAAATCTGCTTCCGATGGGCGTTAATCAGCCGGTTGTCGCATTCGTCAATCAGGACTCCAAGCAGGCTACCCAATATGCTTTATACCTCACTCAGGCCGGGTTATCACTGCCGGACAGAGATTATTATCTGCAAGAGGGCGAAAGGTATGAGCATGCCCGTGAACTGCTGAAAAACCACGTCATTACGCTTTTTGAGCTGATTGGTGTGGATCAGGCCGACAGCCTGGCAGATGATATTCTTGCCCTGGAAACCGTTATCGCACAGCACCACTG
This sequence comes from Wenzhouxiangellaceae bacterium, assembly GCA_028289455.1. Taxonomy (GTDB): domain Bacteria; phylum Pseudomonadota; class Gammaproteobacteria; order Xanthomonadales; family Wenzhouxiangellaceae; genus JAJFKX01. The sequence continues at coordinate 52,067 of JANQPN010000039.1, forward strand.
GAATCGGGTGGATAATCGCAACCGGGATAAAACCTACAATAAACTGGATTACGCCGAGTTACGGGAACTCTCACCAGGCGTCGACTGGAATGCTTTCTTTGCCAGTGCAGAAATACCTGAACAGGCATTTCTGATTGCGCGTCAGCCCAGTTATCTACAGGCATTACCTGAAATTCTTGACAGTGCTTCACTGGATACCTGGAAGAATTATCTGAAGTTTCAGCTGCTGGATGCCTATGCAGCCTATTTGAGCGAGCCGTTTGCCCAGGCAGATTTCGAATTCCACCGCCAGGGTCTGCAGGGAATAACCGAACAACGCCCACGCTGGAAACGCGCGATAGAAGGCACCAACCAGATTATGGGAGAACAGCTGGGGCAAATTTACGTACAACGGCATTTTCAACCAGAAGCCAAGCAGCGGATGACCGAACTGGTGGAAAACCTTCGGGAAGCCTATCGTCAATCCATTTTGGGTCTGGACTGGATGGGCGAGGAAACCAAACAGCAGGCACTGGATAAGCTGGCAAAATTTTCACCGAAAATCGGCTATCCGGACGATTGGCGTGATTACAGCGCCTTAAGCATAGCTGCTGATGATCTGGTCGGGAATATCAAACGTGGCAGCCATTTCGACTTCCGCCGCAACATCAATAAACTCGGCGGTCCGATTGATCGGGGTGAGTGGTTCATGACCCCGCAAACCGTGAATGCCTATTACAACCCACCCATGAATGAAATTGTATTTCCGGCAGCCATTCTGCAGCCTCCATTCTTTTATCTGGACGCAGACAATGCGGTTAACTATGGCGGCATTGGCGCAGTCATCGGCCACGAGATGGGGCATGGTTTTGATGACCAGGGCAGCAAATCAGACGGCGACGGCAATTTGCGCAATTGGTGGACAGATCAGGACCGCGAAGAATTTCAAATCCGCACCGCACAGCTGGTTGAACAATATGCAGCCTATGATGCAATCGATGGCGAGCATGTCAACGGCGAGTTGACTTTGGGCGAAAACATCGGCGATCTGGGCGGCTTGAGCATTGCCTACAAAGCCTGGCAGAACTCACTTGACGGCAAACCGTCACCGGTTATTGATGGGTTGACCGGTCAACAGCGGTTTTTCCTGGGCTGGGCGCAGGTGTGGCAGCGGCTATACCGGGATGAAGAACTCAAGCGCCGCTTGAAAGTCGACCCGCACTCACCCGCTAAATACCGGGTCAACGGTGTGGTAACCAACATGCCGACATTTTATGAAGCCTTTGAAGTCAATCCGGAAGACTCGATGTATACCGCTCCGGAAAACCGGGTGAAAATCTGGTAAATGAATGGCTGATCCAGCCCGGCCCCGCACTGCGGAGCCGCTGTTCCCCTGTTTGGATGTTGTCAGTAGAGTGGTATCAATTACCCCAACGATAATTCAAACCGGTGGTTAAGACGATATCAGCAGCACGGTTACCTGGAATAATTGTGTCTGTGTCCCGGCGGTACAGCAGCTGCAGGCGGCTGCTGAACCGGTCTGTCCATTGATAGCGGACGCCACCACCAAAAGCAAAGCTAAGATTTGAGCTTTCTGCGATAACACCGGAATGATCGGTCAAACCTATGGCCACCAGACCGAATCCACGAAAGCCTGAATGCTCCGGCGTATAAAACCGACCCATCAGGCTGGCGGTATTCAATTCAAAGTTATCATCAACACCGGGCGGCAAACCGGCGGTATCCGAAAAGATTCGCTCAATTTCGAAACTCAGGCTGAAATTCCTGCTGAAAAACCGGGATATGGACAATGCCAGCAATGGTCCATCATCTACACCGGGGCGCGCGCCGTCATCCAAAAAACCGTACCCGGTGTGAATGGACGCTTCCCAGTATTCATCCCATTGATCTTGCTCAGCTGTTTGAGCAATGATTACCCCAGGCACCAGCAGTAATACAGCCAGTAGCAGTTGCCGATAATTCATACAAACCTCCCCGGAGAATTGTGTAATTTATATTTATCCAAGCCGATGACAGTACACTAGGCATTCAGGTGATTTCAACCCATTCCGACTGATATTTGGTAGCGCATTTTCAGCGCATAAAAAAAACCGCAGCAGTGCTGCGGTTTTTTGATCTGGCCAGGTACCGTTATTTGCTGGTAATTACCAGTTCAGTACGGCGGTTTTCAGCCCGTCCTTCGCTGGTGTCGTTGCTGGCTACAGGCTGGCTTTCGCCATAACCTTTTGAGGTCATGCGATCAGCTGCAACACCTTTGCTGATCAGATAATCACGCACCACAGAAGCGCGGCGGTCTGACAAGCCCTGGTTATAGTCTGCAGTGCCTACCGAATCAGTATGACCGGCCACTTCAACTCTTACCTGCTGATGACGCTGCAATGTAGTTGCTGCATCATCCAGAATGGCAAAAGATTCATTGGTCAGGCGTGCTTCGTCGAAAGCAAAATTTACACCCGGCAGGTCAATGATGACCTGAACTTCGCAGCCATCCATATCCACCACGGCGCCTTCTCGTGTATTAGGACATTTGTCCTTGCTGTTGAGCACACCGTCACGGTCGTCATCACCATCAACCAGAGGTGGAGGTGGTGGCGGCGCAGCCGGTGCAGGTGGTGGTGGTGGCGGTGGCGGAACCGGAGCAGCACCAAATTTCCAGGTTACACCGGCAGTGAACAGGAAGTCATCATAACGATTCTCGCCCAGATCACTGTCGTTACCTACGTCAGTCCGCCAGGCAGCCTGAAACCGGGCACCCAGATTGTCATTAAGCTTGAAGCCAACGCCGGCAACCGGTGACAGATAAAAAGCCACATCCTTATCACCACTGATACCGCCATCAAATGCATGCCGGTAGGTACCGCCTGCACCAAGCCCCAGGTAGGGTCTGATCAGACTGTCTTCGCTGCGGAAATGATAGCGGCCGAACAAGCCTAGAGATTTGGCATTGAAGTTAGTGCCAAAGAAGCCTGGTGGAGGCGTCAAATCCGAATCGATACGGTCAAATTCCAGATCAAACGATACGTGTTCACTGAAGAAGCGTCCCAGGCCAACCCCAAAAACAGCTTCGTTTTCCACATTAGCGCGATCAGAATCCAGTTCGGCAAAACCACCGAAAGCGCTGGCATACCAGCGATCATCATATTCGCTTTGCGCTTGAACAACCCCGCATGACAAAGCAATGGCACATGCCAGTACAGCTTTTTTCGCTGCATTTTTCATTATCAGCCTCCTTAATGACTGAGCGATCAAAATTATTAACCGCTTCATTATATCAAGATGGCGTGGCGTTCAGGTGATTTTTTGCAGGCTGATACAGGTTTTAACTATTAGACCGATTGATTACCGGCCACAGTATGAATTGTCGTGTGAATCTGGCTTCAGCTGCGGCGGACATCGCCCATTTGCCGCTGCCTGTGTTCCCAGCGCTCCTGCGCATCCAGACTGAGTGTTGCTATTGGTCTGGCTTCCAGCCGTGCCAGGCCAATTTCTTCTCCGGTTTCTTCGCAGTAACCATAGGCGCCCTCATCAATCCGCGCCAGCGCCTGATCAATCTTGCCGATCAATTTGCGATAACGGTCGCGGGTACGCAGTTCCAGGCTGTTTTCAGTTTCCCGGGTAGCGCGCTCGGCTTCATCACCAACATCACGTACTTCATCACGCAGGTTGTTGATGGTTTCCTGCGACTCTTCCACCAGTTCCTGGCGCCAATTCAGCAGTTTCTGCCGAAAATACTCAAGCTGCTGGCTATTCATATACTCTTCTTTTAACGAAGGTTTGTAATTTTTTGGTAACACTATCTGTTCTGACATTATCTGAACTCCGAGTCGGTCTGGCAGTTTTTACCAGGCGGCGGACTTTATAACCTAAGTTGCTGGCCGCGGCAAGCGCTGGCCTGATATAGTGGTGAATTGTATGAATTCCAAGTAGGACCCCGACAATAAAACGATTACTGCACAAACTGATCAGGATTTACCAGTATTGGTTCAGTCCCTGGGTAGGTCGACAATGCCGTTTCACCCCCAGTTGCTCAAACTATGCATACGAAGCGATTGAAATACACGGCAGCGCTTATGGCAGCTGGCTGGCATTGAGGCGTATTCTACGCTGCCAGCCTTTCTGTAAAGGCGGACTTGACCCCGTACCAGGCTCTCACCAGACAAATTCAGAGGTAACCGGAAATGACTGATACAGTCTTGATTAAAAACGCTATGCTGGTCAATGAGGGCCGGCAGCGACGCACCGATGTGCTGGTCAAAAATGACCGGATCGAGCGCATTGACGCCAATATCTCTGCGCCCGAGCGGGCTAAGGTGATTGATGCCGACAGTTTACTGCTGCTGCCGGGTATGATCGATGATCAGGTTCATTTCCGTGAGCCCGGCCTGACCCAGAAAGGCGACCTTGCCAGTGAGTCAGCCGCTGCAGTTGCCGGTGGCATCACCAGCTTCATGGAAATGCCCAATACTTCGCCAACCACGACTACCCGGCAGGCATTGGCAGATAAATATGTCATGGCCGAAGGACGCTGCGCGGCCAATTATGCGTTCTACTTTGGGGGTAGTAACGATAATATCGAGGAGCTTCGCCGGCTTCCTGCCACCGATGCCTGCGGCATCAAAGTATTTATGGGCGCATCAACCGGCAATATGCTGGTGGATGATGAGGAGGTGCTGGAAAAAATTTTTGCGGCAGCGGAAATCCCGGTGACCACGCACTGTGAACATACCCCTACGATATTGCAAAATCTGGAGCAGGCAACACAGCGCTTCGGCAAAGATATCCCAGCCAGCGCGCACCCCGAGATACGCAGCGTTGAAGCCTGCCTGAAATCATCAAAACTGGCCGTCAGCCTGGCTGAAAAGTTCGGTACCAGGTTACATGTTCTGCATTTAACCACTGCAGAAGAGATGGCGCTGTTTAAACCAGGCGATATGCCCGGAAAACAAATTACTGCCGAGGTATGTGTTCACCACCTGCACTTTACCGCTGATGATTATGCCGAACTGGGTAACCAGATCAAATGCAATCCGGCCGTTAAGGCGCCTCGTCATCGGGAAGCACTGCTGGAAGCAGTCAATGACGGCCGCATTGATATTATCGCAACTGATCATGCGCCCCATTTGCCATCAGAAAAAAATTCCGGAAACTACATCACCGATGCAGCCGGACTGCCATTGGCTCAGCATGCACTGCCATGTGCTTATGAACATGTGCATGCCGGCAGGATCAGCATTGAACGGCTGGTGCAAATGACCTCGCACAACCCTGCGCTGCGTTTTCAGGTGAGCGAACGCGGATTTGTCCGTGAAGGCTACTTTGCCGACCTGGTGCTGCTACGGCCTGATTCACCCTGGACAGTCAGTGATGATCAGTGCCTGTCCCGGTGTGGCTGGACTCCATTTTCCGGCCAACGCTTTCATGGCTCGATTCATACCACCCTGGTCAATGGTCAGATTGTTTATTCCGGCAACAAAATCCATAATCGTCACTCAGGACAACGATTGGTGTTTGACCGGCATTAAGCATTGCATTTTAGTCTAAGTGCAATCGGATGCAGTAATGCCGGGCTGTAACCGGCTAATCTGCCGGACACTGTGTATCAGGTTCACAACAGTTTTTATCAATCGCAGCAGCGATACTTATTTGGAGTAGTTTAGATTATGAGTTTAATGCAGGGAAAACGCGTGCTGATTGTCGGCGTAGCCAGTCCACGCTCGATTGCTTGGGGGATCGCTAAAGCAATGCACCGGGAAGGCGCTGAACTGGCATTCACTTATCAGAACGACAAGCTTCAATCACGGGTGGAAAAAATAGCTGATGAATGCGGCTCCAGTATCTGCCTGCCATGTGATGTTGCCTATGATGACCAGATTGACAGTGTGTTTGACAGCCTGGGACAGACCTGGGGCCACCTGGATTGTGTGGTGCACTCAGTTGGTTTTGCACCCCGGGATCAGCTGGAAGGCGGTTTTGTTGATGCCGTTTCCAGAGAAGGATTTGCCATTGCGCATGACATCAGCGCTTACAGCTTTGCTGCACTGGCGAAAGCTGCCCGTCCATTGATGCAACAGCGCAACGGCTCGCTGCTTACCTTGTCATATCTCGGCTCGGTAAGGGCAATGCCCAGCTATAACGTTATGGGCCTGGCTAAAGCCAGCCTGGAGGCTTGTACACGTTATCTGGCGCAGAGTATGGGCCCTGATGGCATCCGGGTTAATGCCATTTCCGCAGGACCGATTAAAACACTGGCTGCCGCCGGTATTTCACAATTTCGCAGTATGCTTGATCACGTCGAGCGCTGTGCCCCGCTGCGCCGCACAATCACCACTGAGGAAGTGGGTAACGTGGCTGCTTTTCTATGTTCTGACTATGCAACCGGGATTACCGGGGAAGTCACTTATGTTGACGCCGGCTACAATATCCTGGGGATGCCTGAACTGGGCAGCGACTGACCCGACCGGATATAAAAAAACCGGCGCTGCTGGCGCCGGTTTTTTTAGTTGGACGGATTGCTTAATTGTTTTTTTATAAGCGATCTTCGTAAACCGTAATTTCATAACGCTCCCGCAACTGATCCAGCAGGCCGGTTCGCTCTTCGCTGACCAGGCTGCGCTGCAGTTGTTGTGATAAGCGCTGCCGTTCCGCCTCGCTGGCTGTGGTCGGATCGCCAGAGGTAATGCTGTTGAGTCTTACAATGGCCCAATCCTGACCATTTTGCGGAACTGCTTGAATAACACCTGTTTGGTCAGCGCCCAGGTTCATGGCAAAGACTGCCTCCAGGAACGTTTGCCCCAGCTGAAAATCGTTACGCGACAGATTCTCCTCATGCACCAATGCTGTTTCGGCTACGGCTGGTGATGCTGCTGCCTGATTATCATCATCAGCTTCTGTGCCTGTATCAGTTTCAGTGTCCGCCTCTGTGTCTGTTTCAATTGCCACAGGGGCAGCTATCGCTGCTATTGCCTGTTCCAGAGTGCTGCCTTCAGCTGTCGCCGCAGCCAGGGCTGCTTCAGCCTCTTCACGGGCCAGCTGGCTGGCTTTCTGCCGTTGCAGAATATTGCGTACTTCCACCTCCACTTCTTCCAGTGGGCGCGGTGTGGCCGGCACATGCTCGCTGACCCGAGCCACTACCATATGGTTTGGCCCCAACTGGATCGGGTCACTATTGCTCTGTTCGAGCAGCAGCAAATCTGAAAATGCTGCTTCAATGATTTCCGGCCGCGCAGTTAAACCGGCACCTCCGGTACGTGAAAACAATTCAGTTTCCTGTAAATCCAGGCCCAGTTCATCGGCAACCGGCTGCAGCGCATCGGGCTGCTCGAAGCTAAGGTCGACTAATTCATCAGCAACGTCGAGATACTGCCGCTCCGCCAGGTCAGCCCGGGCTTCCTCTTCCAGTTCCTCACGTGCATCCTCAAAGGATTTACCGGTCGATGGTTCTATGCCTGTAAGCAAAATAACATGGTAACCAAAGCCTGTGCGTACCGGATCGGAAACAGCACCATCTTCCAGGGCATACAGTGTGTCTTCAAAGTTTTGCGGCATGATGCCGTTACCCGGATCTATCCAACCCAGATCACCACCAGTGCTGGAAGTACCGGGATCCTGTGAGAACTCTTCCGCAAGTGCAGCAAAATCCTCTCCATCTCTGATCCGCTGTACCAGCGATTCAGCCAGTGACTGGGCGTCTGCCTCGGTTTGTTCATCAGCATCATTATCCAGGGTCAGCAAAATATGCGATGCCTGCCGCCGTTCCGGTGTGATGAATCTTGATACATTCGCCTCGTAACGATCCTGCAGCAATTGCTCATCAAGTTCTTCGGTGACGCTAAAATCAGCGGCATCCACTTCCACATAACTTAATGCAACCTGTTCAGGCTGCATAAACTGGTTACTGTTTTCGTTGTAGTAAGCCTCAACTTCAGCATCGTCAATCGTCACTGAATCCAAGTGCACAGAAGCCGGGAATAATGCGTAATCGATATTACGCGTCTGGTTTTGCAATTCCAGCATGGCATCGATTTCGGTTTCAGTGGGTTGTACTGAGGTCTGCAGGCTGCCGGACAGCGCCTGAGTAGCCAGATTACCACGCAGATCACTTAAAAAGCTTGCTTCATCCAAGCGCTGATTGGCTAGTGCCTGCCGGTAAATGGTTTCGTTGAATATGCCGGCCACCTGAAAAGCCGGGATTCCCTGCACGGTTTCGGTAAGTTGTGCAGGAGGAATCGCCAATCCACTGTCTTGAGCATACAGCTCCAGCAGCCGCTGGTCGATAACCGATTCCAAATGCTGCCGCCTGACCAATGGCTGGCTGTAGGCGAATTCATCAAAGTTCGCACCGAGTAACTGACGCAACCGCTGCCGGTAATTATTGAAGCTGGTCTCAAACTCTGTACGGGTGACATCCGAATCACCAACCCGCGCCACTGCGTCGGGGGTTCTGACCTGGTTGAAATTCTGAGCGCCAAACGGGATCAACAAAATCCCCAAAAAACCAAAAATGATAATGGCTACGATGCCGCTGATGCGCTCACGTATTTGCTGTAACATGTTTTTTACCTAATAAAATCCAATACCTGTTATCCAGATCAGGTATAGCCGAAAAAAAAGGCGTCCTAGGGACGCCTTTTGATCATGGCGGAGTGGACGGGACTCGAACCCGCGACCCCCGGCGTGACAGGCCGGTATTCTAACCAACTGAACTACCACTCCGTTTTTTTGGTGGGTGCTGACGGGATCGAACCGCCGACCCTCGCCTTGTAAGGGCGATGCTCTACCAGCTGAGCTAAGCACCCGGCATCAAGGTCATTGACCTCCAGGCAAGCGCGCTAGTTTAAAGAATCTTTGAGCGCTTTACCAGCCTTAAATCCAACATTTTTTGAAGCAGCAATATTAATGGTGGCTCCGGTCTGTGGATTACGGCCGGTACGGGCGCTGCGTTCACGTACGCTGAAGGTGCCAAATCCAACCAACTGCACACTGTCGCCACTCTGCAAAGCGCCGCCTACGGCTGAGCAGAATGCGTCGAGCGCACGACCTGCATCAGCTTTAGTCATGCCACACTCATCAGCCATACAATTGACTACGTCATTTTTGTTCATTTAGTTAACTCCATAAATCTCTGTTTTTTCTTATGCTTGCTAGATGCACTTGCGATGACTCTTCTTTTAGCAGCATTCCCTTATTGCCTGCCATCTTCCGGCAGTTACAGCGACTGCAAGCGAATGCGAAATACTATCCCAGCGACACTGCGCCTTCAAGGGAATTTTATACCATCATACTACCCAATTGTCTGTTTTTTTTTTCGCTAAAAAATAAAACAGATTGAGTTCAATCGCTTAGCTCATTTGTCTCGATATAACAACAGCAAAACCTAATGGGAACGGATGTTGTTTCTGCCTGTTAAAGTATCACTCTCTGCCGCAGCAGATGGGGTGGATGATGCTTCTGCCGCAGGCCTGGGAAGCTCCGTTAAGGCAATTTCCAGCACTTCATCGATCCAGCTCACCGGTTTGATGGTCAATTTATCCCGTACATTTTCGGGGATATCCACCAGATCCTTGCGGTTATCTTCAGGAATAATAACCGTGTGAATTCCGCTTCGATGAGCAGCCAGCAGTTTCTCTTTCAGCCCGCCTATCGGCAGCACCTTGCCACGCAGAGTAATCTCTCCAGTCATGGCCACATCGGCACGCACGGGTATCCGGGTGATTGCAGACACCAGCGCGGTACACATTCCAATGCCCGCACTCGGACCATCTTTAGGTGTAGCGCCTTCAGGGACATGGATATGTAAATCCTTGCTCTGATGAAAGTCTTCAGGCAGCCCCAGCACTTCTGCGCGTGAACGAACGACTGTCAGCGCCGCCTGTACGGATTCCTTCATCACATCACCCAGCTGACCGGTGTGTGTGAGTTTGCCTTTACCGGGCACCAGGCTGGACTCGATCTTCAGCAGTTCACCACCCACTGATGTCCATGCCAGACCGTTAACCTGCCCTACTTCTGGTTCTTTGTCAGCGCTGTCGTAACGGTACTGACGAACACCAAGATATTGATCCAGGTTGCGAACGGTAATCTGGCGCTTATCACGTTTTTTATCCAATACCAGTTCTTTAACCACTTTACGGCAGATCTTGGCTATTTCGCGTTCCAGATTACGCACACCGGCTTCTCGCGTGTAGTAACGGATAATATCGGTGATGACGTTATCGCTGACCTGCAGCTCATGCTCTTCCAGGCCATGTTGCTGACGCTGTTTGGGCAGTAAAAACCGGCTGGCGATATGGTGCTTTTCATCTTCGGTGTAGCCGGGAATGCGGATAACTTCCATGCGGTCCAGCAACGGCGCTGGAATGTTTAATGAGTTAGCAGTGGCTATGAACATCACCTCGGATAAATCATAATCCACTTCCAGATAATGATCACTGAAGGCTTCATTCTGCTCTGGATCCAGCACTTCCAGCAACGCCGAGGAAGGATCACCACGAAAATCCATTGACATCTTGTCCAGCTCATCCAGCATGAACAGTGGATTCTTTTTGCCGGCCCGCGACATGGACTGCAGAATTCGGCCCGGCATGGAACCGATATAGGTTCGCCGGTGCCCGCGGATTTCAGCCTCATCACGAATGCCACCCAACGACATCCGCACGAACTCACGCCCGGTGGCACGCGCTATTGATTTACCCAGCGATGTTTTGCCCACGCCCGGTGGCCCCACCAGACACAAAATAGGCCCTTTCATTTTCTTGACCCGCTGCTGCACTGCCAGATACTCGACGATGCGTTCCTTGACCTTTTCCAGGCCATAATGATCGTGATCCAGCACTTGTTCCGCTGCACTCAGGTCTTTGCCGATTTTGCTGCGTTTTTTCCACGGCAGCCCGACCATCCAGTCAATGTAATTTCGCACCACAGTGGCTTCCGCCGACATCGGTGACATCATGCGTAACTTGCGTAATTCAGACTGCGCTTTTTCCAGTGCCTGCTTGGGCATACCGGCTTTTTCAACTTTACCTTCCAGCTCTTCCAGATCATCCGGTGCATCATCCAGGTCACCCAACTCTTTCTGGATGGCTTTCATCTGCTCATTCAGATAGTACTCGCGCTGGCTTTTTTCCATTTGGCCCTTTACGCGACCACGGATACGTTTTTCCAGCTGCAGCATGTCCAGTTCGCCTTCGATAAGCTGCAGCAGCTGTTCCATCCGCTGTTGAACATCGGCCATTTCCAGCACAGCCTGTTTGTCTTCCAGGCGCACGTTCAAATGCGCTGCAATGGTGTCAGCCAGACGACTGTTGTCTTCTATACCGGCAAGCGTTGTCAGTAACTCCGGTGGTATTTTCCGGTTGAGCTTGATGTAACGCTCAAACATCGCGGTCAATGACCTGGCAGTTACCTCAGTGGCACGTGGGTCCTCTGGTTGCTCAGGCTCCAATGAAGACCATTCTGCAGCCAGATATTCCTCCTGCTCATGGTAGGCATTTATCCTGATGCGTTGCCCACCTTCCACCAACACTTTTGTGGTACCGTCAGGCAGCCTCAACAATTGCAGAATTGTTGCTATGGTGCCGGCTGCATATAAGTCTTCCGGCGTCGGATCATCCACATCCGGACTGCGTTGAGTAACCAATAGAATCCGTTTATCCAGATCCATGGCTTTTTTCAGCGCCTGCATGGATTTTTCCCGGCCGATAAACAGCGGAATCACCATAAACGGGTAGACCACCACGTCACGCAGTGACAGGACCGGCAACAGTTCAGCCGTTTCCGACTGGCTTATTTCTTGATCAGTTTTATTCGTCATACCTTAATACTTATCTGGCTATGCGCCTGCTAGTTCAGCGCCTGGCAGGGATGTCTATATTACGGATATCAGACAGACCGGTGATAGAGTAACAATCACCCTGTTCCCTAATGCGCAAATATGGCGTTATCCGGCGCTTATTCAAGCAATCCGGTGAATATGCTGGATATCGGGCCGGTTAGGCGCTAAACGCTGTCGCCGGCAGCCTTGGGTTCTTTGGTTTCGTAAATCAGGTAGGGTTGCGCCTCTCCGTTGACAACAGCTTCGTCAACGACCACCTTGCGTACTTCATCGGTGGAAGGCAGGTCATACATGCTGTCCAGCAGCACATTTTCCAATATGGTTCGAAGTCCGCGGGCACCTGTTTTACGCTGCATTGCCAGTTTGGCCACTGCATGCAAAGCATCGTCACGGATATCCAGTTCGCAGTCTTCCATATCGAACAGGCGCCGGTACTGCTTGACCAGTGCATTCTTCGGCAGCGTTAAAATCTGCACCAGTGCATCCTCGTCCAGCTCTTCCAGGGTTGCTACAACCGGCAGACGGCCGATGAATTCCGGAATTAGTCCATATTTGATCAAATCTTCCGGCTCTACCTGACTCAGCAATTCACTCAGGTTTTCACCTGATTCATTACTGCGAACCTCCGCCCTGAAGCCAATGCCTGTAGCTGCAGAACGCTGCTGGATAACTTTGTCCAGGCCACCAAAAGCACCGCCACAGATGAACAAAATATTTTTGGTATCGACCTGCAGGAATTCCTGCTGCGGGTGCTTGCGACCGCCTTGCGGAGGAACCGAGGCTATGGTTCCTTCAATCAGCTTCAACAATGCCTGCTGCACGCCTTCCCCGGAAACATCCCGGGTAATCGACGGATTTTCCGCTTTACGGGAAATCTTATCGATTTCATCAATGTAAACGATGCCGGTCTGTGCCTTATCAACATCGTAATCACATTTTTGCAGCAGCTTCTGAATAATGTTCTCAACATCTTCACCGACATAACCCGCTTCAGTGAGGGTAGTCGCATCGGCAATGGTAAACGGCACATTCAGCATACGTGCAAGCGTTTCCGCCAACAGTGTTTTACCGGAGCCGGTTGGGCCAATCAGCAAAATGTTGCTTTTAGCCAGCTCAACCTCTTCTTTACCCTGCTCCGCACGCATCCGCTTGTAGTGATTGTAAACCGCAACCGAAAGCACTTTTTTGGCCTGTGCCTGGCCAATCACAAATTCATTCAGAAAATCGTGAATTTCACGTGGAGTAGGCAGGCTGTCGGACTGTTCCTGCCCTTTATCTTCCAGTTCTTCCCGGATAATGTCATTACACAGCTCAACGCATTCATCACAGATGTATACGCTTGGGCCGGCAATCAGCTTACGCACTTCGTGCTGACTTTTACCGCAAAAGGAACAATATAGAATTTTACCGTCGCCGGATTGTTTGGACTCGTCGCTCATACTTCCAGATTGAGTATCAATTCCAGGGTTTTGATGTCATCAGTAATACCATTGATTTTAACCTGCAAATCCGGTTATCCCAAATCAACGGAACCTGATCATTACTTTACAGGACCGGAAAACGGCCTGATTACGTGCAGATTATACGGGAATACCGCAGGCTAATCCGTATCACCGCTTATCGCCACAGCGGCACGGTCCTGAATGACAGAATCCACCAGACCATAGTCGCTGGCGTCCTCAGCCGACATGAAGTTATCCCGATCGGTATCCTTTTCAATCACCTCAAGCGCCTGGCCTGTATGCTGTGAAAGAATCGTATTTAATTTTTCCCGCATCAGTAATATTTCGCGGGCATGAATATCAATATCGGAAGCCTGACCCTGAAAACCACCCAGTGGCTGATGAATCATTACCCGTGAATGCGGCAGACAGAAGCGTTTACCCTTCGCACCTGCAGCCAGTAACAGTGCGCCCATGCTGGCTGCCTGGCCAACACAGATTGTGCTCACATCAGGCTTAACAAACTGCATAGTATCGTAAATCGCCAGACCTGCAGTGACCACACCACCCGGGCTGTTGATATAAACACTGATATCTTTTTCCGGATTTTCAGATTCCAGAAACAGCATCTGGGCAACCACCAGATTGGCCACATGATCATCAATGCCGCCGACGATAAAGATTACCCGCTCTTTAAGCAGGCGCGAATAGATATCATAAGCACGCTCGCCCCGGGCGGTTTGTTCAACCACCATTGGCACCAGGTTAAGTGCGCGCGCCGGTATGTTTTGTTCAGGCATCTTGTGTTCCATTCATCAGGTCTTTAAACGCCATCGGTACATCAGAGCATGCAGCATGCTCAACGACCCAGTCGACAACCTGCTCTTCCAGCACCGACTGACGAACCTGTCCGTACAATTGTTCGTTGCTTCGATAGAGTTCAACAACCTGTTGAGGTTCATCATAAGTTGAAGCAATTTCAGCTATCCGTTCATATACACGGTTTTCATCCAGCTTGATATCGTTTTGCCGGGCAAGCTCACCCAGCAGGATGCTGCCGCGCACTCTCACACGAGCACTGTCCAATAAGGTGTCAACCGGCGGCAGCTGACTGATATCTCCGCCTGACTGCTCAATTTCCTGTTGCATACGTTGACGCAGATTGGCGGCTTCCTGCTGTACCAGGCTGGCCGGCAACTCCATATCAGCATGCTTTTCAGTCAGTGACTTACCCACCTGCTCATTCATCCAGCGGCGAGTGGCAATGTTCTTTTCACGGTCCAAATTACTGAGCACTTCCTCGCGCAGTTTTTCCACGCCGCCTTCGGCTATACCAAAACTGGCCGCAAATGCATCATCTACTTCCGGCAGCTCACCGGTTTCAACATGCGTCACATGCAACTCAACAGACGCCTGCTTGCCCGCCAGTTGCGGGGCACGGAAATCTTCTGGGAATGTCAATTCAGCCGTTTTACTGTCACCGGCCTGCATACCGGTAATGGCCTGTTCCAGCTGCTCAAACACGATGCCGCTGCCAATAATGGTGCCAATACGCAGATTGCCTTCCTCAGGAATACGCTGTTCACCGACCATTGCGTTGTATTCCACCAGCACCCGGTGCATTTCATCAGCAGGACCATCCGCCGGCTTCCACACACGCCGCTGTTCCTGCAATGTGTTCAGCATCTCATCAACGTCAGAATCATTGATATCAACCACAGGCCGCTTGATTTCAACTTCCTCAACATTAAGCGTGTCCAATTCAGGAAACACTTCCAGCTGTGCGCTGAAGCTAAGCATGTCACTGCCCTGCTCCTGTTCTTCGGGCTGCAGACTCTTCAATGCCGCAACACGCAGCTCACCTTCCTGAATAGCATCGCCCAGCCCCTGCTGCATGACAGTTTGCATGACCTCTTCACGTACCTGCTTGCCATAACGCTGACGAATCACCGTTAACGGTACTTTCCCGGGTCTGAAGCCCTTCAGCTTTACAGTACGTCCAAGTTCAGCAAGTTTCTGCTGGATTTTAGAATCGACTTCAGCGGCTGGAATGCCAAACTGGAGTGTGCGCTCCAGTGCGCCGGTTGTTTCAATGTTGATTTGCATAGCAGTGTTGCAATAGCTCGTTGTTTTTTCAAATAAGCGCCCGCCTGAGTTATTCAGCCGACGCAGCGAATATACATATAAAAAATGGGGTGGACGATGGGGATTGAACCCACGACCGCCGCGGCCACAACGCGGTGCTCTACCACTGAGCTACGCCCACCACAGAACGCGGTATTTTGCCACAAAATGCTGAGCAATTCAGGCTCTTGGAAGGTGACAAGAATGCGCTGTAATGAATTTGGTCGGGGTGGAGGGATTTGAACCCCCGACCCACTGCTCCCAAAGCAGTTGCGCTACCAGACTGCGCTACACCCCGACCGAGGGCGCACATAGTATCCGGCTGAATAGCCGAGGTCAACGAAAAAATTGCATCTGAATATAAATTTTTTCACCAATCGCATTGACACATCCCCAACAGCAACAGATAATTACCGGCTTCGCGCCCGTAGCTCAGCTGGATAGAGTACCTGGCTACGAACCAGGCGGTCGGAGGTTCGAATCCTTCCGGGCGCGCCAGAACAATGATCAAAGCCACCTTTTTACGGGTGGCTTTGTCGTTTCTAAGCAACAAAATTCGAACCTCCGACAATATAAATTGGAGGTTCGCCTACCGGCAGGATGCCGGTTGGGACGCATGAGCACAGCGAATGCGCCTGTAAGGCGAGCACCAGGGAGGGTGCGAGTCAATCCCTCCGGGCGCGCCAGAACACTGATCAAAGCCACCTTTTTACAGGTGGCTTTATCGTTTCTGCGCACCGCAATTCGAGACTGTGAGAATTATCAATTCTCCGAGATCACCTGCTGAATAACCGCCCAAACCGGCAAATACGCTTTTCTTCGAGCCACTTTATTAGTTCCTGCAGCTACTTCTTTAGGCTTATATATGTTTGGTTATATATCCGATAGCATCAAATGCTAAATATAAAGAGTTAGAGTCACCTGACAGATTGATTTGTTTTTGCGTTTGCACCTGAACGGGTGACTCTCGTTTCGTGGTTATGAGCAGTTAGCAGTTGTTCATGAGGTTCCACGAATAACGCGGGAGGCGCGTTTAAAATGCAAATGAATCGACCATCAGCTGCCCAGCTGGAGCAGGCTGCTGCGCGTGGAGATGAAATGGCCATGCTGCAGCTTGGCAACCATCTGATCAGCAGCAATCAACCAGGCACCACCCAGTGTCAGAGAGGACTGGAGCTATTGCAGAAGACTGCCGGCGGCACTCAGGGGCCGGCGGCACAGTGGCTGCTGGGTTCATTCTATCTGCATAACCCTCTTCTGCCTGACGCTATTCCAACAGCGGGACATTGGCTGGAGAAAGCCGCGGGTTCCAGGGTTGGGTTGGCTGTAGACCGTCTGGCCAACCTGTGCCTGCGGGGTGTGGCATTTGACTACCAGCCCGAACGCGCGCTTCAGTTACTGAAACAACTGGCCGACGCAGGCTATCAGCATTCTGCCTGGGAGGTTGGATACCTGACCAGCACATTGGATGAAATCCTTGATGCACAGGCATCTGTGACAGCATTTGCACGTGCCTGTGCGCTGGGTTATCCGCTGGCGTATTACTCACTGGGACTGCGTTTTGGATATGGAGCAGGTGTAGAAAAAGACCTGGCCTTTGCGCGTGCCTTATTGCTGTTTGCTGCAGACAATGACATCCCGGACGCACGTGAAGCTGCCGATGAACTGGCGCCAGAAGCAAGCTATGGCGATCAAGCATCCTTGTGGTCTGAGCAACTAAAGAAAAATCATGTAGCTACCGGCGCATTCAGGCAGAAGCTGAGTGGCAGCTTCATTGTCCCGGAACAACGCAATGTGATGGTGGATCAACTTGAAGCGCAGTTCGCCAAAATTGATCACCCTTCTGTCATACTCTCCGACTCAGGTCGTCTGCAGATCAAAGTCAACAACCGGCATACGCTTCGGGCACTACCGTCCGATTGGAACTGGGTCTGCCAGGAACCTCGTGTGGCAACCAGCGCCGAATTCATTACTCGCGAGGAGCGAGTGCATACACTCAGGATGATCAGTGGGGCCATGATGCCGCCTGAACAGTATTCCAATCTGGGTGTACGCGGCAGTGCTGAAAGTCAATTCTTCAATGGCGCCGGAATGATTTTCGGGACGATAAATTCAGACACTATCGTGCGCTGCATTGAACGGCGTATATCCACAATTACCGATTGGGACATGGAAGCCATTGATCCGTGTTCGGTCATCAGCTATAAACCGGGCCAGGAATACCGCACACATGTGGACTATCTTGAGGAGCAGGAAATTGCCGCCAACCGCGACCAACTGGCCGATTTTGGAGGGCAACGGGTTGCTACATTTCTGATCTGCCTGCAGGCTGCAGATCGCGGTGGGGAAACCGTGTATCCGGAAGCCGATGTGTCGGTCAAACATGTAAAAGGCTCAGCGACCATCCACTACAATGTGTTACCTGACGGCAAGCCGGATCCAATGTCACTGCACCGTGGCTGGCCGGTGGAAGCGGGTGAAAAATGGCTTTTGCGCACCGGTTTACGTGAGCATACCCGATACCCTGTAAACTCCGGCTGAAAATAAACCTGCGGCCAGACTGCAGGCGATATTCAGGTGCCCTGGTCCATAAGCCTGGATACTTGCCTGAATCTATTTTCTCCAGGCTGAATAATGCCTGCCAATATCCAATGAACCTTTTGTGGTTAAACCGCCACCTACCCAATGGGACTGCATTCAATACCCTCATTTGCTCATCTGTTTTACTGATAAATATCAGTTCAGATCGCAGCAAAAGCTTCTTTGAGCGTGTTTGAGTGCATGCTTAAACGTTTTCTTGCTGACCTGACCTTACACTTTGCAAGCAATCAACTTGCCTAGCGGTCAGGGGAAATGCATCTGAATATTTCGCTAAAGGATTAAACTTGATGAAAAACCATTGGAGTATTTTTTTTGCGGCGGTACTTTTAACGATACTGGCAACTGCCAGTGTAGCTCAGGAAAGCACCACCATTTTTTTCGATAACAACGGTGTCGAAACCGGCGTCACCACACCTGGCGCAACCAGCTTCAGCTTCCGGGGATCCAACTGGAGCGGCGGTATAGTTGCCACTGAAGGCTCACCACCACTGTACGCTTCCGGCGCGTGGTCCTATGAAGTCCCCAATGGACCGGCCACAGTTACCTTTGATAACCCGGTTATGGATGTCAATTTCTTTTATGTTCACGGCAATGGCTTTGCTGCCGGAACCGCTACAGCCATGGCTTCAAACGGTGCGGTTCTGGATACGGTTGACAGTAATATCGTCACCACCTTCGGCGACCAGGACAACTTCGTGACTTTCAATACCAGCGAACCGATAGCCTCTATCGAATTTTCTGCCGGTGTTATTGATAACTTCAGCTTTTCACCTTTCAGTGATGCCCAGCCATTCGATTTCCAGCTGGCGGAAGGCGCGTGGTTAAACCCGGATACTGATGGCGAAGGCATATTGTTCGATTTTGGCCCCACCCTGGATTTGTTGTTTGGGGCGTGGTTTACCTTCACTATCGATCCGGTAGCGCCGGTTGATCCGCCGGAAATTGAAGTTGGCTTTGATGGTCAACGCTGGATGACTGCCTTGATGACGCTGGAAGGCAATGTCGCCAGTGGGCCGTTGCGCGCCCGCCAGGGTGGTGCCTTTGACATGCCGCCTACCGATATTGAATCAAGCATGGACGTAGGTGAAATCACCATTGAGTTCCTGGACTGTGACCTGGCGCAGGTCGATTACATCATCGACTCAGCCGGTGGCATCAGCGGCAGCTTCAATATCCAGCCACTGGAACAGGTCGTTAATCCCAATGGCTTCAGCTGCAGTCTGGACGGCACGCCGACAGCAAATTAATACAGCCATTACGGCCTTTGCAGCCTGCCGCCGGCAGGCTGCATTTATTCTCTTTTATTGATTAACTTCCCCTACTGCTTGTGCCAACCGGCATGACAGCTTAAGCAATGAATTCGCGCTAAAGCACCAAACTGTCGTTCTATCGGCATAACCCGTCCAGGCCAGATTCAGGCTATTTCAATCAATTCTGATTATGCTAATATACGAACATATTAGTACAATGAGAAATCCACCAATGAGTCAACGTTCCTTATTTATCCTGGGATTAATATTTTTCTGCAGCAATGCTTTTTCGCAGGTGCAGGTATCGACCCTCACCGAAGTGTTTGCTCATGGTGGCATCACTGTACATCCCGATACCGATGATATATACATTGGCGAATTCGGCAGTTTGTTCAATACCGGAACAACCGGTACCCGAGTTGCCCGGGTTACCCCGGATGGGCAGGTATCCACATTTGCCGGAAACCTGGGATTCAGTAATTCCGGCAATGACTTTGATTCTCAAGGCAACCTGCTGCAATCAGCGTTCAGTTCCAATCGCATCTGGCGAATAGCTCCTAACGGTACTGCCACCCAACTAGCAACCGTGGCAGGACCGGTTGGGCTGGTGATTGATGACAACGACAATATCTTTGTCACCTCATGCTCAAACGCTCCGGGTATTTTCAGAATCGCTGCAGGATCCACCAATGCGGTTATCTTCGCTCAGGATACCCGGTTTAACTGTCCCAATGGGCTGACTATGGATGAGCAGGGTAATCTGTATACCGTCAACTGGAATGATGCCCAGATCTTAAGAATCGCACCGGACAGTACAGTTACCCTAATTGCCCAAGCCAGAGATGATCAGCCGTTCCCGGGCGCTGGTCACATCGTGTATACCCGCGGCAAGCTATATGTTGCCGGGCGCACTGAACATCAGATATTCGAAGTCACACTGGATGGCCAAGTCAGCGTATTGGCAGGCACCGGCACTGACGGCAACCAGGATGGCATGGCTGATCAGGCCACTTTCTCAAGGCCGAACGGCATTGATGTATCCAACGATGGAAGATTCTTATATGTCACCGGCTCCAGTAGTGTAACCCTGCCCGGCCCAACCAATAATTCACTCAGGGTTATTGACTTGGGTGCTGAAGAAGGAGAGTTTGATTTCGCCCTCGCCGAAGGCGCCTGGCTGAACAGGAATACCGATGGTGAGGGCATCCTGTTTGATTTTGGGCCCACCTTGAACCTGCTGTTCGCTGCATGGTTTACTTCTACAATTGTGGAAATACCCCCCGCCAACCCACCGGACATGGATATCGGTGGTCGCGGGCAACGCTGGATGACCGGACTGCTGACATTGGAAGGCAATACTGCCAGCGGACCGTTGCGTGCACGTCAGGGCGGTGCTTTTGATATGCCTCCCGAGGCCGATGAATCCAGCGCAGTTGTCGGACAGCTGTCCGTACAGTTTCTCGCCTGTGACCTGGCTCAGGTGGATTACACCATTGACTCAGCCGGAGGCGTTACCGGTAGTTTTGAGATCGAACCTTTGGAAAAAGTTGTCAATCCAAACGGCTTTTCATGTGCAGTAGCTGAATGATCAGCTACCGGCGGTTTAGCTTTGAGCAATACGGTTGTCAGGTCAGCACGTAAATTCTGCTGACCTGCGCTATTTGGTATTGGATAGCTGATTCACACCGGATACTTATGAATTGAATGCAGCTCTGCCTGCAAACTTCAATGTTATCTAAGTATGCCTCATGGTTAGTGGCATCCTGCCCCACAGTCATTAAACTAGACTGATACATAAAAACATTATTTCATCAGACATAGGAGCAACAGGTCCGATGGATGAGTATTCTGATACCCTGGATTTCCCTCTGGAAGAGTTTGACCGGCTGCTTTCCCTGAGTAAGGCACTGGTCCTCGATCGCTATTCTAATTTGAACGGGAATGCCTATCCCGGCCACTCTCAGCAGCAGGTATACAACTGGTTTGACGAACCTCTGCCCGAAGATGGCACGGACATTGACAGCTTATTGGGTGAAGTCAAAACCAAAGTCATGGACACCCCTACCATGAATATTGGACCGCATATGTATGCTTATGTAATGGCCGGCGGCAATCAGGTGTCCATTGCTGCTGACCTGCTGGCAGCCGCTGTTAATCAGAATGTTGCCAAGTGGCATCTGGCACCGGCGCTGACTGAAATCGAAAACCGGGTTATCCAATGGGCTTCTGAATTCATAGGATATGGTGACGGCAATGACACTGGCGGCGCAATAGTCAGTGCCGGCTCAGCAGCTAATCTGACCGGCCTGACCGTTGCCAGGAATATATATTTTGAGCAGGCCGGTATTCGTGAACATGGTTTATTTGGTCAAAAGCCGTTTGTCGTTTATGCCTCAGATCAAACGCACAGCAGCGTAGATAAAAGTATTCAGATGCTTGGAATCGGTAATCGCCACTATCGAAAAATCCCGGTTAACAGGAACTATCAGATTGACATGGATGCACTGAAGCACAGTATCGAATCTGACATTACTGATGGGCTTCAGCCGTTTTGTGTAATCGGAAATGCCGGTACAGTTAATACCGGTGCTGTGGATCCACTTAATGAACTGGCTGATCTTGCCGAAAAATATAAAATCTGGTTCCATGTTGATGGATGCTATGGTGCACTGGTTGCATCACTGCCAGAATTTGCAGAAACCTTTGCAGGGCTTGATCGGGCAAATTCAATTGCCTGTGATTTTCACAAGTGGCTTTATCAGACATTCGAGATCGGCTGTACCCTGGTACGCAGCTGGGATCAGTTGAAACGTACATATCACAACAACGCAGACTATCTGGCCTCCAGCCAACACAACGATAACCGCCTGGATATCAACGAACACCATTTCCAGCTATCCCGAAATGCCAAGGCATTTAAGGTATGGATGTCCTTCAAAGCCTTCGGCAGTGAGCGGCTCAGGAACATGATTCGAAATGACATCGCTTTGCGGGTATACCTGGATGAACTGCTTGAAAACTCGACCGACTTCGAACTGGTCAGCCATAATGAACTGGCTATTTCCTGCTTCCGTTTTCTTGGATCACACAGGCATTCCGATGAACAAACCCGTCTCCTTAATGAAGAGATCATCCCCGCTCTTGAGCAGGATCAGCGGGTATTCATTACCGGAACCCGGTTGCAGGGAGAGCCTGTTATCCGGGCCTGTATCATCAATCACCGCAAAGACAAAAGCCATATTGATTACCTCGTGACGGTAATTCGCGAAGTGGGACTAAAGGTAGAGGCACAACTCAACTTGGAGTAATCATTGGTTAGAATCTATCTTTTTCAATTTGGCATTAGGTCAATTGGCACATGCCAAGCATCGCCTAATACATTAGACTTAATCGGTTTACCGTTTAATATCACGGTACAGCCACTACGGCTAACAAACTAGCATTGGACTACGGATAAATTATGAACAAGACCCTACTGGCAACCAGCCTTGCCTTAATTTTAAGCGCCTGCGGCCAGCAATCTGAACCGGAAAGCACTGCTGCAGTTGATAACAGTGCAGATACTTCAACAGATGTTGTAGAAACGGCAGCAACCGAGAATAACCCTGAACTGGGTGACTGGGGTATAGATCTGACACAGATGAACCCTGAGATAGCACCCGGCGATGACTTCGCACAATATGTGAACGGCCATTGGCTGGATACTTTCGAAATCCCCGCAGACCGCGCATCTTACGGTATTTTCCTGGCACTGCGTGAGCGCTCCACCGAACAGGTCAATGCAATTATCAATGACCTGACCGAAAACGAAACTGCAACCGGCTCACTGGAGCAGAAAGTTGGTGATTATTACGCCACCTGGATGGATGTCGATGCCTTGAACGCTCAGGGTGCTACGCCACTGACCAGTCATTTGAACACTATTGACAGTGTAGAAAACCATGAGGGACTGGTACTGGCGCTGGCTGATATCCATGCCACTGCACCCTTCGGTATCGGAATCCTGCCCGACCCTGCCGATACCACCAAATACACACTGTTTACCGGTCAGGCCGGTCTGGGCATGCCCGATCGTGAGTATTATCTAAGTGAAGAGCCGCGCTTCGAAGAGTTCAGAAGCGCATACCGTGACTATGTCATCAAAGTACAGGAACTGGCCGGCATTGAAGATGCTGAAGCCAAGGCCGACGCGATCATTGCTTTGGAAACCCGACTGGCCGAATCCCATTGGACCCAGGCGGAAAGCCGCGATATCCAGAAAATCTATAACCCGATGACTCCGGAACAGCTGGCAGAACTGGCACCTGAATTCGATTGGGCCAGAGCGCTGGAATATCAGGGATTGGATGGCGTACCAAGCATTGTGGTAGCTCAGCCCAGCGCGATTCAAGCGGGCGCAAAGATTTTTGCTGATACACCGGTATCGACCTGGAAAGATTACCTGAAGTATCACTTCATCCGTAACAACGCCAGCAACCTGTCACAGGAATTTGATCAGGCCAATTTCGATTTCTTCGCCAAGACCCTCAACGGCATTGAAGAACAGCGCGAACGCTGGAAACGCGGTTCAGATCTGGTCAACAACAACCTGGGTGAAGCGGTTGGTCAGATTTACATCGACCGCCATTTCCCGCCTGCCGCCAAAGAGCAGATGGATGAACTGGTTGCCAACCTGCGCACCGCGCTGGAAGCCCGAATCCACGAAAACGAATGGATGGACGAGGACACCAAAACCGCAGCGCTGGCCAAGTTGGCCACCTTTGAGCCGCGTATCGGCTATACCACCAAATGGATTGATTATGACAACCTGGATATCCAGAAAGGTGACATGCTGGGTAATGCCCTGCGGGTTACCGAATTTGACTGGAATCGTCAGGTGGAACGCCTGAGTGGTCCGGTTGACAGGGAAGAATGGCCGTATCCTCCGCAGACCGTGAATGCCTCCTATAACCCGCTGTTGAATCAGATCACCTTCCCGGCAGGTATTCTGCAGCCTCCATTCTTTGATCCGTATGCCGACCCGGCGGTTAACTATGGCGCTATCGGTGGCGTAATCGGCCATGAAATCGGCCACGGCTTTGACGATCAGGGCCGCCGCTTTGACGAAACCGGCCTGATTCGGGACTGGTGGACTGCCGCAGCAGATGAAGCCTTCAAGGAACGCTCCGGCAAGCTGGTAGAACAGTACAACGGCTTCTCACCTATTGAAGGCATGAACATCAATGGGCAGCTGACACTGGGTGAAAACATCGGCGACCTGGGTGGGCTGGAAATGGCTTACTCAGCCTATCAGCAATACAAAGATGCGCATGGTGAACCACCGGTGTTGAACGGATACACCGGCGATCAGCGCTTCTTTATGTCCTGGGCGCAGGTATGGCGTGCCAAAATGCGTGAAGACGCTCTGCGCCAGCAGTTGCTTACCGACCCGCACAGCCCGCCGGAATACCGCATCAACGGTGTTGTACGCAACATCGACGCCTGGTATGACGCATTTGACGTCACCCCGGAAAATGGCATGTATCTGCCACAGGAAGAGCGCGTATCAATCTGGTAGGCTGCTCAACAGCTCTGCAAAAAGCCACCCACAGGGTGGCTTTTTTGTGAGAGAAATTACCCGGTTCGATTCACTCTAACAACGGAATATCGGTATAATCCACACATCGCGTGCCCGTAGCTCAACTGGATAGAGCATCGGCCTTCTAAGCCGAGGGTTGCAGGTTCGAGTCCTGCCGGGCGCGCCATTTGATGATACTATCAGGGTAGAATTGCCAGAAGAAGTTAAACCCGCCGCGATATTCGTCTAGACATTTCGGCACCCCAACAAATCAATAACTTACATATACAACGCTAGAACACCTCTTAAAGTGTAAAAGCCTCAGTTACACCACTCAACTATCAGCGTGGTCTTATCACCCTTGAGGTCGAGTGTTACATTTAGAGTTTGCATCTCCAAATTCAATGCAATCCGTACTGGTGACTTTACCTGCATGCGACCCGATCACCGTCATCAATAGCCAATAATAACTGACCGAGAAATAATTTATATGCATCTCAAGGGGCTATGGGATAGCTTGAATGGGACATAGGTTCGATTCAAAGCACATTGGGCTAAAATTAATTTCATGCATCATGCACATGTGCAAAAGAATTAAAGCTTGAAGAATATACTCAACCAATATTTCTAAATGATTATTTTAAGCATCGGCTTTTGCTATAAGAGCATTATATAATAAGCATTTCTTTTCTAGAGCGCATCAGATACCAGTCTGTTGAAAAACCTGAAAAACCCGCTGGCTCTGATCTATATCCACATCCTCGACAAAATAGCTGTCGGTTCAGGAATCACACCAACGGCATAGCTTGCAGAGGCTCGGGTATCCAAGCAGTCATTTTTTATTAATACATTCTGCAGGCTATATTTTTATATGCTCTTTCTGAGAGGGTTTTGCTCTTTAATACACCTTATAAGTAGGGAAAAGTGAATATCAAACATTCAAATACTTTTCCGAGACCTTAATACAGGAGGAGAAGTATCGATTAACCTCAATTTGATTGCTTAATGGTGACCAAGTTGAAAAAGTGATATTCAGAGTAGGCAGTTAATAATACCAACTAACTATGTGGAGGGAGTCATGTCTAGAAGATGTGAAGGTCAAAGTTTTTATGCAATCATGTTAGATAACTTTAATCCTGACAACAACTCAGAATCGAACACACAATCGCAATGGTTTTTGTCACGATGTGGGCAACTTAACTATTTACGATCACAGTCAACCGAACCAGCATCTGCACCAGTCAGACAACCTGTAACTCTCTATAAAAGGATGTATATTGAGGACAAATCATTAGATGACAACAATGGAAACCCACAGCCTGGTGCTATTTATCAGTTAACACGTAATTAGAGGAGGTGTAAGAATGAAAATAATAACAATTAAAAATTTACTTATACTACTAGTAGTATTTTTGATTTCAGGTTGCTATCCCGATCCTGAAATACTGAAACACTACAAGTCTTGTAGTTACAATAATAGCGATTGTAGCGAGACAACAGTAAGAACCGCATACTCAATTTTTTCTCGTGATGTTCCAGCAACAAGTACGACCACAAACATTACTCAACTCTCTGACGAAGGACAGGCAGCTCTTATCCAAGCATTTAATACTAGAGCAAGCTCGAACAGCGAACTCATTTCACTATTGGCAGAAGGCATAAAAAAACCTAGCCAGCCCACTAGTGACAAAACAATATTCAAAAAGAGAATAGTTGCAAGTGTCGTAGGAGGAAGCTTATCACCTGCCGAAAGGCTAGACTTTGTCGACATAAATGTCAGCATT
Source organism: Wenzhouxiangellaceae bacterium (assembly GCA_028289455.1). Lineage (GTDB taxonomy): Bacteria > Pseudomonadota > Gammaproteobacteria > Xanthomonadales > Wenzhouxiangellaceae > JAJFKX01. The sequence goes on from JANQPN010000039.1 coordinate 78,655, forward strand.
GATAGTCGCGATGGAACATTTACCAGTTGGGACAAGTTCTCCACTCAATATGCAGAAATCGATCTAGGCAGTGATAAATTTACTCAACTCCGTTCATTTTCACCTGAATTAAAACTAGGCACCGACGATGCTCAAGTTTTACCATTTAGCACACAAAACACGCGTGAAGAATCTGTCACATATCGAAGTCGAACAGTTGAGTTGACGAGTATCTTAACTCCATACAGTGCTACCTTGATACAAAAAGGTGTAGCAAATAGAGATTTGACAGGGAATGTCATATTCGATCTTGATATTGATTTAAAAGATTGTGGAGCAAATGGCGACAGGCAATATTTATTTACGAATATGTTTAAAGATGGCAAACCAAATGAAGCAAAAGATATCGGAGTCCGAGCTCTTGATATCATCATACCAGAAAATGCAGATAGAGCTGTTTCGTCAAGATCAACAGCCAATCTTCTAGTGCGCGCAATTGTAAGTGGAGAAGATACAATCACAGAAAGTGATGATGAAATTGACTATCTATCAATTCCTAAGCAAGATAATTTTTACTTGATAGAAAGAAAGCAAAACCAACACTATCGTTATCTGATAAGTACACTGCTTCATGTCAGCAAAAAAGGCGTAACAACTAGAGGCCCGCTCGAGCTTAACATAAAAAATGGACTCTCTTCCGGCACTCTACAAGTTAACTCACTTCAATCAGCCAGGGAATTACTAAGGTGGATCATAACAACAGATGACCCCAAAAAAACAGAAGTTATAGAAGGTAATACTTTATCAGTCCCCGGGCTAACGTGGAATGAAATTGATTGGAAGCACTTCGATGTGAAAATTGAGCGTCTAAAATGCATGAATGGAAAAGCTGTAAAAATATAGTTTAGGCATATGAATAAGATATTAGATTTTTCTACTACTAACGAAATTCTGTTCATTGCGATTATTGCCATATTCGCATTAATCTTATTCTTGCGAAAACCAGAATTTAGAAAACAGGCTAAATTTCTTGGCACACTTTATACAACATTAGCGATTTGGGCTATATTTGTTGCTGCCTTAATGATACTGATTATAACCAATACTTGGGATTTGCCAAATTCTAAACCCACATCTAATGAAATTAGAGATGCTCTAACTATTTGTATCTGCATGGGAGTTCTAGGTGGCATTGTGAGCTGGATTGGAACTCTTACAACAAAACCAAATACAACTCCAAATGAGCCCACGGAAGCACTCAATCGCAGAAAGAAAAAGTGGCTACTTCAGACATTACTTGGCCCTCTTCAGTCAGGAGCTCTCGCTCTTATCATTGCTATTTGCCTATATGGTGGCATTAATATTCTTAGCTTAGACACCACTGGTAGTGGCACTTCGTCAACAGTTAATTGGATAGCAGTATATGGAATTTCAGGCCTCGTCGGTTTGTTTACGCCACAAGTTCTTGAAAGATTAGAAATTCAGGTCCTAAGTTATTTTAATAGCAAAGAGCCAGATGAAGATAGTGACTCAATGCCACGCACCGATAATTCTGAGCAGACCGAAGGGGACTCAAGCACTAGTAAAGATTAAACGACTGTAAATCATTCAAATCCTATATGATTTGTGAAATCACTATGATCTTTCCATGTGTCGTAAATTGGGCGTCTAATGAAACTATATCAATATAGAATTGTGCCTATCATTGACATTTCTTTTTGCATCGATTTTGATACTGTTTTGGCACGCATTACTGCGTGAATTCCATTTTGACAAAGCAAGGAGGGCCTCATGAAACTTTTATAGTCCTTGATATGGGGTTTGCGCTGTCCCCGAGGCTTTACAGGCACATTCTCGTCAAACAGCCGCTCCATGATATTGGCGGACATTGACATGCCTGTAGACAGCTCTTCTAGCTTCTCACGCTCATCGAGTGTCAACCGCAGTGAAAAAGGAGCTAGACGTTTAATGGCCCCTGAAAACGAGCCGAACCCAGGCCCGTTCATAGTCACCTCCGACCCATACCGGGCTTGCAAACAGGCGTATGTTTTGGCTCTTCATCCTCAAAATCGTCTGACTCATCACCTAATTCATCAGAATCATCGTCGAGTGAGCTTTCATAGGAATAACAGTGGTTTAATTGGAAATGCCACTCTGCTAATATCTCAAACAGCCTGTTCGAAGTCTCTCCTTCGATGTGCGCCATTTAATATGAAGTTTTTCAGCTGGAACCACCACAGTTTCCTAGTGAATTTGCAGAACCAATGACACCTTCGATCAACACTCTACAATCAGACAAGCTCTCATCATCCTGCATATCGCTTTCAGCTATCTGGGTATTGACTGTAATTACTACAGCATTTCTGGTGACTGCAGCATTTGCTGATAACACCAAAGCTCAGCCTGATGTTCTGCTTCCAGGGGTTATTTCTACAAATAGGCATCACGAATTCCTCGACTATATCGACATCACTGGTGATCTCATTATTTTCACTCGGGCAAGTCTGAATTATGACCAGTCGGAAATTCATTTGAGCTGGCGCGGCAAATGCAGATGGGAATCGGGCAAAGCCAGTTTTTCAAACAGTGGATATGATGCTGACCCCGCCTTTTCACCTGGCGGAAGCACTGTGATTTTCACCTCAACGCGCAGTCCAGACCCTGACCTTCCCAAGAACTGGAATCTGTGGAAACTAAGGGCTGATTTAACCGGTGATAAATCACAGTTCGGTACCACTGCCCTGCTTCCGTCACCGGTAAACTCAGCTGATTCAGAATGCTGTGCTGTCTATCTCTCCGAAAATTCGTTCCTGTTTTCATCTGACCGTAACGGCAACTGGGATATCTATCAGGCGACTGAAGTCAATGGGAAATTTCAGGTAAACCCTTTACCTGGCGCAGTAAACACGGAGCATGGTGAGTGGCCCAATCAGTTTCTACAACAATCAAATACACTGCTGTTCAGTTCTATCAGGCCGGATGGAACAGGTGGAGATGATATTTACACCTCTTCTCTGATTAATGGGGAATTTATGGCACCTGAAATTCTGCCTCCACCTGTTAATTCAACAAAATATGAAGATAATGCGTTATGGCATGCCGGCAAGCTGTACTGGTCAAGCCGCAATAACCCATTGTCCAATGAACATAACGAAGCCAATATTATTTCAATCGATATTGATCAGAGTTCCCTGACCGGTCCACAGGCCGAAAAGCGTTAATTGTCTGCACGCTGCATAAACCAGTCAGATTGTCCGCATGACCTTGCCCGTTGATTCTCTGTTTTTCATTTAATCTAGTTTTGTAAAACAATATACCTTGCAATACAAGGTATTGATATGTTACCTTGTATTACAAGATAACTATGTAAAACAAGTATCGACTATGACTGACCACAACAAACTGGAAGAAAAATGGGATGTCCAGCTGCGCAAGGGCACGCTGGAACTGGTAATCCTGGCTGCGCTAAAGGATAGAAAGCTCTATGGTCTGGAACTGCTGCAGTTACTGCACCGCTTCGAAACCATACGCATCACCGAAGGCACGCTGTACCCCCTGCTTGATCGCCTTAAACGCGCTGGCCTGGTCAATGCCAGCTGGCAGCAGGACGGCGACTCTAAGCCCCGAAAATACTATGAATTAATCCCGGACGGCGAAACCAAGCTGACTGCACTGAGCACACGCTGGAAAAAGTCTGTTGAGGATATCCAATGTCTACTCAATAACCCCGGCCCGGAAATGAACTTCAAAAGGAAATCAAAATGACAGACCGCGACGTAATTCACCAATACCTGAAATCATTGTCGAAATACCTGTCCCGGCTGGACAAGTCAGACGCCGACGATGTTATCCGTGAAATAGAAAGTCATATTCATGATGTACTCGAAAGCCAAGACCAGGAAGGACTGGAATCTGATGCACAGACCATACTGTCCGGATTCGGCCAGCCACGAGAGCTGGCTGCTCAGTATGTTGAGCATATCCTGGAAGGCGCTCCTCCACCGAAAGGCTTCAACGCCATACAGTCGGTTAAAAGAGGTGTTTCCAAAGGCCTTTACTACACGATGGCATTCTTTGGATATACCGTATCAATCGCACTTATCGTGGTTGCGCTGGCCAAACCGTTTGTTCCCGAACGGGTCGGCATCTGGCTGAGCGGACAAGGACATTCATTTGTTATAGGTGTACTTGACAATATACCGGAAGGAACCAGGGAACTGCTCGGCTGGTGGATTATCCCGTTTGCACTGTGCTTTGGAATTGGTATATTCTATTTAACTAGGCGTGTGCTTGCTGCGTTGAGGTAACGAAAGCAATCTAAACATTGAAACCATGCTCAAATAAAAGCACTCTTAGTGCCAATAATTATTTACTCATACTTTCTGATAACGTCATGGGGCAATTACCTGTTACCACAATATTTTATTATTATGATTTGATACAATGTTCCGGCTTAGTTGAAGCAATTAAAAAGTATATTGTTAGTAGTTAAAGATAGTGAAATATATATAATAAATAAAACTACAAATAAATCATTCGCACAGAATTCCGCCTGTGCTATACAGGCGGCACTTTTAATATTATTGCAAATATAATCTATTATGTATTTTTTTGTAATATATTTCATCTTTTTTGAAAAGCAATTATAAATTGACCTGATATAGGTTTTTAATGCAATTCGCAGCAATACCCATACAGGTGGATAGCATGCTTGCTCACAAACATATCATTTACAATAGATTTATGATAAAACTAGGCCACTCTGGCCAGCTTAATCAAAAATCAATATGAAAGGGTTTTCTAGGTTTATCCATATAATTAGCAATATTCAGCTTTCTATAAAAGCACAGTTTCTAGTTATCTTAGCACTACTATATTTTATACTTTATGCAATTATTAGTACTGAAAAAGCCTCTATTTATAAAGTATTTAGTCATACGCGATGGGTAGAGCCCAGGCTTTCGCTGGACAATAACCCATATTCATGCTCTCCAGTTAACAACCATAGTTTTCAAGGTCATTGTAACTCATTTATTACAACTTCAAGTCGTGCAAAGTATTTCCGATCAATATCTATTACTGAATCATACTTAAATAAGCACCAAAGAGCACTTCTCCATATAGCACGCGGATCCACGTATGAGGGAACAAAAAGCTTATTAGAAAGCTCTGATCAATACGACAGAGGGGCTGCCGCGTTTTGGAATGATTTAGCCGCATATCATTTAATGGCATATGAAAATGATAAAAACTGGAAGTCAATTGAATCAGCGTTGCATTACACAAATAAATCTTTGAAAGTAGATAGCTATTATTCAAGGTCAATCTTTAATCGAGCTTTAATTTTTGAAAAGCTGAATCTGCATGATCTCGCAATTAGTACTTGGAATACTTTCTTGAGAAGAACTAACATTTTAGATCCATGGCGCCGAGAAGCATATTCACGTCTAAATAGATTAAAGGCACTCCAGAGAAAAACTTTTGATTACCCCGTAATTAGTAAAACCACTAAGCCAGAACACTTGCTTGACATTGCAACCAGGTATCCAAGTGAAATCAGGCATGCTTTATTTAATAATAGCAGCCTTCTTAGTTTTTTGATTAAGCATATCAAACCTGTTGAAAAATCAGGCTGCTATGATATTTACAGCTGGAATAACTTAGGTGTTATTATTTCCAGAAAATACGGTGACACCCTATTACTAGAAACAGTAAATTGGATTTGCGCATCAAAATATTTTAACTCACATGCAGTTATTGGCTTAGAAAATCTTATTCTTGCAATTGATGCTTATTATGAATCTGAAACAGAAAACTCGCTGAATCATTCAAAAACAGCTATAGAAAAATTAAGCCTGACCAAAAGCCCGCTTTTAAGGTTGGCTGAAAGCATTCATGCAATTTCGCTCATATCCAGATCGTCATACTCTGAAGCAGAAAAGTTATTGTATTGCAATATTCATGAAAATGAAAATAATAATATTAAAAACTATCCATTTTTAGCAGCGCATAACTGTAGATACTTAGGCACTATCTCTATACGAAAATCTGAATATGACCGCGCAGTGCAATATTTACAAAAAGGCATTAATATTCTTAATTCAAAGATTGATCCTATACAAGAAATTCGCCTAAAGTCTTTAATTGCCGAAACATATGCTCGAGCAGGAAAACCAGAAAAAGCTTGGTCTTATTTACGGCAAACTCTTTCGGCAGTACACAGCCACAATATCCCGAAACATAAACTACAATCTGATTTTCACTCATTATCTCTTGTTGCCCAAATTACTGAAGCTTGGAATTTAAAAGAATCATTAGCAACCACATCTCTTTATTACATCGATAACACTACAGACCCAACTATAAGATCGACCCTATACAGATCTCTTGCTGATGCAAAATCAAACCTCAGCGACTTTGCGGCTGCCGAAAAACTTATTAATCTAGCAAGAACTAGCGCAAAAGAAGTTCAAGACCTGTTAGAAAGAACTAAGCTATTAAGATTTTCCGACCTTTCTGACAGCAATCGGCTCTCTAGAGCGGAGCCATCGAAGTCAATCGAACTGTTGAAAAAATCATATAATTATTTTATTGAAAGCAATAATATTGAATACCAATTAATAACAGGAAGCTCTTTAGTAGACTTATATATTAGAAATGACTATATCAATTTAGCAAAGCCTATTTTGGATGAATTAAATAATATTTTAAGCAATATACAAGAAAATGTGGGTACTACGATTTCAAAACTTGAAATACAATATCATAATCGAAAAATATTTGAAAACAACCTGAAATATGAGCTTTCAGCTTACACACCTTCAAACCCTAGAGGCATACAACTTTTAAACAACAGCAATTATAACCTACTCTCCTTAAAAACCTTAATAGAGATGAAATCATCTATAAATTTCACTAGAAAAGAGATAAAAGAGTATATAAATAAAATTGCAACTGCAAATCCTAATGAAGCGGTGTTGTTGTTTGCTTACCTCGATGACAGCTTTGCAGCATGGCTTGTTTATAAATCAGCAAATAATGATAATGAGTTTTCAATTTTCTCGTATCATAAGCATATACCTGAGTTAAAATCGTTAGTCGAATACTCCAGCGGGACACACCCAGTTTCCACATATGGAGATATAATTAGCGCACGCAAAGTGCTTTATAAAGAATTAATAAAACCGGCTTCTGAGTATATCAAAAATAAGAAATTATATTTTAATACATTGCGCATCATACCAGACGGTTTTTTCTTCGGCATACCCTTTCCAGGCTTGATCAGTGATTCTAACGAAAAGAATTTTCTAGCTCATGAATATGCCCTGATCATCACACCTGACCTAAGCTTATCAAAAGCAAAGCACGACAGCATCAAGATGAACAAAAACAGTTGGAATATACAATCTGCAACTATTTTTGCAAACCCAAATGCCGATCCAAGACGACCGTTACAAGCATTAAAAGAAGAATCAACGATGATTTATGAATCACTAAATAAATCAATAGATTCTATCATTATTTATGATGATGACTCTGCCACTAGTAACAACTTTGTTAATGCTTTATCCAACTCTCATCTTTTACATTTTGGCGGGCATGGTGAAGTAAATCTAGCCTATCCGGAGAATTCAAGGCTAATCTTTAAATCAGTTGATAATAAAGTTGTAGATTCAATTACTGTTACAGATTTAGATAACCTAAAAAGCCAAACAATGCCATATTTGATAGTGCTTGCTGCATGTGATACTGCAGCTTATACCGACAGACTTCCACACGCTGTAGCCCTTGTACGACCTCTTCTCGACAATGGCACTGGGCAGATAATAGCTAGTCTTCGTCCAATTCCCGACAAAGCCTATCTTAAAATTATGAGAACATTTTATCATGAGCTTGACCGGACTAAGAATCCAGTTATCGCACTGAAACAAGCACAGATAACTTTGTCAAGGGATACAGACCCTCAAGTTTCGGCTAATTGGCCATTTCTGCAACTTTATCAATATCTATAAGGCATTTTACCCCTATCTTCGCCAATTGTGCAGCTAAATAGCTGCTATTCAGCCTACATAGCAAAGTGAACATTGCAGCCTATTTGCTTTAGATTATGATCTTAATTGATTTCGGGTGAGATATTTTAAATGCAATCGCCACTGTAGATTGACAACACAAAATTATTTATTGCTTACTCGGAATCCGGAGATAAAAATGACTTATAAAATCAACACTGAATTCTTGGGCCTTACATGCATTGCGCCTAATGACTCCAGCAGCAAAAAGCCTAGTGAGAAGAATCGCAAAAAATCATTATTAGTTATACTCCCAGACATCAGAACAGGAATCAATGACTCTGTTCTTCCGAACACTGTCGCTCCTCATGTGCCAAGCATAATAGTGCCAAAAGATTCTGTAATTGATGGAGTACAGCATGCTGCACTACAATTCCAGAGCAAATCTGGAATTTTTTCTGGACGAAAGTATTGCCTTTTTATTTTTAATAATGAACGCATGGATATTTCGAATATCACGAACACTGGCCTTGATATTGAAGACATACCTATTGACCCCTTCAATGACCCTGCTACATATAATACTGAAGATAACGTTAACCCTCTCATCACGACTGCTAACACAAGCAGACAGGGGTTACAATGGGTACCTAGCCTTGAATTTGCCGTAGGCTCGCACCGTGATAAAGATAACACTATATTTAAAAAGAGAGCCTTTCTGGATGACGACTTGATACCGAAAGCACCAAATGGTCCTAAAATAGCAGCAGCGCTTGAAATTAGAGATGGAAGATTCTATGTTTCAGATGTAATTAGGGATAAAGAAAGAACGCCTCTTTTTTTTGAATTTGGCGACCCTAGGAAAATAGTTCCTAGCACTTTTGAGCAACCTGCTAAACCGCCGGAATGGTGGCAACCAGTATACGATAGATTACTTTGGGAATCTTCGACCAATCGAAAGCATATCGATTTAACCCTTTCTGGAACCTCCAATAATCAACGCACTATCTCTCTAAAACCCCTTGCTGATAAGTATGATATTTTCATAACGAATCTTGAGCTCGAAGCTATTTTGGAGGTCGGTACAACTTTAGGAAAGCCTGATTCCATAAGAGACTTTGATACAGACTTTGCTGTAATGTATTTGTACTCAAAGCAAATTCCCACTGTTCAAGAGGGAATGCCAGTACCTAGAAAGCCTAACGACGGCGTTGGTGGCGGTGACCCGGGTTGCAAAGTTGGAAAATATACAGATTCGTGTTAAAGCCATGCCACTTCTAGCTAATAAAAAAAACTTAGAGTTGCGTTTAGATTCTAATATATCTAATCGATTTTCTCCTTATTCGGATTTTTCATCCATCGAACAAATTGGAAACCATCTATGTTGGGCTGCATGCATTAAAAGCATATTTAATACTTATGAATATCAAAACGTTTCTCAGAAGCAATTAGCAGACAAGTATATTGAAGGATGCGAAACAGCATATCAAGTTGACACTGAAATTTGGCTACTACATTGTAATGTGAAAATTGACCCCCAATCATATGTCGATGCATGGCAAGATGTTGGCTTTGCTAATGCAAAAATTATTGATGATACCCAACAATTTATAAGTATTATACAAGCTGAACTTCTAAGCAAACGACCAGTATGCGCAGCCGCTCTAGGCGGTCGCCATTCAGTTGTAATATACGGCTATAGAGAACTAGATACTGGAGAAGAACAAATTCTAGTAATGGATCCACAATTTGATATTGAAGATAAATGGTATTCTGTCACGAGCTACGCATCAACAAATGCTCTTTTTTATCGCTTAGGAATTTAGGAGATTTTATGCCCATTTTTATTGAACCACCAAAGAAAGATGAATTATTATATAAACTTGAAGTAAACATAAAATTATATCTTAAATGGCGTGATAGACATTTACCCAACCCTAATATAGCCATTTTAGAAAACAAGTATTCTGCACATGAAACAATACCATACTACGCTTTAACCTATGGCGCAAATTTGAGGCATGACCTCTATACACAAGCCAAGCCAAAAGGCTGGTTAATAAATATCAAATCCTGTAATAATCATGATGAAAGCAATACTTCTTGCTATTACGCTTTAGCGTCTTTTGATAACAATAAATGGATAATTGATAGCATTGATGCTAAAAAATGGTTAACTGATGGAATTGCGGATGGTGTAACATGGCTGAATAGACATTCAGACTCAGAAGATTACGTCGAAGTATTCTACTCTAGTCTTTTTAATTTTTTGAGCTTTATATTAAGCAGCAAAAAAGAATTACATTTAGTCACTGGAACCCATGAAACCATCACTAACAAAATAACTACATTTCGTTGGATCACACAAGAACAACTGAGTAAATCTTTGTTAGATATTTATGGCTTACAGCATGCTGAAGGAGGTCTAAATAATGCTCATTTTAAAGATTTCTAAATGTTGATTCATACCAATATAAAACATGCTCTCATTTTGCTACATGTATAAGATATATTTTATACTTTAACTAATAGTATCTCAGTGGTACACTAAGAACATTACCCTATTAATACTTTTACATTATCTGATCGCCTGCTAAATCTAGCAAAAACCACCTGCATGTATTATGCATATCCATAAATACGACTAAGCCTTAATATCAAATCAATGCTATATTTGACCCGCTCACTTATATAATTGACTATTCCATAATTGCCAGAATAAAACCACGGAAGCTAATACATCAACCGCCATCATTGCAATAAACCACCAGGCAAGAATGAGGGATAGCCCGAATGAGCTGCTTAGCGCAGCAATAGCATCTGCCAGTAACACCACGAAAACCAAGTAGGCCAGCCATCGCCTGCCACTCACAAGACCTGGAATTACTGCAGTAAAAACGATACCAACCAATACCCATATCAGGCTATCAGCACTGAAACCTGCCAATGGAAAAACCATCACATGCAGCACAGCATTAAGCAAAAGCAATTTTGATGCTGCCGCGAATTTACCCTGGAATTGAAACATCACAATCACCTACTCAACATCAGCAGCATGCTCATTGGGTATCGGACACGGCATTCCGGCTGTGCCCCAGATCAGCACATCATCAACATGTTCCTGCAGGGAGTAAGGAGCCGGTTCACGATTACCCCCAGGGCTCCAGCCCCACAATACCGGTCCACGATGGCCGGCGTCTTCAACCAGGTGACGTGCCAGGCCCATCCAGTCACGCCCACCGTTGCGGTCCGGATTCGACAGTTGCGCGCAGGTTTCCGCCGGTGATTTTCCAAACCATTCAAATTCAACCGGCGCCAGCCGCCACGCCAATCCGAAATGCGGAGGTGCATGTGGTTCTGAATCCAGGTTGGATGATTCCCGGTGGCAGGTGGAGCATAAAAGTGTCTCCGCGCCGATTCGGCTGTTGCCGGCATTGATGTTCATGCCATGTGGGCGGATTTTGCCGTAACTGGGTCCTGACCACATTGGAATATTGTCACTGCCGACATGGCAGTTGGCACAACGAGGGTGAGAGGTTACTTCATAAATCCGTTGAAATGCGGCCAACCCTTCGGATTGACTGACCGAGCCCGCTTCAGGTGGCTCGATGACTGCGAGGAAGTCTTCCTCAGCGGAAACAGCGGTGCCCAGATACAGAATAAATAATGCAATAAATATTTTTTTCATCAGTATCTTCTCACACGAAGTTAATGTGCTTATTAAAGGGCATTTCGCGGATTCTCTGCCCTGTTGCAGCAAAAATAGCGTTAGCCAGTGCCGGTGCTGCAGCTGGCACCGGCGGTTCGCCAATGCCACGTATCTTGGCAGCATTTTCCAGCCCCAGAACCGTTATCTCTGGGCACTGGTGCATTCGCATACCTTCGTGAGCATGGTAATTTGTCTGCTGCGCCATGCCGTCGGCATAGGTGATTTCGCAGTTCATAGCATGCCCCAGCCCCCAGATCACACCACCTTTCACCAGATTATCGAAATTCACCGGATCCACCACCCTGCCTACATCTGCAGCCACGTAAACTTTGTCAATTTTGATCCCGCGCGGCGTACTGGTTACTTCCACCACCTCTGCCAGCGGCACTCCAAATGAATCAATAAACGCCACGCCACGCCCGCGGCCGGGTTCCATTGGGCTGCCCCAGCCGGACATCTCTCCGACAGCCTCCAGAACCTGTCTGGCGATCGGGTCGGTACACAGCCGCAGCCGTTCGGCCAATGGATCAGCGCCAGCAGCAGCGATCAGTTCGTCCAGAAAACAATCAGCAAAGAAACCGGCAGTCGAAGCCCCAACTGAACGCCAGGAGGAGGTCGGAGCCAGTTCCGGCACCCTGTAACCGCGTACACGGAAGTCAGGAATTGAATAAGGTAAATTCCAGGCGCCGGCAGGAATCTGAGTATCCGGCCCGAATGATCCGATACCCAAGCGCGAGGACTGTGAACTCACAGCCGACACCGTAGCTATATCAAGATCCATCATCTGCACCTTCCCATCTGCCACACTGCCCCTGCCCCGGCACATACCGATCTGCCTGGGAAAATCGTGGGCAAAATCCTCTTCCCGGCTGAATGTCAGTTTTACAGGCGTGCCGCGCATCTGATTGGCAACTTCGGTCGCCAGGGTAATATTCTCGAACTCCAGTCGATGACCGAAGCTGCCACCTACATACTGGTTATGCAGATGCACCTGGTCGGTATCATGGCCGGTGATGGCTGCCACTTTCTGTAGAGAAAAGCGCGGCACCTGAGTACCGACCCAGACATCAACCCGGTCATCGGTTACCTGAACAATTGCACTGATCGGTTCAAGCGGCTGATGTGCAACATAGGGTGCGCGGTATTCCGCATTCAGCACATCGCCACTGCCAACAGCAGCGTCAACATCACCATCGTGCCGCCACTCATTATCCAATCGCTCCGGGGTAAATGAGTTTTCCACTTCACGCCAGTGCTCAGCCTGCTCAGCAGGATACGGCGCCGTTCCCCAGTCGAATTCAATGGCATTCACAGCCTGAAAGGCATACCAGGTGTTATCGGCAACCACTGCCACACCATTGGTGACTGGAATGATCTTGCGCACCCCCCTCATGTTCTCCGCCAGATCTGCCCGGTAGCTGTTCAAAGCACCACCCTGGCGCGGATTTACCTTAACCGCTGCATGTAACATGCCGTCCATGTTCAGATCGATTCCGTACTTCAATGCACCGGTCGATTTGCCTTCAATATCCAGGCGCTGCATCGATTTACCGATCATCCGCCAGGTCGATGGATCGCGTAAGGGCACATCTCGTACCGGATCAAGACGGGCTGCGGTTTCGGCGAGTTGCTGATAAGGAATTTGGCTGCCGTCAGGCAATAGTACAGCCCCACTGGCAGTACTCAGTTCTTCAAGTGGCACGCCTGACTGCAGTGATGCAGCCAGTTTCAATGTCTCACGAGCAGTTGCGCCGGCCATTCGCAATTTGACATAGCTGTCGGGGACCGAAGTGGATCCACCGGTGACTTGTAATCCGGCTACCTTACCAACCGCCCCCATGATGCCGCGCATGGTATTTGCCTGAAATCCCTGGTCGGTTGACATGAACGGCACGATTTCATCTGCCATCGCTGTGTTGTAATAAGCGGCAGCCGGCCGACCGAATTCAATCTCGAACTGGCCAAACTCAATATCCAGCTCCTCGGCAATCAGCGCCGCCTGTATTGAAGCAGCGCCCTGCCCCATGTCCATATGCGGCACAATCAGTGTGATTTTTTCACTATCGACCTTAACCCATGGATTGAAAGCCGCTTCGCCTTCAGCCAAGTTATCCATCAACGGATTGTCATGCGGACGGCGCACAAGATAGGTCCCAAATGCAACGCCACCGGCGATCGCAGCTGAACCAACCAGAAATGTGCGTCTGGTGAGGGTACGCAATTTACTCATTGATCAATTCTCCTGGAGGCTCGCAGCCGCAGTTTTGATGGCTTCGCGAATGCGTGGATAAGTACCACAACGGCACAGATTTCCAGACATCACATAGTCAATATCCTGATCAGAGGGGTTGGGCTTAAAACGCAGCAGAGAAGCAGCCTGCATAATCTGCCCGGACTGGCAATAACCGCACTGGGCCACCTGATGCCTTATCCAGGCCTGCTGCACAGCATGCAGCTCGCCATTGTCCGGCAGGCCTTCTACAGTGGTGACTTCACCTTGTACCGCACCCACCGCTACCTGGCATGACCGTACCGCCAATCCGTTGATGTGCACCGTACAGGCGCCGCACTGAGCTATCCCACAACCATATTTTGTGCCGGTCATATTGAGCTCATCACGCAATACCCATAGCAAAGGCATTTCCGGCGGGACATCAATCTCGTGAGACTGACCGTTTACAGTAATTTGCATGTTTTCAGGTCCTCCATGAAACCATGTGAGCGTGAATGGATTGACAATTCAATCATTTATACAAATTTAGTCTATATGTCCATATATTGACAGCTATTCATAATATGTCAACATGCCCGGCATGGGTAAGCGAGAACAACTGATTCTGGATGCTGCGCTGAGTGTATTTACCCGCTATGGCGTAAGGCGCACAACCATGAATGATATTGCCAGTGAAGCCGGCATAGCCAGGCAGACGCTGTATAACGCCTACTCAAGCAAGGATGAAGTACTCAAAGCCTGTATCTGTTACACCACAGATCAGTCGCTATCCGCCATTCAGGCAGAGTCCACAGTCAGTGACAGCCTTGGCCAGCAGCTGGACAGTCTGTTTCAGCATAAAGTCATCGCCACTTTCGAGCTGCTGCAGGCGACACCGGATGCCAATGACATCATTAATGGATTCAGTGAAGCGGGAAAACAGGAAATTGAACAGGCCGGTATGCGTTTCAGAGACTGGATTGAGCAACAGCTTATCCCATACCAGACTTCAATCAGTCAACATGGACTGGACTGCCCTCAGCTGGCTGATTTTATCTACGCCACAATCTCCGGATTTAAACAGGATAATATCAGCAGAAGCACCCTGCTGGACCGGCTGGCAACGCTGAAAGCGCTTGTGATGAAAATTACCGGTGCCGACTGAAATCAATCCTAATCAAAGCGTTACACAATTGAGTTAACAATCTGCAGCAATATCATATGACCCAGACAGAAGAAATTTTCCGTGCGGACGCTTATTGCCGTAAAGCAACTGCCAGCGTGATTGCAGTGGATGAAACGGGTATCTATCTGGATAGCACCATCTTTTATCCCCTGGGTGGCGGGCAACCTGGTGACAGCGGGCGCATGCAGCGCAAAGACGGCATCAGCTGGGTCATTACCGATACCCGCAAATGCCACGACGGGCCGGCCAGTATTCGGCATATACCTGAGCAGGCAGACACTCTGCCGAATATCGGCGACCGGCTTGAGCTGGAAATTGACTGGGAACGCCGTTACCGCTTCATGCGCATGCACACCTGCATGCATTTACTTGGTTCAGTGCTCAAGTTCCCGGTTACCGGCGGCAATATTGGTGAAGACAAATGCCGCGTGGATTTCAATATGCCGGAGTCACCGGATAAACAACTTACCCAGGAGCGGCTGGAGGCACTGATCGCCGCTGACCACGCACTGGAATACCGTTGGATTACCGATGAAGAGATGCAGGCCAATATGGACCTGGTCAGGACTATGTCGGTGCAACCGCCTATGGGGTACGGAAGAGTCAGACTGGTCAATATACCGGGTGTTGATTTACAGCCTTGCGGTGGAACGCATGTGCGCTCAACAGCTGAGATAGGGGCGGTAAGAATCGGTAAAATTGAGAACAAGGGTAAACAGAACAGACGGATCAATATCCACCTTGAATAGATTTTCCAACAACCGGTTGGTCAATGGTATTCATGCTGTAAGGCGACTTAGTTACATATTACACAGTTGTCATGTCACACGTTTATAATCATTAACATCACTAACCCCGAGGCAACATAATGAACAGATTAATACCTGTTGCAACGCTACTACTATTACTGACCGCCTGCCAGTCGGCGGATGAAGCTCCACCTGCAGAAACAGCTGATTCTAGCGGGCAGGCAGGCACCCAGGTACAGCCGGCTGAAGCGCCTCCTGAGGCAGAAGCCGACCTTCTGGAAGCAATATTGGCGGCACAGCCCGATGAAGCCAAAGCCCGCTATGCTTCTCGCCATCCGGGTGAGACTCTTGAATTTTTCGGCATCGAACCCGGCATGACCGTAGTAGAAGGTTTACCGGGCGGCGGTTGGTATTCCAAAATTCTGCTGCCCTACCTGGGCAATGAAGGTCATCTGATCGGCGCCAACTATGCTTTGGATATGTGGCCAAACTTCCCCTTTGCTAACGAAGAATTCATGGCCGAAATGTCACAGTGGCTGACAGCATGGCCTCTGGAAGCACAAGAATGGGCCGGCGATACTGATGTCCCCGTTTCAGCCTTTTGGTTTGGGTCAATGCCGCAAGAATTAGCCGGTACGGCTGATGTTGTGTTCTTCCCTCGTGTACTGCATAACCTGGCCCGGTTCCAGGACCAGGGGGTCGGTAATTATCTGGATGCAGCACTGGCTGATGCGTATGCCGTACTGAGACCCGGTGGCGTGTTTGGCGTGGTACAGCACAATGCACCCGCCGATAATTCGGATGAATGGGCTAACGGAAGCAACGGTTATCTGAAAAAACACTTTGTTATTGACCAGGCTGAAGCTGCGGGTTTTGAATTCGTTGAAGAAAGTGATATCAACGCCAACCCAAAAGATCAGCCCAGTGAAACAGATATCGTGTGGCGTCTGCCGCCATCCTATGCAACCAGCCGTGATAATCCTGAACTTCGCGCTGAGTATGAAGCCATCGGTGAATCCAACCGGATGACGCTGAAGTTCCGCAAACCGGAATAATTTCAACGGGGCAGCCATGCTGCCCCTCTCCCCGCTTAAGCAGGCTTCGATTCGGAATCGCTCTCATTTCAAACCTTGCTGCCAGGCATGGTTTCGTCATTAACTGTTGTTGTACGGCTGTATTAATGTCCGCACCGGACACTTAAACTGTCCGACCGGACACAAATTCTACTGATTTAAAGTACTTCAATAAAAAAACTGCTGATAAATCAAAGCTTTTTCATATTTGGCATACTTCTTGCATATATCTCAGTATGGAAAAGATTCGAGACACTTCCGGTCAGGATATTCTGATCAAAGGCAGCAGCAGGAAACGCTTATACATCATTGCTGCATCCATCGTCATTCTGACATTGATCAGTTATTTTCTGATCCCTTCAATACTCCGCTGGGCCAGTATCAGCCAATCGGTTTCTGCAGAACGCATGCGCTTTGCAACGGTGCAGCGTTCGGCATTTGTCCGCGATGTCATGGTCCAGGGGCGTGTGGTTGCAGCAGTCAGCCCGATGCTTTACAGCCCTGCCGCCGGTACGGTTTATCTGCATGTTAATTCTGGCGATGCAGTCACTGAGGGGCAAATAGTCGCGACCATCGACAGTCCTGAGCTGAGCAGCCAGCTGAAACAGGAGCAGGCAACCCTGGATGGTGCAGTGACCGAGTTCAAACGCCTTGAAATCGATTCTCGGACCCGACAGCTGGCGCAGCGCAAGCGGTTGGATGACGCTCGGGTTGCGCTGACCGCTGCCGACCGTGAAAAACGCCGTGCACAGGAGGGGTTTGAAAAAGGCGTTTACGCCGAAATTGATTTTGAACAGGCAGTTGATTTATTTACTACCGCCGAATTTGAATTCAATCATGTCACTGCAGAAACTGAATTACTGAATGACGCGCTTGCTTTCGAACTGGAAACCCAGCAGAGCAACGTGCAGCGCCAGCAGTTGATCGTCGATGAATTGCAGCGCCGGGTTGGAGATCTGGAATTGCATTCTCCAGTCAACGGTGTGGTCGGTGATATCACTGTCGGCGAACGCGCCTTTGTTGATGCCAACCAAAGTCTGTTATCGGTCGTTGACCTGATGGCGTTCGAGCTGGAGGTTGATATTCCCGAATCCTATGCAGATGCTTTGGCACTGCAAATCCCAACAGCAATTACTTCCGGTCAGACCCGCTATGACGGCTTTGTCAGCGCAATCTCGCCCGAGGTGCAGAACAATGTGGTCACCGGCCGGGTCAGGTTTGTCGGTGATACGCCTTCAGGGCTTCGTCAGAACCAGCGGATGTCAGTGCGGATCATCCTTGAATCCAAAGACGATGCTCTGGTGGTACGTCGTGGCCCTTTCTATGACTCAGGCGCAGGCCGGATAGCCTATGTAGTTAACGACTCAATCGCCGAGCGCAGAGAAATCCTGACCGGAGCAGTCAGTGTCGACCGCATCGAAATTCTTTCCGGCCTGCAACCCGGAGAGCAGATTATTCTCTCCAGTCTCGAGCCCTTCAATAACGAAACAACCGTCTTGCTTAATCAATAATTTTTAAGGAAAAGCATATGCTTAAGATGTCCAATATTTCCAAAATATTTCGAACACGATTAATCGAAACCCACGCCTTGCGCAGTTTCAATTTAACCGTCAACGATGGCGAATTCATTGCGGTCACCGGCCCGTCCGGCTCGGGCAAAACCACGTTTCTCAATATTGCCGGGCTGCTGGAGGATTTCGACACCGGACAGTACATGCTTGATGGAGAAGACATCTCCGGCCTGCCGGATAAAAGCCGTTCCAAATTACGCAATGAAAAAATCGGTTTTATTTTTCAGAGCTTTAATCTGATCCCCGATTTGAATATTTTTGATAACGTCGATGTTCCTCTGCGCTATCGGGACATGGGTGCCGGTGAGCGCAAAGACCGCATAGAAAGCGCTCTGGAGAATGTCGGCCTGTCTTCCAGGGCCAAGCATCTGCCGGCTGAATTATCCGGCGGGCAGCAGCAACGTGTTGCCATCGCACGGGCATTGGCCGGATCTCCACGTTTTCTGCTGGCTGATGAACCAACCGGCAACCTGGATTCGCTAATGGCCAGACAGGTAATGGAATTACTGGAATCGATCAATGATCAGGGCGTTACCATCATTATGGTTACCCATGATCCGGAACTGGCCAGACGCGCCCATCGCAACATTTACCTGCTGGATGGTCAGATCAGCGATTTGGAAGAAGTCACCCAGCTTCCGCTGAATCAAAATCAGAGTCAAAGTCAGAGGGCAGATCATGCTGCTATATAATTTACGCTTGGCATTATTATCTATTCGTCAGCACCCGATTTTATCCTCGCTGATGATAGCCGCTATTGGGGTAGGCATTGCCGCGTGTATCACGATGCTGAATGTTTACTATCTGTCAGCCAAAAACCCGATACCTGAAAAGTCCAATGTGGTGTTTGCGGTGCAGATGGATAATCGCAACGCAGCACCTGACGATGACCCCAACAACCCGGACCTTCCACCACAACAACTAACCTATACCGATGCAATAAACCTGCTGGAAAGCGACCTGCCGTTGCGTCAGGCGGCAATGTTCAAATCCGCTTTTGCCATTCAGCCGCAACAAAACGGACTGGCACCTTATCTGGCATTGTCACGCATGACCGGGCGTGACTTTTTCCAGATGTTTGATGTGCCGTTTTTATATGGTGGTGTATGGTCTGACGATGAGGCACTGGCCGCTTCGCAAGTCGTGATATTAAACCGGGAAACCAATGACAAACTGTTTGGTGGTGAAGACTCAACCGGTCGAACCGTGGTCATCAATGATCGGGAATTCAGGGTCAGTGGAGTCATCGACTATTGGCAGCCCAGCCCAAATTTTTATGACATCACCAATGGCCCGTTTAACGATGTTGAAGAAATGTTCATGCCGTTTTCACTGGTCTGGCCGTTGCAGTTGGATACCGCCGGCAATACCAGCTGTAGCGGAGAAACCAGTGTTATCGACAGTTTCGAGTCATTCATGGCATCCGAATGCCGGTGGGTCAGCTATTGGGTTGAGTTTTCCAACGCTAGAGAAGCGGAAGGGTATCGTGACTATATCCGCAGCTACATGGAATCTCAGAAAGCCCTGGGCCGTTTTGAAAAGCCCATTAATTATTCGGTCCTCAATGTATACGATTATCTGATTGCACAGGAAATTGTCGATGACAGCATCAAAATCATGGTGGCATTGTCATTTCTGTTCCTGGTCGTTTGTCTGTTGAACACCATCGGGTTAATGCTCGCCAAGCTGCTTGCCCGAACATCACAGATAGCACTGCGGCGGGCACTGGGTGCCAGCCGTATGGACCTGATCAGGCAATACATTATCGAAATCATGCTGATCGGCCTGTTCGGCGGCCTGGTGGGTATTCTGCTGTCGGTCATCGGCCTGGACGGTATACGTTCGCTGATGCGCGCCAACTCTGCCGATGCGCTGCTGTTTGAGATGGATTGGGCGATGGTGGCTGCAGCCATTGGTATCTCACTGCTGGCCAGCCTGCTGGTCGGCCTGTATCCGGCTGTGCGGGTCTCGGGACTGCCACCGGCAGCTTCATTAAAAACCCAATAATCCGGCATTAATTCATAGAGATTTAGGAGAACAACCGTGGAAATCAGACCTATTCTCAGCGCCATGTTCCGCAATAAATTGGGCGCTATTCTGATCGCAACGCAAATCGCCGTGACGCTGGCCATTATCTGCAATGGCGCCTTTATCGTTTATAAGCGCTATCAGACCATGAACCGTCCAACCGGCATGGATATAGAAAACATCTTCGCCATCACCAGTGAAGGCATAGGCAGCAATCATAATGCCAGAGCTGTAGCAGCCCAGGACCTTGAGGTTATTCGCGCAATTCCCGGGGTAATCGCCGCATCCAATGCCAGCAGTGTTCCGTTATCCGGCAGCGGCTGGGGTGAAACCATGCAGACAACCCTGGATGACAACGCCCCGACAACCGGTACCGGTGTATACATGATGAGTGATCAAGCCATCGAAACACTGGGCGTGAATTTAATCAGTGGCCGGAACTTCACTCCAGACGAAATGCTTTACCGGGATGAAAACAGCGGACAGATACCCAATGTCATTATGATTACCCAAGCCTTGTCAGATCAGCTATTCCCTGATGAAAATGAAACCGCTCTGGGTAAAACCGTATTCTTCGACTCCAGGCCGATTGAGGTCATCGGCATTATCGAGCACATGCATGGTTCATGGGTAACCTGGGATGCGCTTGCCCAGGTCAGCATTATTCCGGTGCTGACACTTTCCAACCAGACCCGCTATATGATCCGCACCGAACCCGGTATGCGCGACCAGGTCATGCCGCAGGTTGAAGAAGCACTGGCCAATGTCAATTCGCAGCGAATATTGCGACAACTGCGCTCGCTGGAAGAGTTTGCCGCCCGCAGCTACGCAGGTGACAACACTATTGCCGTGGTGATGATGACAGTGATTGTTTTACTGGTCATCATTACCGCCATGGGTATTATCGGCCTGGTCAGCTTCCTGGTTAACCAGCGCACCAAGCAGATCGGCACACGCCGTGCACTGGGTGCACAGAAATTTCATGTGATACGCTATTTTCTTGTGGAAAACTGGCTGATTACCACCATCGGTTTAAGCGTTGGTCTGGTTCTTACCATCTTATTGAATATGTACCTGGTTGAACATTTCGAAATGCCCCGCCTGGATAGGATTTATTTACCTATTGGTCTGGTAGCCATATGGTGTCTGGGCTTTATTGCCGCACTTGGTCCAGCCCGCAAAGCAGCGCATGTTTCACCGGCAATAGCGACCAGAACCGTCTGAGCGTCAATGACCACTATCCTGATCATTGAAGATAATACCGGCATCAGGGAAGCCCTTGCCCTGATGCTGGAGCTGAATGATATGCAGGGTATCTTTGCCGACTCACCGGCACAGGGCGTGAAGCTGATGCAGCAGCAAAGGCCGGACTTAATTATTCAGGATATGAACTTCGATCAGGATTCGACCAGCGGTGATGAAGGCATACAACTGTTTACTCAACTGCGGGAAATTGATCCTAATACACCGATAATTCTACTGACTGCCTGGACGCATCTGGAACATGCCGTCAGCCTGGTAAAAGCGGGTGCTGCCGATTATCTGCAAAAACCCTGGGACGATGACAAGCTGATCACCACAATTCGAAACCTCCTGGAGCTCAGCCGGCACCGCAGAGAACATGAGCGCCGCAAGCAGCACCAGGCGCATCAGCGGGAAAAACTTGCTGATGCGTTTGATTTGTGCGGCATTATCTATGCAAGTGATGCCATGCATGAGGTGGTTACCCTGGCCACGCGGGTCGCCAGATCAGATGTTGCCGTATTAATCACCGGCCCGAACGGCAGCGGAAAACAGAAAATTGCCGAGTTAATCCAGGCCAACTCATCAATAGCCGACAAACCATTCATTACCGTTAATGCCGGCGCGCTGCCGGAAAATCTGATTGAAGCCGAATTGTTCGGTGCAGAAGCTGGCGCGTTCACCGGCGCAGACAAAGTCAGGGTCGGCCGTTTTGAAGCTGCCGATGGCGGCACTCTGTTTCTTGATGAGATAGGCAACCTGCCACTTGAAGGTCAAAAGAAATTACTTCGCGTCCTGCAGTCAGGTGAATTTGAAAGACTTGGTTCCAATAAAACCCGGCGAACCAGTGCCCGTTTGATCAGCGCAACCAATGCAGACCTCGAGCAGGCGGTTAAAACCGGGCAGATGCGCGAAGATCTGCTATACCGCCTGAATGTTATCCAGCTGGAGTTACCTGCATTAAAAGACAGAAAAGCAGACGTATTACCACTGGCTGAGTTTTTTGTAGGCAAAAAACACCGGTTCAGCAAAACAGCTGCGGAAAGTCTGTTACAACATGACTGGCCCGGTAATGTGAGAGAGCTGGAGAATCGGGTCAACCGTGCCAGACTGCTGGCCAACAATCACATCATTGAACCTGGCGACCTTGGCCTGAATGAGGCGGCGGCCAACAGCAACGAACCCAGTGAACAGGAAATCAGACGGGCTCTTGAATCCAACAACGGCGTAATTGCCCGCACAGCCCGCGCATTGAACCTATCGCGGCAATCCCTTTACCGGCGTATGGAAAAACTGGGCATTGAATACTCGGAATAAACCCGGCCGGCATATTAATATTCTCCAAGTACTGATCAGTTAACGCCTATAATCCGGAAGATGTCCCGCTTGTTTTCAATGGAAGGCCGCCTGGCACTGTTATTGCTGATTGGAATCGGCGCAGCGCTGCTGTGTTACTACCTGCTGCAGCAATGGGCGCTGACACCGGTATTGACCTGGACGATCATTATTGCCGTCAGTGTTGTACTGTCTTTGATCATCTCGAAATTCTGGACATCGCCGCTGACTTCCAGGCTGCGTGCATTGGAAGCCGGCACAGCCAGTTTCATGGACAGCGATTTTTCCATCTCGTTGTCTGAACAGGGCTTACCTGAGCTGGCACCTATTATTCGCACCTACAACCAAATCGGCAAACTGCTAAGAGAAGAACGGCAAACTCTCCATCAGCGCGAGCTACTGCTTGATACCGTCATTCAAAGCACTCCGATAGCCATGCTGCTGGTCGATTCGAGACAGCGGATTATTTACTCAAATAACGCAGCCAGGCTGATGCTGCACCTGGGCAAGAAGATGGAAGGCCTGGCCCTGGAAGCAATACTGGAACAACTTGAATCTGATATTGCCAAGGCGCTACGACAAAAACTGGGTGGAGTTTACAGCCTGGATACCAGATCCGGCGCAGGACATTCAGACACTGAAAGCTGTCTGATCATCATCAAAGAGTTTCGACTGAATGCCAGCCCGCATACCTTATACATGCTGCAAAGGCTGACCCGGGAACTGAACCGCCAGGAGGTAGCTACCTGGAAAAAAGTTATTCGCATTATCAGCCATGAGCTGAACAATTCAGTCGCACCAATTTCCTCCCTGGTTCACTCAGGACGGATTCTGGCAGAGCGTGGTGATAAGGAACGTCTGGTAAATGTATTGCACAGTGTTTCCGAACGGGCACAGCATCTGGCAGACTTTATTGGCCAATACGCCCGTTTCGCCAGGCTCCCGGAACCGGAAAAAACGGTACAGTCCTGGAAAGATTTCCTGCAGCCTTTGCAGCAAAGCTACCCGTTCAGTATCGCTGAACCATTTACCGGTCAGGCCGGCTGGTTCGATGCTACATTAATGGAGCAGGTGTTGATCAACCTGATCAAGAACGCTGTCGAAGCAGGCAGCCGAATTGAACAAATCACCATTCGATGCATTGATATGGAAGACGCCCAGATTCTGGAAATCAGCGATGCCGGCAGCGGCATGTCCGACCAGGAGCTGAAACAGGCACTGGCGCCGTTTTATTCCACCAAAAAATCAGGTTCAGGCATTGGCCTGGCGCTGTGCCGTGAAATCATCGAAGCCCACGGCGGCGAGATAACCCTGATTAACCGGCAGGAACAGGGGTTGCGTGTCCGATTAAAAATCCCCTTGCAAAAAGCCGCCTGACGACAGCCTGGTTCTCAATCGGCTTTAAACACCGGCCAACAGTGTGCCGGTCATACCATTATTTGCCCTGCGGCGAGTAAGCCACTATTTCAATTTCCACCAGGCCTTTATCCGGGAACAGCGCCGTGGTACCTACTGCGGTCCAGGTTGGATAAGGCTCACTCAGGAATTCATCTTTAACTTCCGCAACCGCATCAATCTGAGTGACCTTGTCAATAGCCACATGCGGGCTGTCGAATACATGATAGGTATTGATTTTGACCACATCTGCAAAACCCGCGCCAGCAGCTTTCAGTGTTTTTTCAATGGCCTGGAAGCGTTTTCGAATATCATTTTTAAATGCTTCCTTGCCGATAGGCTCATCACTTTCATAGGCACCGGCCACCACGCCGGAAAAAAACACGTAATCACCCGCACGGTGCGCTGGAGCAAAGTGATATTTACCCTCGTACCAGCCCTGTTGTCCCTCAGCAATGATGGCTGTTGATTGTTTGCCCTTAACGTTAAGTTCCTGTGCAAAAGCTCCGCTGGCTATCAAAATCCAGGCAACACATAAGAATAATTTTTTCATGACAGGTCCATTGATTAGCTTGTCTGCTTAATCCTAGCCGGATGTTATGCAGATTTCTGCCCTTATGACGTGTCTACAATTGATGCTGGCGCAAAAACCCCTGCCCGCCCAGCTGCCGAACCTGTTGCTGAATCCATTCACGGCGTTGCTGCTGATTTGTACCAGGTTGAAATACCGAATAGGTTTTCGGGCTGGGCAGAATGGCTGCCAATGCCGCTGCCTGCGGCAGACTCAGCTGTCCAGCGGTGCTTGAGAAATAATGCCGGCCGGCTGCTTCCACACCATAAATCCCCGGCCCCATCTCAGCTATGTTCATATAAATTTCCAGAATACGCTGCTTGGGAAGCAGCATTTCAAGCCATAGGGTAAACCAGGCTTCCAAGCCCTTGCGAGACCACCTGCTGATACTTGAATTACCCGGCCACAGGTATAAATTCCGGGCCACTTGCTGGGTGATGGTGCTGGCCCCACGTAATCTGCCACTGCCCTTGGAATCATCCAGCGCCTGCCTTATAGCTTTGATATCAAAACCGAAATGGTCGGGAAAATTCTGATCTTCTGCAGCGATTACCGCCATTTTTACCGGCCAGGCGATGGCTTCAGTATCCCGCCATTGCTGGGTCACCGTGGTCTGATCAACCAATGCTGCCTGCAGCATATAACTGCTGGTGGCCGGATTAACCCAGCGCAACGGCAGTACCAGTAATATCGAAATAACAATAGCACTGAGCACCAAACGGGAGAACCAGCGAATAACCCGCACAACCAATTTTGGCCGGGGCTTACGGAAATGTGGCTGACGCCCTTTGGGCTTTTTTTTGGAAGACTTTCGGACTTTAGCTGGCGGCATTGGCTGTCGCTTCCCTGCTGGTTATGACCGGCATAAGGTTTGTCTGTTGTCAGAACGGGTTAGCTGGCGCCCCATCACCGACTTTGTTGCCGCTTTTATCTACCGCAAAACTCTCACCACAGCCGCATTCGCCGGTTACATTGGGATTGGCAAAGGTAAACAGCTGATTGAGCCCCTGCTGAACAAAATCCACCCGGGTGCCATCTATCAGCGCCAGGCTTTTAGGATCAACCACAATGGGAACACCCTGGTCTTCAAACTGCCGGTCATCGGCGGTTATCTCATCAGCTATAGACGTCACATAAGCCCAGCCGGAACAGCCGGTGCGTTTAACGGCAAGCCGAAAAGCGCTGCCCTGTTCCTTATCCAGGAACCGGCGAATCCTGGCTGCCGCTTTGTCAGTGAGAGTAATAGCCATATCTAAAGTAAATAAGCAGTGCGTATCTGTTCCAGATATTTTATCATTTACGGTTTTATCAAGCGTTAATTCTGAGATAACTCATGACTGCATCCGTTTTCACCATCCGGGAGCTGCTGGCAGGTAAAGCTGACCTTCAATCCCAGGTAACCATTCAGGGCTGGTTGCGCACCCGCCGTGACTCCAAAGCCGGCCTGTCTTTTCTGCAGGTCAGTGACGGCTCGTGTTTCGCTACACTGCAGGTGGTTGCCGATAACCAGCTGCACAATTATGCCGATGAAGTATTACGGCTGACCAGCGGTTGTGCGGTTGAATGCACCGGTACATTGGTTGAATCCCAGGGACGCGGACAGAGCATGGAAATTCAAGCGACTGAGGTCAGGCCGATAGGCTGGGTGGAAAACCCGGACAGTTACCCGGTTCAGCCCAAACGGCATACTTTTGAATTCCTGCGTGAGGTTGCTCACCTGCGCCCCAGAACCAATACATTTGGCGCAGTAACCAGAGTACGCCATGTGGCTGCACAGGCCATTCATCGCTTCTTTCATGAACACGGCTATTACTGGATCAATACGCCACTGATTACCGGCAGTGATGCCGAGGGCGCAGGCCAGCTGTTTCGTGTCAGTACATTAGACCAGCTGAATCTGCCGCGTACCGACAGTGGCGCGGTTGATTACAGCCAGGATTTCTTCGGTCGGGAAACGTTTTTGACTGTTTCCGGCCAGTTGAATGTAGAAGCCTATTGCTTGTCTATGAGCAAGGTTTATACCTTCGGCCCGACATTCCGCGCGGAAAACTCCAACACTACCCGCCATCTGGCGGAATTCTGGATGATTGAACCGGAAATAGCCTTTGCCGATCTGGACGATCTGGTGGTCCTGGCTGAAGATTTTCTGAAGTACATCTTCCGGGCGGTACTTAACGAATGCCAGGAAGACATGGCGTTTTTTGCTCAGCGTATCGAACCGCAGGCCATTGAACGGCTGGAAACGCTGATTGACCAGCCGTTCAAACGGGTCGAATACACCGAAGCAGTGGACATACTGCAGAAATCCGGTAAAAAGTTCGAATTCAAACCCGAATGGGGCATCGATCTGCAGACTGAACACGAGCGCTACCTGACGGAACAGCACTTCAATGCGCCAGTGGTGGTGGTTAATTATCCGGATGAAATCAAAGCCTTTTACATGCGCCTCAATGATCAACGTGATGGCGAACCCGGCAGAACAGTGGCTGCCATGGATGTGCTGGCGCCCGGCATCGGTGAAATTATCGGCGGGTCACAACGTGAAGAACGTCTGGATGTGCTGACCAGCCGAATGCAGGCGCACGACATCGATCTGGAACAATACAGCTGGTATCTTGATTTACGTCGCTACGGCACAGTGCCGCATGCCGGTTTCGGACTGGGATTTGAGCGTCTGGTCAGTTACATCACCGGCATGGCCAATATTCGTGATGTCATACCGTACCCGCGGGTGCCGGGAAATGCCGGGTTTTAAAACCCCGGCGGGTAACCCGTCTATTCCGATTCCTGAGCGATACGCCGTTCCAGCTGCTGCAGCGCGCTGTCAGCGTAACGGCGGCATGCTCCAGCATCGACAAATGCATCGATATTACCTTCATGCTTAAGCTTCATCTTGCCCTGCATGTCAAAATAGCCCGGATGCGGTGACAGCAGAATATCGCACGACAGCTCTCTGATGGTTTCGATACTGTGCCGGAAAGTATTGATGCTGACACGCTGGTTGTCTGCATCGGTAAAGCGAAACTCGGGTGCCGACACCGGGTTGAGGCTGTCGGCATAGACCATATCAAAACACCGGCCTGACTCGCATGATTGCCAGCTCCAGCTGGTTCCGCCGGGCGTATGTCCCGGGGTTAAGTGTGCAGTAATGCGGATTGGCCCCACCCTCAGCTCTTCGCCATCGTCAACGATCTGCATGTTGTGAACAACCGGGAAACTGTTGGCCCGCCTGCCAAAGGCAAACTGCGGGTCATCATCGGTCGGACCACCGTTGATTAATGCTTCAGCACTGGCTGCGCTAACCGCCACCGTCGCTTGACTGAGTTTCTGCAGATCGGCTATACCCCCGGCATGATCAAAATGCGTGTGTGAATTTACAATCAACCTGACATCTTTAATATCAAAACCAAGCTTGCTGATATTGGCGTCTATGACTGCTGCAGATTGAGGTAACCCGCCATCAATCAGAATATGTCCGGCATCAGAAGTAATCAGGATCGACGAAAGACCTGCCGGCCCAACATAATAGGTGTTGCAGGCAATCTGAAACGGCTCCATGGGCTTGTTCCAACGCTCACACATGAAGCATTGCTTGGGTTGATAAGTCAGCTCGGCAGTTTCAGCGTTTAGTGCGGTAACCAGCCAGCCTACCAATAGTACTACCTGGATATATCTGCTCATACAGTTTTTTATAGTTATCTGCCGGCTACCACGATACTCCCACACCGGCAGATGGTTTAAATATACTGTGATTAATACCCTCTAGCAAATTTGACCGGTCGTATATGTTCAGCCAAATACCTTCCACCCTGACCTTGATTGATGCTGACAGAATTAATTTTCTGCCAGAATTGTATTCCACCTTTCAAGTACAGTGTTCATAATTGCCGGCTGTGCAGCTGCAGTGGGATGCAACCCATCCGCCTGCATCAATTCCGGTTCAGTGGCTACGCCTTCCAGCAAAAACGGCACCAGAGGAACCTGGCTGCGTTCAGCAACCCGCGAATAAACTTCAGCGAAGCGGGTCTGATAAATCGGCCCGTAGTTATCGGGTATCTGAATACCGAGTAACAAGACCCGGGCACCGGCAGACTGACATAATTCGATCATCTCAGCCAGGTTCTCAGCCAGCACTTTGGTAGACAATGCCCGTAAGCCGTCATTGGCACCCAATTCCAGGAAAACCCAGTGTGGTTGATGCTCAGCCAGAATGCCGGGCAGGCGTGTCAGCCCACCGGCACTGGTTTCCCCACTGATGCTGGCATTAACAACTTCCCAGTCAGCATCCAGTTGTTGCTGCAGCAGGTTTACCCAGCCTGATTCAAGCGGGATATTGTGTGCTGCACTCAGGCTGTCACCCATGACCAATAGCCGATTCGGAGCGCTATCGGTTTGCGCTAAAGTAAATTGACCCCATACATTGCATGCCAGCGCTATGCCCAGCAAGGCCATAGCAAACCATTTGTTACTGCGAAATGTCATAGCAAAACCCGGTTAATTTTTACGAGTGATATATGTCTCAAGATTCATCCAGTGCCGATTCAGTTATCTTATCCTGTCATAACCTGCATCATCGTATTGCCAGTGCCGATCATACTCTTTCTATTCTTAAGGGCATTGACCTGCAACTCAAGCATGGTGAGTCTTTGGCCATTTCCGGAGCCTCAGGTTCCGGCAAGACAACATTACTGGGATTGCTGGCCGGTCTGGACGTAGCCAGTGAAGGCGAACTGCAGATGTTCGGGCAGCCAATGCACACGCTGGACGAAGAAGGCCGTGCTGCATTACGCCGCCGCCGGGTTGGTTTTGTATTTCAGTCGTTTCAGCTGCTGCCGACGTTAACAGCACTGGATAATGTGCTGTTGCCATTGCAACTGACCGGCATTGATAATGCCAGAGATAAAAGCATGGATGCATTGAACAGCGTTGGTCTGAGCAAGCGACTCAGTCACTACCCCAGTCAATTGTCCGGCGGCGAGCAGCAACGGGTGGCACTGGCCAGGGCATTTGCCGGCCAGCCGGCATTACTCTTCGCGGATGAGCCAACCGGCAATCTTGATCATGCCAACGGCAACCACATCGCTGATCTGTTGTTTGATATGAACGCTAGACGCGGCACCGCTCTTTTGCTGGTTACCCATGATCTGGATATGGCTGACCGTTGTCAGCGTCATCTGCACCTGCGGGGTGGTCAGTTGCAGACTGATGTCAGGCAGGCTGCCTGATGTTGTCACTCAGCCTTCGGCAAATTCGGCGTGAATGGCGTGCCGGGCCATTAGCAGCAGTATTCTGGGCATTGACCATCACATTGGCTGCACTGACAGCCGTCAACGTAACCAGTGACCGGGCACAACGGGCGCTACAGGCAAAAGCCGGGGAACTGCTGGCAGCAGACCTGGTACTGACCAGCCGTCAGCAAATAGCTGATGATATTCAGCAAACTGCCGTCACCTCAGATCTGTCAACAGCTGAAACGGTCAGCTTCCCCACCGTAGTATTCGTCGGCGATGATTCACTGCTGGTGGCAGCCAAAGCGGTTACTGCCGGTTATCCATTGCGCGGCAGGCTGGAAATCAGCGATGCACCATTTGCAGCCGGAACTGCTACCGACGAGCTGCCGGCTGCCGGCGAAGTGTGGGTTGAGTCACGCCTGCTCAGCGACTTAAACATTAACACCGGCAGCATGCTGACAGTTGGTACCAATGACTATCTGGTCAGTAAGGTGCTTACTTATGAACCGGACCGCGCGGGCGGCTTCGCCGGATTATCACCCCGCTTGTTGATTAACGTTGCCGATGCCCGCAGCGCTGGCCTGTTGCGCAGCCAATCGCGTGCCAGCTGGCAATTACTGGTTGCCGGTGCAGCAACCGATGTAGACCGTTTTCAGGAGGCTGTTGATGGTCGAACCGGCATTCGTATTACAACACCTGCACAGGCTCAGGCTCAATCCAACAATGCGCTGCTACAGGCCACTCGATTTTTAAGTCTGGCAGCCTTATGCGCGGTTCTGCTGGGCGCTGCCGGCATGTTACAGGCCGGGCGCCGGTATGCGCTGGCGCAACAGCAGCCGGTAGCACTGTTGCGCAGTTTCGGCGTGTCCTGGAAAGAGATTCTGCAGTTGAAGCTATGGCAGCTGCTGTGGTTGATGCTGGCTGCATGCATCCTGGGCATCCTCATCGGCCTGCTGGCCCAGCAGTTACTGGTGCAGCAACTCGCTTCGATTTTAACCAATCAGTTACCCGGGCTTGCCTGGCAACCGGTATTTGAAACACTGCTGATTGGCGCATTGTTGCTCGGCAGCCTGTGCCTGCCGAGGCTGCTCCAGCTTCGCCGGCAACCGAGTCTGGCAATTTTAAATGACGTTGATATCAGCACAGACCGGCACTGGCTGTTGACTTATCTGCCGGCATTCATATGCCTGCTGGGATTGAGTGCCTGGCAGCTGGACAACTGGCGACTGGCATTAATTGTATTGCTGGGCATCCTGGCACTGGTGATCAGCTTACTGCTGGTTGTAAAGATGGTGCTGAGGTTAATCAGACGCATGGGCAAGATAACCAATTCCGAAGTCCGACTGGCGCTTTCCGGTTTGCAGCGTCATCAGCAGGCCAATACCCTGCATATGACCGCACTGGGACTGGCATTGATCGCACTACTGGTATTGGGTTGGGTACGCAATGACATGATTGCTCAATGGCAAACCAGCTTGGCGCCTGATACGCCAAACCGCTTTCTGATCAATATCCAACCGGAACAGCAACAGCCGCTGGAACAGCTGCTGCAGTCGGCAGGCACCAGTCAACTGGAGTTTGGCCCTATGGCCATCGCCAGAATCACCCGCATCAACGGAATGCCTGCCGCTGAATGGCGTCCTGAATCTGACCCGCCAGGCCGCCGGGACGGGACAGTCAATCTTTCCTGGCGTCCCGACCTGCCGGCTTCCAACACCATCACCAGTGGACACTGGTTTGATCCGGACGACCCGTCAGTGCAGATATCATTATCATCCAATTGGGCTGAAGCACTAGAGTTGACACCCGGGGATACGTTGACATTTCAAGCCGGCGAGCAGCAGCTGCAGGGAACCATTACTAGTCTGCGGGATGTTGAGTGGGATTCTTTTAACATCAATTTCTTCATTTTGCTCAACCCGGCCGCAGTGGCGGATCTGAACTTCCAGTGGATCGCCAGTTTCCACCTGTCTGAAGCCAATACCGGGGTATTGCGTGAAATTACCCGGCAATTTCCCAACATCACCATCTTTGACGCGGAATCTCTGATCAGGCAGGTGGCTGATTTGCTGGCCAAGCTGATCCGGGCACTGGAAATTGTGTTTCTGTTTACTTTTGCCGCAGCGCTGGTTGTACTGGTTAATGCAGTTCAGTCTGGTTTGTCTGAGCGTCAGCGGGAAACTGCTGTATTACGCTGTCTGGGTGTCAGGAATTCCACCTTACAGCGTGCCTGGTGGCTGGAAAATATACTACTGGGCGGCCTGACAGGGCTATTGGCTGTTATCGTCGCGGCAGGCTGTACCTGGTGGATCAGTCGTGATGTGCTGGATGTCAGCTGGCAGCTGCAACCCTGGTTGGCTGGATCCGGTCTGCTTACCGGACTGATACTTCTACCTCTGGTCACCTGGCTGGTCAGCCGACGCAGCCTGCAGACAGCACCTTTGCTGATTATGCGTTCAACCAATCAATAACGTTTGTGTTTCGCGGTATCTGCAAGAAATAAAGTTTATCCGGAAACCCTTGTTCATGAATACCGGCCGAGACTGCAGTCTGGCCGGCATTTATGCCGTTAATCTTGTTCTAAAAACCTTCACACTAACATCACAAATTATTTACAGCCTATTAACTGCGAGAGGTGTAGCCTGTTGTTGAGCTCGCTGGTTGCTCATCGAAGGGATTGAACATGCACATGGACGTGCCTTGCCAGGAGCATATGCTTTCCGGCCAGTAACCGTATCCTGACACTAAAGCAAAAAGAAACCCGGCAAAGCCGGGTTTCTCACTAGTTCGCTAACGGAGAAACCAACCTTAGCTAGCGACTATTTCTTAATTCTTCATCGAACTGATAGCGTCGATCAGTAACAATAGCTTCAAGAATTTCGATGCGCTTTTTCAGCTCATCTATTTCTCTGTCCTTAGGGTCTGCAGATCGCTCTGCCCGGGCTGATTTCTTTTCATCCTCGCCCCACAGAAAGGCCCACCAGTTCTGGCCTGGCTCGCCACTGTTCCACTCAGGCGCTAAACGCTTCTGAATCGCATGCATCAGGATGCATAATCCCCATACAGCAAATCCGAACAATACCCAGCCGAACGCACTAAACATAGCTAATTCTCCTTCCTGCCATATCATTCCGTGCATTTACGATACCCAGAGCTTTACTTCGGATACAGTGCAGGAAGTCATGCTTGACCTTTTGCTATAGTGCCTAACCCGTTTTCAGGAAAACCACCATGCGTTTGATTGTTGTTTTGATCCTAGCCTTCAACTGCTGCCAGCAGCTGTCTGCCCAGCAGCAGGTTTTTGATTTATCGCCTTTATGGCCCGGTACTGAATACCGTGAAGACACGCCAGACTACGTCAGTGTGGTGGGTTATCCGCCAGGCCATCAGATCAGTTCACATGCTCAGATTCGGCAATATTTCGATGCGCTGGCCAACGCGCATCCGGAGCGTATTCAGCTGTTTCCTTACGCCACTTCCTGGGAAGGCCGTGAGCTGTTTTATGTCGTCATCGGCAATCGAGACAATATCAGCCACCTGGCAGCCATCAGAAACAACATCCAGCAGCTTGCCGATCCGCGGGAAACTCCAGCATCTGAGGCCAGTGATCTGATCAGCATGACGCCCGGAACAGTGTGGTTGTCGTATGCAGTGCACGGCAATGAAATCTCTACATCAGATGCCGCCATGTTCACTGCCTACCATCTGCTAGCCGCCGAAAATGACCCGGTGGTCGACAGTATTCTGGCCAATACCCTGGTATTTATTGACCCATTGCAAAACCCTGATGGCCGGGACCGATTCGTTAACGGATTCCGTCAGGCCCGTGGACTGGTGCCCGACACCAGCCGTTTTGCTGTTGAGCATGACGAAGCCTGGCCTTCCGGCCGGGTCAACCACTATCTATTTGACCTGAACCGCGACTGGCTGGCGTTGACTCAGCCAGAAACCCGGGGGCGTGTTGCTGCCATTCGGCAATGGTACCCATTGGCTTTTGTTGATGCGCATGAAATGGGATCGGACTCGACCTATTTCTTTGCCCCCGAAGCAGTACCGTATAACCCTCATCTGGCGCAGGATCAACGCGATAACCTGACGTTATTCGGCAGAAACAATGCCAAATGGTTTGACCGGTACGGTTTTGAGTATTTTACCCGCGAAGTATTTGATGCCTTTTATCCCGGATATGGCGCCAGCTGGCCCTCTTATTATGGGGGCATTGCCATGACCTATGAGCAGGCATCTCCCCGTGGTCTGGCAGTTCGCCGTGCAAATGGCAGCCTGTTGACTTATCGGGAGGCAGTACGCCACCACTTTGTCAGCTCAGTTGCCACTGCAGAAACAGTTGCTGTGAACCGGCAAAAACTGCTGGAAGATTTTTATGATTACCGGCGCAGCGCAATTGCCGAAGGTTCCAGAGGTGATCTGCGTAGCTTTATCATTCCGGCACAGGCTGATCAGGGAGGTGCTCAACATCTGGGTCGCCTGATGGCTGAACATGGCGCCGAGGTTTGGCTCAGCAGCAGTGAATTTTCTGCCTGTGGCACAGATTATTCAGCAGGCTCAATGGTTATTCCGCTGGCACAGCCGGCCAAACGGCTGCTGCGAACCATGCTGGACAGACAGGTTGATATCGACCCCGCTTATATCACCGAACAACAGCGCCGCCTGGACAAAGGTTTGGCCCATCAAATCTATGATGTTACCGCCTGGTCGCTACCGTTAATGTTTAATATCCAGATTGATGAGTGCGGGCAGAATGTCGCCACAGACAGCATGCAGCAGCTGAACACAGATACAGTTATTACTCCCAGCCAACCAGGCGTCGCCCAATTGGCCTACATTATTCCCGGAGGTGATCGCAGAACCACTGAAGCACTCAGCCTGTTGTTGCGTGCAGGCATCAAGGTTAAATCCAGCCATCAGCCATTCACACATGCCGGCCGGGAATATCCATCCGGCAGCCTGATTGTACAGTTAGCTGACAACCCGGATAACCTTCGACAGGTCATGCTGGATTTGCAGGCCGAGCTGAACGGCATGGAAATTGTCGCTTTAAATGACAGCTGGGTTACCAACGGCCCCAGTTTCGGCAGCTTTCAGACAGCCAGCCTGACGGCACCCAATGTTGCTCTGGCCTGGGACAGTCCTTCCGATGTGTACTCACCAGGTGCTGTCCGCTTCGTTATTGAACGGCAGTTTGGCTACCCGGTAACACCGATTCGCATCAGCACGCTCGGGCGCACCCAGCTGGATGACTTTGACGTACTCATACTCCCCGACAGCAGTGCTTTTCTGGGGGGATATTCTGCTGGTCTGAGCGATGCAGCGCTGGGCGCTGTCAAAGGCTGGATTGAACGGGGAGGCGTATTGATCACATTGGCAGACGCAACAACCTGGGCAGCCGATAAGGATGTCGGCTTACTGTCTATCCGACGTGAATTTCAGGTGCGTGATGAAGATGCCGGGCAGTCTGTGGACTTATCGGCCGATACCCTGCCCGGGAGGCTGATCGAACAGGACAGCGATTTTCAGCAGTTGCTGTTTGCAGATGAACATCCACCCGTCGATAATCCAGGTGCGTTGGTAAAAGCGGTGGTTGACCCTGATCACTGGCTGTCTGCCGGGGTTGCAGCTGAATTAAATGTACTGGTCCGCGGACAGCGCATTTTCAGCCCGATACCGCAGAATGCCGGCACCAATGTTGTCCGCTTCGCCAATGCCGATGATCTACTGCAAAGCGGGCATTTATGGCCAGAAGTGCTGCCGCAACTTGCTTATAAACCGTTTGTGGTCACTCAGCCGCGTCGACGCGGCATGGTCATCGGTTTTACTGAAGACCCGACTGTGCGGGCCTATCTGAATGGCCTGAATACCATTTTTATGAATGCCGTATTACGGGCACCCTCATATAGCGGCAAACTGCGTTAAACCAACCCAACCGCCGAAGCCGCGGCCGGATGATACTACTGTCTTTTGAACAGCAGTGTCATCCGGTCACTTTCTCCAATCTGCAAGTATTTCTCCTGATCCTGTTCACCCAGTTCCAGACTGGGCGGCAGTGTCCAGACGCCTTCTGGGTGATCACGGGTGTCAGCCGGATTGGCGTTGACTTCCGAGCTTGACACCAGTTTAAAACCGGCTGCTTCGGCTAATGTCTGAATGGTTGCCTGGGGCACGTAACCGTTGGGCACAGTCTGCTCCGGATCTGAGCCAGCTGCAGCTCGATGCTGCACGATACCCAGCCAGCCGCCCGGTTTGATGACTGCGTGAAAATCCGCCAGTATTTCCTCTGCAATGCCATCACCAATCCAGCCGTGCATGTTACGGAAAGTCAGAACCATATCGACTGAGCCATCTTCTCCCAGGTTTTGAGTGGCAGGGTCTGAATATTGTGCCACTCCGACACGGTCGTAGTTACCCGGGTCAGCCGAAAATTTATCCATCAACTGCTGATGCAGACGGTAACGGTAGTCAGGCTGGTCGGGGATACTGGTATCGTAGCTGGCGACTATTAGTTGCCCGTTATCCCGCAATACCGGTGCCAGAACTTCGGTATACCAACCACCACCCGGCCAGATTTCCATAACGGTCATATCATCCTGCAGGCCGAATGCCGTTAATGTCCCTACTGGATGACGGTAACGGTTGCGCGCCTGATTGGCTTCGCTGCGGTGCTCACCCAGCATGGCTGCTTCAACTTTGCCCGGGACGGACGGCTGCTGTTCACCCGCCAGTACGCCGCCTGCGCATAAACCCGTTATCAATATGATCATCAATCGAATCATCTTATACTCCATAAACTTATGATTGGCAGGTTTGTCGGGCAACCTGCAAAGGACAGTAGAACAATTTGCATAGCATACAAAAAAGCCCGGCAAAAAACCGGGCTTTTGAGACAGGATTAATATTTACACCTACGAATTTTCCGGCGATACCTTTTGTGATACCCAACCCAGGGCCGCACCACCGACGATGTAAATCAACAGTGCTTCAACCGCCCACCAGATCCAGATGGTTTCCGGCAGGTTAAATACTCCTGACCACCCCGCCATCATGCAGATGCTGAACAGCCAGACCATCAATCCAAACTTAACGCCTTTAAGCCAGCCATCGCCATTAAATGCATGCCGAATCCCCGCATAAATGGCTGCCATGATCAAGGTGGCGATTAATCCAACTCCAATCCAGCGTGGCATCAGGGCAGCCATATCCGGTGGATCCTGGGTTAATTCAGGGCGCCAGTAACCGGCATTTTCAATATACGGCTGATCCAGTACGCCTTCATGAATCAATGGTGTAGTCCCAAAACTGACAATCCATTGCACAACAAAAAAAGCCAACCCGCCGATAATGATGATTTTCCAGTTCATATAAGATTCTCCCGGATTATTTTATTTATCCACAATTGGTGGTCTGTCGAGTATAGAAGAGTTGTAATTGACGTGTCGAATTGATAGCCCGGTACAATCTGAATCAATAACCGGTCAATTCCACATAAGCCCGGCCTGTTACCGGCGTACTGCTCAAGGTGCCGGAAACAATCATTGCACCCTCCCAATAGCTCAACCTGCCACGCCATAACTGATTGGGCATCACTGCCTGCAATCTCAGCTGCAGGCCCAGATCAGGCACATCCATCCGCCAGCTAACCGGGTACCGGGTACCGCTGTGCGGACTCTGCCAATACCTGGTCGCCTCCAGTTGCACATCTGCAAAAGCCAGCCGTTTCACCTCACCTTCCGGACTGACCCAAACACCCGTACTGGCCCGGTCTATTCCACCATCCTGAAGTCGCAGCTGATAAAACATCAGCTCGTGTTGATTATCCAGTTGCACTGCAAACCAGTCCCAGCCAGCTTGACGGGCATGTAACGCACTGGTGCTCCATTCGCGGTCAAACCAGCTGGACCCGGACACCTGCAACTGCTCACCATCCAGCTGTACGGTGCCGTTTGCCGCCAGTCTGGTCTGGCTGTAGTAATAAGAGGCATTGTCCGGATCATCAGCGCTTTTCCTGCTCCAGCCCTCCTCACCCTGCAAAACCAGTGGTTTGTCCGGCCGTAAATTCAATGTCAGGCTGAAGTCATCGGCATCGATCTGGAGGCTGTATTCTCCAGCCTCTTCTGCCCTTTTGACAGTCTGATATAAGCGCCACCCCTGCACGGACACATCCAGTCCAGCCGTAGATGCGCCACTGATGCCTTCCACTTCTCTGCTTAACTGCTCGCTGGTTAAAAATGCAGCATTTTCAATATCACTCAGCGCTACCTGCGCCAGCCATACCGCATCTGCTGACCAACCACCTGTTGTATCCTCTGCAGGGTCAATCACATACCGGAAGAAAGTCACCTGATAACCGAACTGACGCTGACCGGCAGACAAATGCCCGGTCAGGTACCACCATTCTGTTCGGAACCCCTTGTGTACGCCATGATCCCGTGGAAAGCTGAATCGGCGCGGCCGGTCGGCCCGTTGAAAGCCCTGTTCAGCCGGCAGCGCCAGCAACTCAATGCCTGATTGACTGCTGTTGTCCGTTGATGATCCACAAGCGGACACCATCAGTACAACCAGCAGCACTGCTGCAGCCCGCG
The DNA here is from genome assembly GCA_028289455.1 of Wenzhouxiangellaceae bacterium. Lineage (GTDB taxonomy): Bacteria > Pseudomonadota > Gammaproteobacteria > Xanthomonadales > Wenzhouxiangellaceae > JAJFKX01. The sequence continues at coordinate 117,539 of JANQPN010000039.1, forward strand.
CAATCATATGCTTAACCGCCAGGCTGAATGCCTGGGTTGTTCGCCTGATCCAGGCCCCCGCAGACACAGCCAGCCTGCTGTTACCGTCGCCAGCATCCCGACCAACGCCGCCAGCAGGTAATGCTGCGGCAAGAACCTGGCCGTTATATGCCAGCCGAATGCCCGTTGGTTGATGACTTCACACAACAGCCAGGTCAGCATGGCCCCGAGTGGAAATGCCAGCAGCACTGCCAATCCTCCGAGTAGAATCGCTTCATACAACAGCAACCGTCGCTGCTCTCTACCGCTCAACCCCAGTCGCTGCAACAATTGCAGTTCTGCCTGCCTTTCCAGCTGCAATGCCAGTAATGCACCGGTAATCCCCACCAGTGCCACCAATGCCACGATCCACCGCAGCGATCGAGTCAACAGAAATGTTTGATCAAAAATCCGCAATGTTTCCGCTTTTACCCGCGCCGATGAAATGGCTTCAACTTCCACCGGCAACCATGACAACTCATCAAGTTGTCGACGCAGTTGTTCAAACTGATTCTCACCATGCAAATACACACCCAGCGCAGTAGGTACAGCAGGTGGTTCTGTCATTGCACCGCGTAATATCACCATCCTTCCGGGTCCGGCACGGTAATCCTGAAATATACCTGATACTTGTGCAGTAACACGGATATCCCTTTCATCTATAACGAAATCCACCAGCTGCCCGGTTTTAATCTTGCGTCTGGCAGCCAGCGTTTCCCCCACCATCACGGCAGTTCCCGGCTGATCGTGTATCTGCCACAGCGATTGACCATCCAGCATCCGGTAGGAATTCTGACCAGCCGGAGGAAGTTCAATGATACTCAACTGAGCATGCTCTCCCGAGAGCTGAATATCAACAGTGTTCAACCAGCTGACTGCCCCCACCTGGGGCCAGTCTGCAACCTGATTGCGCAGCGTTTCCGGTAAGGCCTGACCATCTGCACCGATATAGGCTGAAGCGCTTAAACTGACATCCAGCCAATCGGTTACGCTACCGCGAAAACTGTTAACCATACTGCCAATGCCAATTATGCTGGCCACAGCCAGGATCAACGCCACCAATGCAGGCCCGGTATGTCCAAGGCTGGCCTGTAATCGTCGTGCAGCCAGCACACTGAGCAGCCGGCGCCAGCCAATTCCGTAACGAACCCACTTTGACAGAATACCCAGCAAAGGTACCGATAACAGCAAATAACCCATGGTTGCCGCAAACAGGCCGGCCAGCGCCAGCACCAGCCGATCGCTGCCAAACAGCAATCCAGAAGCTGACAGCAACAATAAAATTGCCAGCGCCACCGGACCATAGCGCTTCCCGGCAGCTGTATCAGTGATCCGGTAGCCGGTTTTATACACCCGCCACAACAGCGGGGTTACGGCCAACAGCGAACCGCCCAGGCCGGCCAGTAACCCCTGGAACAGCATGCTGCCGGTCAAGCTCACATTGCCGTTAAACCCGGTTACCCATAAATCCGAAAGCGTCTGCCGAATCCAGCTTATTACCAACTCCGCCAGTCCCAGACCGGCCAGCAGGCCCAGTGCCGTGCCCAGCAAGCCGACCAATATGGCTTCAGTTAACGCATCACCGGCCTGACTTAATGGACTGCTGCCCAGTGCATGCTGCAGGCGCATCAGCGGTTCACGCTGCAGCAACAGCAAACGGAAGGTACTAAAAACCATCAATACCCCCATCAACAAGGCCAGCAACCCCATTGCCACCAGATTTAAACTGAAAGCAGCCCCCAATCCGGACTGATCATCAGCGCCCTGCAATTGCAACCCTGCCGGCAGCTTTGCCATTAGCAAATTCGCCTGATCATCAGTCAGCTGCATACGCACACTGTCAATTCCCCCGCGATCAAACCATGCACTTGCCAATGCCAGATCAACCACGATGACGTCATCGCCCAAGGATGAAGCCGGGTTCAGCCTTCCAGACACTGACAGAGTTCTTTCCTGGCCGCGCCACACTATGCGCAACTTCTGACCCGCTGTTATTTGGTTAAATGCCGGGGCAATCAGTGCCAGTGGCTGTCCATCCAGCCAGGCTGACATATCAATACCATCAGCATCCGCCAATAACCCGCCATCCGACTCACGCTCAGTTGTAAATGTCATTTCGCTGATGACATCAAGCCCCAACACGGTAACCCGGTTAACAACGCTGGAGTCCTGACCTGACGAGTGCAACAGGCGTGCCCTTTCGCGGATTACCGGCGCCATTGGCCACACCGGAAACGTCCGGCGCAGTTCAGCGTACTGCGCCATGCTGATTTCATCACCAGTGCTGACCAGGCTGTGCGTCGCACTGCCCTGCAGTGCCTGCAGGCCGCGTTGAAATGATTGCTCCACCGTCTGCCGGGCAGCTGTCACCGCCACTACCGCGGCAACGCCCACACATACGCCCAATACCGCCAGCATTAACTGCAGCGGATGTGACTGAAAATAGCGCAACGAAGATAACCAGCGAAGTCGACTGGCCGAGATTTTCGACCGCCGTTTAATCACTGTCGGAATACAACAGGCTGCCCTGATCCAGCCTGGCAATGGCATTCAATCCGGATGGCAGTTCGCTGCTGTGAGTAACCAGCATCAGCCCGGCACCGTAGTTGCTGCACACGGACACCAGTAAATCTATTACCGTTCGGGCATTCTCCATATCCAGATTACCGGTGGGTTCGTCAGCCAGTACCAGTTGTGGTTTATGCGCCAGCGCCCTGGCCACTGCCACCCGCTGCTGCTCACCTCCGGAAAGCTGTGCAGGGAAACGGTTGTGAAGATTGGCAATATCCAGTTGTTCAAGCAATCCCAGCAATTCGCGATCGGCGGTTGAAAGCTGATTCAATGCACATACAAATTGCAGGTTCTCCAACACAGTTAAGGTCGGAATCAGATTAAACTGCTGAAAAATCAACCCGATATGCGCCCGCCTGAACCGGGTCCGGTCTGCTTCTCCCAGCTGATGTAACGCATGACCGCAAACAGTCAATTCGCCTGACGCCACCGGCAGCAAACCGGCAACGGCGTGCAGCAACGTGGTTTTTCCTGAGCCGCTGCGGCCCAGTAATGCCATCTGCTGTGAATGTCTCAGAGCAAAGCTCAGATTCTCAAGTATGGTCTGCTTGCCTGAGGCAGTGGCGTAGTCCAGTTGTAAATTACGGGCTGATATCAGGTCTGCGGTGATTTCACTCATAACCTGATATTCGCATGAATGGGCCGAACAGTTCTATTCCAGGAAATTTCCGGCCCAATCATAACGATTCAATGCTAACCTGCCGGCTTGCGCATCAGAAAGGTAAATCTATCGGTGTTCCCGGTCACGCTTTTCCGTCCCACTTCGTAGAGCAGTTCATCGTCCGACCGGTAATGCAGGTCTGAATAGTCGATAAACTCAAAGCCGGCGTCCAGCATTTCCTTAACCGCCAGTACCGGATCAACCCGGCGGCGGTTTTCATTATCGTCAGCCTGCATATGCCGGCGGGTATGATCGACAACGCCATAAATGCCGCCTGGCTTAAGCGCTGCAAAAACAGCTGCATGCATATTGGTTCGGCCGGCAGCGTCAAAATTGTGCACATTACGGAATGTCAAAACTGCATCGATACCCTCCACTCCCAGCGAAAACGGGCCGATGGTTGCCAGCCGGCCATCTTCACTGCGTCCGATTTGCGCGTCGATGGTCAACAAACCCACGTCTTCAAAACCCGGTTGCTCCAGCAGTCCGGACTCTTCCAGCCGGCGGGTGCCCAGGGCAGCATATAATTTGCCGTGCTGTTTCAGCGCGGGCGCCAGTAACTTGGTATACCAGCCGGTACCCGGAATTAATTCCACCACCTGCATGGTTTCATCAATACCAAAAAAGTCCAGCGTCTGTACCGGCAGGCGGTTGGCATCACGTGCTATTTCAGCTTCGCTGCGCAATTCAGATTCCATGGCTGTGCGGATGCTTTGCACAAACGGCCGCTCCTGCTCTGCCTCCGTATCCTGAGCTGCTACCTGTGCAGCACTTAGAACACTGATTAAAGCTATGCTCATGATTGAGCGCAATATATCGGTTCGATTCGGCATGATATTTCCCTGTGTGTTTTACCAATACAAAAACTTCTGGCATTCTAGCGCCTAGATCAGGGGACCACTAGCGAATTTATCCCATTACAGGAGTTTATCGTGTATCCGAATATTGCTGTCGAAAATCTTGCCCCCATTCGTTTCCTGGCACGCTGGATGATCGGCATTCTGTTTGGCATGGCAGGCTTCTGGAAAGTTTTTACTCTGGGCAGCAGCGCCCATGCGGAGCAGTTTTTTGTTCAGGGCTTTGCAGAGCACTGGATTCCTGAATGGCTGCTGCTGACACTGGGTCATATCATCCCGTATTGGGAACTGGCTGGCGGCTTATTGCTGATTATCGGTTTTAAAACCCGCTGGGTATTGATAAGTTTTGGACTGTTATTACTCATTACCACCTATGGGCATGCGTTGCAGCAACCGCTGTTTGATATTGACGGACACACTTTTACCCGCCTTATGCTGATATTCATTGTGCTGCTTATTCCGATACAACACGACTGGTTGACCTTGGATAAACCTGAATAATTTAAGCTGCCTGTGACTCGCCAATCAATGATGCTTAATCGCTGCCTGACACTGATATCTGTTTCATTTATGCTGCTGTGGGCTGACGTTACCACAGCTGCAGATTCGGTTGCACCGCCTCTGAGCAATAGCAAATCTATCGTCAATCGCCAGTTGAGCAATGATTTCGAGCGGCGCTTCCAGGAATTGCTGCACACTGCCGATATCCCCGGTGGCGCTTTTATTATCGTTACGCCAAATGCTATCGCCGGTCTTGGCACCAGTGGCCATACCCGCACCGGCGGTGGAGATGCGGTTACTGCCAATACGGTATTCCGGCTGGCTTCAGTCTCCAAAACTTTTGCTGCTGAATTAACAGCACTGCTGGTTGAACAAGGAAAGCTCACCTGGCAGGACCCAGCCAACCGGTATGTTCCGGAGTTTCGCATCAACGGCAACACTCAACGCATTACACTTGAGGATTTGCTGGGCCACAGCACCGGAATAGTCGGTCATGCATATGATCATTTAATTGAAGCAGGCCAGCGGGTTGAACAGATACTCCCCAAATTCGCCGAACTGTCACCGGTTTGTGCTCCCAGCACCTGTTACACCTATCAGAATGTTGCCTTCAGTCTGATTGAACCCGCTATTCAATCCGTCAGCCAGACCAGCTACGCGGAAAATCTCAAAACACAAATCTTCACGCCGCTGGGTATGCGCACAGCTTCAACCGGCCTGCAGGCACTGCAGGAAAGCAAAAGCTATGCCCGTCCTCATCGCAAGCAGCGTGGACGGTGGGTTGAAGCGCCGATACTGCCGACTTACTACCGCATCAGCCCGGCCGCGGGCGTAAATGCCAGTATTCTGGATATGGGTCGTTGGCTGCAGGCACAGCTGGGCGCCTATCCCGATGTTATTTCAGATACTGTTATCGAAAGCGTCACTGCACCGCGGCTGGTAACCAGAGGCGATTTGCGCCGCCGGCATTGGCGTGACCATCTTACCGGTGCACATTATGGTCTGGGCTGGAGGGTATATCGCTGGGGTGATGAGGAATTAATTTATCACGGCGGCTGGGTATCCGGTTTTCGCGCAGATGTGGCTTTTTCCAAACAGCATAATGTTGGCTTCGCAGTCCTGCTGAATGCTGAAGACAGTACCGCCAGTGCGGTCAGCACCGAGTTTTGGGAAATGTTCTTTTCACAGATCACCAGAGATCGGCAAACAGCAGCAATCACCAGCCCTTGAATCTGTTACAGGCACAGTGTGTAACTGTGATTAAAGCTGCTTTAATCGGTAACGCTGTCCACTGAATCTCGCGCCGCATCCAACAGCAATACCAGCTCATCAATGTGCCGGGTTTGAGTCAGATAACTGGTAACGCACACTCTGATCACCGGCCGGTCTGCGATTTGTGTTACTGAAATCCAGGCTCTGCCACTACCCACCACATGATCGACCATAGCAGCCTGGGCATTCGAGCGTTGCTGATGTGGCCTGCCATCCAGGTTGGTGTCTTCAAAGCACACGATTGCCAGCGATGTATCAGCCACCACCCGCCAGTTCCGTTCGGCCAGCTGCTGCGCCAGATACCCTGCCATCTCAACCTGATGTTCCATGGTTTTTGCATATCCCCGGCGTCCGACGCTGGCAATGGTCATAAACAGTTTCAGGCCTATCAGACGTCTTGAAAACTGATGACTAAGCCGGTAATTATCCATACCCACTTCACTGCTTTCTGGCACATAGGCGGTTTCTATATGAAAGGTATCGGCCAGCCAGCGGCCATTGCGTGCAATCAGCATACCGGCTGCCATCGGCACGGAAAGAAATTTGTGCGGATCAACCGTAATGGTGTCGGCATGCTCGATGCCTGCCAGCTGACCCTTCAGTTTATCGGACAGGATCACTGCTCCACCCCAGGCGGCATCGACGTGTAAATGCAATGACTGCTCACGACAAATTGCTGCAATATCATCAAGTGGATCAACAATGCCGGCATTGGTTGTTCCCGCTGTCGCTACCACCATAAACGGCATCAGCCCCTGCTCCCGATCGGTTTGAATTGTCTGCTGCAACAGATCGGCACGTAAGCGGTAATCATTATCGGTTTTGATGGTATGTACGGCATCTCTCCCCAACCCGCATGTATGTGCAATTTTTTCAAAAGAATGATGAAACTCTTCTGAACAATAAAACACCGGCTGGCCTGGCAGTGCCCGCAGGCCCTGGCGGGTAAACGCTGGAAACTGCCTGGTCAGCGCTATCAGCACACCGGTCGAATTAGCTTCGGAGCCCCCAGAGGTAAAACTTCCATATGCCTGATCTACCGGTAATCCGAAACGGCCGGCAAAATACTTGATCAGGTGCCTTTCCATTTCCACACCGAATGGATTGTGGTGCCAGGCACCGGCCTGTGGATTTAGTGCGGCAGCCAGTAGATCGGCTAATATGCCGGCAAAGCTGGGAGCGGGATTGAACAAACCGTAATAGCCTGGATGAGGCACTTTCAAACCCCAGTCGCGGAGTGCCTCATAGGTACTGTCAAGCACCTCACTCAGGTCTTTTTCTTTTTCAAAATCAACAGGTTCCAGGAATTTTCTAATTTCTCTTGAAGTTATCTCAGGCGTTACTGGTAGCTCTTCAAGCCGCTGGTAATAGTCATCAATCAATTGCCCTGCCTGTTGTATCAATTGCAATCTTTGATGCGATTCGGGTAATAGCATTTATTTTTTCTCACATAAAATACTTTGCAAAAAAAGCGCTGCCTTGAATCGGAAAATCTGAAATCATCCCGGCCGGTGTTCGGATTTAATTGTAGGCATTTGCTATAGTCTAACCGGTTTCGTGCGGGGTTAATCTAAACAAATAACCGGGAATTGAAGATATACAAACCATCAGCCTCTGGCTTCACTACAGTGTGTTGCACAAGCAGATAATTACTATTGAAGACAAACCAATTCGGGAGAACAACATGCAAAATTCGAAAACTCAGGCCATTGGTCGAATCCTGCTGGCACTGATCTTTATCGTATACGGTTTCAACAAAGCTTTTGGTTTTTTGGGCGGGGGTTTCAGCAGTACTTCAGGCGCCATTGCCAACGTCGGCCTGCCGCTGCCGGACGTATTAACCGCATTGACCATACTTATTGAAGCCGGTGGCGGTTTGATGCTGTTGTTCGGATATAAAACCCGGCTCGCCGCATGGGCAATCTTCTTGATACTCATTCCTATAACTGTATTTTTCCATCCTGCATGGTCGGATATCAGCGAAATGTCCAGCTTCCTCAAAAACCTGGCGGTTATGGGCGGTATGCTTTATGTAGTGGCCAACGGCCCCGGCGCATGGGCAATCGATAAACAATAGCTATGCTATGCTCACGGGCATGCGGCATTGCCGAATGCCCGATCTTCAACGGTTTATTCAGGATATTCTGAAAATGTAGGTATCTGCTCCTGCGAGCAGGACCAGTCTGAACGGGAATCCCAGAATATCCGGGCCTGTGGTTGAATATCAGGCGCCATATCAAGAGAGCCGGCCGGGATAATAGCAATGCTGCCATCCGGCGCTATTCGCGGCAGCAGACTGCCGCAGTTTTTGCAAAAACAGGTACCGAAACGAATTGCACCCGGTAACTGATAGCGGTTCAACATGTCCTCGCCCTGGGTCCAGTTCACCTTTTCAGGCTGCATCATAAGAATATTGCTGCAGTGACCGGTTCCGCTGGCTTTGCGGCAGCGCTGACAATGGCAATGGAAAAATTTATTGGGTGTACCATCAATTTGGTAGGCCACTGCCCCGCACAGGCAGCTACCGGTAAGTGTTTCTTGAGACATTCAGAGTCCTCCAGGTTGCTGGTTGTTTAAACAGGACCGGGTTTTCATTAATTGCTTGTATCAATCAATGCAGGCCATTCGAAAACCTTAAGCAAATGGAGAATTATTATGCTGCAAATCATAGACCTGCAGCATATTATTAATTTGCTTTATTCAAAAGAGTCTAGCCGATCACCTTATTCCACTCATCGACCCGATCCTGGACTTGAGCATATAAGCCTGCGGTATCGCCATTGATGCTGATACTGTCAATGCTGTCACCCTGCTGAATACTGTTGACAATATCCTGATCGGCCTGACTTGCAACTTCACCAAATACCGAGTGTTTTCCATCCAGCCAGGGAGTTGCCACATGCGTGATAAAGAACTGACTGCCGTTGGTGCCCGGGCCTGCATTGGCCATGGATAGTATACCAGGGGCATCATGTCGCAGACTGGCATCAATCTCATCTTCAAAGCGGTACCCCGGGTTGCCGGTGCCGCTTCCGTTGGGACACCCACCCTGGATCATGAAGTTCGCGATGACACGATGAAAGTTCAGATTATTATAAAAACCCTTCTCAGCCAGATTGCAAAAATTAGCTACTGTTAAAGGTGTTTTATCGGCATGCAGGCGCAAATTGATGGCGCCCCTGCTGGTATTAATCACTGCGGTAATGTCTGACATAAACTGTCCCAATCCTTTATTTCTGATTTGATAACCTGCGAAACCAGGCTTTAAACGGCCCGGTATCATAGCAGATTTATTCAGTTCGACAGTCTGTCAGCGTGGAATATTTCGGCTGTTTTTTATGCGCGGAAATAAAAAACTGCAATCTCCATTGCATGGAGATTGCAGCCGCTTGACAAAATCTAACGTAAAGAGGAACCACCCTGGTCAGATAATGTCATTGCCCTCATCTTCTTCTGCGGCTTCAATCCATTGAAAGCCTGAATCATCTCCGGAATGCACATCTTCATCGCCATCAAACTCGAAATGCAATCCATTGATAAAACCATCTTCCATTATTATTTCGAAATCCTTGCTTAATGCTTCCGGCAATTCTTTCAAAATATGCAGGCTTTCCATATTCTCCAAATCCAGCTCCTGCAAGCCTTCCCATCCACGAATTTTGATATCACCAAAATCCAGGCCTTCCAGTACTTTAAAGACTTCACCGTCCTCAAGCATGCTCAAACCCTTGAACGGATGGTTCGATTCAGGCACCTCAAAGCTGATATCCAACTCGTCTCTATCACGGAGTAACTCCAACGTCACCAGCTCACCCTGCTCATAGGACTGCAAAATCCGGAATGCATGGTGCGGATCTGTTGGCTCACGGCCATCAATAGACTTTAACACATCACCCGCAAGCACATCAGCCGGAAAGTCATCAGGCACATTAATAACCAGCAAACCACTGCTGGTGCCAAAATAACGGCCCAGGTCAGAATTCAATTCAACCAGCTCCAAACCTGCCGAAAAACTGCCGAACCCATGAAAAAATGCACCTCTGCTGCGCAGTAAAGGCGCTGCCGGTGCTATCGGAGCCGGCGGAGCGATTGGGGCTACCGGCGCAAAGCTCAACGGCACCCGCCGCTCGGCTATTACAACCGCTTCATCAATTACACCGTCACGGACGTATTCGACAATGACTTCATCGCCCGGCTCCAGCTCAGACATCACTTCCAGCACCATATTGCTGGGGTTATCCAGGCCAAAATCATCCTGTCCCAAATCATCCAGACGAACATCATTAATAGCCAGCAACACATCATTGGACTGAAGACCTGCCGAATCTGCGGGACCACCGGGACTGACTGAGTTAATCAACACGCCGGAATGATCAGCATCTGCATCGGTATTGGCAATGCTGATACCCAGCATCGCCCGATTGGCATTGTTCAGGAATCTAAAAGCATAACCGCGTGCCGGTGTCAGATCGGCCGACAATCTGGCCACTTTGCGTGCCGCTTCCCGCAGTGCCTCCTGGGCATTCTGATACTCTCTGCGTGCTTCTTCACTCTGACGAACAGCACGTTCCCTCTGCTCGGTTGCTCGTTCACGCGCCTGGACCGCCTGCTCACGCGCTTGAGCTGCCCGCTCCCGCACCACTGATGCTTCACGTTCCTGTAACTGCACCTGCCGTATACGTGCCTGCTCACGCACTCTAACCGCACGCTCCTGTGCAAACGCGGCTTCTGCTCTAACCTGCGCACGTGCTTCTATATGCGCCTGTCTGGCAGCATCAATCTGTTCCCGCACTGCGCTATCCTGAGCAGACAATGCGGTTGACAGTAAAACCGTTATCAGCGAAACAATAATTGTTTTCATACTCACCTCGGGGAAATTTATATCTGTTGATTGACAGTGGTGATCAAGTCATCACTGTTTTGATCGAAATAATCAGCCGGTCCATATTGACTGGCCAGTAATTCATTCAAGAGCACAACCCTCTGCTGCCATAAGCCGGTACGCTCATTAATCAGCAAATCATCATCGGCTGTCTCTCCACGGTTTGCCTGGGAGGCCGCAATCTGCAGATCTACAATGCCGATCATGCGTTCCAGTTCATCCATAGCCAGCGCACGCTGCCCTGAGATTACCCGGCTGGGAGCCTGCGCCCGCAGACTGCGTAATTGCGATTCAAGTAATTGAGAATGTTTTACCCACTGCTGCAGCTGAGCATATTTTTCAGCAGCCACCGGCTCTGCACCTGAGCTGCCCGGCTGATTTGAGTGAGGAAAAAACACGACAGTTACCAGCAACACTAATGCTGCAGCAACTCCCAGCCATTCCTCTGAGCGCAGCCAGCCATAACGCTTACCCCGCTGACCGGATTGTTCACTGCCATCACTGTCTAATCGCGCCGAAATATTATCCCAGCCGGCCGTCTGCTGTTCTTCCGGGAGATCCACTAACGGCAGCTTATGTAATGCGTCCCGTAATACACGCCGGGCCTGTAAATCATCTGCAGGGTTAATAAAGTCATGCAAAGGGTGCTGCGGAGATTTATTCATTGATTCACCTCAAACAAGGTAGCCGCCAGAGGATTAACATAGGCAATCCCGCTGTTACTGGATAACTCATTACGTTTTACAGCGGCAGATTTGTTTCCGCCGACTTCACCGGCACTCAACAGCATGCGCAACTGCCGCCGGGCCCGCGTTAGCCGGGATTTTGAAAAGCTGATGGTGTGGCCGGTTAGTTCCGCGATTTCTGAATGGGTATAACCTTCCACGTGGTATAGCCAGATTACTGCTCTGGAAATTGCCGGTAAATGCGCCAGCGCTGTTTCCAGTTCAACCTGAACTACTCCCTGAGTAGCGTCTGCTGCACTGACCAGATCCGGTTCGCTGACCACATCATCCAGGTCATATTCATGGCCACGCCGCTTGTCCTTGCGCATGCGCATGAATGCCGTGGTAGTCACAATACTGCGCAGCCAGCTCCAGAACCTGGCATCACCGCGAAATTGATGCAGGTTCTGGAAACACTTCACAAAAGCATCCTGCATTACATCCTGGGCATCCGCCCGGTGACACAGAAGACGCATCGCCAGGTTAAACACCTGCCCGGAATACTGTTGATACAGCCATTGCATGGCCCCCTGATCACCGGCTTGAGCCTGGAGGATCATTTCTCGCTCAAGCTGATCAGGGGGATCGGATTGTGGCTGTGCTGCTCTGCTCAAAACCTGCTCGTGGGGTTATCGTTTGTTACTGCATAGATGCCTCTGATACAAAAAAGGTCGCAACAATCTGCATATCAGTATCAATGCAGCAGCACGGTTAATCTACAATGACCGGCACCTCCAAGCTTAGCATCGACTGTCACTATGACTGTAAAAACCGTTTTGCGAATCAGCAACCCTGGTTTACGTCATACAGCCAGACCCGTGTTGTGCAACATGAGTGCGATCACCTGGATGGCATTTTGTATTGCGAAAACTGGCTGGCCCGCAACAATTCGGCTTTATCCCTGAGTTGATCGCAGCCGGAAAAATCCCGGTATAGCCATGGAATAACTACTCAAAAGTCACTATATCAGTTCTATTAATTGTTCTTCAGCCGGAAAATATAATGCCCTCATTTGATGTAGTCTCAGAAGTCGATCACCACGAGTTGAAAAACGCCATCGACCAGGCCAACCGCGAAGTCTCCACCCGGTTTGACTTCAAAGGCAGCGGTGCCAACTTCAGCCAATCTGAGAATCAGATCACCATGAATGCTCAGGCAGAGTTTCAACTGCAGCAGATGCTGGATATTCTGCGCAAGAAAATGTCCAGCCGCGGAATTGACCTGTATTGTCTGGAGACGCATGACCCGGTTATTCATGCCAAAACGGCAACCCAGCAGCTGACCGTCAACGAAGGCATTGATACCCCGACGGCCAAAAAGCTGGTGAAAATGGTCAAAGACAGCAAACTGAAAGTCCAGGCAGCCATCCAGCAGCAACAGCTGCGTATTACCGGTAAAAAGCGTGACGACCTTCAACAGGCAATTGCTTTATTGAAGAGTGCCGATCTGAAACTGCCTTTGCAGTATCAGAATTTCAGAGATTAAAACGCATCATTGAAAACCCGCTTCAGGCTGTAACAAACCGAATATACCCAGCCAGCTCAATTGGCTGTGACTCTGATCAACCCTTCCTGAGCTGTGCTGGCAACCAGTTTGCCACTGCGGGTAAAAATCATGCCACGGGACATACCCCGGCCACCATGGGTTCTGGGGCTATCGAAGCTGTACAATAACCACTGGTCAACACGAACCGGGCAGTGAAACCACATAGCGTGGTCCAGACTGGCCATCTGCACATGCCCCTGATCAAACCTCAGGGCATGCGGTAATGTAGCAGTACCCAGCAGTTCATAATCGGAAACATACGCCAGCAGATTTCGATGTAAAGCCGGTTCATCGGGCAAACCGTCACAGGCTCGCATCCACACATGTTTAACCGGTGACACTTTTTCAGGATTAAGAAAGTTCGGCGGGATCACCGGACGAAACTCAAACGGCGGCTGGTGGGCCAGGTAACGCCGCATTTTCTCCGGCACTTTATCCAGAATAGCCTGTTTGATGTCAAACGCGCTCTCAAGGCCGTCCGGACCCGGCACATCAGGCATTTCCACCTGGTGTTCCAGCCCTTGTTCAATATGTTGAAAGGAAGCCGCCATATTGAAAATCGGCTTACCATGCTGCACCGCCACCACCCGACGGTTTGAGAAACTGCCCCCATCACGCGCCCTGTCCACCTGATAAACGATTGGTGCATTAAAATCACCGCGTCTCAGGAAATATGCATGCAGAGAGTGAGGCGCCCGGTTTTCAACGGTATTGTGCGCAGCTGACAGCGCCTGACCAAGCACCTGGCCTCCAAATACCTGAGGGCTGCCGATATCCCGGCTGTCACCACGGAAAATATTTTTTTCAATGCGCTCCAGTTGAAGCAGATTTACAACATCGGCTAGTACAGGATTCATATTTTTCTATTAATGTTATTGGTAATTCAGACAGCCTAATAATATGCACTAATCAAGCTGCCGGTTATATTCCAGTGTGGTTTAATAATAGTCAATCTGTGACTCAGATCTCATCATGGGGTCAGTCTGGTTTTCCGGCTGTTTCTGGTTTTGCTTGATGAAGATAATACTTAATCGGCTCATCTTCACCCGGAAGACACATCAGCTGGTGAAAATTAAATCCGAGTTTTTCCAGCAAATTGACGGATGCTGTGTTTGCAGGTGAAACAATTGCTGCTATTTGATCCAATCCTACAGTTTCATAGCCATACCTCAGCATGGCAGCTGCGGCCTCATATGCAAAACCGTGCTGCCGGTAAGGCGGCAAAAACGCAAAACCGATATCCACGTCCTGCAACCCGGGTCGATTTACCAACCCGCAAATTCCAATCGGCACTGATCCATCCTGCAATTCAACCAGGTACATGCTAAAACCATTTTCCCGATAACTGCTGACGACTCTGTCACTAATATACTCAGCCGCATCGGTAATGGTTTTAACGCCACGATCACCAACATACTTGATGAAGTCCGGATCATTCAAGATGCCCCACATCAGTTTTGCATCATTACTGGTCATATGCCGCAAGCGCAGCCGTCTGGTCGATAAAATGTACATCCGGCTATGGTTATGCAAAGATATCAATTAAGCAAGCGCAGCCCTAGCTGGCAGTAAATAACACCAATAACAAGCTGTTAATTAAACACCTTTATGGCCAACACCAAGTCTGATAAATATACATGGCCAACCATTGGCCTGCTGGTATTGGTGAATCTGATACCGGTTTATCTGGTGCTGTTTGAACAATGGACGGTCGGCCAGATGGTACTGCTGTTCTGGATGGAAAATGTCATTATCGGCATATTCAATGTCGTAAAGATGAAAGCCTGTCAGCGCCCCAACAGCACCAGTGATAAAGAAAGCACGAACTTTTTTATGATCCACTACGGCGGCTTCACCTTCGGTCACGGTGTGTTTGTCATTGTGTTTTTCTTTTTCGTTGAATTTACCCAGGGCACACTGGCCAGCCCATACAGTTTTTCTCAGGTCATTACTGATCCAAATTTCTGGTGGACCATCGTGGCCCTGATGCTCAGTCATGGGTTCTCACTTTACTGGCACTTTTTCAAAGGTGGCGAACGGGAACAGGAGACCACCAGCAGCCTGCTTTTTAAACCCTATGCCAGAGTGATCATTCTTCACCTGACCATTCTTGGAGGTGCGGCGCTGGCGGCCTGGCTGCATCAGCCCATCTGGGCTTTACTGCTGATGGTTACACTGAAAATCATGGTCGACCTGGTTGCTCACCGGGCCAGCCACAGGTGAACTGGATTACCTGTCAACCGATGATCCCGGCAATCAGAAAACCCAGATAAGTTCCTATTGCATTACCAAGGCTTCCGATCAGTATGCCCGGCAACAGTAAATCCATGCGCCTGAAGTTTTGCGCCAGCGGTAACACAATGGTTGAACCACCAATGTTCGCTGCAGAGGCAATCGCTGCCATTTCAGGCTCCTGACGAAACAGCATGCTGCCTAAGAACAATATCAGGCCGTGTATCAGCACCATCAGCCCGACAAACAGAAACAGCAGCAAACCTATCTGCCCCAGTTCCACCAGCGCAGATAACTCACAGTACGCACCCAGCGTTCCCAGAAAAAGGTAGGCACCATACATGCCCAGCATCTGCGTACCGGCAAGGCGATGTACAACCGGCAGCTGAGCAACTGCCAGCGCCAGTGTGGTCAAAATCAATATGGAAGGTATGCCGGACCACTCAGCTGCCGCCACCGACCCCCAGTGAGCAGCAAACGCCATTGCCAGCAACACCGCCAGATCATGCATGCCGGGACGCTGTGCTTCGGTCTGCTGCTGATCCGCATGCTCATCAATTACAGTTTGAGTCTGCATATGACGGCTTTTAACTGTTGCCCGGATTAATTTGGGCACAACCAGCAATGCCGTTACCCATAACACTGTGACCACATGATCAACCACCGTTGCAGCAACGAACAAATTACCCTGCTGGACGAAATCATAATGCAGCGCCAGTGCGTTGAAATTGGCTCCACCACCGATATAAGTCGCAGTAAACATTCCACTAATCGGTGCAAACCACTCTGCCAGCCATGCGTCTGCACCGGTTATCCAGCCAGCCAGTAACACCCCTGTCATGGTTGCTGCTGCGCCCAGCATAAACAACAACAGCATGGGCATCCCCGCCTGCTTCAATGCTGACAGGCGAACATTCAATAATAAAAAGAAAATCGATACCGGTGCCCCCACTGAAATCAAGTGGCTGTAAAGCGGTGGTGCATTGGAAGCAGATGGAATAATTCCGATATTGGCCAGAGCTGCCACCAGTAATATCACCAGAATGGCCCCGCCGATTGAGCGGCCGACAGGTTTGCTGGACAACCAGTGCGCGGCTGCCACACAAGACAATAAAACAACTAGAATGAACAGCTGGCTCACAACAACGTCTGCTGAATCAGCTCAATGAAAACAGATAATGGCTATGCAAAAAGTTCCAGGCAACGCTAGGCGCTGCACTGGAACAGGTTTCGCTTGGTACGCGAAAGAATTCTTTTCGCCGCTGGCCTTTCGCTGGCTGAAAGTACACTATCATTATTTACCCATTTTAATTGACTTGTCTACTAGACTTTTAGCAAAAACAGGCAATTAGCACATTTCTGCCGGGTATGTTGATTTTTTGATGCTGTTCAGGCAACTCGGAATGATTCACAAGATACTGCAGATTATTTAGGGGGCAATATTGACCGGCAAGCTGTTTAGCCAGCTTTCTGAAGCACCCGGCTAAACACAATTTCAATGAAGTTTCGCATTGGCTCAGACGATTGCTCTACCTTGGAACGCAGCATGGCACCTTGACATCCACTGAGCAGGAACTCAGCCAGCTGTCCGCAATCAGCACTTGCTTCCAATTCTCCTGCTTCAATAGCAGCTTCCAGGCAGACTTGATGCTGCAGCTTCCAATCATCAAATACCTCAGCCAGCCGTTCCCGAAAAACGCTGTTCTGTGCCGCCAGTTCCTGACTCAGGTTTCCAATCATGCAGCCACGGGAATAGTTAAACTCGACCAGGATATCAAGACAGTTTTCCAGGTAATTACGTAAACGCTGAAGCGGCGCGAAACGATCATCATTCAGCATTTCAACCAGTAACGACGAGTAGTCGGTGGCGAAATCATCAATAATGGCAAGCCCGAAGTCCTGCTTGCTGGTGAAATAGTGGTAAAAAGACCCTTTGGGTACACCGGCAAGGCCCAGCACCGAATTGATACCGGCATTATTAAAACCCTGCATGGCAATAATTTCGCCACCGGCTTTAATCAGTTTTTGCCTTGTCTGTGTATGAGCCATAACCTGCATATCATCGCTTGAGAGCATAAAACTGTCAAATATTTGACCAGCAGGCAATTACCTGCAGGCTGGTCATTAATCAGGCAAATGAATTGTACTGAGTGTCAGCTCCGGTACAATGCGCAGCGATGATACGGTTCTCTCAGCTCAGCCTGCGCTGCGGTACGAAAACACTTTTCCAGTCCGCCGATTTTTCCATTCATGCACATGAGCGGGTTGGCGTTATCGGCAGCAATGGTTGTGGTAAATCCAGCCTGTTCTCACTGCTCTTGGGTGAACTGAGCGCCGACAGTGGTGATCTGCACATTCCGCGTGACTGGCGCATAGCCATCATGCTCCAGGAAACGCCCCACAGTACCCGAACAGCTCTCGATTATGTCATCGACGGTGATACCGAACTACGTACACTGGAGCGCCGGCTACGAGCCGCACAACAAAGTCAGGACCATGACGCATCAGCCGAAATCCTCGGTGAGCTGGATACCATTCAGGCATATAACGCAGAAACCAGAGCCAGCCAACTGCTAACAGGCCTGGGTTTTAAAACTTCCCAATTAGACCGCCAGGTAGAATCGTTTTCCGGTGGTTGGAGAATTCGCATGAACCTTGCCAGAGCGCTGATGCAACGCTCTGATCTGTTACTGCTGGATGAGCCCACCAACCACCTTGATGTTGATGCGGTTGCATGGCTGGAAAACTGGTTGCAGCGCTACCCCGGCACCCTGATGCTGATTTCTCATGATCGTGATTTTCTGGATACTGTTACCCAGCGCACACTGCATTTTGAATACGGCAAAATCCAGGTCTATAAAGGCAATTATTCCGCAGCTGAACGCCAAAAAGCAGAACGCCTGGCACAGCAACAGGCAATGTATGCAAAGCAGCAGGCACGCATCAAACAGATAGACCAGTTCGTGCAACGGTTCCGTTACAAAGCCAGCAAAGCCCGGCAGGCTCAAAGCCGCTTAAAAGAACTGGACCGCCTGGAACGAATTGATGCGGCGCACATCGATTCACCTTTCAGCTTTTCCCTTCCATGCCAGGACAAACTCTCTGATCCACTACTGGATATGCGGTCGGCCGACCTGGGCTACGGTGACAGTGTGATTATTCATCAGACCAGCCTGAGTATCCGCCCGGGTGATCGTATTGGTGTTTTGGGCGCCAATGGTGCCGGCAAAACCACGTTGTTGAAAAGTCTCGCCGGTGAATTGCCACTATTGGCAGGAGAACGCAATGACGGCGACCAGCTGAGTATCGGTTACTTTGCTCAACACCAGCTGGAGGCACTGGATATGCATGCCAGCCCGATGCAGCAGCTGCAGCGGCTGAATGAACAGGCCAAACAACAGGACATCAGGAACTTCCTGGGCGGCTTCGGTTTCGGCAGTGAAGCCGAAGCCGCATCCATTGAGCATTTCTCCGGCGGCGAAAAAGCCCGCCTCGCACTGGCAATTATCGCCTGGCAGGCACCCAACCTGTTAATCCTGGACGAACCCACCAATCACCTTGATCTGGAAATGCGCCATGCACTGACAGTCGCTCTACAGCAGTATCAGGGAGCAGTACTGCTGGTTTCACACGATCGACACTTATTGCGCAACACAGTCGACGAGCTGCTGCTGGTCAATAACGGCAATGCCGATCGTTATGCCGGCAGCCTGGAAGATTATCAACAGCAGTTGCGAGAACATTACAAAACAACTGACCGAGCGACTGAAGGCAGCGGGCAAACAGCAGCAGAGAATAAGAAAAACAAGCGCCGCCAGGCGGCCAGCATACGCCAGCAGCTTCAGCCATTGACCAAAGCACTGCAGCAGACCGATAGGCAATTGACCGAGGTCAGCACACAGCTTCAACAGCTGGAAACCAGCCTTGCCGATAGCGATATCTATCAGCAGGCCAATGCTGACCGGTTACGAGAGATTCTGAAGCAACAGGGCACTTTGCGGACAGAACAGACGCAGCTTGAAGAACAGTGGATGGAACAACAGGAGGCACTGGAGCAGGCACAACGCCTCCTCAACATGGACAGCGGATAAATTATTCGGCTGTTGCTGCAAAGCCTTCGCAGGAGAATCCACGCAAACTAGTAATCCGCTGAATATTGCGCACGCCACTGCCACGGATGGTGTCGAAACTCAACATGCCGTTGTTGCAGTCTGTAAACTCCATCGTCAAGGAACCGAATTCCCGCCGCTGGATATCATTACTATCGAAGTCATCACCAAAGGCAGCACCCATTGAATCGCGCGAATTCTCCAGCACCAGAGTATTTCCGACGATATCTGCAACCCCGCCATTCCAGGCCTGGTTGCCATTTTCATCAAAAGTGAACCAGTAAATAACTGCCTGATCTGCACTGATGACCTCTATTACCCAGCCCTCACCATTGGTTTGCGGGTCGAACCAGGAACCGCTTATTCCTACCGGCAATGCAGTCGATTCAGCATTACCATCCAGCCTGACAAAACGCTGAATACTGTATGAGTCAGATCCAAACTCCGGTGGTCCGGAATAACTGACCACAGCATTATCATCATCCAAGAAAACAAATTCCAGCGTGCCCCAGAATTCCCGCACAATGTCGCCAGAATCAAAAGCACCGCCAAACATTGCGCCTGATGCAATTCTGACGTTATCAAACGTATAGGTATTACCGTTGATTTCACCGACTGCTATCAGCCAAACCTGCTCACCACTGCCACCCAGTGGCGGATAGCTGAACCAATAAAATCCAGCCGTTGTTTCATCCAGCACCTCAATAACCCAACCTTCTCCATTGCGGGTCGGGTTGAACCAGGACCCGGTGGGTCCTGGTTCGGATAACGGCAGTTCCAAAGCCTGGTTATTGAAAAACCAGTTGAATTCACTGACTGAGCCAATTTGAATCTGTGCCGGGCCAAACTGCTGACTGTCGGTTACCAGAACCGTATGATTGGGCGCCAGGCCACTGGCAATGGCCACCCGGCAGAAACCGAAATCATCTCCACTGATCAGCAGCTGAATATCACAGTCCTGATCAGTAACCCCGATGTAATTGACATGCACTGTGTAATCATCAGCTGTGCCCTGCAGCTCATCAACACCAGCCATGCCCAGACGCAGCGCGGCTATATCATCAGCTGCCAGTGTTCGCTGTGCTTCATCAAAGCGGGTGCCCTGCTGCATCACTGCCTCCGTTGCCAGCACGCCCAGCAGCATGCCGACGGCTCTGTCTGCATTGGCTGAAAACGTGTCATTACCCGGCAAGTCAGACAAATCAACCGAGTAACTTCGTCTGTCGACCAGATCATCCAATACAAATGGGTTGTTATCGATAATTCGAAACCAGTTGCGGTTAATATCATCACCACGGCGGTCATCGCCAGAGCCGATAATAAAATCCGGTCCTGCGCTGATATCGAATACCCCGTTCGGCCCGACCTGGGCCTGGGTATGGTTGAGATTGGCTCCACTTAAATCTGACTCAGAAGCCAGATTGACATGCGCCAGCCCAAGACAATGACCCAACTCGTGCAACAGTACTGATTCAAAGTCAAACCGTCCAACGGGAATATTGTTATTTAATCCAGTGTTGAGGTTGCCTCCCTGGTTCTGCAATGCATTCCAAACTATGGCGACATTCTGTGCCGCAACCGCCGCAACCTGCTGACTCTGACTGTCAGGATCGATACAAAAATTAACCACCAGCTCAGCGCCCTCACCCTGATATCCGGCGACGTGGGTTATTGATGCTGCATCACCCTCTGATGAGCTGAGAAAAGCCCCAGCCTGTAATACTGAAGCCAGCAAACTGCTGCACAAAGCTGTGCAAATTCGAATCCCCCGGCATCCAGGCAGAATTTTTATCCCGCCATTCATTGCCTGCTGATTTCACGCATCAAGCTATCCAGCTGCTGCACAGCGGCAGACAAATCCACCAGGCTGTTGACCTGAGGAAAACTCTCACTGTGCCCACGCAGCCCCCGATAGCCAAATTCATGCATCCCTCTATCTGCAAGGATACGTATATATGTCATATCCTGATCTGTACGCACCAGACGTAATCGCGAGGCCGCATCAGCTTCACGGCTAAACTGCCGGATTTCTTCATTGACACCTGAGGGATCAAACTCGGCTACACCCAGCGTATACATTGAATTCATCAGGCGGTTTAATGCAGCGGCATCAAGACTGACTTCATAATCACCTGCTCGCCGGCTGATCGCAGGATAGTGAACATGCACTCGGCCATCAGCAAATACCTGCATGCGCATGGCATTATCCTGTTCAGCAACCATGCTGATTACCCGCTGGTATTCCAGTATCAACTGGGCACCATTCAGACTGCTTTGAGCAAACAACTGCTGGTTGAAGACAGTCAGCAGTAACAGCATCAAACGCAGGCTTCCACTCACGTTATAACTCCGGTTTGCCGATTCCTTTCAAGAATTGAAATTGCAGGATTGGTGGGTTTGTCAGTTGTCATTGGCTTAAGCATAGTGCACAGGCAGAGAATCATGCCCCTTGCACAAATAGACCGGAAACCGGCCTGTTTCACTCACCACTGAAAGATTAACCGCCGACAGGCTACAAGAATGTTAATAGCTTTGCTGTTGCAACTGTTTGTTTGGCGTCGGCTAAGTCACTTAACGGTCAGCTCGTAACCAATCTCTGATTCGTCGTATAGCGAATTAAATATATCCACATACCATACACCGGGCGCCGGACGGTCAACCCTGAGTGTTGCCGACTCTGCCGTAGAGTCATCACCCAAATCCCAATCGGGAGATTCTCCATAGGCGGATATTGCCTCTCCATGCTTAATCGCCAGATCCAGATCACCCTCTGCCAGCATACTGACTACAAACTCCTGAGTGCCCGCTGCTATTTCTACAGTATAGGTATGGTATGAGGACGACTCATCTTCACCCAGGCCAGCCAGCTTTCCTATTGCTTTATCACCGGATTCAAGGCTGCCGACAACACCTGAGCCGGCATTGGGCGCATGAAGAGTCTGTTGAGCCTGCACAGTCAGGCAACACAGGCCAAGCAATACCGAAATCACAGTGTAATACCCAGTGCGTCTGTAGCCAGTTCTCATATCTAACCTCTTCTCATTTGTATAGTAGTTGACCGCAATATTATTGCACGCACGCCGGCATCACAGTGGCAGTCGATGACGGCGGGCCCGAAATACCGGGTCCAATGAAAAAATCAGCAGCGCCAGCCAGATTCCGGCAAAAGTAATCATATGACCTGTGCTGAACGGTTCTTCATATAAAAATACCGCCAGCAGAAAGCTGATGGTTGGCGCCAAGTATTGAAAGAAACCAATTACTGTCAATGTTAACCGCTTGGCCGCATAGGCAAAACCGATCAGCGGCAGTACTGTAACCAGACCGGAAAAAACCAGCAACCATGCAGTGGTCGCGCCATGTGTCAGGAAAGTCAGCGGTTCACTGCGTAAAATGCCAACCAGAAATGCAATGGCCGGCAGACTCAGCAGCATTGCTTCCCATAACAAACCCACCATTGGCCCAACGTCCAGCTGTTTACGGATTAAGCCGTAAAATCCGAAACTGAATGCCAGCATCAGGGCGATCCACGGCGGCTGCCCCAGGTAAATACCCAGATAAGCGGTTGCCGCAGCAGCGATCAATACCGCAAGCCAGCGGGCAGGCGTCAGGCGTTCGCCCAGAAACAGCATACCCAGCAGTACATTGACCAGCGGATTGATGAAATAACCCAGGCTGGTGGAGAGCACTCTGTCATTGACCACCGCCCAGACAAATATCAGCCAGTTGCAGGCCACCAATGTACCGCTCAAGGCAAGCCAGGCTACCGTTCGTCTGGAAACGGCCAATCGTTTCCAGAAACCCGGCCCGTCCCGCAATATCAGAAACCCGGCAACGAAAAAAATCGACCAGATTATCCGGTGAGCAATGATTTCGTATGGTGATACGCCCCCCAGCCATTTGAAGTAAATAGGGGCAACACCCCAAAAGGCGAATGTCAGCAGCGCTGCAACAACACCCTGGCGGTGTTCTGAAAGATTATTCATAAAGCGCTACCTGGAAAACAACATCCATCATATCGGCAGCAGGCAAGGCAAACAACGCCTGTTATTAAACCCCTGCTCAGAAAAAACCATCAGAGCAAGTATGCAACCACTGCGCAACCATTATGTCTGAAGAGCACAATCAACTCAGCAACTTCAATCAAGTCATTAAAAACACTCAGTTGACTGCCATCGCAGCAGGCTTCGTCAGTTTGATGGCATTGGCAGTATCCATTTATGAAGCTTATTTAAACCGGGAGCAGCAACGGATTTCAGTTTTGCCGTTAGTAGATGCCTGGACCAGTTATAACGGTGAAAGCTATGGGATTAATATCGCCAATAAAGGCACTGGTCCGGCACGAGTTAAATCCATCAGCCTGTCCCGTAAAGACCAGCTCTACCAAACATGGCCACAGCTTTATGAACCGGTTATGGGTCAAAATGCCTACGTCTACAGTCAATCAATGCTTTCGGGGGACATCATGGCTCAGGGGGAGTCAATCAGCCTGCTCAGCTACAGCCGAAGTGAATTTGCACAACAGGCGCATGCAGTTGAATCTGAAATTGACATGCAGTTATGTTACTGCTCTATTTTCGATGAATGTCATCTACTGACTTTATATGGCTTGAACAGTGCTAGAGGTAGCAACACTGAATCAATTGATAATTGCCCTGTTTATCCGGAAAACCAGTTTTAGCCGATCCTCGCTTCCATTTTCTATAAGGATCTAAGACAGTCTGACCGCAAAATACGAAAGGTACGGTAGACCACTACATAAGCAGCCGCTAAGATTAAATGACCATTCGCTGCTTACAATCACGGATTCATTATGAATGTATCAATCAGGTATTTACTTTATGCTGCACTGGCAAGCTCGGTGCTGTTAGTTGCCTGTCAAAGTGATACCGGCGAAGAGCCCGGCAACCCTGTTACTCAGGCCGCGGACAACAGCGAAAAGCCAGCACCGGCTGCTCATCAGCAAGATACTACTGGTGAACAGCCTGATGCGATTGACACGGCATTAAACTTATCCGCCCGCACTGATGCCGATAGACAGCGCGACCAGGGCAGTAAGCCGGCGGAAGTCTTGGGCTTGCTGGACCTGATGCCCGGCCAGACTGTCATGGACATATTCGCCGGTGGCGGATACTACTCGGAAATCATGGCCAATATAGTCGGCGCAGAAGGCAAAGTTTTACTACACAACAATCAGGCGTACCGTGACTTCATCAAAGATGAACTGAGCGAACGAAAACAGCGTTTGGCTTTACCCCAACTGGAATACTACGACCGTGAAGTTGACGATTTCGGTCTGTCTGACAACAGTCTGGATGCAGCCATGATCATCATGTCCTATCACGACCTTTACTATGCAGACCCGGAAAACGGCTGGGCAGCGATTGACAGTCAGGACTTCCTGGGACAAGTCGGTAACGCATTAAAACCGGGGGGAAGGTTTTTGATTGTTGATCATGCCGCTGCAGCAGGTTCCGGAAAGACACATGCCCAGACACTGCATCGCATAGAAGAATCGTTTGCTGTTCAGGATATTGAAAATAACGGCTTCAAACTGATTGGCTCCTCAGATGCACTGCGCAACAGTGAAGATGACAAAACCATTATCGTTTTCGATGATGCCATTCGAGGCAAAACCGACCGGTTCATCCTGCTGTTTGAGAAATCCGCAGATTAAATCAATCAATCCGATTCAGCTTTCGAAACCATCATTCAACATGACTTCAGGATCCGCGCCAACAGTAATGGTCTGATTGACCGGCACATCAGTCAGAATGGTCTGCATGCCATTGGTCCAGTCCACCTGCAGCTGGTCGATGACGGTTGCGGCACCCAGCCCAAAGTGAGCGGATAGTTCGCTTTGACTCAGATAATTGCTGCCACCATCCACCCGTCCCATTAATGTCCTGCCGCCGACAGTGACAGTAACCACAGAACCGATGCCATTGGGCGCAATATCGCTGATACCACTGTTATCCAAAAACACCCGCAACCAGTTGGTGTCAGGTGTATTCAGATCATTCCGGTAAAGCTGTACCGAGCCGTTATGAGGAAACACGATAATGTCCTGGTCACCATCATTATCGTAGTCAAAATTGGCAATTCCGCGGCCATCTACCGCAGCGCCGATGCCGATTGACTGCGCTACTTCGTTAAAACTCAGCATGCCGTCACTGGTGGTATTAACAAAGGCATAGTTTCGCCCATTCTGAACAGTCGCAACAATATCCACCAGAGTGTCATGATTAAAATCCACCGCAACGGTTCCCCATCCCCAGTCAGTGTCATTAACGCCGGCCTCATTCGCCTGGTTCTGGAAAACATTACCGCCCTGGTTGATATACAGGTTATTGGTATCAATAGTGGTTACATAAAAATCGAAATCTCCGTCTTCATCCCAGTCTGCGACGGTCATACCCATTTCCGTACCGTCCAGGTTGGTATTGGAACTGACGGTCACATCAGTGAATGTACCGTCTCCATCATTGCTGTAATAATGGCCGGTCGTGAAGTCTCCAATCCAGATAAGTTCCGGGAAACGGTCTCCATCCATATCGGCAAACCTCGGTGAAAACCCATTGGTCCCATCCAGGCTGCTTAATCCGGCGCTGATCGTCACATCGGTAAATGTTCCATCTCCATCATTGCGGAATAACCGGTTGCCATCGCTGGTTTCATTCCAGCCCGCAACCGCCAGGTCCAGATCACCGTCCAGATCATAATCCCCCCAGGCTGCTCCCCAGCCGTCAGGCCCCAGGGCAGAGCTTTGATTGACGCCTGCGGCTAAAGCCACATCAGTAAAGGTATTATCAGCATTATTCCGGTACAGCTTATGCTCACCAATACCACCCCCGGGTATAGGGCCGAGGCTGGTGACAAAAATATCCAACCGGCCGTCGTTGTTGTAATCACCAACCGCTGCAGCTGATGAAAAGTGTTCCAGCGCAATATTCCAGGCAGCTGCCTGGTCGCTGAAGGTACCGTCACCATTATTGATATACAGTTTGTCCGCCCCGGCGCCGCCGGCTGGATAAAACACATCCTGCCAGCCATCGTTATTAAAATCGCCCACTACACCACCTGCCAGAAATCCCGGCATGGCATCGCCGAAACTGGCATTAATCAAACTGCCGTCAGTCTGGTCGGAAAATGTGCCATTCCCCTGCTGCGCTGAAGCCTGAAAAACTGCAGAAAATAGGATAAATAGGATTAAAACCCGGAACGATAACCCAATGTGGTCAGGCATTGGAATTAAACTCCTGTCTATAAAGATAAGCTGGAATCGAGTCTACTTGAGCAGTTGTCAAAATATCATCAAACCGACCCGGCAATTAGTGCTCAAACCCATGCTGCCGCTGCGGTTTACCGTTAGCGGTTTAGCATTATAGTCAATGGCTCAAATCAGTTTTTATTTAACTGGTAACTTTTTCAAATTCAGCGAATATTTACAGCCTGTTATAGCTTACTCAATCCTCGGCATTCTGTAAGAGCCACCCCAAAGCAATGCCGTTACTGCTTCCGCTGCATTCTTTTCCACACCAATAACCGCATATAACTGACGATAAAAGTATGTGTCTTTGGCAATGGGTTCCAGTGGCAGAAAAACACCATTGTGCCCCTTCAACAGCAGCCCCTGAGGGCTATCAATAACCTCAACCACGTTGCCCGGAGTGATTTCAAAACGTCCCACAATTGATTTTCGGTCACTTGCAGACACTTGATAGTTGGGACGTACCTCAGGCGGTGATACTTCATCACCGAATACCATAGCCGCAACGCCATCGCCGATTGCCCTGACCGATTCTGATTCAATATTGCTCAAAACCACCAGACAGTGCCGGGTATCAGGATATGCCCTGATATGCGCAGCGAAGCCCGGGTTTCTACCGGTCTGTTCGGCATATCGGCGGCCGTCCTGCATGCGTACTCCCCAACCACTCACAAAAACCGGCGTTTCCGGATCAACAAAGTCATCAATGAATGATTCACACCAGGCCAGCAGATCGCCGGCTGTTGATTTCAACGAGCCAGCGCCAATCAGAATCGAAGGATCGTAAACTACATTCGGCTGAACACCACTGTGGCTGTAAGCAGGACTGTAACCGGAAGTATCCGCATTATTGGAGAATTCAGCGGTTGCACTGAGTCCTGCCTGCGGATAAATATGCCGGGCAAGGTAATCGTGATAAGCCAGGCCTGAAACCTTTTCAATAACTGCTGCCAGTACTGCATAACCTGAGTTACTGTAGGCATTGCCGCTGCCCGGTTCGAAATCCAGTGGATTAGTGCCCAGCCAATCAAGCAGCTCCGCCAGTGTTATTGATTGTGATGCATAGTCGTTCACATCCGCCAAACGCCAGTAATCCGGTATGCCCGACTGGTGATTCAACAGATGACGCAAAGTGATTTTCTTGCTGTTGGGAAACCCGGGTAGAAATTTTTCCAGTTGATCATCAACTTTTAACAACTGCCTGTTATTAAGGTCCCTGATTGCTGCTGCCGTGAATGTTTTACTGATTGAGGCAACATGAAAAGTGGTTTGCATACCGATATCACGCTGATCTTTTATATCGGCATATCCATATACAGCTTTACCGATCACCTTCCCGGACTCGGATATCGCCACTATGCCGGAAAAATCCTTGTTCAAATAAAACGGCTCGAGAAACTCATTCAAGCTGATATTCATATCACTCTCAGTAGTCTCACCTTCTGCCCAGCTGCACAGGCACAACATCAGTAAAGCCAGCCCCGACCAATGCATTTTTTTCAATACAACAATTTTCATTAAATTTTGTCCTGTGATTCAGTTTTCGCGCCTAAGTAATTGCACACCATGCCGGTCAGCTCATTTTTGAAGCTGCTGAGGTTTTGCCTGATTGCGCCGGGACTGGGCGCCGGCTTCAATACCAGCACCTCTCGACAGGACGCACTCATGATGGCAACCGCCATGGCAACGGCGACCTCCGGATCTGGATGACTGATTTCCTCAGGATTGACCAGCAACAGCCTTTTAGCATCTGCATAAATGCTCTCCAGTCTTTCACCAAAAGCACCGTTAAATTCCTCGGGTCTGGACCAGTACCGCAACAGAAAGGTACGCAATAAGCCTTTATGCGCATCCATTAAATGGATGACTGTTTCCACCAGCTCGCTCACACGATGGGGCAAAGGTTTGCTCCATATATCAGAGTCAAAAAACGCCTCAAAATAATCGGTACGGTGCGTTTCATACTGCTGATGCAGCAACAGCAATAGCGCGTCTTTAGAAGCAAAACGGGCATAAAATCCACCTACTGACGTTTTGGCTTCTCTGGCAATATCTGCTATCGATATATTTTCCCACGGCATTTCCTCTATCAACAGCTTCGCTGCATCAACCATCCGCTGCTGAGAAGCGATGCTGCGTTGCTGCTGTGGCCGATGTAACTGCGCGGATAGTTTTTTCTGCATTACAATATAAGAATCAGAATTCTTATTCTTATATTAAGCAGATTCACTGCCTGCGGTCAATCGCTTTTGGTTAGATGAACAGATGATCGATTAGCTTCTTACCGACAGCGTGACAACCTCAATACGTTATAAAACAGTCAATACCGGCCAAAAATAAGGATGTGCGGTTGAAATATGCGGCGAAACAAATTGACAAAAATTTAACATTGTGTAAAAGTTTTCAATATTAGAGTAAAACCAGGTTTTAATCGCGAACAAGACGCATGATTTGAACCTAATGAATTCCAAACGTGTTGGACATGAATGGGTACTCCAACTCGATATCAATACAACATAGAGTTCAGGTTTGTACGCGCGAGTGTAAATTAATATAAATAAAATATGCTCAGCAGCTGGCTCGCCACGTACCAGTCGTTGATAACTTCTCAGTTAACCGCGTACCAACTGCACCCCGGCAGCACAACTGCCGGGGTGTTTTTATCGGCTTTTCAGATTTAAAGCCTATCGATCTCCAGAATTACCGATAAAAACTTGCTTTGCCGGCACTACCGGGGAACAATTCAGATTAAACAATAAAGATTAGGCCGCATTAACCTGTGTCTGACTACGCATCTGATCAGGAACTGATTACCGCCGTTTGCGCCGGAAGCGAACAGGCTGCTGATACCTTTATTATCCGCTATCGACCATTAGCTACCGGCCTTGCTATCGGGCGATTCGGATTCTCAGAAACTGATGCGGAAGATCTATTCAACCAATTGATCGTGATGCTATGGCAAAACGATTTTCGCGTATTACGGGCATGGCGTAAACGTGGACGGTTTTCAACCTATTTAAGCGTTATTGTTCTGCATTTATGCCAGCGTATCCGCAAAGTTGCATCCAGGACACGACCCATCAACGAACAGCAGCTGGCCAATCAGAGTGCCGATAATCCCGGCCCTGAAGAAACTGCCCAGTCAGACCAGGCAACACGGCAAATACAACAGATAATGCACAAACTGTCGCCTCGCGACCGTTTACTGATTCAACTTCGCTACCACGATGAATGCACACCCCATCAGATCGGCCAGATAATGGGCATCAGTGGCGGTTCAGCCCGTAAGGCCGTATTTGATGCATTACGGCGGATGCGCAAACGCTGGGATGAATATGGCTGATGTAACGCACAATGGTGTAAAGACTCTCATTGAGAAATCAATGCCAAAACCATGTCAACACAGATAAATTGAATGAGTGACTTTGAACAACAATTAAAACGTCGTCTGCAGGCCTTACCTGCAACCGGAACTGATCACGAGCCGGACTTTGAAGCATTGGCTGCATTTGTAGATAACGCTCTCAACCCCCGTGAGCGGCAACAAATGCTTACCCACCTGTCTAACTGTGAGCAGTGCCGCCGCCTTGTGGTTGAAACCTCAGCTGCTGTTACACAGCCAGAACCCCCTCAATCAACACCGGTTAAACGGTGGCGGTTAAAATGGTTGATTCCGGCAATGGGAAGTGCAGCCGTAGCAGTGGTGGCTTTACTAATCATCGCTTTCCCATCCAATAATGAGCCTGAAAACTGGTTTGCCAGTGCACCGGCCGTCACTTTTGCACAAGACTGGAATGCGGCCGCACAAACCGTTTACCGCAGTAGCGGACAGGCAATTCAGATCGCCCCACTCAGCCCGCGCCGGTCGGTAACGGAAAATCTGGCACCAACCCTCAGCTGGCGAGTCAGTGATGCTCAAGCTCTGACTGATGGGGAAATCATGGTTATCGATGACAATCAGTCACTGGTAATCAGCTGGCAGCTCAATCAGCCAGTTAACAGTGCAGCCTGGCCATCGCAGGCAGATCGGCTTCAGCCTGATCGAGTGTATGCCTGGAAGGTCAGTTACTGGACTGAAAATGGTCCAATTACCAGCGTATTTACTCCATTTCGCACACCCTCTGAAGAACACGGCCCTGCCGCTCAGGAACATGGCCTGGAGAAACAATTACAACAACTGATTTCCTCCGGCAGTTACAGCCAGGCACTGGCGCTTTGTTTAGCGGAAGCACAACAGCAGCAGGCTTCCGCCTGCTCAACCGTCCGGCAGCAGCTGATTGAACGTCTGCAACTGAGCAACCAGGAGCAGATGCTGCTGGGTCTGCAGCAGTGAACACCGCAAAATATATTATTGGAATTTTGCTGCTTAGCCTGGTCTCTGCCAATACCGCGTGGGGACAGAATCATGACCAGCCATTAACCCAGGGGGATCAGTATTTAACCCAGGCACGACAACTGATCAGAGCTGCTGAATTCGAACAGGCCTGGATTCATCTCAGCTGGGCCGGGCATTATTTCGAAGAACATGAAAACATTGATGGTCGTATTGATACTTTGATTGCTATCGCAAGTTACTATGCAAATAGCGGCAATGGACCACAGGCCAGACAATCACTGGATGAAGCCATCACACTGGCGAAGCAGCACCAGCGGCTGGTATTAATGGCAACAGCTATTCAGCAGTCTGCTCAATACCTGGCTGGCGCTCAGCTTTTTGATGAAGCCTGGCAGGCATTGGATGAAGCCCGCAGCATTTTCACTGCGCAACAACTGCCGGAAAAACTGCTGGAACTGGACGCTTACGCCAGCCTGATGGCCTCGCGCCAGGGTGATCATCAAAAAGCGGCCGACCTCGCCGCCGCCGCCATTTCGCCACTGGAACAGGCCGGCAATCAGCGCATGGCAATGAATGCAATGACAGTGCTGGCATACAGCCAGGAGCGTCTGGGCAGGTATCAGGCCGCACTGGCCACTTATGAAGAACTGATACCCAAAGCCTGGGAATTAAATGATCAGCTGCAGCTCAACAGTGCTTACTGCACCATTGCGGAAGTTAAGCGGCGGTTAGGCATGGATACAGCTGCTGAATCTGACCTCAGACTGGCTGTTTCAGCATTACAGGACTCACGCAGGCGACTGCCTAGAACGCCGCAGGAACGCAGTCAATTTGTTGAACAGCAGATTCTGGCATTTTCACGGCTGGCTGAATTGCTGGTGGACAGTTACCGCAGTGATGAAGCACTGGATTTAATTGAGCAATTCCGCGCTCAGGCTTTTTTCGATAACCTGGGATTGGTTGAAATCAGCCAACAACACGATATTGACCCTGAACTGCGCATACGCGAACAGCAGTTGCTGCGTGAGCTGGCCGGTGCCTATCTGGCCGGTACTGAATCACCAGACACTCAACCTGTCGACATTCTGGAAGCAGATATTCAAAACCTGCGTGCCGATTATTGGCAACGCCACGGGATCAACCCGGATGCTGCTAAGCAGGGTGTCAGCGTCAGCCAGCTACAGGCGCTAATTGCCGATGATGAAGCAGTCATCAGCTACTGGCTGCTGGAAGACCGGATTCTGGTTTGGGTAATCACCTCCGGACAACTGGATTTTGTCAATATTCCCGTTTCAGAAGCTGATCTGAACCTCGCCGTTACTCAATATACTGCACCACTTAGATGGCCCTGGTTGGCACGTGATCACGCACTTAACGGACGCGAACCTGAGCATATTCAAGTTGGGCAGAAACTGTATCGCTGGCTGATTGATTCATTACCGGCAACTGCGGCTGCGGCATCACGCTGGATTATCATTCCAGATGGAGCTTTGAATTCACTGCCCTGGTCAGCCTTAATCAGTCACTGCAGCGCAGATATGGATAATCCACAGCAGATCCATGCGGCCTACTCCGCTTGTGAATTTTTAATTGAAAATCACACGCTGCGCTACAGCACATCACTCAGTGCGCTGTATCAGCTACGCCAGCGTACCCAACAACAGAATGAAACCTCAACCGAATCTGCACTGGTGATGGCGCCGGACTTTCAGGCCCATGGAAACTTACAGCTGCCAGCCCTGCCCGCCGCCGCTTATGAAGCCGAGCACATGGCGAAATGGTTTGAGAATACTCAGCGCATGGATGGCAGACAGGCCAGTGAAGCCAGCTTCAAGCAGCAAGCGGGCCTGTACAAAACCATACATTTGGCTACTCATGGGCTTATGGAGGATCAGTATCCGCTCAGCTCCGGTGTGCTGTTGAACCCCGGCCAGGAAGATGACGGCCTGTTACAGGCACATGAGGTTTTATCCTTAAAGCTGGATGCCAGACTGGTCACTCTGGCATCCTGCCGGTCTGCATCTGGCAGGGTCAGCCGTGCTGAAGGCCTGGTGGGACTGAGCCAGGCATTTTTATATGCAGGTGCCGACACCGTACTGGCCAGTATTTGGGATTTGCAGGATAGCCACAGCGCCAGTTTGATGGAACCTTTTTACCGGCTGCGATATACCGGCATGAGCAATGATCAGGCATTACGCCACGCACAGCGGGAAATGCTGAACAATACCGGCATGGAACTGCTGGTCACGCATCCAGTCGCAACCAGCTTTTCACACCCGCGTTTCTGGGCTGGTTACCGGTTAATCGGAGCGCCATAAACTCTCAATCTTAAGCTATTACTTTCAATAACTTAGGGCATCAGCTCCACTTTTAATCAAGTTCACAGGTAACGCTAAGCCGGCTGCCTGCTCTTATTCGTGAGTCTATTAACGAGGTAAGCATGATGCGACACTTGATTTTATGTGTGATCTGGAGCTTTACCAGCTCATTATGGGCTGCTGCAGAGCTATTGAGGGGTTTTGATCCATTGCCGGTACAACGGCCAGATATGCGCCTGAGCTATCAACCCTCAACCAATGCTATTGGCGGGCGTGCCACACAAGCACCGCTGCTGGCCATGACAATCAGTGATTTCAACGCCGATGGACGTAAAGACATACTCGGAGTCGCGTTCAATGGACAGGTCATGCTGCTCGAAGGCAATCAGACACACGGTAACTTCGTTGCACCTATCGATAATTGGACAGCTTTCAAAACCGCTCAACCGGTTGGTCTGAAAATAACTGCCAGCGGATTGCTGGGTCTTGAGTCTGGAGATTTTGATGCGGATGGCCTGGCTGATCTGGCCGCAGCATACTCTCAGGGGTATGTGAATTTTTATCGAGGTAATGGTCAGGGCCAGTTTGAGTGGATGCAAAGGCTGCACTTTGATGGCCAATTGACCACTATCCATAGTGGCGATTATGGACGCCGTGACAATATGCCGGATATTGCCATTAGCAGTTCCAGCGGCAATACCCATCTTCTGCACATACTGACTTCTGCTGAAGGAGCTGCGTCCGCTGCAGTAAACACCCAACTGTTGCACCACCCGGTCACCCATATTGCACATGGCCGTTACAACGATGACATTGAGTATGATCTGGTGCTGGCGGGCAATAACCAGTTAAGTATTTATGCCATATCTGGGTTAAACGATACCCGGCTCATCCATCAAGATGACCTAACCGGCACCGTCACAGGAATTAACTTCAACAGTACCAACCGGCTGATGATAAACGCTGATCAATCCGATTGGTGGCTTGTTGATGATATCGGGCAAACTTTACTCGGCAGCCCGGGTATCGAAATACCACTCGACCCTGTCAGACAAACCTTGTTCATGAATATCAATGGTGATGCCGTCAAAGACCGAATCACACTGGAACTAGATGGCAGTGTGGAGATTGCTTTCGCCAGCTCAGCTCCGTTCGCTATATTTGATGTCAACAGTACAGGAGATGCAGGCGACGCACTGCCGGGGGATGGCGCTTGTGCTACTGTCGGTACAGTCTGCACACTGCGTGCTGCAATAGAGGAAAGCAATGCATTGGGTGGAATGGATACCATCACAGTGACCCTGGCCGGCACCATCGTGCCAATGACACCATATCCGATTACCGATCCGGTTATTATCGATGGCACCGGCGGCTCAACGGTTATTGAGCAGGGATCAACCGAAGGTCCGGGTGTAGGGATCAAGCCGGTATTTGATATTTCCGCCGGTAGCACCACGATCCGCGGTCTCACCGTGATGGGACCGGACGGCGACACATTTGCCCGGGTGTTCACCGGCGACGGCAACCTGTTTACCGGTAACTTTTTTGCGGTCACAGATTCAACCACATTCGGCAGCATCGTCGTTGAAACCAACGACAATATCATTGGCGGTACCAATCTGACTGAACGCAATGTTTTTGGCGGCATCCGATTAACGGTGAGCGCCGGCGGGATTGACTTAGCCACCGGCAACCGGATTATCGGCAATCATTTGGGTGTTGATGCCGGCGGCGCCAGCCGCCTGGGTACGGGTTCCTGCGTGAGTATTGCCGACCGTGACAATGAAGTTGGTGGCGCAGTCAGCGGAAGCGGCAATGTCATCACCGGCTTTGACGGCATGAGTTTGCTGTGCATTCCACTCAGGATTGAACGTTTCGGTGAATCACTGGGCACCCTGGTACAGGGTAATTTGATTGGCACCAATGCAACCGGTACAGCTGCCATCGGTAATCCAACAGAAGGTATCTTCATCTCCGATGCGCGTGATGTGACCATCGGCGGATCGTCCCCACTTGCCCGGAATCTGATCTCCGGTAACGGCAACGATATCCTCAATGGAAACGAAAGCGGCATTCATGTCACCGCATCTGCATCACGTGGTGATGGCTTGATTATTCAGGGAAACCGCATTGGAACAGATATTACCGGTTCTACCGCCATCGGTAATACCGGGCATGGCATATTCATTGATGATGTAGACGGGAGCCTGATCGGCGGCACAGCCAGCGGTGCCGGCAACCTGATTTCAGGCAATGGAGAAGACGGCATTCATCTGCAGGGTTTCAGTGGCTTTTCACTGGATGCGCCTGTCATCCAGGGCAACCGCATCGGTACCAACCTGATTTCAGGTGCCGCACTGGGCAACGGCGATGATGGCCTGCACCTTAGGTTTGTTGATGATGCCCGGATCGGTGGAGCCGGCAGTACAGCCGGTAATGTCATCGGCGGTAACGTCGGGCATGGCATACAGCTTGAAAATCCCGGCACACGGCGAATCATCATCGAAGGCAATGCCATCGGAACCAACAGCAGCGGTCAGATCGATCTGGGCAACGGTGCCCACGGCATTCGGATATTTTCTGCTCAGATGTGCCGTATTGGAGGCACTTTGCCCGGCGCCGGTAATCGAATTGCATTTAATGCGCTGGCTGGCATTGCAGTCCAGGGCCTTGGCGCATTCGGTCAGGGCAATCGGATAACACGAAACCGCCTGCATGATAATGTCGGCCTGGGAATCGATCTGGTCGGCAATGGCGTGGTCGACCCGAATGATCCGGGAGATGGCGATGCAGGTCCGAATCTGGGTCAGAACTTCCCGGAAATCACTTCAGTCACCGATGGCGACAACATTGACGGTTCACTTAACAGTACCGCTGATACGACCTTTACTCTTGAGTTTTTCACCAGCACTGCGTGCGATACCAGTGGCAATGGAGAAGGCGCAGTTTTCGTCGGCAGCACCACCGTTATGACTGACGGTGCGGGAGACGCTGTCATAAATCATCTGCTTCCGTCGCCTATTCAGGAAGGACTGATATTGACTTCAACCGCAATTGATCCGGCAGGCAATACTTCAGAGTTTTCAGCCTGCTTTACGGTTACGGACTCTGAAGCTTTATTGATAGACGGATTTGAGTAACCTGCTGATGGCAGCCATGTAAACACTTAACCATCAGCATTGCAGGCTCCGCCGGTTAGCCGGCGGAGCCTTTTATATTCGTAGTCGACAATTGCAACTCTGAATTAAATGCTTTTTATTTGCTGATTTCTATCAGCCAGGCGATCTCATTCAGATCATGAAATTTCACTGAGACTTCAGTAATTCCACACCCGGCCAGATTCGACAACATGCTGGCTCGTGTCCAGCGAACGGACCAGAAATGCTCTGCAGTGGCCACAAACCGGCTGCCGGGCCGGGTAACCACATGCTGGCCGGTTTTTTCGTAAAAATCATATTGGGCTGCCTCTGTTACCGGCAGGTCCTTGTACACCGTCAGAAACATCAACCCACCCGGCTTCATTGCCTTATAAAAGCTGGAAAAAATCTTGATGAAAACCGGATTATTGTCCAGATAAGCATTATCGTAAATGCTCAGATCTTCAGAAAAATCACGAAAATTGCCTGGTGTGAAGTACATGCATATCACCAGGTCATAAAAATCATCATCAAGCCGCATCTGGCTGACATCGCCCAGAAATATCTCAAAGTTATCCAGCCCCTGCTGCTGCCATCGGGCACGGGCAACCTCAGCAATGTCCTGTGAAATTTCAAAACCGTGATACAGCCGGCAGCCTTCTCCGAAAATCAGCCCGTGATGGCCGGTGCCGCAACCAATATCGGCGATGGCATAAGGCTTGCCCTGAAAACGCCTGATCATGATTTCATCCTGCCTTTCCCTGGCCTGTTTGATTGCAGGGGTGATATACGCCGACTCCAGAGATTGAAGGACGGCTTTGGCTTCCGTGTTTTTTCCGCTCTCACTCATCACTGTATCCTTTGATTGATTATTATTATCTGAAACGCCTCCAGAAATTATCCAGCAATAGGCTGCAGACGCAAGTCGTACAGTGATCCGCAATTGCACAGCACCGGTTAATGGTGTATCAATAAATTATGCGGGAGTAATTCAGGGGTAGAATGCAAGCTTCCCAAGCTTGACGTCGCGGGTTCGAATCCCGTCTCCCGCTCCAATTTATCTTTATCGGGCAGATACCCTTTACCCGGCGATTATCAACCGTTTTAACGGCAGCTTAAGGGTAATCCCGCCAATATAGCCTAGACTTAAGGATTGCTTATTCCACTTGATTGAAACCGCAAATTGACATTCCCGGTCTCAGTGTTATCAGCAACCCTACTATTAGATTAGCAGTCTCAGAGAACCACCCTTGAAACAAGCCAATCAAGACATTCAACCAGATAATCTACCTGATCAACAGCAGCTGACAGAGTTGCTGAGAAGCTGGGATAAGCATGACATTGATACACAGGAGAAGGTGCTCGCGGCTATTTGGGGGGAGTTGAAAAAACTGGCATCTTCACAGCTGCGTAAGGCCAATAGAGGCATACTGCAAACCACCGAGCTTGCCAATGAGGCATATCTGAAACTGGCTGATCAGCATCAGCATAACTGGCAGAATCGGGCGCATTTCTTTGCCATTACCTCGCAGCTGATTCGCCGTATAGTAGTTGACCGGATTCGCAAGCAAAAAGCCCGTAAGCATGGCGGGGAAGCTGTGTTTGTCACCATGCATGAAAGCGCAATGGGTTTTTCCGCGCCAGATCGCTTCCCCGACTGGCTTATTCTGGACGAAAAACTAAATCAGCTGCATAACATCGACCCGATTTCAGTAAAAGTGATTGAAATGCGATTTCTGATCGGTATGAGTATCGAAGAAACGGCGGAAGGATTGAATACCAGCATCAGCAGTGTCAAACGCAAATGGCGCTTTGCCAGAGCGTGGTTGCGTCAGGAATTATCGGAGCTCAACAGCCAGCATGAATGACAGTTTATCTGCCGAAAGCTGGCAGCTGGTGCAATCAATATTTGAGCAGGCCCTGGAGTGTAATCCAGAGCAGTTACAAAGCTTATTGGATGCGCAATGCGGTGATAACCAACTGATAAAGCAAGCTGTTTTACAGTTACTCGAACATGACCGCCAGCTGACCAAGTTTGCCACCCGGCAGGCGACCAGCAATCTATTGGATATCATCAGCCAGCAAGAACTGACCACAGAAATTGGCCGGTACCGGTTGATCAAAAAACTGGAACAAGGCGGTATGGGCCAGATTTTTCTGGCGGAGCGCAGTGACAACGAGTTTGATAAACAGGTTGTTATCAAACTGATGCGTGCAGAGCTATTCACCAGTGATCTGACCCGCGATAAGTTTCGTCATGAAAGGCAAATCCTGGCCAACCTGGAACATCCAAATATAGCCCGGCTGCTGGATGGGGGCACGCTGAACAACGGAACGCCATATGTAGTGATGGAATATATCCAGGGTATACCCATCACAGAGTATTGCCACAATAACCGGCTTACGCTGCGGCAATTACTTAAGTTGTTTCTGAAATTATGTGACGCGCTTGAATATGCCCACCGGAAACTGGTTATTCATCGTGATATCAAGCCCGCCAATATTCTGGTCACAGCGGATGGTCAACCCAAATTGCTGGATTTCGGCATCGCCCAAGAAAACCAGCATGAAGCCGAGAACAGCGATCGGGAAAATTCTCCAGGCAGCCTGCATTCCGGGACGCTGGGTTATGCCAGCCCGGAGCAGCTACGTAATCAACCGCAGTACGCCAGCACAGATATCTACTCATTGGGCGTACTGCTGTATCAGCTGATTGGTCAAAAGCTGCCTTTTGACGGTCGCAGCAACGCTGAGCTGCTCAAGCAAATGCAAACAACACCCGCATGCCAGCCTACTTCCGGCAATGTACTTAAAGGCTGGCGTTCATTAGGTCCTGAGCTGAACTTGATCATTCAGCATGCATTGCAATATCAACCTTCAGATCGATATCAAAGCTG
The DNA here is from genome assembly GCA_028289455.1 of Wenzhouxiangellaceae bacterium. Lineage (GTDB taxonomy): Bacteria > Pseudomonadota > Gammaproteobacteria > Xanthomonadales > Wenzhouxiangellaceae > JAJFKX01. Next base: position 156,870 of record JANQPN010000039.1, read on the forward strand.
TACAGAGCTGAGCAATGACTTAAACCGCTTGCTGAACTTGCAACCGATATCGGTTCATTCTGCTTCACGTGCCTACCGAACCGATAAGTTCATTCGCAGAAACCCGCTGGGTGTAGGACTGGGTTCTACCATACTGCTGATGCTATGTATTTTCCTGCTGAACAATGCCAACCATACCAGGCGGTTGGAAATTGAACGTGACAAAGCAGAGCAAGCCAAAGACTTCCTGGTGGAATTATTTGTGGTGTCTGACCCCAGTGAATCACGAGGCAACACAGTAACTGCCCGTGAAATCCTGGACAGAGGCGCGCAAGAGATCGAATCTGAGCTGCAGGACCAGCCTGAACTGCAAACAGACCTGATGCTGACCATGGGCAAGGTTTACAGAAGTCTGGGCCTGTTTGATCAGTCCGAGTCCATGCTGCAACAGTCTGTTGACATTAACAAAGCACAATTTGATGACAGCAACCCTCTTCTGGCTGAGGCGCTTATGCAGCTGGCCTGGCTGTATAAGGAGCGCAGCGAATTCAGCAAAGCGGAAGCACTTTCACGGGAGTCACTGGCACTACGTCGTCAATATCATCCCGACGACCTCATCGCTTTGGCAGCCGGCCTGAATAATCTTGGGACTATCCTGGAGGATTTTGGCAAACAGGATGAAGCTGAACCTCTGTATCGGGAAGCACTTGCCATACGTCAGGCGGCATTGCCTGAGATTCACGCTGATATTGCTGTTTCACTGAACAACCTGGCGGGTCTGGTGCGGGCGAATAAACAATTTGCTGAAGCCGAAGTTTTATATGAACAATCACTGAAAATAAGACGCGAACTTTATGGTGATGAACACCCTGCCATTGCAATAATTTTGAACAACCTGGCGGCTCTGCTTGGCGAAACCGGAAAAACAGAAGCGTCCATCGTTTATTATCGAGAGTCTCTGGCTATGCGTCAGAGGCTGTATGAGCCTGGCCATCCGTCCATTGCCATAGGTATGCTTAGACTGGCCAGCTCACTAAGCTCGATCAGCCAATACAGTGAAGCCGAATCTTTGCTGAATCAGGCATTGGCCATCTATCAGCAGTTATATGACGACGATAATTTCAATGTTTTGCGCGCTATGTCCAATCTGGGCGTACTGACGACCAAATCCGGAAACTATGACACCTCAGTAGCAGCCTTCAAGAAAGTGATCGAAGGTTTCCATAAAATCTATTCCGGTGACCATGCCAACATAGTCACTATCATGAATAATCTGGCCATTGCACAGATGCTATCCGGTCAGCTGACAGCTGCTGAAGAAACCTTGAGACATTCTCGCGAGATGGAGCATCGATTAAACGGTGATACCAGTGCGAAGATGGCCGAAATACTGGTGACCACAGCGACCGTAGAGATTCGGCAGGGAAATTATCAGCCGGCAGAACAATTGGCTCGTGAGGCATTGGACATTTACACGCCGATATTAGATGAAGGCCACTGGCGAATAGCTATGACAAACAGTGTGATCGCTTCGGCACTGACCGGCCAGCAAAAATTTGAACAGGCCGAATCTATTTTGCTGCAAAGTTATCCTGTGGTTATGCAGGAAAAAGGCAAAGATGTTTATCTAGCCAACCAGGTAGTGGAGCGAATGATCCAACTCTACTCTGCATGGGACAAACCGGAGCGGGTTGAGTTTTATACAGCTCAACTGGGTACGCCACACTAATTATTTTTGTTTTAATACTTTGAGGTGAATAATTAGAGATCACCACAGAGCATGATCTCTAATTTTCCAATTCAGCAGTAACTACCTGCAGGCATCTTTCAACACCTCGATATGCCGGCGAAACTCTCCTCTGCTGCCTGACCAGCCGGCAGATGACTCACCCGGCGGCATGGTTCTGCGGGCCGCTCTTTTCAGCACCGCATTGCAGTATCCGAATAAGCCATCCAGCTCAGGAAACTGATGACATCCAAGGCATGAACGTCCCGCCTTAGGCCTGCTGAATAGCGGGTTATAGGATGTATCGACATTATCCAGAATGTCAGTCGGACCTTCATTCTGTGGCCAGGCAGCAGGCATATCGACGGGTGTATACCACTCACTGGTGATATCCACGCTGCTATCGAATTGAAACGGTTCAGCTTCAGGATGAATCACGAAGGGGTTTTCACCTGCATGGCAATCCGTGCAGCGGCCACCGCCCCCGGAAAGTTCTGACCCACCGGCAAAATCCAGCAGCGTGCGGTCATCATCGACATTAAAATTGGTGATTCGAACACCGTCAACGGTCTCGTTATCCCAGAAACAGGCGTTTTCTGTCTCCGTTCCCAAGCAGATCACGCCGAGCAGCAATACATTCCCGTTGTTTCTGGTGCGTGGCAGAGCGATACAGCTGCCCGGCGGGCTGGCACTGTCATACACATAAACCTGAGCCTTACGGCTTCTGGAGATAAACTCCTTTTTCAGCTCACCCATATAGTCCCATTCTGAGGAACCCCATTCCGGTGGAGTCGGGACACCCGCTTCCTCGCATTGACCAAAGTACTCTGTAGCCGGCTCCTCATCAGGGAACAGATCAATCAACTCTTCCCAGATAAACGGCCCGACTTCCTCAAATGCAGTGGCATTGATAGCACCCTGCAATGTTGCGGTTGTTATATTCGAAACCACGAGACCCGGCTTGTTTGAAAAAGTTGTCTGACCGGCAAAAACCAGTTCTATCTGATTTTTCAGTAGGTTATTCTTAGGAACAAGATGTAATAGGCTGTCTTTATTGGCTTTTTTTAGCAATGCCGCAATAAGCGCATAACGCAAATAGGCTTTATCTGAGACGCTGATCTTTGCGTTATTCAGTACCAGCTCACGGTATTCTCTGATTGCTTTTCTGGTTTTCTCTGAGGCTGTTTCAACCAGTTGGTTGATATAGTGTTCTTGGGTTGACACCAATATTTCGGGGTCAATCTCAATCACTTCTTCATCATCGCCTATCAGAATTCCGTGATAAGAGTACCAATAATCTTCCAGTGCATCTTTAGCGATGGTCGGAGTGATGATGAAAAAGTTTATTAGACACAGCAGACAAGCTGCCTGACGGAAAGGTTTGCATCCCTGACTTATCATTATATTCCCCCGGCCTTACTCAAAATCAGGCCCTAATCTTTAATTTGACTGCAACTATAACAGATTAGTGTTTTGTTATTTGTAAGAAATTTACCACTCAAGCGTAAGATTTTGCTTAGTAAAAGGCAGCGATATAACATAATACTTATATATACATAAGCATTACCTATAGCAGTTCCCAGTCTGAGTAACACTACCAGAAATCACCTTAAGGATTGACAAGCACCTATCGGAACCTCCCGGCCAGAAAAATCTTATTGGATGAAAGCAAAACGACAAATTTATCGTTAAAACTATAATTTCATCATCGAATATATATTTACAGCTCAAGAAATAGCTATCAGCCTCATTCAATATACCCACCGTCAATATTAGAGAACTGCATCTATAGAATTTCATGATAAAATTAACAACTGAAGCGATCTATAAATCCATACATTTGAAAGTCATATTTTTAGAATATATATGATTTTCAACAGGCAATATATAATGAAGCGAACATATAATCACAGTTTTGATATTGCACCACAAGAAGCCATTCATATGCAAAATAAGCTATCTAAAAGGGTTATTACATATGACTGTTATGATAGCATTGAATATATCGCAGGAGTTGATGTACATTACTCAAAGACAAGCGAGAGCTTAACTGCAGCTGCAGTACTAGTTAATGCGAGCAGTTTTGAGATAGTAGAAGTTCAAATAGCTAAAGATCTGGCAAAATTTCCATATATTCCTGGGTTATTTTCATTTCGTGAAGCTCCTGCAATATGTAAGGCCCTAGAAAAGCTAAAAAATGCTCCTGATCTAATTTTTTGCGATGGACATGGAATAGCACATCCAAGAAAATTTGGCTTAGCATGCCATATAGGAATTCTATTTGATATACCAACAATAGGCTGCGCCAAAAACAACTTAGTTGGAAAAGCTGATACACCAGACTTGCAAGCGGGCTCTTATAAACCCATCAGGCACAACAATGCCACTCTTGGCTATACTTTAAGAACAAAGGAAAATGTAAAACCCGTCTACATCTCAATAGGACATAAAATTTCAGCAAAATCAATAGTAGAGCGCACGTTGGATTCATGCACAAAGTTCAGATTACCCCAACCTATTCGTTTTGCTGACCAATATTCAAAAAAACATAGCTCGTAATAAGCAAGTCATCGAACAACTACCCCATTAATTGTCAATGAAACATTTTCCACATTAGAAAACAAACCCTCTATTAACTGCATGTCAATTCTTTTATCCACTATGACAATATCACGGATACTGTCAATAGTTGCAATATACTCATATGATTTCATACTCAATGAAGTATTGTATATATTTATCTTATTAACTAGCTCATTATTGAATTTCCTGAGCACTCTTTCAACAAATGCATCATCTATACCTTGTCCCGAAATAAAAACATTAGAAGACATTGTAATATTTTTTGGCTCTATAGAACTTGATTCTATTTTACCCTCTCTTATAATCTCATTAAACGCACTAGAGTAGTTATTATCTATTGTAATCTTATGAACTATGCCACTATCTAAAAATACATATGAAAAAGAATAATCATTTCTTTTAAAAATCTCTATACTCTTTACACTACCGTCTGGAAACCAGCTGTAAGACTTTACAGTATCATTATCTTCACATTCGCAAAAGTTAAGCCTACCTGAATCATCATAGCCAGCCTCATAGACTATCCAGCCATCCTTACAAATAAATTCGCCTGAAAGAAGACCGTTATCAAATTCGTAACCAACTCCATTAAATATTTTATTCTTATAATAAAATGGCCCTTTTTCATTATCACCAGCATGATCTAAACAATCAGAAACCAGATGCAGATTTCTGCTGCAACTATCAACAGCTTCATCGGCTGACGTGGAAATAATAATGCCATTATCATAAACATTAGAAACTTTAACTTCACACCCAGAAACTAAATAAGCAGTGCCGCTAAAAGCGGCACCTTCAAAGTATTTTTTATTGAGTTTTCTTTCTAATATTTTTTCATTTACCTTTTTCATCCCTCACCTTCGACCGGTAAAAACATCAACAGTTCTTGGGATGATACCACCACAGTTTGTGCATGCCTTAAAAGGCTGGCCTTGCACACCCAGAGAACTAGTTTTCCCAAGCTTTATTGTTCCAATTTGGATATTAATATCAAGTGGCACTTGACGCAAATTCTGAATTTGCCTTAGAACCGCATTATACGCCTGAACCTCTGCATGCAAACCTGGAATTCCATCGCCTGTACTAAGCTGCCTACCTCTTACAAAATCCAGTATTCTAGCTCGCACCTGCGGGGTTAAAATATTAATCTCTTGCGCGAATAGCTGTGTAATACGGTCTATAAATGCATCTTCATCCACAACTTCAAAAAAGTCATTATCTATACGCCTTATACCAGGAAAGTTCGTAACAGATCCCTTGAGGTTTGTAAAAGATCTGGTTTCTATTGATGTTCCAGCAACTCTTGCTCTTGAAAGCGCAGCCTTAGCTCTTAATTGATTTTGCGAAGAGTTAGCTATTATATCAGCCGCCTCTCTTATTAGCCTAGACCTAAGGTCAAACTTACTTGTTAACCTGCCGAATATCGTTTTGAACCTAGCGGATATAGCAGACACAAGCCTTGATGTGCCTGATGCTCCAGCTGATACAGCAGGCGCTGCCGGCACAAGTAATGTTAGAGCTGCTACATTATTATCAAATGCCTCGCCCTTTGATAAAGCAGTTCTTGTAAAAAAGTTTACCTGAGAACCATCAATCCTATATGCAAATGAAAATAAGTTACCAATAGCCTCCGCGAGTATATTAGGTGCCTCTATTCCCTCTACTATTCCTGTAGTTGTGAAGTCAAAAACTCCACCAATCTGCATTCCAAAAAGCTGCTCTGGGGTAATATCTCTTGATTGCAATGCTGTATCGACTACATCAACATCTACTTGCAAGAGAGCCCCTTCAAAGCTTATTAAAATAAATGGGTCACGCTCTAATGGTCTTGAATTGCCAAAAACTGGTATCCCAGCATTAAAACCGATAACAATACCACTGCCGCCATCATCAATTTCGAAACCGCTTGAATCTGTATAGGTTGCGGGATTATTAAGGACATAGCTATAACGGTTCAAACTTTGCCCAAACAATGGAAACTGAACAACCGGATCAGCTTGCATAAAGCGTGCTAGCTGAGGATCATAAATTCGCCCGTTGTAATGAATAAAGCCCAAATCATCTACGTGCTCTTGATCGGTAAATCCATACTGAGTTAGCAGGTTAATATCTTGAGGAATTGTGTAACTGGTATTTAGCCAGTTCTCTGGATCCCGGCGATTGCCGAAAGCGTCAAAGCTTAATCGACCTTCGCCTGTTGAATAATTAACAACGTCCCCATCTGAATCTGTAAATGTATCGACAGAGTTCAGATGATCTCTATGCGTATATACCAGCTCAGGGTTCGCTGAATTAAAGCTGGTACTGGTTGCAATTGCAACTCCAGCTATATTGCGTCTGAATTCACGTAACTGGTTAAGCCTGGTAACAACTTCAACATTGCCAACATAAACGGTTTCACCTAGCAATACCCCGTTAAGAACATCCTGGCGTAAATACCGCGCTCTATCTGTACCATAAGCAAACTCTGTTACTCGGCCATTTCCATCGGCAATACTAATCGGCTTATCGAATATAGAATACGTAACATCACGAGTTTCATTGTTATCTCCTATACGGCTGATCTGATTACCTTTGAAATCATACTGATAGGTAAATTGCACATTATTATCATCCGTATATTGGGTTGCAGCATGTGGCCCAGCACTTCCCTGTCCGTATAAGTAATTAGCCACATTAGGGTTGCTGGTACAAGCACTATCTGCTTGGCGGCACAGGATGTTACCACTGCGGTCATATCGCAGTGATTGGGTCACGACTTGTGCTCCGGTAGAGTTTTCGTAGGTTACACTCCTCAACCGACTCAATGCATCATATAAAAATGTTTCTTTTTGTTCAGCGCGTTGATCATCTCGTATTTTTAAATTACCTAGTTCGTCATAGGTATAGTTTAGGTTTTGAACCTCACTATTAAACCCAAAACCGCCTGTGTCTATAGAAGTCAGCCGGCCAATCGCATCATAACCATTTCGAGTAATCTGATTGTTACCATAGCGCAAACGCTCTACTTGTCCGCGCGCATTCAGATCTTCATATGCAGCATACCCTATGCTGCTATTTGCCGATTCACGAATTGACTCTAGGTAACCACGCGGGGTGAAATGGTATTGCTGACCAGAGTTATTACCAAGAACATTAAATGCCTGGAATAACCGACTATAGCTTCCATAAGTAAACCGTTCAACAAACGATTCGCCATTATCTCCAACCCCTAAGTCACGTATAATTGTTGTATTAATTTGTTTGACACGCCCTAGACCATCATAAATATACCCTCGACTGAAAGGCGTTTCTCCAGCACGCTCAACATATTCGCTTGTCAGTTTACCGATGCTTTCAATTTCTACTGGATTCACTGGTGCAGCCTGGTTGTTAAAAACCCAAACAGCATGATCAACTAAACCTCCGGGGCTCGTATCGTTGATGTCATCTGCATCCTGATAATCATTTCTTACTACCGTACGACCAAGCAGATCATAGCTATATTCAATCAGCTCTCCACCACCGGATGGACGCCTAGCAAATTGACGCTGCAGCTCACCTAGAGCGGTAAACCGGTAGCCCAGAACACCTAAGTCAGGATCATCTAAAGTAATACGATGGCCGCGAACGTTATAAGTTAAGTATTGAGAATGACCTTCTGGATCTGTTACCTGGATCAAATCTCCAACTGCATTGTATTCATAGCTTGTAACTGCTTGATTAGCACCACCAACATCGTCGGTTACCTGACTAATCTCACCCAATATATTTCGCTGTTGTGCATGCAAGACACCTCTCGCATCCATGAAGTTTGTTACAAGCCCATCATACTCAAACCATGCTTTTTCCCGGTTCGCGTTACTACGCAAAACTGGCCGCGATAATTGATCATATACAACATCATTCCAAACGATATTTTCTGAGGCACCACTAAAATAGGGCTCCGATATACGACTAACCCTACCAACTGAATCATAGTAGGTATCGGTATATATAAACTCATTAGCATGTGTTGCTGATAAACCATCAAATGGTTGCTCGACGGTACGAATCTCTCTGCCTAATTGGTCAATACAAATAGTCGTTAAACCATTGCCGCCCGATTCACTTTGTATACGAGACCATGTTTCCGCGCCAGGTATATTTGGGCATTCAAAGCCAGGACCGTTCAAATAATTAATATTCGACCAGGCACCAGTTTCATTATAACTGGAATATACTCTTCCCATACGATCATAGGTCAATATTGTGCCTACACGATCTATGTCATCAATTAAAAGTGGGTTACCGTATAGATTTAGAAATACGCTACTCACCCGTTGCCCATATGAATTAGTTTGTTCTACTGGAAGCCGGTGCAGATCATCATAAGTAAGGCTATTTGAGCGCAATATGATGTTATTGTTATTCCTAATTGTTGTACCCGTGACATTGCCATAAGCATCAATCGAATAACTGGTGCTCAGCTTTATTCTATCCTGGCCGTCTGGCTCAAGGGTTTCTTCTTCCAGCAGTCCAGTAGCTAAGTCATATGTATAGCTGATGGTTCTGGCTATACAATCATCATTTACTGACGGCAATGTAGCAAGCACACAAACCAGTTCATCATCACGATTGGATGTAACCGTTACTCTATTTAATAGCCCCAACTGCCAACGTGTGTCCGTACGATTTTCAAACAGGTTACTTGTTGATTGACGTAATGCTGTTGAATCATCAACTCTTACATAGTCAGTATATAAATCTAATGGATTACCATAATCATCTACTGACTCAATTTCTGTGAGCGTGTTTAGCAATAGATTACCTGAAACCAAGTCATAACTATGCTGCTCAACGTGGGTAGCGTAAGGAAATAAAGCCTGATTACTGATATCTGCTGGACTTGATTTAACTGCCCATATATTGCTACTTTCATTTATAACAACCACACCTGACTCACCGGTCGCGCGCAGAGGCTCGCAATCCATACTTCCAAAGCATGGATCGCATACCGGATTCATTGGATCATCCAAGCAGGGGTCTATATTCTGATCAAAATCTGGTGCGCCGCCTATTGATGGGGGAAATGGATTGTCTGCCGCCATACCTTGCAGTGCTTCTGAACGGGTTTGCAGCGGGCGCCCAATAACCGGGAATACCTGTTCCAGACGACTACTGCTGAGCAACTGATTTTGCAGGTTATAACTGGCATTGATAGCAAAGCCCAATAAACCGCGACCACCCCCCTGTAGCTTCGCACCCTGGTAATAGTATTGCTGGAAATTTTCTTCCGTAGGTGTATTGACAATAATGTTGTCATCACTATCTACACTCAAATCTACTGCTGGTGCTGTAGTAACAACATCGCTGACCAGATAAACCGGCAAAATCAAGTCGTAAACAGCAGTCCTCTGACAGTTAGCTTGCAGGCTGCTGTCAATAATATAGCGACAGTGATCAATCTGATTGGCATTGGTCGATCGCGTATAGACATTTCTATCTGACATCGGCAGATAACCAATTGTGATTTCTGCATCCAGACCATCCGTGATGTGGTTGATCACGTTCCTAGCCATGAATTCATCATTCATACCTGGATCAGTGCTAGAGTCATTGCCCAAAACCAGATTTGCCATAGTCGCCGCAACACCAGGTTCTCGATCAATAAATAAATGATCAGTACGGCCATCACCGTTTGCATCCAGAAATAAACTCGTATCCTGGTCATCGACTATATCGCCTGCCTGAATATTGGTGCTTTCTACCGGTTGATAACCATCGTGCTGCCAATAACGTACAACCCATGTCCTGCTATCACTGTCAGCAGCAACCGTAGGATCAGGATAAAGCAAATCCAGGAATCCATTACCATCAATATCCACCAGGCGCAGACTTTGGCCTTCTGGAATCTCACCAATATTAATATCAGGCATTCCAGCAACACCCAGACCATCATTTAAGCGGTACTTCCAGACCGCATCATCCGGCATGGATGGATCAACCCCTTGCTGGTCGGCATAAAGCAAATCGGCAAGGCCATCATTGTTAACATCAACCAACTGGACCTTGTCATCGTCTACCAGGGGTAAACTGGTATTGCATGTGTCTGCTTCACACTCAGTAGATCGAGCAATTGCCTCAGGTGGAGCAAAGCCACCTTGTCCATCAGCAATGTAGACATACCATTGGCTATGGCAAAAAGCTTGATCATTGCCACCGATATTGCACTGGAATGTAATTGGATCACTACATTGCTGACTTTGATCTTCCGGGCACAGCCGCTGCGAATATTTGGCCAGAAAATCTGCGGCACCATCACCGTTGTAATCGGCAGTTCGTACACGCATCCGGTTGCCAGGTGGGCCACTATCGAGCGGTTCTGCACCTTCAGGTATTTCTACAACAGGTTCAGCAATTCTGACCGGCTCTGCAAACACGCTTTGATCCGGGTCAGTGGGGTCAACACGGCCACGATGCAGGCTGACATACAATCCCAGCTTAACCAGCACATCGTTCGCCTGATAAATTAAATCAGGATAACCGTCTGCATTAATATCCTGCACCTGTATCTGGCTTGCAGAAACAAACGGATCTCGACCAGTAACCGTGCTCGGAGGTAAGTTCCCCAGGTTTTCAACCAGCTCTGCATTGGTACCATCCCAACGAATGGCCTGCCAGGAGGATGCCACCGTTTCACCGGCTTCATCTATGGTATAAGTCCCAATTATGATGTCCTGGAAGCCATTGGCATCATAGTCCATGATTGCCCAACGGCCACCCTGCTCGAATATCTGATCCGTTTCAAACTGAAATAATGTAGACAAGCCCAGTACGTTACTGAAATCAACATCAACCCCGGTACTGGCCAAGTCAGCAAGTGCTCCAGCGAATGTAGATTCTGGACCATTATTAGTGAAAATTGAGTCTACATAGATCAAATCCTGCCGGCCGGTACCATTAAAATCGACAGCTCTAATAGAACTGATATTTAAAGCCTGTGGCAGGCCTACTATTTGATTACTACCGTTGATAGCTGTTTTGCTTTCCAGCCAATCAAACTTGGTAGGCGCAAAACAACTCATTTGTCCCTGGGATACAGTATTGCTGGAATCAAACCCACACTCCTGAATCTCTGTGACAATACTCCTGCCTACACCGTCGACAGCGTATGTTGGAGTGTAATGGCGAAGCGTTATTTGATCTCCATTTCCATTGCGTTGCGAACTAGAGACAACGCGCAATAAACGCCTTGTTTGGCGAAACTCCGCTCCACCGATATAACGTGTAAATACGTCGGTTCTGTTTGTAGTTTCATAATCGAATACAATTTCCGCAAACGGCTCATGCTCTGTATCACCCACAGCATCACCTTCAAAATCCCCATCAGCATCGTGGCCTGTATAGCGGATTTTATGCAAATAGAATTCGACAGTCTGAGTTCCACCAAACTTGATATATTTGTAACGAATAAAATTACCAGAACTGTCTTTTAATGTGTCCTGTGCCCAAGCATATAAATCAGTGCCTGGGTGCCCTATTACTCGAGAATTTTCAAGTCGTCCATACGTACTCTTGGATCCATTTGGCAATTCAACCAGCAGATAATCACCACCTTCATCTGGAGTTACCCAGGATACACGCGCGAATTGGTCAAGCTCGGTGCGATATTCACTGTCAGTCAACCAATAATTATTTGGATCTGAATGCGTAATATTCATCAAACGCTGACCATCTAGACATAGTCGGTCCTGGCTATTAAAGGTTACTGCTGAGGGGATACCGTCATGAATAACTGTTTGTCCACAACGTGTGATAATTGAAGTTCCCGCAATCGCCCAGCCCATACCCATAGGCCCATTATCTGCTCTAGAGTTGTAATTCAGAGATACATTTGGTGATAAACCACCAGTACCCGGAACAGTAAGAATGGGGATGTTGTATGTTGCAGCGCCATTACTGTTGACCTCAAAGCCACCAAGCATTGAGCCAACAGCAATTGGGCCCTCAACCAAGGTTGGTATTTCTGACATTAGTGCCGGTGGTGGAGGCATATCCACCTCTGGGACTGGTGGAGGATCATTGCTGACCTGCAAAATACCCGAACGAGCTATAACAGACTCATCATTGGTTCCTGACAGCGGGTTACGCAATTCGTAGAAATAATTGCCCTGGGTCAGACTACTTATAGAGTCAAGAAAATCTATCTGCGTCGGCCATAAATCTTCTGCGATAAAGCTACATGCAGTGCCTTGAACATTACAGCGGTAAACTTCAATATCCTGAAAATTGTCATGGCTGTACCAGGTCAGTAATACTCTGCATATTTGTTGACCATCATTTAAATAGCAGGTATTTGCCGGGCTATTGAGTGGCTCACCTTCAATTCGAAAATCAATTCGGTGGAAGTTAGCATCTTTAGTAGATGATTGATCAGTTATCGTCAAACTGCCGTCGCGACCTACATAACTGCTCAGGTCAAAATTGAAGGACATTTCTGAAATTTCAAAAGCACTTTCAAAATAACGGCGATTAATCTCGCCTATGAATGTCCGGTCCAGACCATCACCACCATTGAAGAAATCGGGTGGCGTGGTCTCACGTGGATCGAAGCCCTCATCAACAGCATAGAGATCGATTGTGTTATTTCGTGTTGGCGTGGCATTGCAGTCTATGGTTTCGCCACGGAACCAGATAGGCGAACCATCTGCGTCATATGTCGGCACCACCATGGACTCAAAATACTTCTGTATCCAGTTCAGTGCTGTAAAGCTGTCTGTTAGTGGATCGTCAGTGCCTGCCTTACTCCACATACCACGATAATGTTCGATTTCATTATCAGGTATATTTTGCCATGGTGGGCAATTCTCACCATTACCTTCAAATGTTGGCGCAAAAGACAATCGATGTGGCTCATATAACGGAAATGGCTCTCCGTCGAAACCGTTAATACCGTTGATATCAGGAATTCTTACTAATACCTGACTGGTGTTGGCTGTATTAACATCAAACTGTACCGACATAGTGCCGACATTAGTGACATTGGTAGCACCACCTCCTAACTGCTCGTTATAAATAAGGCTGCCGCGATAAGTATCATTGCTACCCTGATCCAGTTTCAGTACCGAATACAACCAGACTGGTGTCCAAACACCATCACGCTCTTCATAAGTAAACCAAAAGGCAAACAGGTCGTATGTTTCGCCGAATATACCCTGGAGCGGATCGATGCCGCTGTTCCAATAAAATGACCAGCCTGTACCAGCGTAATCCGGGTCATACCATTCACCCGGCGGCAATTGGTCAGGCCCACCTGGCGTTCCTGTATTTCCTCGATTGGCAACGCCCAACCCCTGTGTTTGTGTCGGCGGTGTACAACTGTTATTGCTATCGTCGATCACCGTTTGATTATCAACTTCCAGTATCTGTGCGGCACCACACATGCCAGTTCCTGTACATGCCTGCACTTGCCAGGTTCCGGAAGTTACACCGGCTAACGAATAGCCAAAGCGATTTTCAAATTCAACAACTTTCAACTCTATCGGGTCGCCATATGGAAACGGCATCGCCCGGAAATAATCCGGTGTTGAGTTAGTTGAGAAAAATGCATTCTGGTCATACTCAACAGCCAGAGTCCAGTCACCGTTGTTGTAGCTGCTCTCACATATCAATACTTCCTGAGGATTACTTTGATCGGTAACTGTTACAGTCTTGGTTGCTGTACTGGAAGTACCACAGCTGTCACCATGTTCGCGGTCTCTTCGACATGCAGCAACAACATATTCATATGTTCCCGGCTGATTGCGGCGCAGCAAATGCCCAGCTTCGGTGGAATAAAACAATGTGACCTCAGAGGCCGGGCCACTGATGCGTTCACGCACCCAGTAATAATCCACTTCAGGATCGTTGACCGCGGACCAATCCACTTCAAAACTCTGTCCCTGCCCCACGGTTATTTCCATTTCCCCCTGTAATACCGGCGGAGGGAAATTAGCCTGGTTGCTACTAAGCAGGCCAACCCTGCCGTCAATCACCTGATCACATGAATTTGCACCTCGACAAACACGGACCCGGTAAGTTGAACCAAGAAAATTATCGTTATTAAACTGGAAATTCCATTGTGGCTGCCAGGCTTCACCAACAATTACCTCATCAACCAGTTGCTCATTCAATTCTGCAATAATTTGGAATTTAGATGGTTTGCCTGAAGTCGTATGGAAAATTCCCCAGGGATAAGACCAGTACAATTCTACTGAATCTTCAGCTGAGGTGAGCCATTGATAACCCACATCTGTCACAGACCGCGGCCCGGTACCTGGTGAAACAACTAAAAACTGACCACTTTGTGCAGGGCTGGAACCTGCCAGGTTACTAGCGACAACATTGATATCGTATAAATGGCCGACTTGACCCTGTAAACCGGTAACCTGAACACTATTGGTATTTGCTGACCCGGATTGAACAACTGCACCATCTTCCAGGATCGTCCATTCATAAGTATCAACCGTACCGGTTGATGCTTCCCAGCTCAGTATATGACTGTCCACAAATTCAGCGGACTCAATACCACTACCCGAATTAAGAGATATGTTGCCTGGAATTGATGGTGGTGCAGTTTCCTGGATAATAACTATCCCACCGCTGCTTCCAGGGCCAGACATGGCTACGGCATCATCGCAGTTGTTTCCTGAAATCGGGCATGCGTATAAGCTCATAAACACAACGCTACGATCCGGCAGGAGCGGAATTGTTACTGCCTGGCTGTAACCTTCTGTAATTAAGACCTGATCTTCAGTCGCAACAGTAAATACTTCTAGACGATACTCTGCAACACCTTGAATCGGCTGGCCGTTTTCATCTACATCGCTCCACTCAACTGTAAACTGGCCATCGGTATCTAATGGAAAAACACCAATCACCCCTTCCGTACCGGTGGTATGCCGACCGAATACTTCCGGTAATTGCTGTGGACTGATTGCGATTGAAGTTGAACTGTTGGTCGGTATGCTGCACCCAGCTGCGTTGCAAGCCCTAACTCTGTAGTCAAGATATTGAAACTCAGATGCTGCTTGAGTAATGGTTTGATCAATACACGAAATGAGCGGACCGCCTGTAACCGATGTCCATGGTGCTGTACCTACCGGCTGCCAGCCCAGATTGGCTAATTTGTAATCCCACTCATAATAGTCGACATCAGCCCCGGCTCCGCTCCAGCAAAATTGGAACTGGCCGTCTTCATCACGTGGTGGAGAAAAAGAAGGATTTTCGACGTTTGCGAATGAAGTACTGGAAGGCGCAGGTGGAGGCACTAACGGATTTTCGTAATACCCGGTGACGGTTACACGATCAAGCTCAGCACTGTTAATTCCATTGCTGGCGTTATAAATAAAAGTATACCCAGCCTGATTTATCCAGCTTATGGGCTGAGAAATATTTTCACCGCAAAAAAGAGGCGTCGAAGCACCTTCCAAAAAAACACAAGACTGAATGAGCGAAGGTTTTCCAGCAAGCGGATCGGTACGCATAGCATCAATTTGCGTGCTGCAGGTTCCCGTAGGCGAAGTCAAAATACATGGATTTGGTGAAGCCGTAATTACGCCAGTTAGAAACGAGTTCCTTTGAGCAATTGCATTTGTTTGAGTGGCGCCAGACCTTATTGAAGGTGCAGTCGCTCTATTGTCTGAAGGCTGAGGAGGCACACACAGAACCGAATCACTTTCATCAGTAATAGATCGAGTATTGAAATGACAGCGCTGTAGATTCAGTGCAGATTTACGTGTACCACGTAAACCCGAATTTTTAATAAAATGTGTCTGTCGTTGTTCACCAGGAAAGGTTAAATCAGATGCTACCAAACTATCTAAAACCAGATCCATCAAACCATCGTTATCAAAATCTGCTAACGATAAGTTAGAGATTTCTGCATTCCAGTTTAACCCCAACAGTTCATTGCTGATTTCAATAACACGGCGTTGATAATTATTCTGCTTGCTTATTCCATTTTGCTGGCCTCCAACACTTGACAAAATTAAGCTATGTGGACGACCAGCGCCATTAATCTTCTGAACCAGGATGTCGTCTCGAAGATCACCATCAAAATCAGCTAAATGTAAAATATTTTCAGCTGCAGAAAGATCTATCCCTATATTTATTTGACTGGTTGATTCACGAGTAAACTTGCCTGAATCATCACTGTATGCAATATATCCCTTACCACCACGACGAGTCGGCTGCAGGATCAAATCAAACTGATAGTCGCCATTGATATCTGCCAGGTTCACTTTGAACGCTTTACGATTTGCACTCTGACTCAGCTGACTGAGATTGAACTGCTGATGATGCGACAATTGGAAATTTCCATTGGGGTTATTTTCAGGTTTGCGTGTATCGCTTAACAACAAATGAAAATCAGCATTTCCCAAAGGAACTATCAGCAGATCATCAAATCCATCACCATTGAAATCGGCTGCCAGGATTTGTGCCGAACTTGCAGACAATGAAACATTAGTGTCATAAATGCTTAACGGATAATTATGAAACCGTTCATTTGGCTGATGAAACGAGAATGAGATAAATGTCTCATGAAACTCATCAAATGCTTGCAGCAATAGATCGGTACGTCCATCGCCATTAAAATCACCACCAATAGCTTTATGCGTGGCTGGGCTCCATGAATAAGACTGTGCCCATAATGGCGCCGCCATGAAGATCCAAAATAGAACCAAAATAATCCGTTGTTTCATATTCATTGCCTAATGCTGTAGTTATCAAGCTGTATCAAATCCAGAATCAGCAAATTGCCAAAATGAATAATCAACAGCACAAATCCTTCTCAAAACGGCCACGCACATGCTTGGCCTGTTCTGCCTTGTTTCTATTACGCGTAGTCGAAGGAAAAAGTGGTTCAATGAATTTTTTGCAGAGGAACAAAACCCAGCAATATGGTTATACTTAACTATTTATAGAATCCTGCCGTTGGGGAGCTTTGTCATGAAATGTTTTCTCATTGCCTGTTTACTGCTGGTGACTGCCTCAGCACTGCATGCCCAAACCACCGTATTCGTCGATCCAGCCCTGGGCTGCAACGGCCAGACCCCCTGTTTCGCCACCATTCAGCAGGGCGTAAATAGTGCCGGTGGTGGGGATTCCACAGTGAATATTTTCCCGGGCACTTACAACGAAAGCGTCGACATCAGCCTGATGGGCACTACCGGGGGATTGATGCAGGGCAATCTAATACTTCAGGGTGTGGATGCAGTGGGCAGCCCTTCGGTTGGGCTGGCGAATATTTCAGGTACCGGTGGCGTGCTGGGCGAAGCAATCTGGAATTCCGTGAATCCGTTTCCTTTTGGACTGACGGTTAACGGAATCAACATCACTTCAGCCAGTACCGATGCCATGGATATCGAAGGCATCAGCGGTGCAGTAACCCTAACTGATCTAGAGGCCACCAATGCGCTTTTTGACGGCATCGATATCCGTGCACAGGGAAACGTCACCCTGACCCGGGTGAATGCTGACGGCAACGGCAATGACGGCATTCAAATTGTGGTTGAAGATGCAGGCAATGTAATCATCACCGATTCCACAGCCAGTAATAATACTTCTGATAATGACCCATCGGTTGAGGACGACGACGACGGTATCGCAATCGATCTGCATGATGGTTTTATCCAATTGACCAATGTGACCGTCGCCGACAATGGCGATGACGGCATTCGTATCAGACCGTTCAGTACCTTTTCTCTTATCACAGATCCGGACACTGGTCTGCTGGTAGTCGACGATACCGATTTTGACTTCAGCACCATTTCATCCATCACGCTCGATAATGTCCTGATGAGTGGTAACGGCAGCCAAAGTGCAGAAACAGGCGACGGGATTAATGTTAGAAATGTTTTTGAAATTAATTTCTTTGACGGCGTGGCCGACCGGACTGTGAGAAATTACGGAAGCATTATCGATATCGATATACTTTTCAGTATTGCTGAAGACAACGGCAGTGATGGCTTCCAACTGGAAGCCACGACCAACGGTGATGTCACTGTTATGGACACCATATCCCGGCGCAACGGTACTGATGGCTACGAAATCAACAGCGGCGAGGTTCCCAGTCTCAGTCCAACTTCGGATGATATTTCCAATTATACTATTGCCACTTTAGATACCTTAACCATGATCCGGTCACAGGCCATTGATAATGATAATGACGGGTTCCAACTGGAATCTGAAGATGGCCCAAATTCCAGGGAACTGGTCAACAACATTACTTTGCAAGACACAGTGGCCAGCGGAAACGGTGCTGTGGGTACATCAGATGGTTACGAACTGGGTGCTCTTAATCAGGTCAGCCTGACCAGAGTCACTGCCATTAATAACGGAGGGCCTGATGATTCCTCTGGTGATGGTATTGAAATCGGTTCAGGCGCAGATGCCAATTATACCCCGCAAACCATCATCGCCAATGATATTGTTGCGATCAACAACTCCGATGACAACCTGGAATTTCAGGCATTCGGCAATATAACGGTTTCATCGGTCATAGCTCGTGATAACTCCTCACCCAATGATGAAGATGACGGCATCGAACTGGAGACCATTGACGGCGGCAATATCCTGTTGCGTGACTGCAATGTCTCCGGCATGTTTGGTGACGGCCTGGACTTAAACGCAAGAAACGGTGGCAGCATCACCGTGCTTCGCTGCAATGTAACCGGTAATGCCCAGGATGGTATCGATACGGTTAAAAGCAGTGAAGACGACGGTACGATCTCTGCGGATGGAGCCAACAACAGTGCTGTGAATATTCAATCCGTATTTGTCAGCGGCAATGGTGATGACGGTATCCAAACCGCCTCACTGATGGGGCCGGTGACCATTGCCGGCAGCTGCGTCGATGGCGAACCCAGCAGCGGGATATTTGTCATGCAGACAGCCGGTGATCTCAACATAACCGACAGCGCCACCCTGGCAAATTCTGGTGAAGGTATCCGCCTGCGCGATCTGAATGCTGGAACCTACAGCATTGACGGCAACAATATAGCCGGGAATACCAATGGTATTTTCAGCGACAGTTTCGGTACTATCGATGCCAGCGGCAGCTTCTGGGGCAATGCCACCGGCCCCACTGATCCAGCCAACCCCGGCGGAACCGGCGACAGCATCATCGATGGCAGCAACGGTGGTATCGGCATTGTTAACTTCACGCCATTTTTGACTACCCCCGCTCCGTTTGCACCTGACTGCACACCGGTCGTAACTGATTTACCGGATATTCCCGATTTGGCCATCACTAAAACCGGCACAGGCGGTTTTGAAGGAATACAAGTCACCTATACCATCACAGTTACCAATCCAGGCACAGTTGATGTGATCGGCGCCACAGTTACAGATATTCTCCCTGCTAATTTGAATAATGCGAACTGGAGCTGTCTTGCCACCGGCGGCGCAGCCTGTACTGCAAACGGCAGTGGAGACATTTCCGACACAGCTGATATACCGGTCGGCGGCAGCCTGGTTTACACCCTGACAGCCGATATTCTGGCCCTGGAAGGTGAGACGGTTACCAACACAGCCACCGTGGCCACACCGGCAGGCGTCGTGGATGGCATTCCACCCAATAACTCCGCTACGGATTCCTTTCTCAGCGGGCTGTTTATTGATGGGTTTGAGGGATAAACAGCTCATCAAAATATAGCGGTTCTGCCTATACCCGCCTAACTGTAAGAGCGCACATGTGCGCGACCGGCTTTGATGTGGATCTGGTCGCACACATGTGTGCTGCTACAAACCGATAACACTGCATGCGATTCAAATAGTTATATGAGCATTGCACCGATAATGCGATATGTACTGCTGGCAGTAGTCGCCCTTAGCAGCAGCTGTCATGCCCCTCCCCCCTGGATATCAGCTTCAAATTGCCCGACAACTGATTTATCGCCTGCTATTCTTAATCAGCTGTTTACCAGCATTGATCAAGGCAAACGCCAAATCCAAATAAACGATCTTTCTTCAAATACGACATTCTGTATTGCTTTTGTTACTGCTTCAGATAACAGTTACAACACGAAAGTCACCATGGGTAAAGGCAACGGCATCAACAAAGCGGTTGCAGATGCAATCAGGCAGTTTCCACAGCAACACCTCATCAGCAGCCGGCACTTTAAGTTGGACCTGGTTGATCAGGTGGTGGAGGTTGACATCAACAACACCCTTCTCCGACCGCGCAGCCTGTGGGGACTGGCCACAGGCTCAGATCAGCAAACTGCCCTGCTTCCTGATGAGGTGCTGGCCGGCCGAATTATCAGCAATGCAATGGAATACCGTCCGGACAGACTGGTGAGTTGGCTTGAATGGAACCCGGAGCGCTTGTCCGACAATGATCCGGTATGGCAATACCGCTTCAGCACCCGCAGCTGGTATTGGCACGCAGACGAAGCCAAGCCGTTATATCGTGGCCATTTTCTGGCATTCGACTTAAGTGAGCAGGCTTTGCTTGAGTCAATCAGTGAGGCTGCTGACTATCTGACCCGCTCAATTGATGAAGACGGCCGTTTTGTCTACAACTACCTGCCCAAAACCGATCAGGAAGGCAGCGGTTACAACATTCTGCGGCATGCCGGTACGCTGTATTCCTTGCTGGAATGGTATCAGGAGAGGCCGAATCCAGAACTGTTGGCAGCAGTGGAGCGTGGACTGAATTATTTATGGCGTCAGACAGGTCATTGTCAGGGCGCTGATGTCATGCGAATTGCAGATTTGATCTGTATCGTCGAGGACGGCGAAATCAAGCTGGGCGGCAATGCCTTGGCTGTTCTTGCCATGACTGAACACCATCGCATCACCAATGATCCACGCTGGCTGGAACCGGCCACAGCTCTGGCTGGATGGTTGCTGCACAATCAATCCGAATCAGGTGAGTTCAGCCCGCACAAATGGCTGTTCCCATCCGGCGAGGCCTCTGATTTTGTTTCCGGTTACTACCCGGGCGAAGCCCTTTACGCACTTACCCGTCTGTACCAGAGCGATCCTGACACAAGATGGTTGGATGCTGCCAATCGCGGCGCAGACTGGTTGATCAATGTTCGTGATGCAGGAAAGTCCGTGGATCAACTGGATCACGATCACTGGCTGATGTATGCACTGTGGGAGCTGCATCAGCTGTCCACGCATCCGGATTACCTGCAGCATGCTTTCCGAATTACCGATGCCATTCTGAGTAGTCAGAATCTTGAGCTGCCAGTCAACAATTCCGGTGAGTTCGACTGGCATGGCAGCTATTACCGTCCTCCACGCACTACCCCGACCGCCACCCGCTCGGAAGCACTGATCAATGCCGCCAGGCTGGCAGCCGATACCGGCAATCAAAAGTTCCCCGCGATTGCCAACGGCTTATGTGCAGCCACCCGTTTTCAACTGCAGACCCAGTTTCGGCCGGAAAACAGCCTTTATCTGCCTAATCCTAAACGCGCCCTGGGCGGGTTTCATCGTGGGTTGGAAACTTTCGGCACACGGATTGATTATGTCCAACATAACATCAGTGCCATGCTTGGTATGGTTAATCTGCAGCGGGCCGACTTGATTGATTGCAGTAGTCGCCAACCTTAAACCGGACACCTGGTTCGGTTAAAATCCAGGGATGGCATATTCCACAACAGGTCAATCCGGTCGACGCGCGATTATTCTGGTACTGGATTCACTCGGCATTGGAGCAACCGCAGATGCTGAACGTTTTGGCGATAGCGGCGCAGATACTCTGGGACACCTGGCTGAACAATTTTCTGCTCAGGGCAATGGCGCTTTGCAACTGCCGCAGCTGAATGCCCTTGGGCTGACGCGGGCACATCGGGAAAGCACCGGCAAACATGCCCCCATAGAGCCGCTTGATCCGCAACCATTAGGCGCCTGGGGATATGCCAAGGAATTGTCCAGTGGCAAAGACACGCCCAGCGGCCACTGGGAAATGGCCGGCGTACCGGTGCTGTTTGATTGGGGCTATTTCCCCGCACAGGAGAATAGCTTCCCGCAGGAATTACTGGATGAACTAATCGACCGCGCACAATTACCCGGCGTTATTGGAAACCGGCACAGCTCCGGCACAGTGATACTGAGCGAGCTGGGTGAAAAACATCTCAGTAACGGCTGCCCGATTGTCTATACCTCAGCCGACAGTGTGTTCCAGATCGCAGCACATGAACAAAGCTTCGGCCTGGAAAAATTGTATTCAGTCTGTGAAATTGCCCGTGAACTGGTT
Organism: Wenzhouxiangellaceae bacterium; assembly: GCA_028289455.1. Lineage (GTDB taxonomy): Bacteria > Pseudomonadota > Gammaproteobacteria > Xanthomonadales > Wenzhouxiangellaceae > JAJFKX01. The sequence continues at coordinate 179,372 of JANQPN010000039.1, forward strand.
GATCCGTACAACATCGGCCGGGTTATTGCACGGCCGTTTGTTGGTGATGATGCCACATCGTTCAGGCGCACCGGAAACCGCCGCGATTACGCCACACCTCCGCCTGCTCCTACTGTGCTGGACCGGTTGGTAGAATCCGGCGGAGCAGTGATCTCCGTGGGTAAAATCGCCGATATCTTTGCGCATCGAGGGATCAGCCATAAGCTCAAAGCCGACGGTATTGATGGGCTGTTCGATGCGACCCTGAAAGCGTTGGGCACGGCCGGTGACAACAGTATTGTGTTCACCAACTTTGTCGATTTTGATTCCAGTTTCGGGCACCGCCGTGATGCCATCGGCTATGCACTTGCTCTGCAACAGCTGGACCGCCGGTTACCTGAGCTGCTGAATACCATGCTGCCTGGTGATCTGTTGATCATCACCGCCGATCACGGCTGCGACCCCACCTGGCCGGGCAGTGATCACACCCGTGAACATATCCCGGTACTGGCATATGGTGCCGGTATACAACCGGGTTCTCTGGGGCTTAGAGAGACATTCGCCGATATCGGACAATCACTGGCCGAATATTTTGAATTGCTGGCCATGGATTACGGGAAATCATTCCTGACCGTATAATGGTTTTATGCGCACTATTACCGTAGACCGTGTCATGACCGAAGCCCGGGCGGCGTCTTTTACCCGCCGCTCGATCAAAGAGGCAGCCAAGCTGCAGGGACTGGGCATGGCTTTATCAATGACCGACCTGACGACGCTGGAAGGTAAGGATTCACGTCAGCGAATCAACGCCTTATGCCGAAAAGCACTTCAGCCGGCAGCTGATATGCCTGACCTGCCACAGGTTGCTGCAGTTTGTGTCTACCCCAACCACGTGGCACTGGCGGTTGAGCTGCTGCAGGGCAGCGGTATCCATGTAGCCAGTGTTGCTACCGCATTTCCCAGCGGACAATCACCTTTGCAGCTGCGTCTTGATGAAGTCCATCAAGTGGTGGCCGATGGTGCAGCTGAAGTGGATATGGTGATCAACCGCGGTGCATTTCTGGCGGGGGACTATGCCACTGTTCAAAAAGAAATTGACGCGATTAAGCAGGCCTGCGGTGATGCTCACCTGAAGGTTATTCTGGAAACCGGTGAATTGGAGACTTACGATAAAATCCGGCTGGCCAGTGACCTGGCCATCGAAGCAGGCGCTGACTTTATTAAAACCAGTACCGGCAAAATCCAACCGGCGGCAACCATACCGGTGGTACTGGTGATGCTGGAAGCCATTCGCGATCACTTTCTGGCCACCGGCAAACGGGTTGGCATGAAACCGGCCGGCGGCATCAGCAAAGCAAAAACCGCCCTGCACTATCTGGTTATGGTGAAGGAAACGCTGGGCGATGACTGGCTCACTCCTGAGCTGTTCCGGTTCGGCGCGTCCTCGCTGGTCAATGACATCGTTCGTCAGATCCGCTGGAAGCGCACCGGCAATTACACCGCAAGTTACGACGTATCAATCGGATAACGGCATGGTTCAATCATTAAACTTTGATAATAAATGGGATTACGCACCAGCACCGGAAAAAATACCGGTGCAGATTGATGAACGCTACGGTTTGTTCATTGACGGGGAGTTTGCTGACCCGTCCGATGGCCAGTGGGAAGATTCCATCAATCCTGCCACTGAGCAACCGCTGTTCAAGTTTGCACTGGCCGGTCAGGCCGATGTAGACAAAGCAGTAGCGGCAGCCCGTAGTGCCTTGCCACACTGGTCAGGGCTGCCTGCTCAGGATCGTGCGAAATACCTGTTCCGGATTGCCCGTCGAATCCAGGAACGCGCCCGCGAGCTGGCCATTCTGGAAACCATGGACGGCGGCAAACCCATCAAGGAATCACGTGATATAGACATCCCGGAGGCCGCCAAGCACTTTTTCTACCACGCCGGCTGGGCGGACAAACTGGACTACGCTTTCCCCGGTAGAAAAGCCGGGCCGGTGGGTGTCTGCGGGCAGATTATCCCCTGGAACTTTCCGTTGCTGATGGCAGCCTGGAAAATTGCACCGGCATTGGCCTGCGGAAACACAGTCGTGCTGAAACCGGCCGAAAGCACCTCACTGACGGCATTGCGTCTGGCCGAAATTTTTCAGGAGGTTGATTTACCTCCTGGCGTGGTCAACATAGTTACCGGCGCCGGTGAAACCGGGGCAGCACTGGCGGCCGCTGATATCGATAAACTGGCGTTTACCGGTAGTACCGAAGTCGGCAAACTGCTGGCCCGGCAACTGGCCGGAAGCGGTAAACGGCTGACCCTGGAACTGGGCGGCAAATCACCGCATATCATTTTTGATGATGCCAGCATCGACCAGGCAGTTGAAGGCATTATCAGTGGTATTTACTTCAATCAGGGGCATGTCTGCTGTGCCGGTTCCAGGCTGTTTGTCCAGGAACCGGTTATGGATGAAGTGCTGGCTAAACTGGACATCAGACTGGCATCGCTGAGAGTGGGCGATCCGCTGGATAAAAACACCGACCTGGGCGCCATTAATTCACGCGAACAGCTTGAAAAGATCAATGCCTACCGTGAAATCGGGGTGGCAGAAGGTGCTTCACTGCACCAGCCGAACAGCTGCAGCCTGCCGGACCGGGGCTACTGGTCACAACCCTGTTATTTTTCCGGTGTGGAACCCTCGCACCGGCTGGCTCGTGATGAGGTGTTCGGCCCGGTGCTGGCGGTAATGAGCTTCCGCACACCGGAAGAAGCACTCAGCCGGGCCAATAATACCCCCTATGGACTGGCTGCCGGGGTATGGACAGACAAAGGTTCTAAGATCTTTGAAATCGCTGCCGGTCTGAAAGCCGGCGTGGTGTGGTGCAATACCTATAATCGATTTGATGCAGGCTCACCGTTCGGCGGTTTCCGGGAATCCGGCTTTGGACGCGAAGGCGGCCGCCAGGGGCTGCGCGGTTATCTGGAGCTAAGCTGATGGCCGGCCGTATGAAAGTATTGAAAACCTATAAGCTGTACATGAACGGCGGGTTCCCACGCAGTGAATCCGGACGCACAGTTAAAGTTAATGACTCCAGCGGCAAGCTGTTGGCGCATATCTGCAAGGCATCCCGCAAGGACTTGCGAGATGCTGTCGATGCTGCACATGCTGCTCAACCGGGCTGGGCCGCTCGAACAGCCTACAACCGCGGGCAGATCCTGTATCGCATGGCGGAAATGCTGGAAGGTAAGTCTGCGGAATTTTCTGCAATACTCAGCGCCACCATCAGCGGCGGGCGGCGACGGGCGGAACGGGAAGTCGGCCGGGCCATAGAGCGGTTGGTGTGTTTTGCCGGCTGGTCAGATAAATACGCCCAGGTACTGGGCTGCAACAACCCGGTAGCCGGACCGTTTTATAACTTCACGGTACCCGAACCAACCGGTGTCATCGGTATCGTAGCGCCCGATGAACAGCCACTGCTTGGGCTTGTTTCACTGCTGGCGCCGGTACTTTGCGCCGGCAATACCGTAGTAGCCATCGGTTCTGATGAGCACCCGTTGGCCACGGCTGTTCTAGGCGAAGTCTGTGCGACCTCGGATGTGCCTGCCGGAACAGTCAACCTGTTGACCGGAGAGCGCAGTGAACTCACCGGCATATTGGCCGATCACCGGAATATTCAGGGGCTGCATGCGGCCGGTGTCGATTCCGATACCCGGCAAACCCTGGAAGCCGGTGCAGGTGAGAATATGAAACGCGTTATGGTGCGCAGCACCGCCGGCAAAGCCTGGTACGATGATCGCGAATGCCATTCACCATACTGGATAGAACCGTTCATTGAATACAAAACCATCTGGCACCCCTCTGCCTGCTGATGGCCGATTTGACACCGACGTCAATGTCAATGAATACCATGGATGATGCCCGTGCGGTTCAGATTATCCGCAGCAAACGCGACGGCCTGGAATTATCCGCAGATGACTACCGTTTTCTGACCACTCATATTGCAGACAGACAACTGACGGATGCACAGCTTGGCGCCTGGCTGATGGCAGCCTACTGTCAGCCGTTATCGATGCACGAAAGCGCTGTGCTGACCCGGGCCATGGCAGCATCGGGCTGGCAATGCGACTGGCGCGGTTTCGACCTGCCAGGGCCAGTTCTGGACAAGCACTCCACCGGCGGTCTGGGCGATATCATCAGCTTTCTGCTGGCGCCGATGGTGGCAGCCTGCGGCGGCTTCGTGCCAATGATTTCCGGCCGCTCGCTGGAACACACCGGCGGGACAATCGATAAACTGGAAAGCATACCTGGTTACAACCCCTTTCCCAGCCCGGAACGATTTCAGCAGGTAGTCGCTGATCACGGACTGGCCATAGTCGGACAGACCGCACAGATGGTACCGGCTGATCAAAGGCTGTATGCCATCCGCGGACAAACCGCCACGGTGGACTCACTGCCGTTGATAGCTGCCTCGATCCTGTCAAAAAAAGTCACTGAGGACCTCGATGGACTGGTGATTGACCTGAAAGTCGGCAGTGGCGCTTTCATGCAGAATCAGGCCGAAGGTCAACCGCTGATGGATATGCTGGATGGCGTTGCCTCAGCCTGTGAACTGAATTGCCGGATCATGTTCACCGATATGCATCAACCGTTGGCCAACTGTGTCGGTGATAGTGTTGAAGTACGCGAGGCGGTCCGTTATCTAACCGGTGAACGACGCACTGGCCGCCTGCACCAGACGGCACTGGCACTGTCTGCTGAACTGCTGCTGCTGGGTGGAATTGCCGACAATGCCGACAGCGCCCGTGAAAAACTGCAGGCAGCACTCGACAGCGGAAAAGCTGCTGAGTGTTTCCAGACAATGGTTGCCGCGCTGGGTGGCCCGGCAGACTTTGTTGATATGCCCGACCATCATTTGCAGCAGGCTGCTGTTATCCGCCCTGTTGAAGCATCGCATTCCGGTTCGGTCAATTCTATTGACGGCCGCTCGCTGGGGCATGCAGTTCATCACACAGCAGCTGTCCAGGACAGCAGGTCTTTCGATCACCGTGTGGGCATTGCTGAGCTATGCGAACTGCAGCAGCGATTTGATAGCGGCCAGCCGCTGGCAGTAGTGCACGCCCGCAATGAAATTGAATACCAATACTTAGCCGGAGTCATTAAACAGGCCATCAAGATCACCTGAGCAACAGCGGAGACTGGTTTATGTCCACACCTCATATCGAAGCCGAACCCGGGGCCTTTGCAGAACTGGTTTTACTGCCGGGTGACCCGTTGCGGGCAGAACAGATTGCCGACAGTTTTTTTGATGATGTGGTTCGGGTAAACAGTGTCCGCAATATGTACGGTTTTACTGGCACCTACCGGGGCCGGCGGGTATCGGTCATGGGTTCCGGCATGGGAATGCCGTCATTACTGATTTACACTACCGAACTGATTCAGCAGTATGGCGTTAAACGGGTGGTACGGATCGGCACCTGCGGGTCGGTCTCGGAAAAATTAAGGGTCGGTGATTTATTTCTGGCTCATGCTGCCGGTACCGACTCCAATGTTAACCGGATCAGATTTCAGGGTTATGACCTGGGCGCCAGTGCCAGCTTTGAGTTACTGCACCGTGTCTACCGTGAAGCCCAGCGTAAAGCGATTCCTGTCCAGGTTGGCAGCGTTTTTTCAACTGACATTTTTTATACCGCAGACTCCTCACTGGTTGAGCTGCTGCAGAATTTCAATTATCTGGGTGTGGAGATGGAGTCGGCTGCACTCTACGGATTGGCGATGCAGGAAGGTTTTCAGGCATTGACTGTATTGACCGCCAGCGATCATCTGTTGAGCCACGAATCGGTTCCATCCGAGGTTCGTCAAAATGCACCTGAAAGAGCCGTCAGACTGGTTCTTGATGGGTTGCTGTTTGATGATCAGCCTGGTTGACTGGCACGAGTTGACACATTTAGCCATAGCACGTCCGTTACCTATTCGGCATAATAATTCGGTTAATTCAAGGAGAAAATCATGAGCGCAATACGGGTAATTTTGCTGTTACTGGCTTTGCTGTTCACTTCTACAGCCATTGCCATGGAGCAATTCACCAACCGCTTCGACGCCATCGATGCTATTTCCATCCAGGAATCAGGTGATGACGACGATGACGACGATGACGACGACGATGATGATGACGATGATGACGAAAGTGATACTGGCATATAAAGCCGGTTCACAATAATCGAACTTCCCATCCCATCATTCATTTCAGTGGCTGTTTGAATAGATCAGGCAGCCGGGCAACCATCTTGTGCTACATTGCCACCCCACCGGCCAGCGCAAGAATCATCAAGTAATTATTCGCTTTCTCTGTTAAAACTATGGCTTAATTTAATCGGCAAATAGCCTGTAACAGATGGAGCAACGGCATGACAGATCACAACAAAGTGGTTGATGCAGCTATCTTTGCCCAGGCTCACCTGGATGAACCGCTACCGCTAACTCGACTGGCCGGCATTGCTGAATTATCTCCTTACCATTTTCACCGGTTGTTCACCCGGGTCAGCGGCGAAACACCGGCTGCCTTCGTGCAGCGCCTGCGGCTTGAAAAAGCTGCATTTCGTTTATTGCTGCACGATGATCCGATTATCAGTATTGCGCTGGACTGCGGGTATAACAATCATGAAACGTTAAGCAGGGCTTTTCGGCGAAAATTCGGTTGTTCACCTCGCGATTACCGTCACAGGCAACGCCTGATTGTTGCTTCCAGGCGCGCCACTATGCAGCAGCAAAGCAAAACCAGCACTTACCGGCTTTCCAGCACCCGGATCGTGCAATTACAGGCCCTGCCGATCGCCTATATCAGAACCACAGGCCCTTATGAACAGGTCGACACCGGATTATGGAATGAACTGAACGACTGGGCTGATCAGAATGGCCTGCCCGACCAGCGTATGCAAATAGGAATCGGTCATGATGCAGTTAACATTACAGAGCCCACACAACTGCGTTTTGATGCCTGTATCACCGTACCGGACAACACCAAAGCCAGCGACGATATTCGCATCGGCACATTGCCGGTGCCGGTTTGTGCGGTGACAACCCATGTTGGTGCGTATCACACACTACCGGCCGCCTACCCGGAAATTTTCACCCGGGCAGTATCCCAGCCGGGTTACCGGATCGTTGGTCTGCCTGCCATCGAAATTTACCGTGACACCTGCGTTGATAATCTTCGTGCTGTCAGCACCACGGACATATACCTGCCTGTACAGCGCAGTCCAGGCCACTAACAGAAATCAGAATCACCTGTATAAGGAGTCATTGATGCAAACAGATATCATTGTTGAACAACAAAATACTCAACACACTCTGGAAATTGCAGTGCGGATACCGCTGTTTAAAATCCCCAAGGTTCTGGGTGACTGCTTTCCAAGAATCAAGCAGCACATCGAAGCATCGGACAGCAAGCTGGCCGGTGCTCCCTATGCACGTTATCTCAACATCGACTGGGAGGTCGTACGCAAGCAGGGCATGCTGGGGCAGATCTGGCAACTATTGACGCACAAACAGCCCATGCGTATCGGTATGCCTGTCGCTTCAGCTGCCGGTGGAACCGATGAGATACAGCCATCAGAGATTACCGCCGGAGAGTATGTCAAAACCATTCACGTTGGCCCTTACCATAAGGTCGGTGAAACCTATAAGCGAATCGCTGAATGGGCTGCAAAGCAAAATATTGTTATGGCTGACAACAGTATAGAAAGCTATTTCACCGACCCGGGTGAAGTGCCGGCTGAGGAACTGCAAACCCTGATTCTGATACCTGTTGCCTGAACAAACTACCAAATAAGCAGCAACCAGGCAGATATTAATCTGCCTGGTTGCTGTCAGCCAACTATCTACACTGTCAGCTTTCCTGCTTCAGCTCTCCCCAAAGCATCAGGGCGCCTATCATCAAGTACCAGATACTGTTGACCACCACTACAGCCGTCATCCCGGTAATATGCAGGCGCAAGTGGCCGCCCAGCAGTAATAAAATCGGGAATAATCCAACCAGGATTCCTATCAAACCGGCTATACGGGCCAGCTTCTGATGCACCAGCAAAGCGATTGACCAGCACAGTATTCCTAAGGAAGTGCCGATCAGCCCGGCATTAGCAAACGCCTGATTGGCTGCCCAACCGGCTGCCAGGAAACCTGGGGCCTGCTGCATTTCAGCTGCCTGGCTTCCGCCAAAGTGAGCTGCAATTTCCGGCACGATAAAACCACTGACCACGGCAGCCAGCATGTAAGCCAGTACACCCAGACTGAATAATAAATAGCCCAGCGACGGCAACGCACGGCCTGCATCCAGTCTTACAGTGAGTCCATAGGCGCCGAACCAGATACCGGCCAAAACCGCAATCATCAATCCATGTACCCAGGCCGAAACGGCTGCCTCATGCTGTATTTCCTCCAATACACCGCTTAAATCACCGGCACTGGTGGTGGGATGATGCAGCATAAATACTATTGTCAGCACCGCGCCGGCCATCAGCGCCAGCCCGGATACCGGATTAAGTCGTGAATTTGATAAGGTATGCATAATAGTGATCCATTTATGTAACGGCCTCAATGTGCAATAACCGCAGGCACATGGGAAGAGCCACAGACGAGATAATGGACAAAGCAGCGAAATTGTCCGGAAAATGACTTATCACACTCACCCAGACGATACCGATACCCGGGCACAACGCACCCAACAGGCGCTGTTTGAGGCTTTTTCCGAGCTGGTACTGCAACGCCCGTATGATGATATTCGGGTGGCCGATATCATCGAACAGGCCGGTATTGCCCGCTCCACTTTTTACCAGCACTACCACAACAAAGACGATATTCTCGCCAACAGTATGCGGGGGATGTTGCATGTGCTGGCCTCAGCAGCCGTCGGCAACGGCAATCGGCAGGATGTCCAATCCATTCTCGAACACTTCTGGCAAAACCGGAAATTGGGTCGGATCATACTCAACAGCCCGGCATACAGGCGAATCACCTCAGAGCTGGCGCAGATTATCGAAGACTGCTGGCGTCAAACACCACCGCCGCCATCAAACCTCCCTGTAAAACTGCTGGCTGTCCAACTGGCGGAAGGTCAATTTTCGGTGATCCGAACCTGGCTGTCGGGCACTATTGCCTGCCGGCCTGACGTGCTGGCTACACATCTGACCGGCTGATACAGCAATACCCTGCCAAGCTGCAAAATAACCGGATGATTGTCATCGGAAAGAATGACCTGGGCACCTCATTCGTAGTATCCTTTGACCCATAAATCACAACAATCGCAGTCAGTATCCACCATGAAATACCAGCCCAGATTTTTCCTGTTCGCCTTTGTTTTGGCGCTAGTCGTTCCATCGTCTGCATTTGCAGTATTGACCACCCTGACCCAAAGCGGGCCGGGCAGTACAATCGATCTGGATTCATCAGGTGTCGATGACCTCAGAGGCTATACCTGCAACTGCCCTGCCGCCACCGGTATTCGGGGCATCAACGGTACGCTTCGGGCCTTTTCCAATATGAACTGGGCCAATACCGACCTGGCTGTTGCTCAAGGCCGGACTTACACGATGGACCCCGCCACCGGCGGCGCCATTCCCAGTGACGGGGATGTACTGCTGTACCAGACGCCGGCCAATAATTTTTACAAGCTTAGACTGCAGATCGGCGGTACCAATACTTCCGGCGGCATAGAAATTGAATATGAATTCCTGGGCAGCGGCGGGGTAACACCACCCACGGCAAGCTTTACATCAACCAGTGTGGATATTTATGCGTCGTTCACCGATACCTCAACCGAGTCTCCCAGTTCCTGGGCATGGACCTTCGGCGACGGCGGCACCAGCAGTTTCCAAAATCCCAACCATAACTATGCTGCTCCCGGCACCTACAATGTATGCCTGATTGCCAGCAACGGCGGCGGCCCGTCTGCGCAGGTATGCAATAACATTACCGTTACCGAAGACCCCAGTTCAGTGACCATTGCATCCGGTTCCGGTATCGATTTCGATAACGATATGCTGGACGATCTGGCAGTGGAGCTGATGGTTGGCTGTCCGGGCGGCGGACGACCCAACCGCCTGAATCCGATGAATTCAGCCGAATGGGCACAATTGAGCATCAATTACGATTCGGTCATGCTCAGTGATGCCCAGACTGCGGGCACCAGCACCTCAGCTTTCTGCAGTGAAGAAGGCGACCCCAACCGGCCGATAGTCGTAGTTACCAGCGGTGGGAATTTCTATAAAGCCTGGACACCAGTCAACGATAACAGTGGTATCCGTTTTATTTTTGAACTGCTGGGCACACCGCCACCGGTGCCGACCGCCAGCTTCACCTTTACCACTTTGGATCTAATTACTTCATTTACCAATACTTCAACCGGAACGGTAACCAGTCAGGACTGGGATTTCGGTGACGGTAATATGTCGACGTTTTTCTCTCCAGAGCATGTCTATGCCATACCGGGTACATTTACCGTGTGCCTGACAGTCGGCAATGCCGGTGGAGACAGTGCACCGTTCTGCGATATGGTGACGGTAGCTGAAGTCCCATCAACCACCGTACCGCCCAACATGAGTATCGATTTCGATATGGACGGCACCCAGGACCTGCAGGTCGAGCCAACTACCGCATGCGATGAAATTCCCAATCGTTTCGTCATGCTGAACGGCGCTCAGCACGGTAGCCTGTCGCAGTCATTTGCTTCAGTGAACCTCTCCGATGCGCAGGGTGCCGGCCTGGGTACAACGCCCTTCTGCCATCCGATAGCCAATCCCAATAATGTGCTTATCGTGTTGACTTCAGCCGGCAATTACGTCAAGGCCTGGGTACCGCAAAACACTGCTGCCGGCGCGCGCTTCCAGTTTGAAGTACTGGAAGACGACACGCCTGATAATTTCATATTCATGGACCAGGCCGATGTAGCGCTGAGCACGCCGATCACGTCGGCTGCCGTAACGCTAACAGGCTTTAATGTAGCAGTGCCCATTATGATCTCGGGCGGCATGTATTCCATCGACGGGGCACCTTTCACCAATGCAATGGGCACGATCAACAGCGGCCAGATGGTGCAGGTACAGGTCATGTCTTCGGCGAATTTCTCCACCACCACCAGCGCCACACTGGATGTCGGCGGTGTCATGGACAGCTTTGACGTCACCACAGAAGCGGAAGACCTGGAGCCGGACCCATTCACATTCCCGGCACAAACCGACGTAACAGTCAGCACCACCGTGACCTCGGGCCCGGTCATGATTACCGGCATAAACTCGACACCGATGATCACCATCAGCGGCGGTATGTATTCGATTGACGGCTCACCGTTTACCGACCTGCCCGGCACCATATCGAATGGTCAGATGATTACTGTGCAACAGACGTCTTCGCCCAACTTTTCCACCACCACAGATGCCGTTGTGACCATCAACAGTGTGACTCTGCGCGGCTCTGCTGTGATGGGCGTCTTCAGTGTAACCACCGAAGCCGAAGATCTGACACCCAATCCATTCAGTTTTGCACCGCAGAATGATGTCGATCTGGACACGCTGATCATGTCCAACGGGGTAATAATTGACGGAATCAATTCCAACCCTGTGGTCACAATCACCGGCGGTATGTATTCCATTGATGGTGGTCCGTTTACTGATGCACCGGGCAATATCACCGATGGCCAGATGGTCACTGTGCAGCAGACTTCCTCGATGGATTTCTCTACCACCACCGATGCGGTGCTGGATATCGGCGGCATAACCGGCACCTTCAGTGTCACCACCCTGGCCGAAGACCTCACTCCCAATCCATTCAGCTTTATGCCGCAGGTGGATATTGAAGTAGACACGCTGGTTACTTCCGATACGGTGATGATCGATGGCATCAATTCCAATCCGGTAGTCAGCATTACCGGCGGCATGTATTCCATCGACGGCGGACCGTTTACCGATGTACCCGGCAACATCACCGATGGTCAGATGATCACCGTTCAGCAGACGTCTTCGACCAGCTTCTCCACCACCACCGATGCGGTGCTGGATATTGGCGGAGTTACCGGTACTTTCAGTGTCACCACCGAAGCAGAAGATTTAACACCCGACCCGTTCAGCTTCACTTCACAGACAGATGTCGACCTGGATACCCTGATCACCTCTGATACCGTGATGATCGAAGGCATCAATTCCAACCCGATGGTGACCATCACCGGCGGTATGTATTCCATTGACGGTGGGCCGTTTACCGATGCACCGGGCAATATCACTGATGGCCAGATGGTTACCGTGCAACAGACTTCCTCGACCAGTTTTTCCACCACCACTGATGCGGTGCTGGATATTGGCGGAGTCACCGGCACGTTCAGCGTAACCACCCTGGATGAGGATCTGGATCCTGACCCATTCATGTTCACCGATCAGACTGATGTGGATTTGGATACGGTCATTACATCCGATACCGTCACAATTACCGGCATCAACTCCGATGCACCGGTTATCGTCACCGGCGGCATGTATTCGATCGACGGCGGACCATTTACCGATACTCCGGGCATTATTAATGATGGCCAGATGATCACTGTGCGACAGACTTCATCTTCGGACTTCTCTACCACCACCAATACTGTAGTGGAAATTGGTAATGTGCTGGATACCTTCAGCGTAACCACATTGGATGAAGATCTGATACCGGATCCGTTTGTGATTCCACCGGTAGAAGGTGCCGATCAGGGCGATATGGTGATGTCTGCGCCCATCGTCGTTTCCGGAATCAATTCACCGACCATGATTTCCATCGTCGGCGGCATGTATTCCATTAACGGCGGCGCTTTCACCTCCGCTGACGGCACTGTAGTCAACGGCGATGAAGTTGTGATCAAGGTCCAGGCAGCTGATACCGCAGTCACCCCGGTCACGGCGACACTGACAATCGGCGGTGTGTCGGCTGACTTTACCGTAACCACCGGCGTGTTTATCCCGCTGGATGTGCCCACTCTGTCGCAGTGGGGTCTGCTGATTATGATTGTTCTGCTGGCTTTGATGGGTGTTATATCCTCCCGCCGGCAACTGATGAACTGAACCGATAAAAGGTGCAGCTACCGGCCTCCGTGCCGGTAGCATTATTGATTCAGCGTTCTATTGCAGCTATTGAATTGCCCGGCGTTGCCAGTAATTCAATAAGAATGGTCGCCTGATCCTGCTGCACACCTACATCCAGTGACATCACCACCTGCTGATCACCTTCAGCTTTTTCCCAGCGCAACAGTTGATCATTAGATTGCGGCAGCGTTGTCCACCCGGCTTCCTTGTTCATTCCATCAATAAGAAAGTCCTTCAGTTCCTGTTGTGAAAAGCCGGTGGCGCCCTGGTGCCTGGATGTCCATTGCCGGCTATCTCCATAATGATGTAATCGGCGGAAACGGGTATGTTTTGGCCATTCAACATCAAAAGCCGGCAGGTAGCGGTCGGCCATGGCTGCACGCACAAAACCGCCTTCCGGCTGCCAATCGTATTCCAGGTGCATGGCTACCGTTTTAGCCCGCTCCAAACCATGTGCTCTGGACACCACGTGCAACGCTGCATCTATTCCGGAAGATAAACCGGCTGAAGTAATGATTTTGCCGTTATCGACAAAGCGCACGTCATCCACCACCGTTATCTTCGGATTGTCCTCCTGCAGATCGTCCAGTGCAGAGTGAAAAGTGGTTGCTGTCAGACCGTCCAGCAATCCTGAACCCGCCAGTATATGCGAGCCGGTACAGACTGAAACCACGTAGTCGGATACTTCCGCCTGCTGCTGCAACCATTTTCTGGTCTGCTTATCGGCAGCTGCGGCATGGATGTTGCCCCCCGGTACCAGAATCACATCGGCTTCAGGCATGCTCTCAAATGCATAATCGGGCGTAACCGACAAACCCATTGCGGTAGTGACTTTGCTGCCGTCCGCCGATACTGTGTATACGCCAAAACCGGCTTGGCCGAACACCTCATAGGGCGCTGAAAAATCAATTATCTGAACCCCGTCAAACAATAAAATACCAACTGATATGGCCGGCTTAGAATGCACCCGGTGCTCGGCAAGAATTCCCTGGCTGTGCAATGCGATGCACAGCATCAACAATAATCCTTTGTTTGGATGTAGCATGACTGTCTCCTGAATGTTGCAACCAATGCAGCACTAGGCTGCTTTAGTTGTCAGCATAAAAGAGCGCTGGCCGGCTGCTCTGACATAAAACCGGTAAATCCAGCCAATCCCTGTTTAACCGTCTCCCGGCATAATACTGAAGCGCTGCCGGTATTCGCCCGGTTTGACACCAAGCCGGCGCTGAAAAGTACGCCGCATACCCTCTTCCCCGGCAAACCCGCACAGCCTGGCAATCTGCTCCACCGGCCGGGCAGTATGTTCCAGCAGTCCCTTGGCCGCTTCAATACGCAGGTTTTCCAGAAACCGGCTGGGCGTAACGCCGAGCTCACGGTTAAACCGGCGGGTGAAATTGCGCTCACTCATATTGACCCGGCCGGCCATCATGGTGACAGTGATTTTCTGATGATGATGATCGCTGAGCCACTCAATCAACTCAGCAAACCTGTCTGAACGGACTTGATCGTCCAGGAACTGGCTGAATTGCTTCTGCCCGCCTGAACGATGCATGAACAGCACCATTCGTTTGGCTACTTTCAGAGCCAGCCCGCGCCCGAAATCCTTGCCGACCATGGCCAGAGCCAGATCCATACCGGCAGTAACGCCTGCCGATGTCCAGACACGCCCCTGATGAACATAGATGGCATCGTCAACCACTTCTACCGACGGATATTTCTCCTTCAACTCGGCAATATCATCCCAGTGGGTGGTCGCCGGCAGCTGGTTTAAAGCCCCGCTTTCCGCCAGTATCAGGGCACCACTGCACACCGATGCCAATCGCTGCACTTTGTCAGCCTGACGGCCCAGCCAGCTTATCAGGCCCTGGTCAGCCCGTATTGCATCGATACAGTTACCGATACCACCACTGACAAATAAAGTGTGTATCTTGTCAGGCGCCTGATGGTAGGCATAATCAGCCACCACCTGCAGCCCGGATGACAACCTGACTGCTCCCGCCTCCGGTGCCAACACACATAACTGATAGGCAGGATGCGTACGCAATCCATCATCTATCAGTTGCTGATTGGCTATGCCGAAAACCTCCAACGGCGCAATAGTGTCCAGACCCAATGCCTCCGGATAGGTCAGCATGGCTACCCGGCGGCAATGACTGCCGGTATTTTCAGATTGTGCTCGTGCTGCTGTATTGGAACTGCTCACAACAGTTTGAACATACATTGCACCATAGCGGCTGGCAACTCATGTTACCGGTCAATCCACATACCAATCAGCCTGCTGAAACATTTCCGCCGTCACTCAAAAAAATAATCCATATAAAAAACAATCATTTCGTGCTACCATACTGCGCCGTATGGTTCACGGATGGCCGTTGTTCCATCATCACCGATAAAGGGATTTTAATTGGACGCGCACTGCCCAATTATGCAGCTGCGCAAATTTTTAAGGATGAAAATCATGCACAGAAACATTAATACGATTGTATTGCCGCTATTGTTGACGGCAACCACGTCCGCCTTTGCACAATCAGCGCCTATCGCTAAACAATTAGCCGGTCCACCCTCGGAATTCAGCAGCATGCAGTCTGCCAAGCCGATTGACAGCGCCATACATTCAAAGAGCGCCCTATTGCCGATTCAGCTCAGCAATAGCGCCAAAGGTGTCTGGTCATGGCAGACCGAGCTGCCGGTTGACGGAGATAACCTGCAGATGCTGGTGTTTTCGGATAACACTGAAAACTGGAATATCAGCATGCGTTCACCTGCCGGGTTTCGCTCTCAGCCTGTAGACACACTGACGCTTGATTCACGTAAAACATCGTTTGGCATCAGCGACGAAAACTACCCCGCTGACCGTTATCAATTCGGACAACTGGCCAAAGGAACATGGGAACTGTCAATTGAGTCCAGTAACCCCGGTCAGCAGCAGGGCCTGTTGATGATCAGCAGTGACAGCCCACAGCGTATGCTGGCTTACCCCAGTGCTAATGGTTATGTCGCTGGCAGCTCGATAGGTTTTGTTGCACATGCTTACAGCGAAGACAGGTCTCTGAGCAGTGTCAATGATGTCAGCATAAACATCACCTCTCCGGATGGCAGCAAGCTGGCCAGCAACAGGATGTTCGATGACGGTCTGCACAATGACGGTTCAGCCGGCGATGGCGTTTATGGTGGCGATTTTTATGCAGCTTCGGCAGGCAATTACAATGTTCAAGTGGTTATGCGCGGCAGCAGTAACGGCCTGCCGTTTATACGTACCACCGAGCACCTGGTGCCCGTTATCGCATCGGATTTACAGATCAGCACTGAAACAGCTTACACAACTGAACACAGTGACCAGCGGCTGATGATCAATCTACCTATCGACAGTTACAGCGATGCCGTCAAATACCGTGTATTTGCTGAAATCTGGGGCCGTTCCAATCAAAACACCAGGCAAAAGGTTCCGGTTTCCTGGGTTGGCGGTATGGTCACCAGTGAGAACGGCATGTTGCGCCTCGGTCTGGATACTCGCTGGATTGCCAGTGCTCAGGCCGTTGCACCGTTTGAATTACGCAATCTGCGCATTGAAGACCCCGATCACTTTATTACCTTGGCCAAAGCCCGATCGATGGCCTTAACCACTCCGGTATTGCCGGAAAGCGCCACACGTGCCTTCAATGGCGTGGTTGACCAGGAAATGCTGATGGGCCCTGCACCGGCACTGGCCAACAGAGGTTCAGGTTCCCGGCTGTTACTGGTCCACGGGTATTGTTCAGGCAATGTCTGGGGACCGGTAGCAGGTCAATTCACCGGTGAATCCATATTTATGGATCTGAACCAGAACCGCTCGCATGATCAGTTTGCCATCCGTATTCACAACTTCGGCAGTGCCTATAATTCATATGGCATTGTTGCTCACAGCCAGGGCGGTGCTGCTGCCACCCATTTGTACACTTATTATTGGAGCGGCCTGGACTTCGCCAGCGGAGGACGCCTGATCCAATCAGTCGGCACTCCATATCAAGGCACTGCTCTGGCCGGTAACCTGGCTGCCATCGGCGCTATTTTTGGTGTTGGCTGCGGTAGTAATACCGACCTTACTTATAACGGGGCAGCATCCTGGCTGTCCGGCATACCCAGCTGGGCACGCAGCGCCGTGAATTATTATTCCACGTCTTTTACGGACGTCTGGTGGCGCTTTGATTACTGCCATCTGGCCACTGACTTCCTGCTCAGCGATCCGGAAGATGGAACCACGGAAAGAGCTTATGCCCAGCTGCCCGGTGCAGTTAATCGCGGTCACAAAACCGGCTGGTGTCACACCAGCGGGATGCGCGATCCGGCTCAAACCACCGACAGCAGTCGCAACAGCACCATGAACTCAACTGCAGCCCGGTGAGGCTCAAACCAATATTTCACTACATGCAGGCGCAATAAATTGCGCCTGCATAAAGCTGTTCTAAGCAGCCCGCCAGTAACTTGAACCGGTTGCGGCAGAAGCAGATTTATGTCCAGCCTGTTTATTCTTGCTCTTAGGCGTATTTCGCTTGCCCTTTGAGTGAGTTGGGCCTGAATCTTGCCGGCCTGCCTTTCTGCGATGTTTACCGGCAGAGCGTTTGCCCGGCCGGGCACCCTTCCTGTTATTGGAATTCCTATTATTTTTCCTGCCGGGATTAACAGGCTGGGCAACAACACTCGGATCAGGCTCATAGCCTTCCAATACCTGTTGGGGAATCTCACGTTTCAGCAGGCGCTCAATATCACGTAACTGCTTGTGTTCATCAACACATACCAGTGAAACAGCCTCACCCTCATTTCCAGCCCGTCCGGTTCGCCCGATCCGGTGTACATAATCTTCCGGAACGTTCGGCAATTCATAGTTCACCACATGCGGCAATTGATCAATATCCAATCCACGTGCAGCAATATCGGTTGCTACCAATACCCGCACTGAGCCATTTTTAAAACCGGCCAGGGCGCGAGTTCTTGCGCCCTGACTTTTATTACCGTGAATAGCCGCAGCGCTTAACCCATCTTTTTCCAGCTGTTGAGCCAACCGGTTGGCGCCATGCTTGGTACGAGTGAACACCAGCACCTGGCGCCAGTTGCGTATGCCAATCATATGGCTGAGCAATTCGCGCTTGCGGCGTTTGTCTACAGGGTATATCACCTGACTGATCTGATCAGCTGTGGTATTTCTGCGTGCCACTTCAATCAATTCAGGCTGATTTAGCAGTTTATCAGCCAACTGCTTGATTTCATTGGAAAATGTAGCTGAAAATAACAGGTTTTGACGTACCTTGCCCTGTGGCAGTAACGCCAGTACTTTACGGATATCATGAATAAAACCCATGTCCAGCATCCGGTCTGCTTCGTCCAGCACAAGAATTTCAACTTGCGATAAATCCACCGTTTTCTGACGGGCATGATCCAGCAGCCTGCCGGGCGTTGCCACCAGAATATCCACGCCTCTGCGTAATTTTTCAATTTGCGGATTGATTTTGACACCGCCAAAGATGACCACCGATTTCAATGGCAGGTGACGGGCATAGCCGGTTATATTGTCGGCCACCTGAGCAGCCAGTTCACGGGTAGGTGTCAACACCAGCGCACGCACCGGCCGTTGCCGCTTTCTGAACTGGGATTTACTCAGCAACTGCAATAACGGTAGTGTGAAAGCAGCGGTTTTACCGGTGCCTGTCTGGGCACCGGCTAAAACGTCACGACCGGAAAGAACAACCGGAATTGCTCTGCTCTGGATGGGTGTTGGTTGTGTATAGCCCTGCTCGCCAATCGCGCGCAGCAGTTCGGCCGACAGGCCGAGCGTATCAAATGACATCAGATTGTTGACTCCAGTATTGCCCTCCTGGCGGCAATAATTGCTCGCTGGAGCCGATTCGGGCTGTAAAAAGGGTTTCAGTGACTCAGCGGGACACCATTACAGGTATTCGCTTAAATGTCTTTCCGGCGATGATAAATCGCATGGATACTAATCGGTCAAGTATCCGAAAGCGCGGCAGTATAACAGAAACCCGATAACAGCAACATTAAAAGTTGTGTATATCCACCGCCGGGCAGTTTTTCAGCAAACCATCTGATTCTGCCCGGCAGCAGTTAACCCATTCAGATTAACCGTGGTCAAAACAGAACGGTCAAAGCCGCATCAACTTCCTGCCTGCCCGAATACGCTGAACAGCAATCAGCAATACCATCAATATCATAATGGTCATGCCGATTTGTGAGAAAACCGGTACCTCTTCGACTGCTAATATGCTGCGCCAGCTACCGGTAAGCGAATTCATACCAGATGGAAATAGTGTCAGATCACCGCATGCAGAGGTATTAGCCGCGCCAGTGCCGACAACATCCCCAGCTGTTATGGTATCCAGGGTCATTTGTGGATTTCCGAGTGCCGGTGTGGGCGCTTCACGCAAAACCACTGTCCAATCCACAATATCACCCTCGTCGTTTGTCGTAACTTCGAAACTGCAGATCGTAGTATTACCCAGGCTTCTGGTTTGAATGCCATCGGTAAAACTTAAACTCAACAATGAAGTACTCAAATCCGAAACCATAAAATTGGCCGGTATCGCCCGATTAACCGTAATAATTCCGGTGATCCGGTCATTGGTTGTATAAGGCGCTTCGACGCTTGTGAATCGTTGGCCCGTATACCCGTACATCATCGGTTGAACAGTCAAAATTGCACTGCTGGACCAGCTGCCGCCTGAATTCGCCTGACCTGCAGGGTTTAATATCAAATCGCCACAGGCGGTTGTGTTGGCCGGGCCTGTACCGGCCACATCGGAATTCGTGCTCACATCCAGTGTTTGCTGCGGATCGCCCGGCATAGGTGTAGGTGCTTCACGCAAAATGACTCGCCACCTGGCAATGTTACCCGTTGCATCGGTTTCCACAGAAAAGTCGCAAATCGTAGAATTCGAGGGTGTGCGGGTCTGCTGGCCATCGGTAAAGCTGAAATCCAGCAAAGCGCTGGTCAGATTGGTGCTCGGCAGAAAAACGGGCAGCTTTCCAGTCAGTGTAAAACTGCCGGTAATATTGTCACCGAGCACATAAGGCGACTGAGCAAAATCAAACGGGGCACCCGTGTAATTGTAATCAGTCGGCATTGTCGGTGGCAGCGTAACACTCCAGTTACCACCAGAAACATTGCTGGCTGAAACAGTTGGCACAATACTGTCACAGGCTGTCCCCGGTGAAGGACCAATACCAACTTGATCCAATCCCGTGGTGATATCCATAAATCGCATTGGGTCACCGATTGCCGGGGTCGGCGCTTCACGCAACAGCACCATCCAATTTATGATATTTCCAGCCGCATCAGTGGCTACCACAAAAGCACAGACAGTGGTATTGGCCGGTGTGCGGATCTGCTGGCCATCACTGAAACTGAAATCAGTCAGGACTGCACTGATATCTGTCAGCGGCAACAAAGGCTTAATCGGCAACGCAACACTAAACTCACCGCTAATGCTGTCGCCGGCAGTATAAGGCGGATCAGCAACAGTGAAAGGATTGCCTTGATAGGAATAATCGACATCTGCCTGCAGGCAAAATACCGGCAGCACAGTTAATGCAAAAGCAACAACCCAACCCCGGTATGTAACTGGCATTTTTTTCATTCTGACTTCCGCTGATTAATAACAGCTTGTTTTTATGTATAAATATTATACGCCATGCTCATCAAAAGTTATTCACACAACACCTTTCACCAGCTGCCTTTCGCCGGAATTTTATGCTCAGAGATCACTGCTGCATGAAAATTGGCATACCCGGGATAAAGACTTTGCAACCCGGCAGGCACTGATTTTGTAACCGCAGGTAAATTTGTGCGAAACATTGCAGCAGCCTGACGGCAACCTGAGTATACTAACTGATGGATACGGGAGGGATTTGAGCGTTTCCAGGGCTGGTGTCAATAGCCACTGGATACCGATGGTCCGTGATGGAATCTCAGCCGAGCAGGAATTATTAATGCTCGCAAACTAATTCCAGGATTGATCAAATACCGGTTCATCCGGAGTCAGCGCATTATTTTTGCGTTTCAACCGCTCTATTAGGCATAGCTGATATAAACAGGATTGAACCGATGTCGCCCACCGTACTCCGCTTCTCAGCCATTTCTCTGCTCAGGCTGACGGTCATATTGTTGATTTTTATCTCTATGGTCATTCACTCCGCCGAAGTCTACAAATACAAAGATGCAGACGGAAACTGGGTTTATACCGACAAAGAACCGGTTTCCGAACCGGCAGAAAGGATTCAGATCAGATCATCCACTCAACGGGCCGCGCAACCGGAGGCATACGCTGAACGGATTGCAGATAATAATGTGGTAGGCGTTAACAATCCCCTGCATGCGCCCATTGAAGTTGAAATGAATTCTCCGGTATTTGGTGATCAACCGCATCGTCAAACTGTACCGGCATTATCCCGGGCAATCTTTTATCAGGGCAAAGAAGCAGTGCCCAGTTACAGTTACCGCTGGCTGATCGGGAACCCGCAGACTCGTGAAGACAATCACTCATATCGCCTGCCACTGCCTGCCAACAGCAGTTATACGGTATCGCAATCATTTAATGGTTCTTTTTCACACCGCCAGCAGCCCAGCCGCTATGCAGTGGACTTTTCCATGCCGGTAGGCACCGACATTCTGGCTGCCCGTGACGGTGTTGTAATACTGGTAACTGATGACTACAACTTCGGTGGTGTCAGCCAGTATTTCCTGGATAAGGCCAACCATGTGATGGTATTACATGCAGACGGCACGTATGCCATTTACGCGCATATTCTGCCCGGCTCAGCCTATGTGCAGCCAGGTGACAGGATAGCCGCAGGCCAACGGCTGGCCCGCTCAGGTTCATCAGGTTTTTCCAGTGGCCCACACCTGCATTTTGCCATATTAAAAAATACCGGATTCAAAACAGTGTCGGTTCCGTTTTCATTCATGGACCGCGACGGCAACAACTTCACACCTCAGCGCGGCATGGAATTGAATGGAAGATAAGCACTCACAAAGACTCAAGTGAAATTGCGCCAGTTGTTGCCGATATTTCCTCAGTCACTGCCAGCAGTTATTACGGGCAATCTGGTGAATCACCTTCGAAACTGTTCTGGTAAATGGTTTCCACAATCACAGTGCCGGACAACAGCTTATCAGTACCACTAAATATCCCCAGATATAAATCGATGGCTCCATCGGCATTCACATCACCCGCTTCAATATCAATACCGCTGCCGGTAGCAGTCGCAGGCAGCACATCACCGGTGGCATCACTGTAAATTCCGGTGCCATCGTTGATAAATGCCTGAAAAGTACCGTCAAATGCGGTGGCCAGCAATAAATCCAGACTGCCGTCACCATCCACATCCAGGAAATCGGCATCCACCGTATTCAGATTGAATACCGGTAAGGCTGCCGCACTGATATCTGTGAACATGCCGCAGCCATTGTTGCGTAATAACCGGTTGCGGCCGGTGCTGCCGGCGGCAAAATGCACATTGGCAAATACCAGATCTAAATCACCGTCATTATCAATATCCCCCAGATCAGCTTCACGGGTTTCTTCACCTGCTACCAGCGGTAGATGAGTTGCAGTCATGTCACTGAAAACACCGCTGCCGTTGTTCAGCCACAGCCGGTTGCCATTCTCATTTCCAACCACAATATCAACATCGAAATCGCCATCCACATCACCCGCTTCAAGATCCTGGGTGATTTCACCATTGACCGGCAGGCGAGCGAGCGACTCATCGCCAAACTCACCGCTGCCGTTATTGATCAGTAAAACATTAGCACCGGCATTACCGATCAGAATATCCAGATCACCGTCATGCTCAACATCAACCGCCAATACGGCATTGGAAGTGCCGGTTGTGCCCAATCGCACTGTCTCGTCACTGAACATTCCATTGTCATTAAAATAAAGCTCGTTGATCTGATCATCCTCAGCCACAAACAGCACATCTGGCTGATCATCACGGTTGTAATCAGCAATCGCGATGTCCTCGCTGTCATGTGAAGGTTGAGGTTGCGGCAGCCGACTGGCGGACTGGTCACTGAAGACGCCATTACCGTTGTTGATCAGCAACCTGTTGATACAGAATTCGCAGGCAACAAAAATATCCAAGTCGCCGTCACCATCGATATCGGCCATTTCCACATCCATGCTGTTACCGCCTAATACTGCCAATGGCAGAGTGGTGTCGGTTACATCCTCAAAAAGCGGCTGACCTGCATGACTGGTTATGCAGATAAGAATGGGCAACAAGACTGTAAAAAGTTTGTATGTGGCCTGAGGTAATTCAGTATTGGTCATTACGTTTTTGACTTATGCGCCAGCTCCCACATTTCAGTCAGGTGATTGGGAGCAGCCGCGAACTGTTGCATCAGCTCTAAGCTTATCGGAGGAATATTCGGAAATGCCGGCTTATGCTCAACACCCGGATTAACGCCCTTTTCAGTCATGGCACTGGAAAAATCCGGTGCGTTCAAATCGCGACCGGTAATGCTGACATCGGTTCCAAGAAAACAATCAAAAACAGTACGCAGGATTGAACAATGCTCCAGATACTGCCCGTTTGCAGATTGCGCCCGAAATAATGTTCCCGGTTTTATGTTCGGGGAAATGATTAATGCCGGCACTCTCACACCGTAACGGTCAAATGGCGCGGCGGGCGCAGGACCACCCGAAGGCGCTGGCACACCAGGTGGCGGATAATGGTCATAGCATCCGCCATGTTCATCAAATGTGATCAAAAACAAAGTCTTCTGCCAGGCTTCCGGGTTTTGGTTTTTTAGTGTGGAGTAGATATTCCACACATACTCTTCCCCATCCAATACATTAAACGGGGGATGGTAGGAGTTTACCGGTTGATTATCTTTGGCCAGTGGTTTATT
This sequence comes from Wenzhouxiangellaceae bacterium, assembly GCA_028289455.1. GTDB lineage: Bacteria > Pseudomonadota > Gammaproteobacteria > Xanthomonadales > Wenzhouxiangellaceae > JAJFKX01. The sequence goes on from JANQPN010000039.1 coordinate 203,347, forward strand.
GCCGTAATTGGGCTCAATGAATGTATATGGCGGTAACCCATTTTTAACGTCTTCTGCAAGATTGGATATATCACTTAAATGATCTTTGTTTTCTTTGACATAGTTAAACAATAAATCGGAAATGGAATAGGAACCGTGATCTTTATCGAAGTAAATACGCCAGTTTGGCTTGTCGTTTTTACCCAATTGATCATCCAGCACCTGGAAAACATTGTTAAGCTTATAACCTTCAATCAAATGTTCTGACAGTATTTCAAAATCGTCGACCCCACCGTCTGAAGAAGCAGCGTGGGCAAACATGCGATTGGGAAATGTCTGACTTGCCACTGATGCAAACCACTGATCGCTGACTGCATACTGTCTGGCCAACGCAGATAATACCGGTGTCAGCTCCGGTGAAAAATAATGCATGATGTGCTCACCGGTAGCACCAGCGCCATGGTTTTCACGGGGGAGCTTGGGCCATTTCAAGCCAAAATCGACATCACTTTTAATCCACTCGGTCGGCCCCGGCAAAAGGTAGTCCATTACAAAACCGCTCATCGGTGGCACACCTAGTGAAGAATATGGCGTTGATGGGTCGAACCCATGCCCGTACAGCTGGAAATTGACATTCTGGAACCGTTCTCCGGGGTCCGGGTTGGGAATAATTGCCAGCGTGCTGTCTGTGTAGGGAGGGGTTTCTGTCCAGGCGTTATATGCATGGCCGGAGCTGTCTTTGTTGGACGCGCCAGGGGGTAACCCCTCAAATTCATACTGCCCTATTCTTGTATGAAATGGATAAAGCGCCCCCAGCAGATTATCGAATGAGCGGTTTTCCAGCATCAATACGACGACGTGTTCGATACCAAAACCCAGGCCTGTTTCAAAATCCGACATGCTATTCTCCCCTGGCTGATTGTTTTTAGAATGCTTAACAGGTGTTTATACCTGCCAATGGATAAATACTACCACAGCATCCGGCCGCAATATTTTGCTGAAGTGGCACAGGACACCGAAACCGGCAGGCGCAATGTTCGAATTTAAAACATAACCATGCGCCTGCAAAATTTTTGTAAGAAAATGAACTTACACGGCACTATCAGCTTAATACGGCCGGATTAACGGAATGCCCGAACAACCAGAAATCGAATCGCTGATTACCCGGCACTATCCTGCATTGCAGCGGATAGCCGCCAGCCATGAAGCCAATACTGCATTACGCGAAGAGCTGGTTCAGGACATGCTGGAATCCATCTGGCGCAGCTGGAGTAAGTTTCGCGGCGAGTCAAGCCCGAAAACTTATATTCTGCGTATCGCCTACTATCGGGCTGCACGTCACATCGAAAAACAAATGAGAAGGCTGGAAACCAACGTTGAGCAGACGGTTGAGTCGGTTGATCCGCAACACCCTGAACAAAATGCCGAGCAACAGCAACAGATCAATCAACTGCTGTACGCCATACATAGATTGCCGATTGTACAAAAGCAGCTGATTACCATGTCTTTTGACGGTTTGTCCTATCAGGAAATGGCTGAAGTAACCGGCTTAAGCATCAGTAATGTCGGTGTCAGACTCAACCGGGCAAAAGCCACACTCAAGAAACTCCTGGAGCACCATTATGCAAACTGATGAACAATGGGATGATCTGACCAGACAATGGCAGCAGCAACCTGTTGCGCAACAGCCTGATATCGGTTTGATCAAACGGCGCGTGCTAATGCATCGCCTGCGGATCAGCGGCTTGATCCTGTTTGATATATTGATCACCGTGATTACCGCTTATTTTCTGCTCTATGGAATAAACCACGACTTTTCAGCAAGCATGCATGTGTGGTTGGGGTTTGGGCTCGTTTTCGGCGTTCTGGTAACCGTTGCCGGATTGATGATAAGAATTAAAGCCTGGCGCCAGCCCGCCATGAACACCCAATCCTGGCTGGACTTCGAAATTCGTCGTGCCCGCAGCCAATACAGCTACGCCAACCTCACTATGGTAAGTACGTTGGTATTTTTGGCATTCTTCCATTTGTGGCTGCTGGCAGGCATGTTTTTTGACCCCGAGTTCGAGTTGACACTCAATACCCGCGGGATAATGATATACAGCTTCGCGTTATTATGGACAGCATTATTCTGTCTGGTAGCACACAAACTAAAAAAACGCGCTGCTGCCAATATTGCCCGGTATACATCTGAACAGGCGCTGTTTGAATAAGGTAATTATTTATATCTGTAATAAATTCTGTTCTTAAAGCACTAGCCTGGTATGAATTAAATTACCGGGAGCTATAAATGCAGCGTTTTTTAATTGGCACTGCCATGCTGGCAGCTGCACTCACATCCTCTGCTGAATCGGTTTATACGGGGTTTCACTGGATCGACCCTGTAAATAAACAAACCCATACCAACAGCATGCTGATCGAAGATCAGGGGGAAATTATTTATATAGGTCCACAAAAAGAAGTCAGTGATTCTGCTTCTGTCATCGATCTGAATGGAAAATATGTCATTGCCGGTTTTATCGATACCCATGCACATGTCACGCTGGGTGCAGTCAATATGCAGAAACAACGGGGCAAGCTGACACTGGCAGCTAACCACAGTGATGACATTTCCCGGCATAACGGCCGTGTAATGCTGGCATATGGCATTACTGATATCCGCAACCCGGGCGGCGACAGCAACAGCACCGTTCGTTATAAAACAAAAGTCAAAAACGGCGAGTGGATTGGCCCGGACGCATTTACGGCCGGTGAAATACTGGACAGGCATCCATTTCCGGGTTTGAGTACAGCCGTCAGCAATGCAGCTGATATTGATGCTGAAATTGCCCGCCAAAAAGCCCTGGGTGTTGATTTCATCAAACTGTATACCAGCCTGGATGTCTCCCTGCTGAATGCCGGTATTCAAGCTGCCGGGCGCAATGCCCTTCCGACTGTTGCTCATCTGGATGCCATTCCGTGGGACAGTGCTGCTGCCATGGGCCTGGATGCCATCGTGCACGCCATGCCCACCAGTATCGAACTGCTCAATGGGACAGCCAGACAGGAGTACCTTGATACCCGCCGGTTGGGCAGCTTTGCCTTTTTCGAATGGTATGAAGCGGCAGACTTTGATACGCCTCGCTTTAAACAAATGCTGACTGCACTGGCACAAAACAACACCATGCTGGATTTAACGCTGGTTGCATTTCACAACGCATTTTGGGGTGATCAGCCATCAGTAACCAGCCACCCGGAATTAAAGCTGGCCCATCCTGAGCTTATCGATAACTGGCAATCTTTTTTCACATTTACCATTGGCTGGAAGCCCGCTGACTTTGAACGGGCAAAAGCTGTCTGGCCAAAAGTTGAACAATTAACGCGGTTGCTGCATCAAGCCGGCATCCGCATCAGCATCGGTACCGATATGGGTAACCCCTGGGTAATCCCCGGTGTCAGCTTCCATCAGGAAATGCAATTACTCGCCGATGCAGGTATTGATAATTACGCCATTTTAAAAATGGCCACATCGAATGGTGCGGAGAGTATTTATCAACATGACCATAAAGGCACCCTGGCTCCGGGCAAATCAGCCAGCTTTGTGGTGCTGGATAAAAACCCGGTAGCTGATATCAAACACTCCCTGTCAATCCATGCCGTGGTTAAATCCGGCATCTGGCATCAACCACATAATCTGATCACATCATCACAATAATAAACACTGGAGAATCAACATGCAGAAGAACAGCCTGGCATTAATTGCCTTGTTTTTTATCAGCAGTACTTTTTCAGCGACTGCATATGCAGAACAGACCGACTCGTCTTTCAGCGGCGACTGGCAATCGCCTGAAGCCATCGTCGATGCTGTCTACCAGACGATATCCGCCGGACGTAATCAGGAACGCGACTGGCAGCGGTTTCGCGCGCTGTTTTTTGATGGCGCTGCTTTCGCCATGAGCATGCAGACGCCTCAGTTCAGTGGCATTCTTGAGTCAGATATCGAGACCATGATCGATCAGACTGAAAGCTTTTATAAACCGTTGGGGTTTTATGAAATTGAATTGGATAAAAAAGTCATTCGCCATCATCAGCTTGCCAGTGTCTACAGCACCTTCGAAGTTAAACATGACCTTCAGGATGAGCAACCGCTGATGCGTGGCATTAACCACTTTCAACTACTCCATGATGGGGACCGGTGGTGGATAATTTCCAACGTATCAACCCTGGAAGGTGAAGGTTTCAGCATTCCTGAAAAACTTTGAACAGAAACCTCTCGGGTTGACGCGGGCACCTGATCGTCAATAGTTAAAAATCATTTTTCATTGATATTCCTGCATGCATCAGGAATATCAATCGGCACTCAGATAATCCAGCGGACTAATTAATTTAAATCCACGCGCTTCTTCAAAAAACTGATGCAGCAAATGCTTATGCCCTGCTCCAACTATTATCAAAATTTTCTCACCCGGTTCGGCGTATTGAGCGGTACGTGCGAACATCACCAGATTGCGCTCCCACCATTTAATAATCTGCAATGCTCCCTGCGGCTCTTGCACCGTACCCATTTGGGCAATGGTCAAATAGCTGTAATGATCAGAGCCAAAGCCCGGGGCATTCAGTTGCATTAGCCATTGCTTAAGGGGCAACCCCTTTTGCGAATTGACTCGTTCGATGATCTCATCGATAACAGCGTCACGCTCCCGGGTTAAGTGTGATTGATTCAATGCTTCTGCTGCAGCCAGCGCCGGCCGGTAATCCAGGCTGTTCCAGAAATCAATACCGTATAAACGGGAGTGGTTCAGTCTGGCTGCCAACCGCATGCCCAGCTGCTGGCGCTCGTTTACGCTCAGCGCATGTTTACCAGCCAGATAGGCTTTATATTTGGCGTTAAACTCACCCTCATCTTCGGGACGCATTTCCAGCATGATCTTATCGGGCGCATAGGCTGCCAGTCGTTCAATAACCTGAACAATTTCTGCCTGCCGGGCCGGCGCCAGAAAATCATCCACCTCGGCATTCACTTCATCACTGCCACCACCGGTAAAATGGAACGTGCCTAGAATCATGATTTCAACATCCGGTCTGGCTGACTGGGCAGCTGCGCTGGTTATCAGCAATACGGCAACCAAGCCGGTGATAATTATTTGCATTGTTAACGGAGCCATTCGGTGTCTGGCAGTTTCCATATTTCAAACCTCAATCAGCATTTTGAATATGCCTGCCGAACAAGCATTGGATCAATTTTCCGGCACTGGCTATCGGTTGGATGCCGGTATATCACAATTGGTTGGAACGCTTGGGTATTGGCGGCTGATCAATCACAGAGGCTTAATTTCTCAATCCTGCTAAGGTCTTTTTTCAAATCGTGATATGTTGTGATGATCTACTCATGCTATTGCTGAAAAATACAGGGATGTAAAGGTGAAAACCGATTGTGTATTACTGGCTGACAGTCAACCGTTATTCAACTCGCCGGTATTAAAAGCTTTATTGGAACAATGCATCAGGAAGTGGCAAATAGACACCGGAATCTACATCGGCGCCGCCAACCATGACAACCCTGTTTTTTTCGACATGGCACAAGTCGCCTTTCAACGACTGCAACTAATCAGGCACTACCATTTGCAGGTTTCAGACCAGGCTGCCCTTCAGATCACAGATTCACCATGTCTGATCATTTTGTCCGGCGGCGATCCTGATTTAGGCTGGCAGTTTCTTAATCAACCCGTTATCCGCCCCTGGCTGGAAATGCAACGGGAACTCGGCAGTATTTTTATCGGCATATCAGCTGGTGCTCTGCACCTTTCATCGGGATTAAACAATGCAGGCGAGAAAACCGATTATCTCGCTTGGGTGAATACTGCCACAGCTGTACATGAACAAGCTGAACATTGGCCAACAGTCAGTCTTTTACAATCCGCGGGTGCACGAAACATCCTGGCCATCCCAAGTGGTGATGGAGTTATTGCAGGGTCACAGCAGTTAGCCAGTCTGAAAGGTAAGGCATTTATATTGTCCGATACTGATAAGTTAAATCAGGGAGAAACATTACCGGTGCACCAGTAATGCCTCCAGGCTCTACCGGTCTTAATGCTCCGGGTGTACCGCCGTTGCATGTTCCCGCTCACGGTAAATTACATATAAACCGGCACCAATAATAATTCCCATACCCAGATATAACCTGACGGACGGCAGATCACCCCAGACCCAATAACCAATCAAAATAGCCCAAATCATTGCGGTATAGTCAAACGGTGCAATCACCGATGCCACCGCATAGCGAAAAGCAAATGCCAGCAACACCATTCCCACTGCACCGGAAACACCCATCAATAAAAATACCGGCCATTGGGACCAGTCAATCGGCTGCCATACCGGTATTGATAACACGCCGGCAACTATAGCCAGGGTTACTAAAAAATAAAGTGTGAGCGAAGCAACTGTCTCGGTATCGCTCAGCTGACGGGTAAAAATAGCCACCAGCGCATAACAGAAAGCGCCCAGCAGCCCCGCCAGACCACCAATATCCACAAACCCTTCCCCACTTGGCTTAAGAATGACCAGCACACCTATGAAACCGATGACAATGGCCAACCAGCGATGCCGTCCAACCTGCTCTCCCAGCATCGGAATTGATAAAACCGTAATGAACAGCGGTGCCGTAAAAAAGATCGCATAGGCATCGGCCAGGCTCAGGCGGCTTAGGCAGAAAATCACCAGCGTCAGCATCAGCACCCCCAGCAGGCTTCTCACCATATGCATCTTGAATCGCTGGGTCCGCAAGCTGCGGTAACCACCCAGTACCGGTATGACCAGCATTAACAGCGGCAATGAACTGACGGCACGGATAAATGCCACCTGCAATGCCGTGTAATCTGCAGTCAGGTACTTCATCACTGCATCCATAATTGAGAAAAACACCAGTGAAATCAGTATGCAGATAATGCCTTTGACATTCTGGTTATGATGCGCTGCTTCCAACATAGGCCGAGTAGAACGCATCTCAGCAGTAAACGCAATGCTCTGTGCGGCAGTCGGTGGCGTAAAAACTACCCGCATCAGCTGAGTGCACTCAGCCGGCTGCCCTATTTCCACAAGATCAGCCTGTGGCAGGCAAAATCAGCTATCCGACAACCAGACTACTTCTGGAAATGCTGGTTGCTCAAGGTCGCTATCCAGCAAAACTGAAGTCTCATCACTAAACACCGACTGCAGAAATGCCAGCAAATAGGTATCGACTATCTCGGCTGCCCGCTCACTGTTGATTTTGCCGCCGATTCCCAGCTGTGAACTTAACGGTGACAGCATCGGACCATCGGTAAAGTTGGCGTGTTGCGTACCTGTTATTCGTAGGATATATGCAGGTGCAGAAGCATTATCGGCAATGGTTTGCATCCGGCGCTGCAGTTGCTCCATCGGTGCATGAAACTGTTCGCGCGTTATACCCCATTGGGCCAACTGTCCGTCAGTTGCCTGAGGTGGCTCGCTCTGCATCATCATTACCGGCTGCCGCATTCCGGCGTCGACTACTTCACCTCGAGGCGTTCCATCCAGATTCACTGCAGCGCGGATACGAGCGTCACGCTGCGCCAGCAGCAGGGCAGCACTGCCGCCATTGGAAAAGCCGGCTGCTGCGACCCTGTTCAGATCTGCTGAGCGCCATGGATAATCAGGTTCTATCTGCAGCCTGTCCAGCACAAATGCCAGATCCGCAACCCAGATATTTAAGCGTTCAAGCCGCTTGCGGTCAATATCAGCCAGGCTGTCATCCCAATTGCGTTTATTCACAAATCGTTCGATCCGCCCATCCGGAAACCGCACAAAATCTGCGCCATAAGGATGGTCAACAGCGACCACCACAAACCCATGACTGGCCAGCATTTCCATCCGTGAAACCGCTTCAAATCGATTACGGTTTAAACCGTGCGAGTACAATATCAGTGGAAATTTCTGCTGCAACGCCGGAGCCGCAACCCGCGCCTGAGCGCTGCTGTATTTCAGGTACTCAAGCAACCAAGCAGGCCAGCCCAGTTTCCCGGCATAATCACCGGCCAGCATCTCAAAATCCGGTAGGTAGTCTGACCTGGGCGTTCCTGATCGACTGTCAGCCGGATACCAGATACTGACCATCAGCTGTCGTACACCGGGCAACTCGCCACGACTCTCAACCCGGCTTTCATCGGTCCAATGGGCATGCATTACACCCACCGGGTATGCTCCACTCAATGACGGCGTGGTAATCACCGGCAAAGCCCATAACAACAGACCACCAAGTGCTGCCAGCAACATCCCGGCAGCAGCGGCACCGGTACCCATCGGATGGTCCTTTGGCAAGCGCCAGCATGCCAGTATTGCAACCAGGTATAACGGTATGGCCTGCCAGCGCCAGCCTTCCAGCCAGAAATGCAATCCGACAATCAGCAGCACCAGCAAAGCTGCCGCGCCTGTCCAATGCCGGCTGGCAGATCGCCAACCAATCACAACGAATACTATGCCCGCTACCAGCAGCGTCAGCTCAAATGGCCGCATGTTTTTCTCCAGCAATATTATTTGGTGAAAAATAACAAAGTCGAAGCATTGAACTGTTCAGTCCGGCCGGATTGAACAACCGGCAGCATAAGATTTCAGACGGATTCCTGTTGCTGCCACAGTTCGCTGGGCGTCAGTCCCAGGTGCCGCCGAAAGGCTGTATAAAAGGTTGTTCGGGATGAAAAACCGACATCAAGCGCCAGCATCGAGAAATTCGGACGCGCGGACGCTGTTATTATGCGCCGTCTGGCCTCTGCAACCCGAAGTTCATTGATAAATTCCGAAAAACGCAAACCACAACCATCATTCAATGCCTGAGAAACCGTATGGCGGGTGTGTCCGGACTGCGCAGCCAGTTCTTTAAGGGAAAACTCACTGTTGAGAAACAACCGCTGCTGTTTAACCAGTTTCTGCAGCTCCAGCCCCAGAGCAACTGCCTGCTCCCTGTTCATGGCTGAACGGGCATAACGCGGCCCGTTCGGATGCCTGCTGTTTTGCTGTCGCATACTGATAAAACCCATCAACAACAGCAGTATCGAAATCGCTGATGGCACTACCATGGCAGTTCCCGCAGTTGTCCAGTTACCGAAAGTATCCAGTACAAACCGTACCGCCAGCACCAACCATATACCTATCGCCCCCCAGACAATGACAGGTAAAACCGGGCGGTTGGCGGCACGATTTATCAGAAATATCGCGATAGCGATGTATGCACCGAAATGAGTCAGCAATGCCAGCATGTGCTTCAGCTGAGTTTGCTGATATCCGGGTGAATCATTGAAAAAAGCGTTTAGGGTCGCACTGATCTTAATATGCTCCGGCGCCGTATAAACCGGCCACAACCACCAGACATAGACTAGAAAAGGCAACAGGTGCAAAGTATCTGTCAGCTGTATACGCCTGGACGGGTCAATCGAAAATGCGACAAATGCCAGAAACAGGGGACCTACCAGAAAAGCCATTGGTGTGTGCACACCTATCAGGCCGGGATAGTTTTCAATCCATCCGGTTTCATATAAAACCATAATGGACACTGTGGCCACGCTAACCAGCAGCAGTACACCAAGGAACCGCCAGTTCCAGCTGTCCGGTTCCCTGCGAGTGATCAGGGCCAGCGCCAGCAAGGCACCAACACCGGCTGAAATAAGATTAAATTGTGCCACCAGCATGGTTATCCAGTATACCTTTTCCTGACACCCGCACTCAGGCAAGCGATGCAATCCAATCCGTAATCCTCATTGGTGTTGTTGGTTAGATTCCCTGCTGCATAAGTCCCAGTGCTTCGGCGTAACCTGCAGCAATTGCCAGCCCGATGGAGCTCAAGGATGCCACCATGATAAGTACAACATTGGATTCCACAACCTCAATCAAAGGGGTTCCAGACCATGGTCCCAGCCAGAAAAGCGTAAACCCCAATGCCGCAGCCAATATGTGACTGGTTACTTGTAATGCCGCCACCTTTTGCACCCAGCGGCGTAGTCCCGGGTCATCCGGATTGTGCACGGCCACGAGTGACGGCACCAGCATACTCGCCAGCGGCAGCCAGAACACCATAACCATACCGACAATCAAACAGGCAAGACTCTTCAATACAATCAATGCCGCTAAAATAACAACACAGGTATTCAGATCACCATCAGCCAATGCCGGCCGGATTCGGGTTAACGGCCAAATTCTGTCTAATGAACGTATCTTTTGCTGATGCGCCAGCTTACCCAGGCATAATAAATACCTGTGATTGGCCAGCTGTGAGCCTGCTCTCAGCATCAGCAGACAAGCCACCTGGGTCAATAGCCAGACTGTCGTAAAAATCACTATGCCGTTCAGCATGTCGATTTCTCCAGCATTGAATGGTACCGATCAACCAAGGCCGGGAATTCCTGTTCAAAGAATGCATAACAATCGCGCATTTCCAATAACCGATCGGCGCAATCACTCTGCACATCAACCGCCTGTAGACCCAACTCCGCCATTTCACGTAATTCTGAAACCAACTGCATACGCAGCGTTAATACCCTGGAAAATGCGCCGGGATTTATCCGATACCATAATTTTCGCCCACCCGCCTGTCCGTGCCGGTCAACAAATCCCGTGACTTGCAATAACCGCAACATTGAATTAACAGAACCTGCCGATGCCGAGATTGCCTGCTGAAGATCAGCAGCACTTTGCTGAGGAGGATCGCAGATTAATAAATAGCCGAACAACCTGCCGGCAATGCGGGGTTGGCCGATACGGTCAAAAAAATCACCCATTTGCTCAACAAATTCCGAACCGGGTTGTTGCTTAGAGCCAGACATACTTTCAGTATTATTTGAAAATACTGATTTTATATCATTTCCCAGATAATACCAACTACAATACAAATCCGGTGACAATGATATCCATCGCTGGTCCTTGTGGTGAATGCGTGCTCTGGTTTCGATGCTGAATTATCTCGGGCCAGCCTCCCGAATACAGCTCATCCTGTTGAATACTAACTTTCCTGTTAGATTGTCACAAAATGCCTTGATCACTTTTGGAGAATTTGAATGAAATCGTTTCTGGTGTTTGCCCTTAGTGCTGTATTCAGCTGCACAACTGCTGTATTTGCTCATGACCTCGAATCTTCAGCAGACCAGTCATGCGCACGCTATCTGGGGAATGAAGGGGTTATGATTACTGCCGGTGACACCAAAGTTCTGTTCGACGCTTTTTACTCACAGAGCTACGGGCAATACGCGCTGGTCCCGGAAACGACACAGGCTGCCCTGCTGAAAGGCGCCCCGCCCTATGATAACGTTTCAGCTCTGTTTGTATCGCATGTTCATGGTGACCACTTTTCTCCGGCTCCTACTCTGGAATACCTGCGCTCCAACCCTGAAGTCACACTCTATGCGAGCAGACAGGTGGTCAACACACTGCAGGGTGTTGAAGAGGAAGTATCCAGCCGTCTGGTAGCCTTTGACCTGGCTGCAGGTGACCCGGCCCAGTCATTATCTGTCGGCCCGATCAGTATTGATGTGGTTCGCATACCTCACTCTGGCGGGCCGGCCCGCGCTGACATAGAAAACCTGGTTTTTAGAGTCTCGATAAACGACCGCCTGACGGTTATGCATCTCGGCGATTCGGATACCGATGAACGTTTATTTGCAGTTCACCAGGATCACTGGTTTGCCAAGAAGCTGGACGTAGCATTTCCACCATACTGGTTTATCAGCGATCCGTCGGGCCGCACTGTACTGGACAACTGGTTGAGACCCGCAAAAACCATAGGCGTACATGTGCCTATTGTCGCTGCCGGCAACGGTGATGCATGGCGCGCTGAACAAGGTGGTGATTTGTTTACCGACCCTGGAGAAGTTCGCGCATTGACTGCTGCCGGATGCGATCACTAACCGGCGGACAGCGCCGCCGGTCAATCCGGAGATCCCAGTTATTCAGCGTCACAATTGGCCGGCGGTGTAATCCGTCGTAATGGCATGCTGCCTTCAACTTCATCCAATGGAGAAATGAATCTCAGTTCAGCATGCCGGCAGTCGATGAAAATTAATTCAGCATCCCCCCAGGCATTAACAGTGCTTTGTACCGGCTCATTGAAAACTCCACTACTGGGTTGACGCAACTGCAGCAATGCCCGACGGCCGTGCAGCTCACTGGTAGCAACCATCCACACCGGTGCATTGGTGTGCGGATCGAAGGTATACCAGGACACTGCAATCTGACCTGTGGTCGGTACTACTTCTACAACCAGCCCCTGCCCAATGACTCCCGGCACCAGCCATGAACCACTGAATCCGGCATCAGCGACAGGATCAAAATCCTGATTAAAACCATCCAGCAGACCTTCGGCAAGCGCACTGCGCATATCAATTCCCTGCTCATCAAAGTTACCGGCAGTACTGACAATCACCGCATCCAACTCGGGAATGACAAAAATGTATTGATCGGCATACCCCCAGGCCAGATGTGCTTCCACATCACCGTTGACGGTTGAATACCGCTGTGTCCACCATTGATAACCGTAGGACAATCCAGCAGGAAAGACCTGGGGATCAGTCAAGTGATCACTGTATTTACCCCAGCTGATATCCGTCCAGTCAGGGTCAAACAGGCGATGGTTCTGCCACACACCGTCATCCAGAAACAACTGGCCGAACTTGGCCATGTCAGTGGGCCGGAACCACAATCCGTGTCCGGTTGGGGTGAAATCATCCTGAAACCGGGTGATGCCTGTACCGCGGGGCAGACCACGCAGATCCACCTCAATGTAATAATCCTGAATATCCAATGGCTGCAGGACTTCTACCGCGTATTCTGCCGCACTCATCCCGGTGGTTCTGGAAATAATGCCGCCAAGTAAATTCGAGGCGCCGGTACTGTACCTGAACACCGTATCAACGGGCGCCGTCATCGGCCGGTTAAGCACATACTGCCACCAGTCCTCAGACTCGGTCATCTGGAACACTGGGTTTACCGGGTCGGTAAAGAACGTAGACCATTCATCCCATTCCAGACCGTGACGCATAGTCATCAGGTGTTCAATCGTCATCTCCTGCTTACCCGCTGACACAGAAAAAATCTCGGCGTGATCGGTAAAAACATCCACCAGGCGAGTATCTATCCCTCCCAGACTTCCATCGTATACCGCCATACCAATCAACCCTGAAGCAATACTCTTTGTTGCTGAATACAGCGGGTTCAGATCTACCGACGTAAAGCCATTGTAGTAGCGCTCATAGACCAGTTTGCCGTGCCGCAACACCAGAAAACTTCGCACTTCGCCATAGCGTCCCTGACGGATTCGCTCGTCTGTCAGATTTAGACTCTCCATGCTGATATTGACTGATTCCGGCGTTGCCCTTGGCCATTCAAAATCCTGTGCCGACAGTGGTGTTGAAACAAACAGTACACAAATTACGGACTTGATAATTCTAAGTCTGAGACAATTAATAAAGTTAACGCTTAACATTGGCAAATCACCTTATTTCACAAATAACTAACCATACTAATTATGCAAATTGCTAAAGTATTGAAATCAATACAAAATGCATAAGCAGCACTTGAAAATTTCTGACTGCAATTTGACGTGGCCAGTCATGTTGAACAAGCAAAATGTGTTAAACGAACATCAGCCAGTGACCAGTGACAGCTACTCGTGAGTAATACCAAAACCTCCGGAGAAACAAAATTCCGGACTTTCCTCGATTTCTACCTGAAGCGGCGGCGGCTGTTTGAGGTGATCATCAGCCTGTTGCTTGGATTAGCCTTTATACTGATCAATGTTTATGTAATTACCATTGAAGGTGCCCGTCTGCGGCTGGGTGAAACAGTCCAGACCATCGCAATACTCGAAACCACCAGTATTTTGACTATCCTGGCGCTGCTGCCGCTGGTTCTGCGTTTCGACCAGTATTGGCCTATCAACCGGGCTGGTCTGCCATGGAATATACTGGCTCACGCCGGATTCTCAGTAGTCTTTTCCGTTCTGCATGTTGGCGGCATGCTGTTGCTGAGACATTTGATTTTCAATTCAATAGGCCAGTTTTACGATTTCGGAGACTGGCAACGGGAGTGGTTGTTCGAATACCTGAAGGACATCCGGACCTATATACTGATTCTGGCAGTCATCTACTTATACCGATCTGCGTTGGCACGCCTGCGCGGAGACGTCAAACTGGTCGATGCAGATCAGCCTACCGCTGACGGATCAGATCGTATCCTGGTAAAAAAACTGGGCAAGGAATATATCCTGGATCTGCAATCCATAGAGTGGCTGGAAGCAGCGGGCAATTATGTCAATCTGCACCTGGCAGGACAGGTGTACCCTCTGCGAACGACCATGGGAGAAATACAGCAAAGATTGAAGCCGGATTCATTTATCCGCATTCACCGCTCTTATATGGTTAATCTGAAGCAATTGGATCATATTGAGAACACTGGAAACGGCGGTGCCAGGCTTAGCCTCACTCAAGGGGATATCTTACCGGTCAGCCGCCGCTACCTGGGTACGCTGAGAGAAAGCATTAACAGCACCAAGCTTTAATCCTTGCCTGTGCGCTCAAATAAAAACTTCGATTTACTTACCCATCAGTGCTGTAATTTCTTTGACCAGGCGTGCGGCCACATTGGCAGCCATCAGATTAATATCAAATTGTGGGTTTAATTCAACAATATCTGCGCCCACAGGAGCAGAATCCAGTTGCCGCAAAACACTCAGCAACTCTCGCGTAGACAATCCGCCGGGTTCAGGGTTTGACACTCCCGACGCATAAGCCGGATCCAGACCACCCAAATCAATGCTGATATACAAAGGCGAAACCAGTCTTTCATAAGGAATCAAATCAACTGACTCTGCACCCAGCATAATCACATTATGCTGTTCTGCAAAAGCACGCTGTTCAGGAGATGTATGACCTGCTCAACATGGAGGTGATTTGCTTACCGACCCTGGGGAAATCCGTGCGCTATCTGAGGCAGGTTGTGCAGAGCATGATGCCACACCATAAAGTTTGTGATTTCGGCTAAATGCCGGTAACTTGCCGGCTTTACTCGGAGGGGTTCCAGCTCAAACGGTATCGCACCAGTAATCCATCGTGGTCAGACAGGTTTCTGGTGCCTTTGATTTTAGGTGCTTGTGGATGAGGTTCATCAAACAGGGCTTCCACCATAATGGCCTTTACTTTAACTTGACTGCCGGATGCCCAGCCTTGCAGGTCGTTGGTATCAAGCCATGGCTCATCGCTGTCGTAGGACATACGCACCTCACACTCAAGATCAATGACGGTGCAATAGTGCTGCACAATATCGTAAGGCTTTAGAATGCGCCCACTCGCGTAGTCGAGCCGTTCACGGGCCTCTTTCATATTGAAATCACCACCAAAGATTAGCGGGTGATCACTACTCCAATGGGTGTCAATGTATTCATCAAGATGGTCAATCTGCAGGTTATGCGCCTGCAGCGAGCGTTGCTCGCTTACACCGGTTGAACCACGGGCATTCATATGCGTAGTGAATAACTGCAGATAGCCAGGCATATTCGGCACTTCAATGGCAGCACCCAATATCCCTTTGTTGGAACCGCAATCAAAACCGGCACACTCATATCGGTAAAACGGCTGGGTCTGCTTTGTCAAAATCGGCCAGTTACTTAATATATATAAGCCTGAATCCATTATTTTCCCCAGCCGTTCACCCTTCCAGAATTTGCGCTCATGTTTGAATGCTTCCGGTGCACGCGGCGAAAACTTCGGCATTTTATCGCCGGTTTTCGGTCCCCGCACCCAATTGGGGTAACCACTATCGGCAATCATGTATTTGATGGTTCTGCGAAAACCTTCCTGTATCAGCACAATATCCGGTTCAATATTTAATTTCCGCATTTCGGCCAGCTCTGCGCCTATCAACCGCAATGCCCTGGTACGGTTGGCTAAAATAGGCCACGGTAAGGCGGCGACGTTATAAATCAGTACATCCACGGTAATACTGTGCTCGCCGCTGATATTGTCAATATTAACCTGGGGCGGGCGAACCACATTCTGTTGTGGTAAGGGAGGTTCCATCTGGCGTGTGGCACAACCCCCAAGCAAACCTATAATCAGTAACAACAGCAGCCATCTGCGCATTACAAAATACCATTGATAATTCATATTATTCCCCTTTACACTCACTAAACAATTCGCATTTCACTATGGCCATGCTCAGTCAGGCCGACCGTTTTCCAGGTATCTTTACCGATTTATACTGAGCATCGCCAGTAACTCCTTAACCAAGCGCCCTGCGACCATTGCAGTAGCTAAGTTCACATCTTTTTCCGGATTCAACTCAACGACATCAGCACCTATAGGTGGTGCCTCAAGCTTTTTGAAAATGCTCAATACATCCCGAGTGGATAATCCTCCAGGCTCAGGATGTGATACGCCTGGGGCAAAAGCCGGGTCCAGACCATCAAGATCTATAGTGATGTATAAAGGTGCCACCAGCTTTGCATAGGGAATCTGCTCCACCGCATTTGCGTCAGCGCCCAGCATTACCACATCATGCTTTCTGGCAAACGCCCGTTGTGCCGGTGACACACTTCTTAGGCCTACCTGAACAAGGTTTTGGATACAGTTTGCTTCTAATGCCCGTGCAAACGGACAGGCATGTGAATACCGGTCACCTTCAAATTCATCATATAAATCCGGGTGTGCGTCTATGTGTAGAACATTGACAGGTCCATAAGCCTGCTTAATTGCGCACAAAATCGGGTAGCTGATGGAATGATCACCGCCCAGACTCAGTGGGCGGGCACCGGAATCTATGGCTTCATTGACAACTTCACGAATAACTTTTCTGCAATCATCAACATGCTCCGGCATTGATGGGAAGTTGAAGGATGAAATAACCTCGCGCACATTGACTCCAGACAAACTATACGTACTGGATGCATCACTGAATAAGACCGAACGAATAATTGTGGGCGCCAGCGCCGGTCCACGGGCATATGACGAGCTTTTATCCCAGCCAAAGCCTAACAATGCAACAGTCATCGGACCCTCCAGAGTATGCCGTATTCACTGATCTGTGCTTTGAAGATATCTGTTTGCATCACCAACATCAATTACCGGTAGTTACAGAATGCATAACACTGAATATGCATCGAGTGCAGCCAACACAGAACTTGCCGGGAATAACTTATTCAAGGGAGTGCTATGTTAGGCTAGCGCCTGGCGCTTTCGCAGACATTATTCATTCCAGCATGCATCAACCTCAAAGGCTTTGGGCCATTTCCGATATTCACATCGACAGCCGGGAAAACCACCAGCTGCTGCTGGAGCTCAGCGACCGGGAATTCCTTGATGACATGCTGATTATTGCCGGTGATGCCACCGATAATCTGCAAAGACTGCTGGACCTGCTGATCGCTATGCGGCAAAAATTTGCCATAGTCGCTTTTGTACCTGGGAACCATGAACTGTGGCTGGCAAAGGATTCATACAATCACTCCATAGAAAAATTCGAGGCCATTCTCAATGCCTGCGCGGAAATAGACATCGCCACACAACCAGTACGCTTTGGCCAGGCGGATCAAGCTGTCTGGGTCGTTCCTCTGTTTTCCTGGTACGAGCCGGACCCGGAAAACCCTGCCAGCCTGTTTGTTGAAAAAGACGGTGTCGCCGATAAAACCGATCAAGTCTGGCGGGACTACTTCCTCACCCGGTGGCCGGAAGCCCAAACCGGTACAGTTTCCGAATATTTTCTTGCGCTTAACACGCCACATCTGGGTTTATCTTTTGATGCACCGGTAATCAGCTTCAGCCATTTCCTGCCACGCCGGGAACTCATGTTTCGCAACGACTCAGACAATGGTCAAGATCAATTGAACAAGCAAGACCCATACCCGGAATTCAATTTCAGCAGGGTAGCCGGCAGTTTAGACCTGGACCGTCAAATCCGGGCACTGGGCAGCCAGGTTCATATTTACGGGCATCAGCACCGGAACCGTTCGCGTCATATTGATGGAATCACTTATATTTCCCATTGCATGGGCTACCCTACCGAACGCGAAACACGGCATCTCGCCCCCAACGCACAGCAACCACGCCTGATCTGGCAGTCAAACACAGGTTTGAATCTATAACACGACAACCATTGGTCCAATCCGCTATGACCGCCCTTCAATAACGGCAATTGTGGGGACTTCTTTTGATCCTGATCAAATTCCACTGAAAAAACCAAGCTAAGGTTGCTGTAACCCGCACAAAGAATAGTGGTATGCATACACTCGAAAACCTGACCATCATCTGGATCGGCGTATTAATTGCTCATTCAATGGCTAGAGCGACACGGCTCACTCCGGCGTTGTTTTATCTGTTTATGGGTGCACTGTTCGTTAATACCGGCCTGTTGTCGGAAGACCCGGGTGAATTCATCAGCGGTTTTGCCGAAGTGGGCATTATCCTGATTATGTTTGCACTGGGGTTTGAAGAAACCACCAGCAATTTTGTAACCGGTATCAAACGCAGCTGGGGCATTGCTTTCTTCGGTGGCCTGGCACCATTTCTGACGGCTTATTCTGTGGCCTTGTATTTCTGGCAGGACAATAACATGGCGCTGGTGGTCGGGCTGGCAATGACCGCCACTGCGGTTTCATTAACACTGGTTTCACTAAAAAGCGAAGGCTTAAGCAAAACCCGCGCTGCCACAGGAATAATGACATCGGCGGTACTGGATGACATCGCATCCTTAGCCCTGGTTGCCATCATAGTGCCATTTGCTACCGGCCAGGCAGCAGCTGGAATGGCCAGCGTCATTATCATCATGTTTAAAGCCATCGGTTTTTTTGTTGCAGTCGGGTTACTGTCCAGCTGGATATTACCGACCGAATCGAAAGGTCCATTGAGCTTTATTCCCGGTCTGGGCCGTTTTGGCATAGCCCATGTATTTTCATTCACTCGCGGGCAACGCACATTGGTGATATTGATATTTGTAATGGGCGTGGCGATAGGCTCTCATGCACTGGGTCTGCACCCGGCCATTGGTGCCTATATGGCAGGATTAATATTGCGGGAAGAATATTTTAATGATGTTCCCGGCAGTGTTCCCGGTGAAATTGATGAAGATGCACCAGAAGATTTCAATAACATCAAACGAATGGTGGACAATGTTGCATTTGTCTGGATCGGGCCGGTGTTCTTCGTAGTGTTGGGATCGAAAATCATATTTGACTGGCAGCTGCTGGTTTCAGTAATACCATATGTCGTCACCATGACGCTCGCTCTGATCACTGCGCAGGTGTTATCAGCTTCACTGGCGGCGCGATATACCGGCGGTTTTAATTTTACTGAAAGTGTGATGATCGGCCTGGGCATGCTGGGCCGGGCGGAACTGGCCTTTGTAGTGCTGGATATTGCTTATGTACAGAACAAGGTATTGACTGATGAAGCCTTCTACACACTTACCGTTACAGCATTCTTCCTTAATATTGCTGTACCGCTGAGTATCCGTTTATGGAAGCCCTATTTTGTCCGGCAAAATTCTCAACATAAATAAAACTTTATGCTGGAAATAAATAACCAGTCATAGCTGACTGAAAATAGGCAGAATCCAATTATCTGCCCTTGATTGATCAAAGTGTATTAACGCTCTACAACGGCAATTTCAGTTGTTTCGCCATTAGTCACATTGAACTCAGCCGGTTCAAAGTCGCCTAGGCGGGTCCATACCCTTACCCGATATCGGCCTGCCGCCACAGATATACCGGTACCATCGCACTGCAGTGCCCGGCTGCCGGCGATCACTTCATTGGCTTGATCCAATTTCTCAAACCAGCAGCGCATATCGCTGGTTGGCGGCTCACCTTTGAAGACATACTGTGCCTGAACCTTGCCGAAAGGTACGGTCAGTTCAATGCGTTGCCGTTGCTCACCAGTTACTGTCACATTATCAATGCTGTAAGGTGTCAGCGGATCATCCGACTTAAGGGTATACACCCCCGGGCGCACATCTGCACCGTTGGAAACATGCACCTTATATTTAACTTCTCCGTTCTGCAGCAGTTCCTGATGTTGACGCAGACCACGCTGCTCACCTTCAGGACGGACCACAAATACCGCTCTTACCGTTTTTACCGCTTCAAACAGCAGCACTTTATCCTGACCGGGCTGAATGGTTTCGGTAATAGTCAGATCATTATCCTGATCCAGTCTGGCTCTGAATTCGTAGGTCCCCGGCAGCACAAAATGCTCTTCATTTGGGCGCAGGTTGAAAACCTGCTCGCCATTTTGAAATGCGGTCACCAGCACGCCTCGAATGTCTTCCCCATCGGAGACAAAGCGGGTGTTGACAACAGGCGGACGTGGAACAGTAACGGTAACCCTGGTTTCCCCTGCTTCCAGCACTTCAACATCCTGGGTTACCGGCTGATAGATTACATCGTTCAGGGTTGGCACACCGGCAGTAAGACTGTAGCTGCCACCATCAAACACAAACCGGGCGTTGCTGGTGACTTCAACGGCGTCAGCATTGCCCTGCTGCATGCTTCCGGCTACCGGCACAAACCTGCCTTCAGCATCCTGGCCAACGAGCCGGAACTCAGCACCTGCAGGTTGTGGTTGCGGGTTGGCTTCTCCGGGGACCGGAGGATCGCCTGCAGCGGTCTGTTCAATAGCCGCACTCAAGTCTGTACTGGTAGCGGCATCCCGGTATACAGTACCGGAAGCATCCGCAATGCACTGCATCGCATCACGAGCCAGGCTGTCCAGCCCCAGACCCACCACATGAACTCGAATATTGATTCCCTGATCTCGCCAGGAACCCACCAATGCGCAGGGATCGGCATCACAAGTTTCAATCCCGTCGGAAATCAACAGGATATCTCCATGACGCTGGCCAAAGTCATCCAATGCTGCCTGCAGGCTGCGGGTAATTGGTGTTTTACCACGCGGAGTAACCGCATTAACCCGCTCTGCCATCTGTGCAACGGCCTTATCCGCCTGTATAAAGGGCACAGCCAGTTCACTGTCAGAGCAGTCACCGGCACGCCTGTGCCCATATAACCGCAATGCCACTTCCCGGTCGGTAAATAAGACAGGATCCAGATCATTAAACACCTGTTTGGCTACAGCAATTTTTCGTGATTTATCCGGCAGTTCTCCCCACATCGAATTCGATCCATCAAAAATAATATACAAGGCACTGGATGATGATTCCGTTGACTGCGCATAACAGTTATGCCCGGCTGCCATACTCAGAAATAGCAAAAGCCAAATTATTCTATGCACCATTATGCTCCCCTGCTCTGAGCCTTCTAAATATTTAAAACTATAGTATGCTGTGCAATGATTAATCACAATCCGGTGAGCTATTCATTCAGTTGAAACCCGACTTCAACCGGCCGGGAGCAACTGACTGGATTCATGCTGCAGCGTTTCTGATTCAGCGCTGCACGAACCACTTCAACGCTCTGTCTCCATTGGTGCTGAAAATAGCACGCCAAAGGTTGTCTCTGAACTCAATTGACGGAGGATCGAGGCTGGGATTCTGCCCCTGAATGGCTTCAATCTGAGCAAATACCTCACCATCCAGAATAGTCAGGAAAAAGCTGTCTGCCAGATGCTCTACGGTTCTGCCTGACCAATAAATTCTTACCGCATGCCCATTGCGTACCGCATCGATCAACGCCTGCTTGGAACCTGATATTGCCTGACCGCTTTCATCATGCGAATATGCCAGTTCCCAGATAATTTGCCTGTGAGCGGAAAAGTGATCCAGCAACAGTACCGTTAATCCGCCGGCAATAATCATCGCTACCATGTGGCTGGTTATTTTGGTCATTGAATAATCCTTGTCGATTAATCTGTCAAAGCATAATTGCTGAAACAGCTAATCAAAATCAAACCTGTATGCCACATAACTGCCTACAGTGAACTGATTGGGGGAACCCAGTGGATCGACAATCGGGCTGTCAGCAATATCTCCGATCAAACGTGAATAACGTGCAAAGCCGTTTAAGGTCCAGTTATCAATGAATTCCCAGCGGGCACCGATATCAAAACGGAGATCCTGAAAAGAAGCGCCGGGCGAAAACTCGGGCAACCCGGAATTGAGTGACTGTTCCGCGGTTATACCAAAAAACTGCTGTGCACGATTACGCTGTGCCCAGCTCCCCCGCACCGCTGCCACTACCGATAAGTCATCCTGCTGATACAACAGCTTGGACAAACGCAAATCCAGCAACCCCCCATTATCACCACCGACCACTGCATGGTAATAACGCAGTCTGGCGGTGAAATAATCAGCTACATTGATCCTGGCAAATACGCCCAGGTCCAGACTGGTACCGAAACTGCCCAGCCCGGCCAGTGCCGGATTTTTACCTTCACTGCGACCGCCGGTGGTGCGCACCACCGGGCCGAACTGAAAGTCCTTAAGCCCAAGAATATTTATTGCGGCACCTTCATTACCAAACGTAAAAACTTTACCCAGGCGGGCAAAAAACACCACATCCGGCTCTACTTCATAATCGTCAGAACCCAGGTAATCGGGTCCAACTTCTGGACCGACACCCACAACCACCTGCGTTCCGGCCGGCACCAGTTCCAGCAACTCGGTAAAAAATCCGTCCTGTGATTGTGCAAAAACGGCAGCAGAGTGCAGTGACCCAATTAAAACTATGCCGATCACCCGCCTTAAAACCTTCATCAAATGCTCTCTTAGCAACATCGTGTGTCCTTATTTTTATAGCACACCATGCCGAAGGCAACGTCAATTACAGCACATTACTAACACTATGCTGGCTACGTTGTA
>JANQPN010000041.1 GCA_028289455.1 Wenzhouxiangellaceae bacterium
GCACTGTTTGCCACCATTGATCACAGCGACCTGTTCGGTTATCCCGGCCAGGCAGGCCTGGCATGGATGAAGGAGAATATTTCCGGCATGGTTGGCGAACTCGCTGCGATACGCCGCATGTTCAATCTGCCGATGGGCAGCCCTCCGGTTAAAGGCCCATTGTGTGACTGCTTTCAGCGTATCAAACGCTATGTGGATGACCCGGCACGTAACGATGTCAAAACCAATTTTCAGCGGCAAGTCGTACGCCCGCCACCGAACCGTGTGACTCAGTATGAGTTACTCAGTGGTTTAACTCGAAATTATTGCCGTTAACAGCCGGGCAGCCTGCTCAATCAGAGCCGGCAGGCTGCGTATCCGCCTTTAACTGTAAAAGTTGCGGCTCGTTGAACCACCGGCCGCTCGTCATCACGCCTTTGATGGTTTGCGTATTGGCAATATCTGTCAATGGATTTTCAGCCAGCAGCACCAGATCAGCCTGAAAACCGGGCTTGACCTGCCCCAGCCTGTCACTCCTGTCCATCGCTGCTGCCGCATTGACGGTCGCAGTTCTCAATGCGGCAGCAGTTGACATCCCAGCCTCGACCAGACGCTGCAATTCCCAATGCAGACTAAACCCGGGTACCAGGCAGTTATTGGGTGTATCTGATCCGGCCAGTACTGCAGTGCCGGCATCCTGGATTAGCCCAAACCAGTCGGTATATCTGGAAAAAGCGCGCTCTCTTAACTCAGTATCAACAGCCTCGATTCCAGACAACTGTGTCTCACACCATTCGATTGAACCTGATGCATGGTAGGGAAATGTTTCAGTATCCAGACGAGAGCTATCATTGAGCTCCATCACCAGTGTGGGAGTGAAATAGGTATTGTGTGCTGCCAGTTCACTGAATGCATTCAGGCAGTCCTCACGATTGATTGATTCAGCGAAATCCAGGGTCACATTGTAGTATGCGGTATAGCCTTCCCCGAACTTGGCATTGATGGATTTATCGAACCAGCTATCCGGGTCAGCAACACAGTCACGCAGACTGGCAATGGATAAATGCTCAATTGTGCGCTGCCCTGCCCGAGCTGCTGCTGCCATGCTGACCGCTTTCGGCGCATGCCCGGCAACCGGCAGATTATTTCTGTTGGCAAAATCGATAACAGCCTGGTAAACAGGCTGCGATAACTGGTCATAGACTTTCAGAAAATCCATGCCGGCATCAACCAGATCAGGCAGCTTTTCTTCAACATCTTCCCGGCTGGTCAGCTCCATTGGCAAATCGCCGTACCAGGGCAACACCACACCATCCAGCAATGGTCCCGCAACATATAGTTCCGGCGCTGCCAGTTGAGGGTTTTCTGCCAGCCGCTTACGCACTTCAACAATACCGGGAACCAAAGATCCCATATCACGGACACCGGTAACCCCATTGGCAACAAATAACGGCAATGCCCTTGTAACCGCATCATCCGGATCGCTTAGTGCATGCACATGCATATCCCAAAGGCCGGGGATCAGAAAGCCGCCTTCGCTTATAACCTGGTCTGCATCTGCCGGCTGTATCAGTTGATCTGCCGGTATCACAGCATGGATTTGCCCCCCTCTGATGACCACACTCATTTGCGGTTTCGCTTGACCGGACTGCACATCAATTAATGTGACACCGGTAATAAAAACATCACTGTTGAGGTACGGGCTGGTTTGCTGCGTGCATGCAGCAAGCAGTAAAACGACGAATACACTTAATAAAGTTCTCATTATTGTTAATTCCAGATGCAGCAGCTTATCTACAACTTATCTATCGTTGGCAAAGGTCAATTGGTTTCCTGAATAAATAAAATTTTTTGATATCTGGATTAAACTGCTGCCCATATAGCCGGTTTTTCATAAGAGCCGTACACACAGTTGGTTAAATCCTTCATACAGTTTGAATTCTTTTTTTCATTTTTACCCGCAAACCTTTAACGGTTAGAATGGCGCAAAATCGACAACCAATGTTCATACGTCTGATCAGGTGGCCCTTTATGCATCTCTTATCTATCTTCAAATACCTGTTGCTCTTAATTCCTCTGGTTTCACATGCGCAATTCAGTGGGGAATGGCAGCGTGAAGGGCCAGGACCAATAACCGGTGGACCGGTGCAGAATATTCCGGACAATGAAGTAATCGGCGCAATCAACGCATTGGCCCCTCATCCGACCGATGCCGATATTCTCTATGTAGGCGCCGTCAATGGCGGAATATGGAGAACCAATAACGCCACCAGCGGCAGCCCAAACTGGACACCCCAGCTGGATGAACAGGCTTCACTGTCAATTTTCGATATTCAATTTGACCTGTCCGACAACTCCAGCAATACCCTGATAGCCGGCATTGGCCGCACCAGCAGCCTTGCCCGGCTGGGCGGTCAAAGGCTTGGGGTATACCACACCATCAATGGCGGCAGTGACTGGACTTTACTGAATGGCGGTGGAACCCTGATCGGAGCGGAAATCAGGGGCGTTGCTGCGCGTGGCAGTGTGTTAATGGCGGTTTCTGAATCCGGCACTGCAGGCGTGTTCCGGAGTACCGATACCGGCCTTACCTGGACGCGTATATCGGCGACTGACGATAGCATCAGTGCTGCCGGGCTGCCCGGTGGTGCATATTATGACCTGGTTGCCGACCCTGTTAATCTCAGCCGATTCTATACCGTGGTCAAAGGCGCATTTGGCAGTGTACTGGGCGGTGTTTACCGCAGCGACGATTCAGGCGCCAGCTGGACCCGTGTCAGCGATACCTCGATCAACGATGCTATCAACGGTATTACTGCCGGCGGCCGAGAAATGGAAATGGATATCGGTGTAGCAGACAACCTGTTCCTGGCCCTGATTGAATCCAGTGTTGTCATCAACGTGTTTTTCACCACCAATGGCGGCACCAGCTGGTCAGCTATGGATTTACCTTTTGTTGAAGGTATCGGTTTGCATATCCTGCCTCAGGGTGTAATTCATACTTCACTGACGGTCGATCGAACCAACCCCAACATCGTCTATATGGGGGGCGACACCAATCCCGGCGGCAACAATATCGGTGCTAATGCCGGTTCCACCGGCCGTCTGATGCGTGGCGATGCCTCACAACCCAGCGGCTCTCAATGGGTACATCTGACCAACGACAACAATCTCGGCCCGGCCGGCGGGGGTACCGCCAGCAACAGCGCGCCCCATCCGGACTCCCGCCGTATGGTCGTTAATGCCGATGGCGATGTCATCGAAAGTGATGATGGCGGTGTTTATCTGCGGACCAGCCCGCTCAGTGACACCGGTGATTGGTTCTCGTTAAACGGAGACATCCAGGTCACGGAATTTCATAACGGCAGTTACGACCAGGTATCTCAGATTGCCTTCGCCGGCGCACAGGACAATGGAACCAGTGCTCAGACATCCACAGCCAATACCAGTTGGAGTCATTTTCTCGGTGGCGATGGTGCAGTCACTGCTGTTGATAATCTCAGCTTCCCTAATTTATCGGTGCGTTATGCCAGTGCACAGAACCTGGGAGCATTCCGCCGGATTCAGGTCAATCCCGATAATACTGTTGCCTCGACGACCGGTATCCCATTGGCGCCGATCAACGGCTCCCCACCCATAGACCCGCGTTTTTACACGCCTTTGTCATTGAATCGGGTCAACCCGCTTCGGCTGATTTTGGGCGCGGATAATGGCGTATATGAATCATTGGATCAGGGCGACACCATCGACCTGATAGGCCCCGGCCTGGTGGTTGCCCAGGTTAACGGCGATGCCATCGCCTATGGTGCACAGGACAATGAGGAGATTCTCTACGTTGGTACACAAACCAGTCAGATGTTCATAAGAACGGCCGCTCCCCCTGCACCATTGGTTGAATCAGTTAGCTATCCGGGAACCAGTGGTGTTACCGATGTTGTAACCAAGTTATCGGACTCAGCCACAGCATTTGCCACTGATGCTTTTGGTGTGTTTATGACCACCGATACCGGTGCCACCTGGAGCAATATTACCAATAACCTGAGCAGCCTTAATCCAGGCGCAATTCATTCCATCGCTTACATAGATGTGGAGTTCCAGGCCGGAATTGTGGTCGGCACCCAAAGCGGTTTTTTCATCGCCTATGAATCGGATAATTTTGCCACTTGGGCGGATGCCGGCGAAGGCCTGCCCAATGCACCGATTTATGCGGTGGAACATATCGCAGGTCAGGACATGCTGGTGGTGCATGCAGTTGGCAGAGGCACATGGAGCCTGGCGCCAACCCAGGAAGTTACATTAATTACCGGATTCGAAGATTAACTTTTCCGCATTCAGATATTAATTGTGGAGGCAGATCAGCCCTCAGCTGGATGACCTGTCTCCACTAATGACTGTATTTTAATGTTGGCCTCCGACCAGATTTTAATAAACCTGCTGAACTGTCTGCGCGAATAACTGCCGCCGTCCTCCAGGTCAAACACATCCTGTGAGCCAATCACGTGCCCTTCTGCATCAGAAATAAAAAAATGCGGGTAACCATTCACTGCCGGTAAGTGACTGAGAAATGCCTCATTCCAGTTCTGCTCACTGACATTTACCTTTAGCACTACAAATACTTCCAGCAGTTGATCGCGAATCCTGGTGTTTTTCCGGTAAAAACTGTCCAGCCTGTGGCACCATAAACACCAGTCACCACCAAGCTCCAACAACACCAGCCGATCACTTTGCCGGGCATCATTAAGTGCATGTTCGTAGTCGATAAATGGAT
The DNA here is from genome assembly GCA_028289455.1 of Wenzhouxiangellaceae bacterium. Taxonomy (GTDB): domain Bacteria; phylum Pseudomonadota; class Gammaproteobacteria; order Xanthomonadales; family Wenzhouxiangellaceae; genus JAJFKX01. The sequence goes on from JANQPN010000041.1 coordinate 4,748, forward strand.
TTCTATCCGGATCATAGCTCAATGAATAAGCGGGCAACTCCGATGCTGCGACAACTGTATTAATCACAATGACCAATATGACCGCCAGGGATTTCACAGTGTTATATTCCAGAACACGAAACTGATAGCAGTATACGACTTCATACCACACCATTGGCCTTAACTTCACGCAACCTAGTGCCTAACTGCCAACGGTGCAATATCCTGTATGGCTGCCCGGAAACCGATTCAAGCAGGACGAACTCGCTGACTGGCCATGACAGTGGTTGGGGTTGCCCGCAATCCGGTTGCTTATGAACCTGGCGGAAAAGCGTGATATGCGGTTTCCATTGCCCCTGACGAAAGTGAATGCCAGATTGCCTGCTGGCTTCATTCAATAATTCCACCAGCCGACTGGCTGAATCTGGAGCAGTACCACCAAGCCAGGCAACCCGGGCAGCAGGAAACCAGCCGAACTGATCCAGTAGCATTACAAAGCCGTCTGCCTGAATATCATCTACAGCGGCTAATAATTCAGACAGCATTGCCCGCCGTTGATTGCCCAGAAACAACAAGGTCAGATGCAGATTATGATCGGGCACCTGACGGCGCGACAGTCGGCCAAGCTGTTCTCGCCGCTTAATGATTGCGGACCGGACCGCCTGGTCAGGCCACAGGGCAAAGAAAATTCGGACATCACGGGCTTTGTCTTGCATACTCCTCTATATATCAATAAATTGAAGGATATGTATAGTCAGGATAAGACTATTCCGGTTTAGCAGGTTAATTCCGGTACATAGGTTTATGCTATTAAGTGTGGTTTATCTACTCAAGAGCTATAATCCAGCTACTTATTCAGCCAGCCGGGTAACGGACTGATGCAAAAAAAGATAACGCTTGCCTGTTTTGTTGCGCTGTTCATTCAATTAACAGCAACAACTACCCATGCCGCCGGGTACTTTAAGTGTAAGGACGAAAACGGCAATATCATTTTCTCAGACACTGAATGCCCCACTGAAGCTGAAATATTAACGGAAAAAACCCTGCGCGCGGATGCGCTGACCGGCCGGTTCGCTCCAGAAGCTTATCAGGGGGACGGCAATATGAGTCTGGAGGATATGCTGAAAATGCGCCACCAGCTGGGTGAGGCACTGGCAGCCATGGCACCGATTAAAATGGCCGCCAGTGAGCATTATCTGTCACAGGCGGAATGGCCCGGGCAACTTGAGGCCATGGGTTTTGATCCGGACCGGACCAACAGCGAACATATTGATTCCGTGGTAATCGGCCAGGACGGAAAACTGATTGCCAAATTGAGGGACTCACTGGGTGAAGACAAAATGATCGTACTCAGCCCCAGAGAAGCCATGGACGGCACCCTGATCGAATGGGATTGCGCCGCCAACTTTTCCCCGATACTAATGAACGAACTATCGTGTGAGTCACGAAAAATTCACCCTTAACGATCATTCAATCGATTAAATCAGCAAAATATTAAATTTCTACAGCAGCATATAAACCGGGCTGATCATCCCGACATCAAACAGCGGTAAACCAACCTGCCGAGGATTCATAATGAAACCACTGCTGCTTAGCTGCGTCTGTTTTTTGATATTTACCCACTCTGCCCTGGCTGATAATGGCCAAATTGCCTATGCCCTACCGATGAAAGCCATCACCATTGATGGCGACCTGTCCGACTGGCCGGACAACATGCCAGGATACCCGATTAATGGGGACGGCAGTCCGGTCGCGGTAGCCGGGGGTGAAAATTATTCCGCATTTTTCAGAGCAGGTTACAACAGTCAAAACCGTTCAATTTATCTGGCTATAGAAGTCACTGACCAGAACCACAGTGTCGGTGATGATCCGGAAGGTAACTGGTCTGAGCAGGACGGGATGATTATTTATTTTGACGCCAACCATACAACCAATGGTTCAGGTGCTGCACTGTATGCAGTCAACGGACCACACCAGCAGCTGCTCAGCGATGATGGAAACTGGGATCCGGATGTAGCCAAAGCCAGCTGGGATAATGTCAAAGTCAAAGTTAATCGAGCAAATCAGACCACTGTCTATGAGTGGCAAATACAGACCGACAAGCCGATAGCTGCCAATCAAACTCTTGGATTGGATTTCCTGGTAACCGATCAGGATGTTAGCGGTGAAGAACAGTCCAACAGCCTGTATATCTGGGGACCCAATTTCGGTAAAAGCCAGGGCGGTGGCCGCATTGGCGATCTGGTATTGATTAATTCGCAGGCATCTCTGGGCACTCTGAAAGGCAAGCTGGACTGGCAGGAAGGCAATGATCCGGCTGACGCCAGCCTGAGACGGGTACGGGTTGCCTCGGTCGATGATCCATCATTGTGGGTTCAGACCTCCATCGATGACGATGGAATCTATCAGGTGGAATTACCGGCCGGCAGCTATGTAATCAGCCAGCCCGATAAAACCATTGGTAATCCGTATAGCAACCTGCAGGTGATTGCTCCATCAGCGTCAACCACAGCAAATGTTGCAAAAGGGGAGACCACCACCGCAGACACCATGATGCTAAGCCTGGAGGAAGCACCGGATATACTTCTGGACAAAGGCGTACTGTTTGATTTTACTGCAGATAAGGCCGCAGAGATTGACCGTACCGTGACCGCTCTGATGGACTACTATCAGGTTCCCGGCGTATCGCTGGCACTGGTCAAAGATGGCAAACTGGTTCATCACAGTGCTTTAGGTTTGCGCAATGCCTACAGTAAAGAACCGATGACCGATGACACGCTGCTGGAAGCTGCCTCGATTACCAAAGCGGTATTTGCTTTTGCCGCCAATCGGTTGATTGAGCGTGGCGTGATCGACCCGGACAAGCCGCTGTATCAGTATCTGCCTTTCGAAGAGATTGCTCATGATGAGCGCTATAAAAAGATCACTGCCCGTCATGTACTGTCGCATCAAACCGGCTTCCCAAACTGGCGCTGGCAAAACGATGACGGCCAGATGGATATCAAATTCTACCCGGGTATCAAATACGGCTATTCCGGTGAAGGCTTTGAATATCTTGGACGGGTTGTATCCGAAGTGGTCGGCAAGCCGTTGGAGCAGATCGTCATGGAAGAAGCTCAGCAAACCATGGGGCTGACGGAAAATACCCACTTCTCCGCCAATGACGAATTGCGCAAGGTGGTTTCCAGTGGTCATTTCAACGGCATGGCAGGTCCCTATGGTCCGCCAGACGCCATCGGTGTAGCTCACAGCATGCACACCGAAGCAAAATCCTTCGCCAATTTCATGATCAGCTTAATTGAGCAGAAAGGCCTGTCGGCTGAAGGCTATGCCAATATGCTGGAACCACAGGTGGAAGTGCCGCTGGAACCCGAGGAAATTCAATGGCCCGGCCGTTATGGAATGGGGTTTTATTTAATGAACTCGCCCTATGGCCTGGCGTATGGACATGGCGGTAATAATGGTGATTTTATGTGCCAGTTCGAGATTTACCGAGATCATGATATGGGGTTTGCAGTATTCACCAACAGTAATACCGGCGTGGCGCTGATTAATGCGTTGCGTGAATATCTGATTATTGGAAAACAACCGACCGAAGAAACCGAAACCTGATATAAAGAGCACATCAGATAACCGGCAATCTTGACGGTTATCGGCCAGGCAGAATGGCTTAATTGAAACCTGCTTTATATGAAAGCATCACTTAAGCCTTAAATTGAGATGTTTATTAATTAATTGCTTACCCACCTCGGTTGTTGACAGCGATTGATAATTAAATCGAAGATACTGTCTGCAATAAGAATCTGCATACTGTTGAAAGTGCTCAGTCACCCCACTGGTATCAACCTCACAAACAGCCTGCAACTCAGCCGGCTGCATATCATCGAAACCATCAAACCCCTGAATTCCCGAAACCCTCAAATCCGGTTGATCACCACTGATCATTTCAACCAGATATGCTCGAATAACCTGGCGGTTCGGACCGGTAATTTTATGTGCAGACCTGGCTGCCGAAGAACGCACCAGCGCTGATGGATCGGCCAGCCCACGCAGTGTGGATGCCAGCAGTTTTTGTCCATTCAAAATAATACCCAGTGAATAAGTCCATGCCGCTCTGACCTCCTCAGCATCGCAGTACCACAGCTTATCCAATGGGTCAGCCAGCAGAACAGCTCTTCGGCCCAGTTTGCTCAGCATGTCTGTAAGAAGGTTAATTCTTTCCTGAGGCGCTTCGCACCACCAGTTGTTGCGCTGAATATAAATCAGCATGTCATTATGATGCCCGGTCTGGTGCAATGCCTCTGCCGCATTGGCAGCAAGTCTTGAATCATCACTGCTTAAATCAATCAGCAGTGACTCAGCAGTGACATCCTGCAATACCGGCTTGGCGAAAGACGCCTCCGGCGATCCCAACAGGTATCGTTCCAAAAGTGCATATTTCAGTAATTGATTACCACTGCACAGACTGGTTGAAAGCCCCAGGTTGGTATTTTCAGCAAATATGAAATAGGTTTCCTGCTTTTTGAGGCCTGCACCACAGGAGGCACCATCGGGATTGGTGAATATCAGGCCGCTTTCACCCGGATCCCCCTTCCAGATATATTTGGTTTGATAGCGTATTGCAGATCTGGTTAAAGTCGTATCGGTTTCATCAAGTGAGACAATTTCATCAAAATCAAACCGTTCACCAATTACTGCAGCAAATATGGCATCAGCCTGCTGTATTCGGGATTCTACAGATGCACCTGCACAGGAGCAGGCATGTGCATAATCCGGGTACAGGGCCAGCCAAAATAGAAAAGCAGTTTGAAGGGTAGATAGCAGCGAACCAAATGTTGTGGCGTGTTGAATTCCGGTCTGCATAAATTACATCTGCATTTTCACCATCCTGCTGCTGATTACAAGGTAGCACAGGTGTGCGGCAACCAGAAAGCATTCCGGTTGCCTGAACCAGTTAGCACCGGGTTTACCGCCTAATGATTACAATTGCACTCAGCCATGCTTAACACACCCGCTTTATCAATTGTTGATAACCGCTAGCTGCCGGTCGGGCAAATCGGATCACCACCTGCACCGGTCATGTAACCACCGGCACAGAAATCCGTCGGCGTATCGGCTTTACAGGCTATGCAGTGGGCCGCTCCAATTGTGCTCAAACCGGAGTGACTGATGCTGGTTGCCGCCTGCGAAGCCAACTCGGCGAATGTCTCGGCAGCATCACTGTTCAGGCCGAACAGCGTCAGCAATATCTGTACCAGCCGATAATCTGGTGCAGCCAAAGGGTTGTCCGAACCAACCACCTTACCGCTGGAAGTTACATAGTTCAGCTGCCCAAGCGATGCATAATTCCACTTACTGGCATTGCTCAATGCATTACAGATATAGGGGAAATATTTGCAGAACTCCTTGCCCAGCCAGGTATTCGCAATCGGCTCAAAATCCTGGAAAAATGCATCAGTCGGTGGTAAAAACGGCACGATATCAAGATAGTTTTCAAACGCCGTTACCGGCTGCAGCACCGCTGGGTATTGATTAACAAAATCATGATCGCCGGGATGTGGGGACGCAAACGTCACCACACCGGCTGCCTGGATATTACTCTGCAGATACAATTGCGCAGCGCCGAGCGATGCCAGCGGCCCGCCTTTACTGTGACCGGTCACATAAATGGCTGCTCCCGGATGACTGCGCTGCAAACTCTGCACTTCTCCCAGCACGCCGGAATATATGGATTGCAGCCCATGCCAGAACCCGCTGTGTACTTTACCGGGTAATGGTGGCGCGGAAATCGGTTCAGAATCAACAATGTCCTGCCACCAGTCTTCCAGGCTTCCCGGCGTCCAGCTGGGCGGCAGCGTACCTCTGAAAGCCACAATAATACCGTCCTGGTTTACACCAACCAGGGCAGCATTGATCAGCTTCTGTCCGGGACTGGTGGCTGCCGCAAATGGCTTGGGCGTTGCCGACCAGTTTACTGCCGCATCGTAAATGGCTGGTGGGGTGTATTTGCCGGTGGTATCGGAAACGCCGTAAGCACAGTTACAGGCCGATGCCAGGCGTGAATTCAGTGTTGGGGCAATGGTAGTTGTAGACATAATCTGACCCTCTTCAATATGTTTGCTGGTTTTGATTTAAGCCGGTTTTATTGCTCAGCTGACTTACAATGGTAAAGATAACAGACATTTATTACCGTTAACCTTCCGGCTTTCTTCCGATCAGATTGCCATGCGGTAAGAATTTATTTTGAGTTTTGGCTGTTTCCGGATTACCGGCTCCACTGACCGCCAGATTCCAGCACTTGCGTACCAATAACAGATTGTCGCGCTGAATCTTTATTACCACTCACGGCTTCACTACAAGCATCGCTGGCTTGGCTTATAAAAAATTCCTGCAGCCCTTTTAATGAAAAAGTACAAACTGCGATAATTTCATCCGTATTAAGATCACCAAAATATCCGACCCCTTGCGCCCCCCTTAAACGCTCATCAGGATTATTACTGTGAAGCATGGCCAAAAGTTGCCCGCGAACTTCCAGGAGAGCTATAGCATCCAGCGCTACAGTAGCCTCTACTGCAAAACGGCGCACCCAGTAATTTTCATCGTCCAAAGCTCTTACGATAACAGTCTTCAACTCATCACCGCTTGCCATCAGCACTAATGCCTTCATCCATTGCACCCGCACTGATTCATCCCCGCAATACCAGAAATGATCAAACTCCGGTATTAAAAATGATGCATCTTTGCCCAACGCATAAAACATACTAATTAGATTATTAAATTGGTATTCAGAAAAGTCACATGGCCATTGATGCTGCGAAATGTATTGCAGAACCTCATCACCACGTCCCAATTGCTTGAGAGCATGGGCAGCATTCAAAACAATAAACCAGCTTTTGGAACCGAGACTGTCCCGCAATAATTCTGTAGTCACCTGTTCCAAAGCAGGGGCATATGAAATTTCCGGCTCTGCCAGTTCCAATCGATCTAGAAATGCAACTTCAAAACCACCCGCATTACAATATTCAGTTTCCAACCCGTACCCGGTCCAACTGGAAAACATTAATAAAGTGTCGCCTTCAGAAGTTTTCGAAGAACATCCACCGATCTCATCATCTCTGCAGTCATTTGTCAGGCGTAAATGCCCTGATGTGCCCGGCTCGCCTTTCCAGATATAAAGGGTTTTATAGTCGTATTCATAAAACGGTGCGTCTTTGCCAATGGAATCAGCATCTTGATTCGCTGCAAGTCTAACTTTTGCCGCGAATACAACATCTGCATCATTAAAACGCTGGTCGAAGGGAATTTCAGTGCAACTGTAAGCATGAAAAGAGAAGGTGCTGAAAACGATAACCAGCCGTTGCAATAAACAACTGTTGTAACTCTGTTTAACCATAAGCCGATAACAAAGCCTGCATGCTTTAAGCATAAACTTTGCAGGGCTGTAAACAAGTGACAGAAGTCACTAAGCAATAAAGCCAGCCGCAGGGGTGTCCGCTGCTACAGTAACCCAATTAGGGCACTTTGTTGCTGTAACCTGCTACTCCTCAAAACCATTGGCAAAAATCAATGACTCTTCGCCGGCCGTGACGGTCACGCACGAACTGGTCGGGCCCATGCAGGCATCGGTATCAGTAAAACCGGCCACCACATAATAATATTCCCGGTCGTTCTGCAAACCGGCATCGGTAAAAGTGGTTGAAGCGGTTTCACCAACGATGGCTTTGCCGTAATCACATTGCTGCACGCCATCGGTACGGAATACCTTATAGCGGGTTGCGCCCGGAATGCTGTTCCAGTTTAAGGTGGCCCCACGATCTGCTGATGATCCAGTCACCGTGGGTGCAACGGTTGGGACATCGGCGCAGCCTGAGTCCTGTACCACCGGCATATTGCAGGCAATGCCATGGCGGTTGAATGCATCAAAGATGGCCTGCATGTGGGGTGTGCCGTCATTCAGGTTGCCGTTATCGTCATCGGCGGCCAGGTGTTGCTGATAACCGCTGGAAGCTGCACAACCGCCCTCCTCCCCATTGTTGGAAACAAACCAGCTGGCCACGTTATCCGCACCCAGATAGGTCAGCCTGGTGGTTATTTCCAGTGACGTGTTGTTGTCCAGGCCATATAGATTCGGCAGATCGCGCTTGAGCAAATCCCAGGCAGCCTCTGAATTCAACATGCCGCGACAGTGTGGGCTGCCGCCGCAATTGGCATTGGCCCAGGCCACATTATGCGGCTGCTGGGATTCATGCCGCTCCCAGTCGATATCTCTGGCCGCGGTGCAGCCGAAACTGGGGATACAGGGATCCCCGAATCCGCCACAGGTATTGGGCAATGCCCCTCTCCCCGGGCAGGAATCGTTGATACGCAAGGCAGAGAACACATCGGCAATGCCTTCACCCGGTGATGAAATGGTGCCGTTGGTGCCGTTGTCATCCATGCCGTGGCCCCATTCGTGATCAATCACACCAGCCAGCTCGCCCAGATTGGAGCAGGTTCCCGATGAACGGAAAAACTGTACCACAGTGCCGGTCCAGAAAGCATTGCATACCACCGAGATATTCAATTCTGCCGTCAACTGGCTGCGAACCCAGGTGTTGCCGGGCAGTTGACCACGCGCCAGCTCGGCAATTCGGTTCAGTTCATAAAATGAGGTTCTTGATGAGTGGGTATTGCCGGCAGACGCACCGGGTGGCGTATCGCAATCAATACCCCCGCTGGTGCCGAGGTCAAGATCACCGTCATCTGATGTTTCCGAGACTGCTCCACAAAAATCATCAACAGCCACGAATGGTCCGGCAAGCTCAGTGGTCATCGGTCCGCTGACATCAAGCACATTACCACCCGAATCCGCTGTGCTTACGCCACCGACATGATTGACATCTGCAAACGGCATTGGATATCCGGGCACTTCCACGCCATCAACACCAATGCCATCATTACTCAACGGATACACACCACCTTTGATGTTTCTGGCGTCCTGTGCATGGTAGGTATCCCAAAAGGCAATCACTGTACCGGTATGCGCATCGACGGCTCCCTGATAACCGGCAGGCACATCATCAAATTCTACCGGCAACAGCCACACCAACCGGTGAGCATAATTCAACTGACCGGCAACATCGGCAGCGAACGGAATGAGTGTGAGAACAGCATCCGCAGAAAATCTGTCGGGCTGTTGTGCATCCAGGTAATCAAGCAATACCGCCTGTGCCTGGGCGGTGCTGATAGACGGTGAGGTTGGCACATTTACATCAGCCCAGTGATCCAGTCCCAGCAGAACCAGATTGCCATGGCTGATGGTTGCGGTGAAACCTGCCCCCATTACCGGCACGCCATCAACTTCACGCTGTGCATGAATCTGCACCAGATCCCCATGCGCCCCCACATTGAAGCGCATTTGTGAGATATCAACCTGCAATCCATTGGCATGCAACTCCAGGAATGCATGCAAGCGCTCAATCACAACCTGATTGAGTGCATCCCCGCCCGGAACTGCTGCAAACCCCAGGTTATCCCAGGACAGCTCATTTCCAATTCCGGCACCCGGCAGTACCGGATGACTGAGCCATAATGCATTCACTCGTCCGCTGCGCTGGTCAAACAATGCTGATTGCTCAGTTACTTCCAAATCCTGCAGTAAGCGTTGATTCTGACTTGCATCCGCCTGGGAAAAATCAGTTGCACTGCGCCATACCGGTTCAGGCAGATTGGCCAGCGGTATCTCTTTATCGGCCAGCCGGGAATGATCTGTTTTAGGCAGATAGGCTGAACTGGAAGCTGCAGTGCCTGCCACAACCAGCAGCACCAGGAAAAGCAGACTGTCTAATAAGCGGCTTTTGAGAAGCCGTGAAGATAATAAATACATGAATTTGGGCAGCCGGTCGGAGAAGGCAACAGCATAGGTGCTGCTATTTCTGCAGTCAATGACCATTCCTCAACCACTCTACCGGATGTTTGATATTGAATGTACAAGTGTTTGAAACAGATATTTTAGAAGCCTCAACAGTGCACATTTCCCGCTTCGATTTAATTCATGCATAAATTGATTCATTGATGCATTTATTGAGTTGATGATTTGCAACTTAACTTTCATGGGATTTTTTTATGCTAAAGTTGGCAGTGCTTCGTAGAATTGCTTCAGCCGTCAGGCCGGTGACTTTGAGAGACAGATGATTTTGAGACGGTTACGCATTCAATTTTTATTGTTATTTACAATGTTGGCTGGCGTTGCCGTCCACGCTCAACCGCTACCCTTGGAGCAATCCCTGCTGCATACCGCCCAGGTGTGGTCCTTAGCGAAATATCGTCATCCGCAGATCACCAACTGCCAGACGAACTGGGATCAGATTCTGCTGGATACCTTGCCGCAAATTCAAAACAACCTGTCGATTGACGATTTGTCTTCACAGCTTAACGGCATGCTGCAGCGTGCCGGTGCAATACCTGGCAGCGGTGCTGATGCGGGACCGGACTGGATTGAAACTGCGGCGCTAAACCAGCAGCTGAAACAACAGTTGCGCAATCTGGCAATCGTGCGTCCACAGTCGCAATGTTATGTTGAATTAAACAACATCCAGGTACCCACATTTTTATCCGATGATGCCTTCATTGAAGTGGGTGTGACACCAGACCGCAGCCGGCGCTTATTGGCCATGTTCCGTCTGTGGGGAGCCATTGAATATTTCTTTCCCTATAAAGATGACATCGGTACCGATTGGGGCCAGGTGCTACAGGAATCTGTAACGTCAGTCATCAACGCTGCCACCATTAATGAGTTTCATCAGGCGCTGGCGCGTTTTCATCACCGCATCAATGACGGGCATTCCTATTACAACTCATTGTCCTATCCGCTGCAGATCAACCCTCCGCTGCCATTACTGGCCAGAACCATTGGCGGCAAAACCATTGTGACCAGGGTACTGTCCCTGGCAGCTCCAATGCTGCCCGGCGATGAAATCCTTGCCATTGGCGGCCGGCCGATTGACGAACTGAAAGCCGAGCGCCGCCTGGATCAGCACGGCTCAAATCCGGTCAGCCGCGACTATTGGCTGCATCAACTGCTGCTGTCTACACCATCGCTGGCGCCGGTAACCATTGACTATCAAACCCCTGAAGGTGAACGCGGCAGCGTGCAGGTATCTTCCTCTTTCAATCACACACAGCGGTTGCTGGAATCTCCGAACCCTACATGGCGAACTGTTGCCGTTGACGGCAGCTGTAATATCGGTGTGATTGATATGGCACGCTTACTGCCCGCTGACACCGCCGCGATGTTCAGCAGTCTGGCCAATACTGATGCCATGGTGTTTGATTTGCGGAATTATCCCAACGTCACATTATTCGAAATTGCCAACCGGTTGTTCAACACACCTACCGAGGTGGCCCGCTTTGAACGGAGTGATTTAAGCAACCCCGGTCAGTTCAGTCAGTTTTCAAGCATCCTAGGCGGCCGTTTCCCTTCCGGTTATCAGGGACGGGTAATGATTCTGGTTAATGAAATCACCTTAAGCCAGGCGGAATACACTTCCATGATTCTGCAGGCCTATGGCAATACCATTACCATCGGCAGCCAGACGCAAGGGGCAGATGGTGATATTACCGCCGTCCTTTTACCGCAGGACAGCACTGCCATGTTCAGCGGCCTGGGCGTTTACTACCCCGATGGCCGGCCGACACAGCGGATCGGCATAGTGCCGGATATCCAGGTATCTCCTACCCGTGCAGATTTAATCGCAGGACGTGATGTGCTGCTGGAGACAGCGCTGGATTGCAACCTGATTACCCAACCAACGCCTTTCAGAGATGCCCGTCCAGGTATGTATTTTGATCCACTGCGGCCTGGTGGCGGCATTGATGCACACATGGCTGGTGAACGGCTGGTGGCATTGCGTTATGGATTTGACGCTATCGGCGAACCTGAGTGGATTCTGGGCGTTGGTCAGCGTGAACGGGGTAACACCGGTATCGAATTGAGACGCCACAGCTTAAGTGCTGACTCACAGGTCAGTAATGAACCGGCCGCCGATATAGAACTGGATTTTCACCGCGGCCCGTTCGATCCGGTATGCGCCATCGCTGATCAGCAGAGAATTGTTAATTCCGTTCGCCTGAAACACTCAATCGAAGGCCTGCCGCCGGTTGCCTGTCTGCGGCCGCTGGTTGCAGCAGTCGGCGCAGCCAACGGCATTAATGTCAGCGGCGGCTGGTATGCCGGGGAGCAGGATGGCGGCTGGGCCTTGAGTCTGCAGCAGAGCAGCAACAGCCTGACCATTATTGCCTATTTATACGATGGCGCAGGACGGCCACGCTGGCTGGCCGGTGTCGCTCAATATAACGGCGAGTCTGAAGTGACGGTTGAGATGCTGCAGATCAACGGTTATTGCGATGGCTGTGAACCCATCACGCCACAGCGGCAGGCCGCCGGCAGCATCAACCTTCAGTTGATTGACGGTGCTCCATCGGGTGCAAATATCATCGCGACCATGGATGTTCAGTTTAATGGAGAACATCCCCGCAGCTGGCAAAGAGAGGCAACGCCAATGCTCAGATTAACATCAGACCCACAATAAATTCCGCTAAATTTCCAGCATTTTGCTGTTACTTTTCTGATTTAATCGCGCCATTTTGTTGGCCTGTGGATTATCCCGCAGGTTGAACAACTTTTATGCCCTCCCCCGGTCGAACCAACCGGATTGAATAAATCCGGTATTCAATTGCTCCGGCACATACTGCCGGATAATTGCCAAAATAATAATAACCAGCAGAGTGTTCTATGTTTCGAGTCAACCTTATTGTAATTGCCTTAATCTTCAGCCCGATTTTATTTGCTTCCACCCAGTCTGATGCTCCGCCTGACAACAGTCAGCCCTACCGACCGATGCCGAGTACTTCAGCCCAACGTGATCAAATTATTCAGCTCGATTCTGAAGTACTGGATGAATCCCGGGAAATATTAATCAGGCGGCCGGCCCGTTATAATCAATCCGAAAACAGCTATCACACCATCTATGTGCTGGATGCCGATTGGATGTTTCCTGTGGTGGCCGACTATCTGGAATATTTGAGCTACTGGGAACGGATACCCCCCATGCTGGTTGTCGGCATAAAAAATGTTGACCGCAACCGCGACTATATCCCAAAAGCTGATCCGGCCTTTCCCAACACAGGCAGTGGCGGGCAGTTTGTTGAATTTCTGAAACAGGAGCTACAGCCCGAAATCAATCGCCGCTACCGGACCACCGGCCGGGACATTATTCTGGGACACTCTTTCGGCGGAGTAATGGCGCTGCATTCACTGTTTACTGAACCATCGCTGTTTGATGCCCATATTGCCCTGGGCACCAGCACCTGGGTGGCGGACCGGGTACTGTTTGAATCAGCAAAAGCTTACTTCGAGCAACCGACGGAAGATCCGCAGTTCGTCTATATGGCAGTGGCTGAAGCTGATGGTGGACAAACGGTACCGGCAGGAGAAGATATGGCACAACTGTTCAGCGAACAGGCGCCGGCCAGCATGGAGTGGTCTTTTACAACAATACCCGAAACCAGCCATTTCACAGCGGTGATGCCTGCTCTGCATTCAGCCATTGAGGCATTGTTTCCCAGCTGGAATCTCCAGGCTGAATTGACCGGCCGGCTTGACCAGGATAATGCCTCAGCAGTAGACAACTGGTTCAGCACACAAAACCGGCAACTCGGCTGGCGGTTTTATCCTCAGTCCATGGAGCTGGCGGTACTGGCCAATCAACTGGCAGCCGGCGGCAAACCGGCTTCTGCGCGTGCTTTACTGGCACGGTTGCGGTCGCTGTATCCAATGCGGCCGGAAGTGTATGCCATGTCCGGTTACGCGGAAACCGCTGCCGGCGACCTTGAGCAGGCCAAAGCGTATGCCGAGAATGCCATCAGGGTTGGCGAACAAACCGGCCACTACGCCAACCGTGTGCAGATGTACCGGAATTTTGTCGAACGGGTTGATGCGCTGCTGGCGCAGTCAAGCGAAACCAATCAATAAATTTTAAAACAAACTATCCGGTTGCCCGGGCTCGGGCAGCCGGAAACCACAGCCAACACCTCGTCCGGTGCTGTTATGATTGTGCTGAATCAGATGATTCAGGGGGACGCGAAACAATAACAACCATTTCTGGAACCGGACACCATGAGAACCATCCATCTGCCTGCTGCCAATCCATGTCTTTTTGCTGTGTGCCTGTTGTGTACAGGCCTGTTTGCCACTCACAGCCATGCAGACCCTGGCTACGCTGAGCTGATCAAACTCCACCAGCAGTTTATCGATTGGCGTAATGACTTCGAGCCGGACTCTGCTGACAGGGAGAGCATTAGTAATCGGATTACACGGCTGCAGGAATTCCAGGACACGCTGCTATCGCTGAGCATTGATAGCTGGCCACGTGAACAGCAGGCTGACTATCTGGCGGTGCGTGCCCAGATGAATGAATACGATTTCACCTTGCAGATTTCACGACCCTGGTTTCGTGACCCGGGATTTTATGTGGACCGCATGCTGCGGGTGGCGTTTAACGAATTACCGGTTGAGGGCGAGCAACAGGACGAATTGATCAAGCGCCTGCAGTCAATCGTCACATTGAGCAATCAGGCCCGGGGCAATTTGAGCGAGGCCACAGCCGATTACACTGATCTGGCGCTGTATGCCTTATCCAATCCGGATGGGGTTGGCCACGGGCATCCGCGCCGTGAAGCACCACCTGCCGGCGTTATCGGCTGGTATCGGGATTTGCAGCTGCGTGCCCGGCAGTCTCAGCCGGAACTGCTGGAAGCCATTAACCCTGCCCTGGCTGCGGTGCAGGCCTTTCAGCAATGGCTGCAACAGCAGCGGCCACGGCTGACCGCCGAGTCCGGCGTTGGGCGTGAGGCTTTTGACTGGTACCTGCGCCAGGTCAAGATGATGCCTTATGATGCCGATGACATCCTGCTGATGTCACAGCGCGAGCTGGATCGTTTACGCGTCAACTACACACTTGCCAGGCATCGCAATCGTGACCTGACAGAGCTGGCTTTGCCGGAAAATGAAGCTGAATATACCGGGCGGGTTGCACAGGTGGATGCTGATATCCGGACATTTATCCAGCGCCATGAACTGATTACCGTACCGGATTACATTCCAGCCGATTTTGAAGAAATGGGTTATAACGTACCCTGGATTCAGCGGGCTAGTGGACCGAATTACTGGGAACATATCCAGTTCCGCGATCCCTCGCCCGATCATTGGCATGCCGTGATTCCCGGTCACCGCTTCGACAGCCTCCTGCGCCAGCACCTCGAACACCCCATTCGCCACAATCTGTATGACGGTGCACGGGTCGAAGGCTGGGCGGTGTATCTGGAAGAGATGCCGTTGCAGCTGGGTTTTTATACCGACCGGCAGCGAACCCGGGAACTGATCTACAACTTCGGCCTGTTCCGGGCTGTGCGCAGCATTGGCGATGTACAACTGCAGCTCAACCGGATGACCACTGAACAAGTTATGCAATATTGGATGAGGATGACGCCCGGGCTGGATGAAAACGTAGCCCGCGTAGACGCCGAAATCTACCTGCGCCGTCCACCGGGTTATGGCATTGGTTACACCATCGGCAACCTGCAGATGCAGAAATTATTGGCAGATGTCAGCTGGCAGCAGGGAGACGATTTTGACCTGCAGAGTTTCCACGACCGTTTAATGGACTATGGCTGGATGCCGGTAACTTTGATCCGCTATGCCATGACCGGCAATGAAGATGAAGTACGTTTGCTGCGTGAGCCTATTCCGGTGGAAAGCCTGTTGAAATCACCTTAAAGCGGCTGACGGCGAAACATCCGTCTTTCAGGTGTATGATGGTATGTGCGATTCATTCGTGTCATAAAACCAATAATTTAAGGGGGTTATCATGTCAACATCATCGTTCTGGGGACCATTTACACAGCAACCCAATATCCTGATTTTAATGACGGATCAGCAGCGCACCACTCAGCACTATCCCGCCGGCTGGGCTGAGAAAAACCTGCCGAACCTGACCCAACTGCAGAACACCGGCGTCACATTTCCCAATGCCATGACCAACACCACTGCGTGCTCGCCCAGCCGCTCGGTGCTGTTCACCAGCACATATCCTACGCTGAATGGTGTCATCGAGGTCGGTTCTCTGCTGAAAATGGGTCAGGACATCACCCTGCCCAATCAGCAGCCGCTGCCGCTGGATACACTGGGCGGCATTATGCAAAACGCATCCCTGCTGCCGGCAGGCATCACTTATCAGGTGGCCTACAAAGGCAAATGGCACCTTGACGGCAACTACGAATCCGGACTGTCAGAAACAGAACAGCAAAACGACGCTGCAACACTGCAGCAGAATGATGACGACATGGATTCGACCTATCATTTCCCCGGGTGGACTTCTCCGGACTTCGGCACTGCAATGAAATTTGGTCCCGTTTCGCCGGGTGACAGCTCGCTGTATACCCTGGGCGCAGGTGTAGGCCAGAATGATGCCCGGGTGACCAACGGTACCAGCTACCCTACCGGCAGTGATGATGATCCCGGGGTACAGAATGCCGTTGATTTCCTGAACCAGTATGCGCCCAACCAGGACGGCACCAATCCGTTTTTCCTGGTGGTCTCACTGCTTAACCCGCATGACATCTGGGTTTACCCGGACAGTGTGGAATCTGCCGGATTCACCACCGACGACAATGGAAAATACCCCTGGCAGTATCCGCCTTTTACCGATATCACCACACCACCCAGTTACGACCTCAGCCAGGATCAATTGGATAACAAGCCTTCTATTCAGGGCGGCGTTTGGCGGCCCGGCCATGATCAGAACTGGGGGCCGGATGTAGCCACTGAATATGCTCAGTTTTATGCCTATCTGGAGACATTAACTGATGCATTGCTGGGTGAAGTGGTCACCGCTCTGACCCAAAACCCCAATAACCTGACCGACAATACGCTGATCATTCGTTTGGCAGACCATGGTGAAATGGCCATGGCCCAGGGTGGCATGCGGGAAAAAGAGCATCAGGTGTATAACGAAACCCTGCTGGTGCCGATGACCTTTTCCAACCCGGGCCTGCCCCAGGGTGAGACCTGTACAGGATTGGCTGGTTTGATTGATATCATCCCGACCATCGCCACCGTTACCGGCATCGATGTGAATACGCTGGATACCACCTACCCAATACAGGGCACTACACTGGATGAGGCAATTTTGAATGCCGGCAGCAGCACTGACAGCACCTACAATGAGTTTTTGTTTGCTACCGACGATGCCGGTGCACATATCCGCTGCCTGATTGAGGATGAAAACTACAACGCGAAATATGCGGTGTATTACAAGGCAACCGGCGTGCTGAGCGGCAGTAATCCGAACGGCACGGCATCAGATTTTCAATATGAAATGTATGACTTTTCCTATGATACCGGTACAACACCACCAACACGGGATGCCGAGGAAAGCAATTTAATTCCGGTTAACGGTTACACCGATCCATTATCAGACCCGTCAATACAAACCACCTGGCATAACATGCATGTGGCATTGACCAGTCAGTTGGAAGCGAAAGAGCAGAAACCGGATGACTGGCCAGATCCGCCGCCTTTACCTGAATCTTCCTGATATAAGATTTGTAGGAGCGCACATGTGCGCGACCCGATCACTATGGGGTAAGTTGGTCGCGGACATGTCCGCTCCTACAAAAAATTAATTTGAAATAACAATGCAGATCCGAGTAATAGTAGCCGGATCACCTTCTCCGTTCGCATAGGGCGCGGTGTCAAAGAAATCTCCCACAGTTGTTACTGATAACGAAAATTCATTTGTTGCCGAATTAAGCCCGTAGTAATCTTGGCACGCGAAGTAATCCTTTAGTGATATATCTTCATAGCAGAGGCCAATAGGCTGAAAGGGTTTGAATTGATTGAGTGCCAGGGATCAGTCAATTTTATTATTCGGGACAAATGAGCGCGGTTTAACGGGAAAACAGCAAAAATTTTATGGGAATTCACACGCTACGACTCATTGCCATTGCGGCAATCATCAATCTTGTTATGCCTTACGCGCTGCTTTATGCAGGTGATACCACACCGAATGTCAATCTATTTCCTGATGAAAGGGCAATCATCCAGTTTCATTTTACTGAGCCGCCCATGAGTGAAGTCGGGCCGGTTGATTTCATTTGGAACCTGGTCGGTGGAAGCTTCACTAATTTTCACGAAGGCAGTTATATCGACTATTTTCTCTACGACCAGGACACCTTGCTTTCCAGCCACCGAACCGATCAGACCTGCTGTCTGTATCATGCACCAGGCAGCTTAATTGCAAATAATGCATCTGTTGAAATTAACTTTGACAGCATCATCGACGGCAGCATTCAGGGTACTTTAATTATGGAACCCACTTTCGTTGACCCCAATCAATACAGCATGATATTCACCTGGTTTGATATTTTGTCCGGCACAGCCACAGGGTCCGGAAGTTACTGGAATGGGCCCGATGCAGTTATTACAGACTGCAAAATTGAAACCTCTCCATTCGGTGACGGATTCGAAAACGACAATGGTCACGAGTGCATCTGGTGAGTTGCTGACTGGCCTGATCCGGCACCTTTACCTGAATTTTCCTGATATAAGATTTGTAGGAGCGGACATGTCCGCGACCCGGTTACTATGGGGTAAGTTGGTCGCGGACATGTCCGCTCCTACATAAGAGGCTACTTAGAAATAGAAATGCAGATCTGAGTAATAGTAGGCCGGATCACCTTCTCCATTCACATTGGGCGCGGTGTCAAAGAAATCTCCCTGGAAGAAGAACGCTGCCCCGGTTTCAAAGCGGACTCTATCCTGCCATAACCAGTAACGGGCTCTGAATTCCAGCTGCTGTCCGGCATAACGCGATGATTCACCACTGAGATCAACCACACCGGTGTTGCCGAACGGCGAGCGCGATGCAGCCAGAAACGCCGCACGCCAGCCGACCATTGCGTCCCATCGTTTGCCGGTATTGAGCTCAACCCGCAATCCGGGGGATATCAGGTTGGTTCGCGGTATCAGGGTGTAGAGATTGGTTGGTCCGAGATCGCCGCGAATCGGTCCAAACAATCCATCGAAATTATCAAAGTTGCCATCGGTAGGATCGTCATCACCACTGGCGTATTCAAACTCCAGTGAAACCCTGGTTTCTATCGGACCGCCAAAGGTATAACCACTTTCCGCATGCACAAAACCGGCCAGCGTATCCAGGTCATCGCGATCTGTTGGAGCATTGGTGGCACGCTGTTGGCCAAACTGTATGCCGCCTTCAATTTCAAAGTCCCACTGTCCCACCTGGGGGGCTTTCAACAGACGCACACCGGGCGTTATCAGCTGACGGTTTCTGGTTTCCCGCTCGCTGGCATCGTCACTTTCGTGCAGGCCAAAGACATACGCTTCCGTGGTGAGTCCACTGATCAGTTGCTTAGACTGATAAAAAAGCCCCCACAGCTGCTGATCAAAATCCTGATCATCAAATTCAAAATCGTTATCCAGCAGGCTGTCCAGATCTCCCGGCAGGCGTTCCTGGGGCAGCGTGTAAAAAGCGGTAAACACGTCACCATTGGAAGATTTCCAATTGCTGCGTATGCCGGCGAAGGCATTGACGGTTGTGCGGAATACATTGCGGCCGACCAGGCGCCTGGAGCCAATATCCATGGTGAAACGCCCGAACTGGACATCAAACTCACCATCAGATTCAAGCGGGACGCGATGCTGAATATAGGCCTGTACCGGTTCCAGCGTGTTCACAAATGCGGAGGTTAGAAAACTGCCTTCATCAGCAAAATAGCCACGTGCATCAATCAGCTCCGCAACTATGCTGGTGTTTTTATACTTCACTTCACCCCGCAGTGAGGTGAACAACGTCAATAACTGATCGCTGCCGTTCAGTCCGGCACGGAACTGGTTGTCCAGCACCTCAAAGCGCGTTTTGTGCAAAGCGCTTATGTCGAACTCCAGCTCACTGTTATCTGATTCATCAGCCGCCAATGTGGCCTGACAGATCAGCCCAAACAACAGCAGTATTGTGCTTACCCTGAGTGGGCAAGGTTTTATCATTCCGGGTATTTTCATGGGGCGCAATCATACCAACTTCGTACCGGTTTTTGGCTTACCCGGTCGGTTTTAATCTGATAAAAGCGTAATCTGAGCTGATCATGCCATCAGCAATACCAGCCTGATTTCAGCTGAGCTCTAGGAGCGCACATGTGCGCGACCTGAGGGCGCAACGAGACCGGTTGGTCGCGGACATGTCCGCTCCTACATCCAGGTAACCATTTAATCTCTACGCATAGTCATAACAGCACGCTCAATGCACAAACTGAACTGATTGATAGACCGGTCTTCTTTTATTTTTTACTTACCGGTATCCACCAGCGCACACCCATATCTTTCATTGGTCTGAAAGCTATTGGAAAATAAGCCGCGATATCCGGCTTGTTACCGTCCCGCTCGTACCCGGTTGAGGAAAACCACTCTCCATAGATATAACGGTTGGTTTTCATTGAAGCATGATAGGAACAGCTGAATTCGGCATAGGTTGCCGCCGGTATGGTGAATACCTCAAAACCATCAATATCCAAGTCGGCTGTAGGTTCTAAACCCAGCACATCTAAGAACACGTTACAGTCTTCAGCTTCTTCTGGAAAATAGACCGACATCAATGGGGCTTCTGATACCTTGCCGGTTCTGCCATGGGTCAGCTCCCAGAGTGATTTATATTCATCTGACGTCACGTACTCTTTCCAGAACTTTGGTCCCGATTTAACAAACTCATCGAAATCAAATGTCTTGCTCTTACCAACTACGGTAAATGCAGGTTTTTCTACGATTCTGTAATTCAACTTCTGGGCTCCTCTATCATCTACAGGATAGGAGACTCGGTTATAGGTTGTGAGCCTGGCATGAGATGCGCGTGCTTTGCTGGGATTTATGCCATGTACCTGCCGAAATGCACGGGTGAACGCATTGGGCGAGTCATACCCGTACATCGAGGCGATATCAATTATTCTTTGCTTGCCTGCAACCAGCTCTGCCGCTGCCAGGGTCAACCTTCGCCTTCTGACATATTCAGTTACGGTAAAGCCGAACCTGGCATAGAACATCCGGTGGAAATGGAATTTTGAGGAAGATGCCGCATGTGCGATAGCTTCTATATTCAGCTCACCTTTCAGATTGTCCTCAATATACTCAATGGCCAGATTCATTCGCGTTGACCAACTCATACCACCCATATCTCCTTCTGGGCTGGCATGATAGTCAATCTATTGAGCAGCTTTCTCACCTTTTTTTGCTGTATTGTGCTGGGCAGAGGCGTGTCATATCACGGAAGTGGGTGTCCCGACATTTCCCTCACAGCTAATTTGCTATTTGGATACTGTGTAGTGGATGTCCAGGCTTTTCTCGCCACCGCCTAGTCATTGCACCCGCATCCACAGACGTGGCTGATCCAAGCTCAAAATCTTTCTGCCCGTGTCAGATTCTTTCGCAGCCTCAGAATTATTGATTACAGCATTACTGCAGTGCCTGCTCACCTCTCCTATTTGCGAATCTGTCAGGCTCTCTATCCTAATTGTACACAAGGCTTCTATTTCAAATGGGCTAAGATCATAGAAATATCTAAAACCATATGCAGCACTAAGTCGATCTACAGTATTTTCACTTTGCAACATCTGCAGCAAGTGCTTTTTGACTACTATGCGAGGTTTTCCTTCTATTTTGCGGGCTGAAAAAGCTGCTGTGGACTTTACTAAAGAATCTTCATCAGCTAGACCACGCAGGATAATATCTAGCATCTCGTCATTCGGTGCAGCTTCTGAAAGTGATATGATCCATTGGCTACGGATGACTGGATCACTACAGTTCCAAAAATACTCAAAGTGACCGATTACAGATGAAGCATCCGATTTTAAGACATCAAAGAAACTCATCAAATTCTGGAACTGACTGTCATATCTGCCACAGCGCCAGTCCTGTTGCAACATGAAGGCCAGAACCTCATCAGTCATCCCCAAATTTTTGAGCATATCTGCAGCAGTACGGGCAACTTCGTGTTCATACGATTTAAGGCGTTCCAGTAGCAACTCAGGCGTTACCATAGCCAGTGGTTCCACATAAGAATCAATCGCTTCACCAAGCTCCATACGCTCTGAAAACATAAGACTGAAATAATCTGCCATGCACTTGTCGGTGATCAACCCATGTTCAGTCTCAGTTGCAAATACCAAATAGGTTACTCCTCGGTCGAGCTCTGGACTGCAGAAACTCACAACATAATCAGGGTTACACAGACTGAGCACACCTACAGTACCTGCTCTGCCCGGCTGACCTTTCCATACATGCAGAGTTTCATAATCATGACCTATCAGTGATCTTTTTTCCTGAATTCTGGTATCAATTAGGTAATGATCACCGATGATCGCAGCGAATACTGCATCAGATTCTGCCATTTGCTCGCCTACATTTATAGTTTCGCAACTGAATACGAATTCAATATTCGCAACCAATACAAGAAAGGCTGCGAGAAACAACCGTTCAGTAGAAAGATTCAGGTATTCAAGCTTTCTCTTCTTTACACGCAAACTAACAGAACAACTGGCCAAAAGGCTTACCATATATGAAAACGGCTTCGAATGTATTTAGAAGTCTATTAACTTAGCTCCAATGAGTCATATCGCCCATCTGCTTTGATGAAAGCCGAAAACAGTTAATCCCCGGAAGGCGCTAATTCGAAAATTGCTGTATACGTCGGTGGATCAGTATGGCAGTCCTTTTTCAGATTACCATTCATACCACCCCATTCACTGCTTGCGGTTCCGCCGAAGATCGCATAGTTATCGCCCAATGGTCCCTCGGTGTAATTGCAATGATTGGGCGGGCGTACAACACCTGACGGAAATTCCCCACTCCAGGCAGTTCCAAACAGCACAATAACGGCATTGGGCGCATTGCCTACTCCATTAAGGTTCATTTGATACCGTTTGGATTCCTGATTAAGAAAGAATGAGGAGAAGTGCAAATCAAGATTGACCTTACAGGCATCACTTTGCTTGGTGACTTTCGGGCAGTTGTCCAAACTGCCACTGACGCCTTCCTGGTCAATAACGTCGACAGTAAATTCGAAATCGGTATTGTTCTCGATGACAAAAGTGGCGTGATCGTCTGCGGAGGCAGTCACGCAGGTCATCAGCAATACCAATGAAATCGCAGTAAAGATTCGATAGCTGGTCATTTTTATCCCCTGTACTTAAAGTACTTTTGTCTTCAGCAAATATAGCATAGGAATATAAGCGGCACAGTTTGCTGCCAGCCTAAAAGCACCTGATCTCAAGGCTTTGATGATGTTATCGGTACGTGTCGGTTCGCTCTGATACGCATCAATTGATTCTCACATGTGTGCCGGAACTGCAATGGCGGATTCCACCCGAGATCTGACTCTGGAAGATATCAGCACGCTCCAGCACCGCCTTCATCAAGGGCAAAATTTGCGATAGAGCGGTTTTCAGTTACTTGTAGTGATCATCAACTGTAAGGTACTGTAATGGGCATCGTGAAGCGGTACGTTGATATGATCGAAGGACCGAATCTATCCCAATAGTACTTGCACGGCATAAAGAATCAGAGAGGTAACCAACCCATGCGGCTATTCATCAAATTTTCCGGCTTGCTGGCCGGTATTTCATTGTTACTGGCAGCCAGCCCATCCGGCTTAATCCAGTCAGCCTCCGCGCAGAATATTAATGATGCCCAGGCAGTACCCTATGACGGCCCTCAGGCCCGTGTTGCAGTCTCGCGTTTTGAAAACAAGTCATCCGATAGCCGTAACTGGTACAACCCCCAGATCGGTGACGGAATGGCCGATATGCTGACTACTGCGCTGGTGAACTCCGGCCGTTATATCGTGCTGGAACGTGACAGCCTGGACGTTGTGCTGTATGAGCAGGATCTGGGTGACAGCGGCAGAATCCGTCAGGATACCGCTGCAGCAATTGGAGAGATTGAAGGCGCAGAACTGTTGATTGTAGCCGCCGTGACTGAATTTGAAGGCAACGCCGGAGGCACTCGAGGCGGGCTGGGCGGATTTGGCGGCCGGGTGCTGGGCGCGGTTACCGGTGGCACGCAGTCTGCTCACATGGCGATTGATTTACGCGTTATCGATGCCCGTACCAGCCGTATAGTGGCAGCGACCAGCATTGAAGGCCGGGCCCGCGACTTCGACGTCGGTGGTGCACTAGGTGGTTATTGGGGTGGCGGCGCACTGGGTGGCGGGCTAAGCACCTGGCAGAATACGCCACGTGAAAAAGCCTTGCGTGAAGTAATCAACAAATCGGTGGATTACGTTATTTCGGTCACTCCGGCTCAATATCTGCGTCACGGCAATGCCCAACCCGCAGCAGTGGCAGCTACACCGGCAGCGCCTGCAGGCGGCAGCGGTGGCCAACGTGCGGTTATCACGGTGAGCCCAGTGAATGCGCTGCAGGCACCAGCCGCCGGCACACCGACCAAATTTGCATTGAGCTCGGGCGCCATTGTCGATGTGGTTGCACAGACTGAAAATGGCTGGATGCTGGTACGTGACGGGCAAGGTCAGGAAGGCTGGATTTCGAAGGAGTCTGCGACGTTGATTCAGTAATTACAGTCGCATCAGCAGCAATAAATCTGTAGGAGCGCACCTGGGCGCGACCTGACATCTCAAGTGGATAGGTTGGTCGTGGTCAGGTTCGCTCCTGAATATTTTTCGCAGCACTCTGCATTGAATATTTCTTACACTATGTGTAAAAAGCTCTAATACTTGACAAAGTATTTCTAATTTCTAGTAAAGGGTGATTTTTTGATCTAATATCACTAAGCCATCTGTGCAGCATCTCATGCATCCTGCTATTTTTTGAAGATGCTATAACATATATTAACGGCAACTTATCACACACAACATGTGGGTGGTTATTAGAAAATATGCCATTTATAATATCTCTAGAAACTCGCACGTCCGTTCTTAGAGATCTATACAACCTACCCAGTTTATTCAATTTAGAGTTATGGTGATTGTCAAGATAGATTATAAAATCATCAATTTTTTCCCACTGTGAGCACAGTAGTGCAGTAGCAACTTGCACATGGCTGTCAGGCTCTTTGTTAATCAGCGAAACACAATCATCTATAAAATCAGGGCTTTGAATTTTTCGCATGTTTATATATGCGCACTGCATTCTTAGATATGTATTATCTGACTCAAATAGCTCTCTGCACGCATAAGCATATATCTCATCAGGCACCTTGCTAGCATATCGCAAGGCTCTTAAGGCTTCAGCGATTTGATAATCAAAACTGAACTCGTGATTTATCACCATATCAGACACACGATCTACTACTGACGTATGTCTAGGGAATCTTTTGATAATAAGAGGTAGCTTTTTCAAAAGCCTAGGATCATTACTTCTTTTGAGCTCTCGCCAATAAAGCTGAAAGAATTTTGCGCTTTGCATATTGATATGCCCTTGAACCCAACGCAAGAAGAATCTCATATCCAATCCTTCATATGCCTTTTTGCTACTATAAATGTTTTTATTTTTTAACGATGCAATTTCTTTTAACTCAAGCTCTTTATTTTTTTTTAAATCCGGACTAACAGTCATTTCATCAAAACTATCAATCAAATTATTAACTTTATCGATTCTCTCATCAATCAAATGATTTGATATTTCATTTTTATCATCTTCATTATAGATTTTTGTTTTTGCAGTCTGCACATTTAAATGCAACCCCCTTAAAACCCTTGTCATTTGTAAAACACAATCACGAGCAATCTTATACGACTTTGTAAATATCCTTACATCATCCATATACCTAAAATATTTAACCTCTCCTTCATTCTCAAAATTTATCAACTCTTGATCAAGAGGCATCAAAAATATATTACCAAGAAAACTTGTCACACAGCTTCCTTGCGGTATCCCTCTTAGTCTAGGTCTTCCATCTGGAGTTTTTTGCGCCCAAAACTCTAAAAAGCTTATCAATAAACTTATTATTTTTTCTTCATTATTTAATTGGCTAATTAAGAAATCTCTCAGAATAGGTAGCTGAATATTTTCAAAATAAGCTGCAATATCAGATGTCGCTAAGTACTTATATCCGTATTCTTTAAACACAGTTCTTGACTCAACATCAAATGCTGGCCATGCCTGATACCAAGCTTCGAAAGGATCGATATATTTTGAAATTGTTTTGCTTTTTAGAAATGGAATATTCTCGATTCTATTTTCTTCAAATATTGAGCCTTTATCTTTACCCTCTTCCTTCAACCTAAAGCTCCGCACCCCGTCAGGCAATTTACTATCCAACTCATTTGCAAGCAGGTATATTATTGAGCATAGAACCACTCTATCTTGAATAGATATTACACTGCCAGGCCTATACCCGAGGTTGCCCTTAGGGACTTCTATCGAAAACAAAGGCTCAGGGCGATATGTATCAGTTAGTAGCCTATTTCTAATTTCTAACGCAAAATTTTCGAAGAACGGCGCATAAATTTGCTCGCACATCAAATCTTCAGCAAAATCCCTATACAGCTCCCGACGGCATATATGCCACCCTTTTTTTAATGTGCTTGTATCTAGTAGCTTTTTCCACAATCGATTAGTCATACTCCCCCAGGTTTTCTGATTTATTGCATCATGCTCCTTAATAGTAACTCATCAAAAACCTAATTGATTACATCATGTTTTTACATATTCCTCCTATACTCCCCTCCAACCTGATAAAGCGCCTCACTAATTTGCCCCAAACTAGCCACCTTCACCGCTTCCATCAGTGATTCGAAGATATTCCCCCGCTCCCGCGCCACCTGCTGTAACTCAGCCAACACCTGCGCCGTTTTATCCTGATTCCGTTTCTGGAAATTCCTTACCCCGGTTATCTGATCCTGCTTTTCCTCTTCCGTGGCACGGATCAGTTCAATTTCCGGCATTTCCTCTTCCTGCCCTTTCGGCGGCAGGAAGGTGTTGACGCCTATCAGCGGCAAACTGCCGTCATGTTTTTTGCTCTCATAGTAGAGCGACTCATCCTGAATCTTGCCGCGCTGATACATGGTATCCATGGCCCCCAGCACGCCACCACGCTCACTGATCCGCTCAAACTCTGCATATACCGCTTCTTCCACCAGATCAGTCAGCTCATCAGTGATAAAACTGCCCTGCCACGGGTTTTCGTTGAAGTTCAGGCCCATTTCGCGGTTGATGATCAATTGAATGGCTACTGCACGGCGTACGCTTTCCTCAGTAGGCGTGGTAATCGCTTCATCATAGGCGTTGGTATGCAGGCTGTTGCAGTTATCGAAAATCGCGTACAGCGCCTGCAGCGTGGTACGAATATCATTGAACTGGATTTCTTGAGCATGCAGTGAGCGGCCGGAGGTTTGGATGTGGTATTTCAACATCTGACTGCGTTTGTTGGCACCGTAACGTTCGCGCATGGCGCGGGCCCAGATACGGCGTGCCACACGGCCGATAACGGTGTATTCAGGGTCCATACCGTTGCTGAAGAAGAACGACAGATTCGGCGCAAACTCATCGATATGCATACCACGCGCCAGGTAATACTCCACAATGGTAAAGCCGTTCGACAGCGTAAACGCCAGCTGACTGATCGGATTGGCTCCTGCTTCCGCGATGTGATAGCCGGAAATCGATACCGAATAGAAATTGCGCACATTGTGGTTCACAAAGTACTGCTGAATATCGCCCATCATCTTCAGTGCGAATTCGGTAGAGAAGATACAGGTATTCTGCGCCTGGTCTTCCTTCAGAATATCCGCCTGCACCGTACCGCGTACCGTGCTGAGCGTTCTGGCTTTGATCTCGTTATAGGTGTCGGCATCCACCAGCTGGTCGCCTGTTACGCCCAGCAGACCCAGACCAAGCCCTTCATTGTGTTCAGGTATATCCCGACGATAACGCGGCAAGTCATTGTTTAATAGTGCTTTAATCTTATCCCGTGCCGTTTCCCACTGCCCCTGCTCTTTCAGGTGCTTTTCAATCTGTTGATCCACTGCGGTGTTCATAAACATCGCCAGCAGCATTGGCGCGGGACCGTTAATGGTCATGGAAACCGAGGTGGTCGGCAGGCACAGGTCGAAGCCGGAGTACAGCCGCTTCATATCATCCAGGCAGGAAATCGACACACCGGAATTACCCACCTTGCCGTAAATGTCTGGACGTTCATGCGGGTCTTCGCCGTACAGGGTGACGGAATCAAACGCCGTAGACAGACGCGCCGCCGGCTGACCGGCCGACAGATAATGGAAACGCTTATTGGTCCGCTCCGGCATGCCCTCACCGGCAAACATACGGGTCGGATCTTCGCCGACACGGCGGTATGGGAACACGCCACCGGTGTATGGATAGCTGCCCGGCAGATTCTCTTTCATCAGGAATTTCAGCAGATCACCCCAGTCCCGAAACTTGGGCGGAGCAATTTTGGCGATCTTGTTGCCGGACAGGCTGGTTTTGTAGTTATCGCCTTTGATCTCTTTACCGCGAACCGTATAGGTGAACTGTGCTGCAGTCACGCCTTCCATGCGGGCCGGCCACTGCTGCAGCAATTCCACCGCTTCCACATCCAGCGAATTCAATGCCTGGTTGTAGCGCTGCCTCAACAGGCTGATGCTGGCATCTTCGGTGTGCGTGGTGTGGCTGAACAATGCCAGTGGCGCCGGCAGTTCCGGATCATCCAGCGCCTTTAATGCTTCGTAGTAACTTTGCGCTAGACTGGCGTTTTCCGCCATGGCGTCAATGGACTGGTTAATCGAGCGCCCCTGCTCGGCAATTTCCGCCAGATACCGTATTCTTGCTCCCGGTATCAGTGCGACCGCCTTGGGTTCTTTCTCATCGGTGTTCAGTTCCGGCGTCCAGTGGCCCGAATCCAGGTTCATTTTCTCCTGAAGTAGGCGGCATAAGTTACTGAACATCCAGGTAATTCCCGGATCATTAAACTGGCTGGCAATGGTTGCATACACCGGCACGTCAGCATCGTCCATCTGGAATGCAAGGCGGTTGCGTTTCCACTGTTTCTTGACATCCCGCAGCGCATCTTCTGCGCCTTTCTTGTCAAACTTGTTCAACACCACCAGTTCGGCGTAATCCAGCATGTCGATTTTTTCCAGCTGGCTGGCGGCGCCGTAGTCCGAGGTCATCACATACATCGGAAAATCCACCAGATCGACAATTTCCGAATCCGACTGACCGATACCGGCGGTTTCGACAATCACCAGATCAAAACCCAGCGATTTCAAAAACAGCGTGGCATCACCCAGCATTTCCGAGGTGGCCAGATGCTGTCGACGGGTCGCCATGGAGCGCATATAAACCCGTGGGTTGCGCAGACTGTTCATG
>JANQPN010000082.1 GCA_028289455.1 Wenzhouxiangellaceae bacterium
AGTTGGTCAGTGTTGCTGAAAACGCCCGCCCGTGCCGCACTGCCCAGTGCGGACACTACCCCAGCACAGGACCTGCCAAGTACGTTCTGGAATTAAACGGCGGCAAAGCAGCGGAACTGGGCGTCACAGCCGGTGCTCAGCTGACCCTCAACGGTATTCGTTAACCGTTCGCGTCATCCAATCTTCGCTGCCTGCGGTCTTGCGCCCCGGGTTTTCGGAAACTGCCCAGCAAACCGACCAGCAACGCCATCAACAGCTCGTCAAGAAACGGTACCGGGTCGGGCAGCACCAAATTCAACAGCAGACCAACTGCACTGGCCAGAAACAGCCATGGCAATCTAAGCCGGCCGAGAAAGGCCGAAATTAGTCGACGAAACACCGCAATTTACACTCCCGTGAAACAACTTGAGACCTGTTTACCATACGTCGACTGGCTCTGAATTGGCAACTATGCCACAATCAAAATTCAACCATCCAAAATAACGAAAAGGAGAACAGCATGGCAGGCAAGTTCGTAATCAGCAAAGGCTCCAGCGGAAAAGACTATTTTGTTTTGAAAGCTGGTAATGGTGAAGTGATTCTGACCAGTCAGCAATATGCTTCACGCAAGAGCTGTGATAACGGTATCGAGTCAGTCCGCAAGAACTGCTCTGATGAAAGCCGTTTTGAAACCAAGGAAGCCAAAGACGGCCGTCAGTACTTTACCCTGAAAGCCAGTAACGGTCAGGTCATCGGCCAGAGCCAGATGTACAAAACCGCCAGCGGCTGTAAAAACGGCATCGCATCAGTGCAGCGCAATGCACCAGACGCCAAGGTAGCCGAAGCCTGAATCAATAACTTAGTTTATAGCGGGCTGCGCCTCTGGCCGGCCCGGACTATTCCACCATTAAACGCCGTATGGCATCAGCCAGCATCACCACACCACTTACGGTCATCATCAACAGCACTCCCATTCGGAATTGGGCAGCAGAAATTTTGACGAACTGCCGCTTGGCAAAGTAAGCCCCCGCAATCGCTCCAACGCCCAATGCCACGCCAGCCAGCCATGCCTGGTTGGACATAATGCCCAGGCTCATATACGCGCCTACTTTGGTTAGCTGCATAAACAAAGAGTTGAACGATTTGGTGCCGACCATATGCTCCTTGATCAGACCATAATTAAGCAGGAAAGGATTCAGCACCGGGCCGGTGGCGCCGGTCAGCGCTGACAATGACGCAACTACGATACCTAAAGGCAGAAACCACCAGTTGGCTACTGTAAAACTGCGATCTGACTTTCCCCAGCGATACTGCAGCAGAATGGAGCTCAGGAAAATACCCAGGATCAACTGTATCCAGACCGGATTACTGCGGCTCAGCAACCAGCTCCCGGCTATTGCCCCTATCAGGCTGCCCGGTAACAACCAGCGTATAACATCCATCCGGATAAACCGGCGAAACATCAGTGCTCTGGCCGGATTCGCCATTACCGTTGCCACTGACAGCACCGGGGCGACCAGCTCCACACCCAGCATCAGCCCCAGTACCGGGATAACCAGCATGGCCGCACCACCAGCTGTCAGCGTGCTGATAAACCAGGCCAGTGTGCCGGTCAGAATTAATCCAAGGTATAACATCGCGCCCTAGCGCTTTACTGCCAGCGTGATTCCGTCTGCCATCGGTAACAGAATCATTGTTACCCGTTCGTCTTTATACAGTTTCTGATTCAGATTGCGCAGCGCCACGGTGTCAGCGTCATCGATGCTGTCGACCACCACATTGCCTGACCACAGCATATTGTCCAGCATAATCAACCCACCGGGCCGCAACAGTTTCAGACAGGCTTCAAAGTAGGTGTCATAATTTTCCTTATCGGCATCAATGAAAGCAAAATCAAAACTGTCGGCCTGGCCGTCATCCAGCAGCGCCTGCAGGGTTTTTTCAGCCGGCTGCAGATGTAATTTGACCTTGTCTTCAATACCGGCCGCCTGCCAATACTCGCGCGCCATGGCAGTCCACTCTTCCGAGATATCACAGACTATCAACTCACCGTCATCCGGTAAGGCCAAACCGGTAATAAGACTGCTGTAGCCGGTAAATACACCTACTTCTATACAGCGTTTGGCATTGGTCAGAGCCAGCATCACCCTGATCAGCTGACCCTGCTCGGGTGCAATCTGCATATTCGCTTCAGTCAATACTGCAGTGCGCTCGCGCAACTGAGCTGCCAGTGCCGGTTCCTGCACGCTGACATCATTGATATACCGGGCAATGGTCGGATCGAGAAATTTACTGGTGCGTGACATTGGAGACTCCTGCAATTCGTCATCGATTAACGGTTATCATGCCCCTATGAGTCTGCGATTACTACAATTATCCGATTGCCACCTGCAGCCTGACCCGGCGGATACATACCGTGGCATCAATCCTGAAACCAATTTGCAGAGGGTACTGGCCGCAGCCGACAGCTGGCAGCCTGATGCCATAGTGCTCAGCGGAGATCTGGCAGACCATGCTGCTGCCGGGGTATACCAGCGATTAAACGATCAGGTTGCCGCTTTGCAAACTCCAACCCTGGCGTTTCCCGGCAACCACGACGACTTAGATTTGATGCAGGCTGCGCTAACTGATCACAACTTTATCTGGGCCAATCCCTGGCACATCAATGGCTGGCAACTGGTTTGGCTGGACAGCAATATTCCGCAACAACCAGAGGGCAGACTGGATCAGGATAAACTGAAAGCACTCGATAACATCGACCCGACATTACCGGCCATTGTATTTCTCCACCATCAGCCGGTGGTTGTGGGCACACCCTGGATCGATCGCTTTAAACTGCAGAATCCGGAATTACTGTGGCAGTGGATGGAAAGTCATCCGCATAACGTCAAAGCGATTGCCTGGGGGCATATCCACCATGGCTGGCATAGTCAGATTGTGCTGGGTGGCCGTACCGTAGAATTGCTGGGCGCACCTTCCAGCTCTGCCTGTGCTGTTCCCGGCTGCGAGGAATTTGAACTGGATACCCGCGGGCCCAGATTACGCTGGTTTACTTTGCAGGATTATGGTCGGCTTACCACCGGGTTATTAAGCGTTTTGTAGTCCTCCCACTGTAATATTCCAATAGTAAACTGATCTGGATTGCGCGATGAGAATCCGCTTACAGGCATTCCTGTAAGCGGAAGGATGTCGCATTATTCGTAACTGTATCCGAATGATTGCTTGAATTTTTCGGCGATTTCCGCCTTGGAAAAGCGGTGGTTCTGAGGACCCTGATAGGCAATTTTCAGCGACCCCATTAATGAACCGAGTCGAGCAGCGGTTTCCAGGTCCATGTCTTTGGAGATGCCATAGATTAATCCGGCCCGATAAGCATCACCGCAACCGGTAGGATCCTGAATGGATTCCGGCTTGACTGATTCAATCTGGGTTTCTCCCGCTTCCGTGTAAATGGTGGAGCCCTTCCCGCCATGGGTAATGAACATGGCTTCCACCCGCTGGGCAATCTGCTGTTCGTTCCAGCCGGTCCGGTCCATGATCAACTGCGCTTCATATTCATTCAGCGCCACCCAGTTGGCACGCTCTATAAAGCCTTTGAACTCATCCCCGTCAAACAGCGGCATGGCCTGGCCCGGATCGAAAATATGTGGAATACCGCATTCGGCAAACCCCTGACTGTTCGAGAGCATCCCTTCCCGGCCATCCGGGCCGATGATACCGATGGAAATGTCATGCTTTATTTCCGGAATTTTATTCAGATGACTCAGCTGCATCGCCCCAGGATGGAAAGCGGTGATCTGGTTGCCGTCCATATCGGTGGTAATAAAACACTGTGAAGTAAACTCCTCATCGATATAGCGCACGCAATCCAGGTTAATGCCAAGCCCGGTGAAGTATTCCTGATAAGGCTCAAAGCCTTTACCTACAGCCGCCATCGGCAATGGGTTGCCACCAAGCATTTTCAGGTTATAGCTGATGTTTCCTGCACAACCGCCAAATTCCTGACGCATCTCAGGCACAAGAAATGAGACGCTGAGCATATGAATTTTGTCGGGCAGGATGTGTTTCTTGAAATGATCCGGAAACACCATGATGGTGTCATAAGCCAGAGACCCACAAATCAATGCGTGCATAAAGTATCCAATGAGTAAATAAATAGTTTACTAGAAGTGCTCTTGCTGGTGCACCTCAGTTTAAAAACTGCAAGCTGGCCAGATGCGCATACAACTCGGATTTATCCAGTAACTCCTGATGCGTACCCTCGGCTTTTAACCGGCCTTTATCCAGCAGCAGAATTCTGTCTGCCTTGCGAATCGTGGCCAGCCTGTGGGCAATAATGATCATGCTTCGATCTCTGCGCAGGTCATCGATTGCCTGCTGCACCCGGCGCTCACTTTCTGCATCCAGATTACTGGTTGCCTCATCCAGCAGCAGCAGTGGCGGATCAAGCAGCACCGCTCGGGCAATGGCTATTCTTTGCCGCTGGCCGCCGGATAAGCGCTGGCCTCGCTCGCCCAGATAGGTTGCATAACCATCCTGAAGCTGATCGATAAACTCATCTGCATGTGCCTGGCCAGCTGCCGACAGAATCTGTTGCTGATCCGCACCCGGCCGGCCATAACTGATATTGGCGCTGACATCACCGGAAAATATTACTGAATCCTGCGGTACCAGAGCCAGCATCCGGCGAAGATCCTGGGGATCCATGCTGCGGACATCCGTACCATTGACCAGTATCCGACCCTGTTGAGGGTCATAAAACCGCAGCAGCATCTGCAAAATAGTGGTCTTGCCTGCTCCCGACGGACCAACCAGTGCAATGCTTTCTCCCGGCCTGACGGTAAAACTCAAATCGTTCAGGACAGGCAGATCGGGCCGGGCAGGATAAGCAAAACTGACCTGATCAAAGCTGATTTCCAGACCTTCGCTCCGGGCCGTCTGCGGTAACCTTACCGGTTCCGGTGGTGCGGCAATCTGCGGCTTTGCATGCAGCAGCTCCAACAACCTTTCCAATGCGCCGGCAGCACGCTGGACACTGCCCCACATTTCTCCCAGCCCGCCGACTGCAGCAGCGGCAATCAATGCATACAGCACGAACTGTCCCAGTTCCCCGGCGGTCATGCGCTGATCCAATACTGCGTGAGCGCCCATCCACAAGACAAACACAATGCCCCCAAAACTGAGCAGGATAACGGTCACTATCATCAGTACATCGGCCCGAATCCGGTTGCGGCTGGCGATGAATGCCTGTTCAGCCGCATCGCTGAAACGCTTGCTTTCATGCTGCTCCTGAACCATGGATTGTACTGTCGGCATGGCATTAATGGTTTCCGTTCCCAGTGCTGTAAATTCAGCCACCTTATCCTGACCGATGCGAGACAGCCGTCTGACCCGGGTACCGATAATTTTAATCGGCACAATGATTAGCGGAATCAATATCAGCATCATGGCTGCCAGGCGGGGACTTGTAATCAGCAACATCACGGCGGCTCCCAGCAACATCAGCGCATTACGCAACGCAAACGACACATTACTGCCCACCAGACTTTCCACCAGGGTGGTATCGGTATTCAAACGGGAAATGACTTCACCGGTTTTGGTCGATTCAAAGAATACCGGGCTTAAGCGCATGACATTGGCATATACCCTGCTGCGCAGATCCGTCACCAGCCGCTGGCCCAGCCAGGACACGAAGTAATATCGCAACCCGCCGGCAACGGCCATAACCGCTGCAGCCGCAAACAACAGCCAGAACCAGCGGTCTATGCCGGCAGGGTCGTTTCCGCCGAACCCCTGATCTATCACCTGGCGCACCGCCATCGGCAGTACCAGCGTGGCGCCTGCTGAAATCAATAAAAACACGCCGGCAAACAGCAACCGCGCGCGATATGGCCTGAACAGCGGCAATAAGGCTGTCAGGTTGCGGATTTCACCTTTTTTCCTGTTATCTATCATGATGTTAACTAAGACTTTGGTTGTATTTGGTGAGATTTAACATTACATTCACGCATCGTTTGCATTATTAGTACGGTAATCGCTCAGGTACACAACAAGGATATGCTGCCATGCAACCAGCAATAAAAGTGGACGCGGACAATATTGACGTTTTACTGGTCGAAGATCATAAAGATCTCGCGGTGACGGTCGGCAGTTATCTGGAGGGCGCCAAAATGGCGGTCGACTATGCCAGTGACGGAAATATTGCCTATAACCTGGCCAGCAGCAATATCTATGACTGTATCGTGCTGGATTTGATGCTTCCCAAAATGGACGGTATCGAAGTTTGCCACAAACTGCGCGAGCAGGGCTGCAACGTTCCGGTACTAGTGCTGACCGCACGCGATCAGTTGGACGACAAACTGGAAGCCTTCAGCATGGGTGGTGACGACTACATGGTCAAACCATTTGAACTGCCGGAACTGGAGGCACGCATTCATGCCCTGGTCCGCCGGGCCCGGGGAGAAGCACATAACGGCATTATGCAGATTGACGATCTGGTGTTTGATACCAATACCATGAATGTGGAACGCGCTGATCAGCGCCTCAAACTGTCGCCTACCGCCATGCGTATCCTCAAAATTCTGATGAGGGAATCACCACGGCTGGTCAGTCGTGAAGCTCTGGAACATGAATTGTGGGGAGAGTTGATGCCTGATTCAGATACCCTGCGAAGCCATATGTACAATCTACGCAAAATTGTTGACCGGCCGTTCCCTACCAAGCTGGTGCACACCGTACAGGGCATGGGCTTCAAGGTGGCCCGCCCGCAGGATTTGTAACATCTAATTCATCTTCAGCCGGCGCTGACTGATCATGCGCCGGTTTATGGGAATACGATAGTCACTTCGGTACCCCGGCCATCGATGCTGTCAGCCACGATTTTCCAGTCGTAACGCTGACACAACCTTGCCACCAGCGCCAGACCAAGACCATACCCTTCATCGCTGTGATTGCTGCCGCGGAAAAACGGTTCGAAGGCATGCTCTAGATCCTGCGGACTCATTCCAATACCGGTATCCTGGATAACCACCGAACGCCTGCGGATAATCACATCAACATGCCCTTCAGTGGTGTAGGTAAAGGCATTGCGCAGCAGGTTGGCAAAAATCATGCTGACTACCTGCTCGGGCGCATCCACCGATAACGGGTGCTCAACGATAAGCTCATGGGTCACCCCGGGATGCGCGCAGGCGGCAGCCTGCATGTCCAGTTCACGGTTTGCCAGCTCTTCGACATCAACTGTTTTACGGTTCAGGAATTTCTGCTCATCGCGGGCCAGCAACAACAACGTTTCGATCAGGCCCTGCATATCCGAGACTGCACGGCGCATCCGTGTAATGACCTCAGCACTTAACGTCGGATCATGCTTGCGCTGTTCCAGCAGGTCCAGATTGGCCAGTACCACGGCAATCGGGGTGCGCAGTTCGTGACTGGCATTACGGGTAAACAATCTTTCGCGTTCCAGCATGGTTTGCATTCGCTGGGTGAAATGTTCAAAGGCACGCAACAATGACAGGGTTTCGGTATCTGCTTCTGCAGCGATATCCTTGAGATTCAGGTTATCGATATCAGTCCCGCGGAAATCAAATGATTCCACCCGTTCGGCCAGTTTCACCAGCGGAGATAAGGCCCGCTTGGAGCTGATATATCCCAGCCAGGTAAGAAAATAAATCACCAGCAAAGCACCCGCCAGCGGCGCCACTCCAAAAATGAATGAGGCTCTGGTCACCTGTGCCTGATCGAATACCAGATACAACAGGTCTTCCCCCTGCTGAGTAATATGCACAATCCGTTGACCACGACGGGGAATGTCAATCCGTTGGTAACCGGCCAGTTCCTGCCTT
The DNA here is from genome assembly GCA_028289455.1 of Wenzhouxiangellaceae bacterium. Lineage (GTDB taxonomy): Bacteria > Pseudomonadota > Gammaproteobacteria > Xanthomonadales > Wenzhouxiangellaceae > JAJFKX01. The sequence continues at coordinate 7,824 of JANQPN010000082.1, forward strand.
AAGGCCAGCGGTACCCGGCGCTGATCACCGCCTATCGCCAGATAACCGATCAGGTTGCGGGTATCGGGTAATGGATGCCTGGGATTTTGTCTGCGCTGCTGCCAGAAATATTGCGCTTCGGCATCCAGTGCTCGTTTGACCAGCACCCTTTCCACTACCAGGGTTGCGACCCAGCCGCCCAAGGCAGCCGCCAGGCTGATCGCCAGCATCTGCAATACGAACACGCGCACCAGCTTGGCGCTGATCTGACCATCCTGAACATCGCGCCACAGCACGCTGATGGGCGTGGTCAGCCAGTATTCAAGCCGGGTCAGAGACATAAATATTCAATCGTTAGAGCACATCCATCAGATCGATTTAGTATACCCTCGAACTGCAACCGATGGTGTTTTTTTGATCTACCCTGCCGGTATTAACTGATTGAAAATATTAATGGAAATGACATCTGCGTTCTGGTATCGGGCAAACTGTCAGCTACCCCTTGGCTGAAACAGATAATGCCCGACCAGCCACTCACTACCCTGTTGGTAACCGAACAGTTCGGCACAGGCCATGAAAAACATCCGCCAGCGCTGGCACCATAATTTACCCTGGCCTTTACCATACACCCGCTCACATATATCAATCACATCGGCTCTGTTAGCATCCAGATTCTGTAACCAGGCATTGGCTGTCTTCTCATAATGCCGCCCGTCTACAGCCCAGAACTGTTTCAGCAACAGGTGCTGCTGAAAATGCATCAGGGTATCCAGGGCCGGCATCAGACCACCGGTGAAAAAATACCTCCCCATCCAATTGCCCTGGTCGCTGTCGTGTGCATCGGTTTCAAATGGATACATCAGGCGGTGATGACAAAAGATATGCACAAACAACAGACCATCTGGTTTCAGCCAACCGCGGATGCGCTGCAACAGCGTCTGATAGTTGCGCATGTGTTCGAACATCTCTATGGATATCACTCTGTCATATGGTGGCGCCGGCGGATCAAATTCATTCACATCGGCTGTGATGACCTCAACATTGGTCAACCCTTCGTGTGCTGCCCTAGTCATGATAAATTCACGCTGGCTGGCTGAGTTGGATACTGCGGTTATCCGGCTGCCGGGAAACTGCCGTGCCATCCACAGCGTTAACGAACCCCAGCCACAACCCAGTTCAAGAATCTGCTGGCCTTCGGCCAGGCCCGCTCGTCGTGCATAGCATTGCAGCATCAATTGTTCGGCCCGATCGAGTGAGTCGCAGTTTTCCGACCACAATGCGCAGCTGTACTTCAAATGCTTGCCCAATGTCTTCTCATAAAAATCAGCAGCGACCTCATAATGCTGCTGGTTGGCTGCATCCGTTTCTATAGCAACCGGGCTGGCCCGCAATTCATCAAGCAACTCCCGAAACCGCAGGGTCTGTGCTTCAATCCCTCCCTGGGTATGCATGGCCAACCGTTTGAGCAACAGCTGGCGGATACCCCAACGAGTTAAAACATCGGGTATCAGCCCGCGTTCCACCATATCCAGCATGCTCATGACTGCACTCCATATTCATTGATCTGATTATTATCCTGTTGCCGCCAGCTGGTTGCCAAAGTAAAAATCCAGGGAATTAATATCGCCCAGCTCAACCCTGTAGCCAGCACCACCTGCCAGGCCGGCGCCAGCCACTCCACCGCCCCCAGCTTACTTGCGCAGAAATACGAAAACGGTGAGACAACCATCAGAACCAGCCCGGTCACCAATCGATACTGCTGCAGTTTAAGCAAACAGTGATTGATCGCCAAAGCCAGGCCAACCCATAATGCCGCGATCCATACCGGTGCAATTCCCGGCCATGGTAACGGTGTAGCGTATTCCAGGATGCCCAGCTGTATCCACAGGGTATCAAGCGCTATGCCCAATGGCAGCATCAGCACCACCAGCCGAACGTCTCCGGCTGCAGCGACACCCGGCAGACTATGCCAGATAATGAATATTGCCAGCAGCAGTACACCGGGCCACCACAAGCCATATGCCGCGCCTATCACACAGGCCGGCCACATAAAATGAAACAGTAGAAAATTTATGATTTTATTGGTCATGATTCATTGTGCAGTGTTACTGCACAATGATTCGCTGGTAAACGATTACGGTTTCAGCAAATTGCTGAAAATTTTGGATTGTCAGCTGTCCGGATTGTCTTCAACCGGCTCTTCAGAAACATTTGTGTCAGATTTAACCAGGTGCATCTGCACATCATCCAGTGCCCCCTCAGCAAAACCGCCTTCGCAATAGCACAGGTAAAACAACCACATGCGTATGAATGCCTGACTAAATCCCTGACGCCTGACTTCTTCCAGCTGGTCGGTAAACCGGCTGCGCCAGGCTGCCAGCGTTTTTGCATAGCTTTGACCCATGGCAAACACATCAGCAGACTGCATATCGGTCGTAGCCACTGCCTGCTGCAGCCTTTCCAGACTGGGTATGAAACTGCCCGGAAAAATATAGCGCTTGATGAAGTCCATGTTGCGCACAGCAGAATCGTAGCGATGATCCTCAATGGTAATGGCCTGGATCAGCGCTTCACCATCATCTTTCAGTAAATCGGCGACTTTTTGAAAATACAGGTCAACGTAGTCTGCGCCGACTGCTTCAACCATCTCAATTGACACCACCCGGTCATACTGGCCGGTCAACTCACGGTAGTCATCGCATAACAGGTGAATCTTACCTGTCAGACCGGCACTGCGGATACGCGACATGCTTTCCTGATACTGCGCCTGGGAAATCGTGGTAGTGGTTATTTCACAGCCATATTTTTTAGCCGCAAAAATAGCGAATCCGCCCCACCCCGTACCGATTTCCAATACATGATGGTGTGGCTGCAGCTTCAACTGCTGGCAAATTCTGTCCAGCTTGGCTTCCTGAGCCTGTTCCAGTGTCCAGTAGGGCTCCTGGTACCATGCAGATGAATACATCATCCGCTCATCCAGCCACAACTTGAAGAATGCGTTGCTTAAATCATAGTGTGCTGTAATATTTTTTCTGCTGCCGATCAAACTGTTGCGGTTGCGGTGATGCCATAGTTGTAAAGCAGCCTTACGTAACCAGTTTCTGCTGGGCTCAAGCCCGGGCAGAATAGTCCGGTTACGCGCCAGCACCTGGATGACCTGGGTCAAATTGTCACAGTCCCAGAGGCCATACATATAAGCTTCCCCGGCGCCTATACTGCCGCCGGAGGCCAACAGCCGCCAAAAGCGTGAATCATTGACTTCAATGGTGGCTGTCAGACTGGCGGTTTCATCGCCGATTGAGAAATGCTCATGACGGTCAATGATTCTCAGACCGGCATCCTGGATACCACTCAGACGGTTAAGCACCGTTTGCCTGACCCGCCGGTCGAGTGCGGTGCCTGTCGTTGAAGGCAGACTTGAAATACTCGGTGGTGCTATAAATCGGCTCTGGTTCATGCTCACTCGCCTCCTGGCCCGGTCTGGCTTGCCTGTTGTGCTTTTTGCGGGTGGGGAAACACCCGGAGTCTCTTTATCCACAGCACCAATGCTTGCCAATAAATACCAAAAATTACCCGCTGGCACTGCAATGGGTGTCTCCAGGGCATTTGTCCGAGTTGGCTGACTGGTTTCATCTGCAACCCGAGACTGGCATCAAACACCCGCTCGCCAGCACGATTAAGAGTCATAAAGATACCGAGACGGGATCGATAAAACGTGAAGGTCCATTCGTAGTTGAGTTCCATCGGCATGAACGGAGAAACATGAAAAGCCTTGGAGAAGCTGAATTTATGCGACTTACAACTATGGTCTGAGTTTTCCGGCACCAGCACGTAACGATGCCGCTCATCCCAGGGTGTGTTGTTGATTTCAGCCATAATTGCGCGCAACCGCCCATCGGCGTTATGACAAAAATAAAACACTACCGGATTGAAGCACTTACCCCATTGGCGCAGATGGCCCAGGAAAAATATTTTACCGTCTATATTTATTCCACTTTGCCGCAATACTTCATTGCGCACAGCTTCAGCCATGGGTATTTCATGCGGGTGCAGATAGTCACTCCTGCGCAGGCATAATCCGGCTCTGAAAATTCGTTGCCGCCATCCGGGCTGCACCAATGAATCTGGCAGTTCATCCAGATTCAGCAGCGCCATTGATTGAGCATAACTGAAATGATGCCGCCTGGGTCCATGGCGACGATGTACCAGCCTGCCGATTGCTACCGATGGTTCCATCCTGAAGTCGCTCACGATGCCTTTGCCCATGCCTCAGATTTCCACTGCTTTTGTGCCGATTGCACCACCTTTGCGGCACTGGACACTCCATCTTCATGAAAGCCCCAGCCCCAATAAGCCCCGCAATACCAGGTATGACGTTGACCGTTAATCTCCTGCCAACGTTGCACCGCTGCTCGAGCTTCAACATCAAAAACCGGGTGGGCATAATGCCTTCGCAGAATTATTTTTTCCGGATCAATTGAGTCAGTCTGATTCAGGCTGGTAATGTATTGGACAGGACCAGGTATTGATTGCAGCAAATTCATCCAGTAAGACACCTTGCAGTCTTTATCCTCATCAGCCGGGATACGCACATTCCAGCTGGCCCACGCACGAGGGCTTACCGGCAGCAGGCTGGTATCGGTATGCAAAACCATTTCATTATCAGCATAACGTATCGCACCCAGCACCTGCTGTTCCTCAGGGCTTGCATCACTGAGTATCGACAGCGCCTGATCACTGTGACAGGCCATCACTACCGCGTCATAGGTCAATCTTTCGCCATTGACCAGCAATTCAGCACCATTGGCTGACCTGCGCACTTGACTGACGGCTGAACTCAAATTCACCTGAACCGACCATGACCGGCACAGCGCTTTGATATAACTGTGCGAACCACCCTGTATCGTTTCCCAGTGTGGGCGGTTACGAAGCTGCAACATCTGGTGTGTGCGCATAAAGTCTATGATAAACGCAAGTGGAATCCGACCTGCCTGTTTAAGGCTGCACGACCATAGTGCAGCAGCCATTGGCAGAATATGCCATCGAATATACGTGTTGGAAAACCCCTGAGCAGCCAGAAAATCAGCCAATGTTATGCTGGCATCCAATTTTGAACCCATGCGGCCGGTCAGCCGATAAAACCGGACAATATCAGACAACATCCGCCAGAATCGGGGGGTCAAAAGATTACTGCGTTGGCTGAACAGACCTCCCCTGCGACCTGCGGCATATTCATAACCACGGGCCTGCTGGTGATGAACCGAAAAGCTCATATTGGAAGGCTGTGTTGCAACACCCAGCTCATCCAGCATGTCGGTAAACAGCGGATAATGCTCGCGACAACATACAATGAAACCCGTATCGATGGGTATTTCTCCATCAGCGGTTTGCACCATATGCGTATCGGTATGACCTCCCAGCCTGTCAGCCTGTTCGAACAGCTCGACCTGATGTCCCAGCCTGTCAAAGCGGCTGGCTGCATACAGTCCGGCGATCCCTCCTCCAATGACAGCTATACTCTTCCTCATCATCAGATCAGTTATGCTTCAGCCACTTTTCGCGCTGCACGCACTTCTGCAGGTATCTCTTTCAAGTCATGAATCAGGCCTGTCCAGCTCATTATTTTCAGCAGGTAGTAACTGATATCGATTTCCCACCAGTAAAACCCCTGCCGGACACTCCCGGGATAATGATGGTGATTGTTGTGCCAGCCTTCGCCCAGGGTCAATACTGCCAGAAACCAGTTATTTCGGCTGTCGTCATTGGTTGCATAACGACGGCGGCCAAACCGGTGAGTTAATGAATTAATAGTCAAGGTGACATGGATAAGCACCACTGTCGAAACGAAATATCCCCATATCAGTAATTGCACGCCATTGGTCTGCAGTTCCGGCGCCACATGCTTCAACAACACTCCAAGAAAAAAAATGGCTGTAGCAAACACTACCGGAACCACCATATCAAAGCGGTCCAGCCAGCGGAGCTCGGGAAACTGCATCAAGTCAGGTATCAGCTGTTCCTGAGTATGCACATGTTTTCGGCTGAGGAACCAACCCATATGTGACCAGAAAAAACCCTCTCTGGGGGAATGGGGATCATCCTCGGTATCCGAGGAACGATGATGGTTACGATGATGCGCCGCCCACCACAAGGCCCCCCGCTGAGTGGCACAGGCACCCAGTAAAGCAAATAAAAACTGGATGATGCGGCCGGTCTTAAACGCCTTGTGAGAAAAATAGCGGTGATAGAAACCGGTTATGGCGAACATCCGTATGAAGTACATTGCAAAAGCAAACCCCACGGCGAACCAGCTGAATTCCACAAAAAACACGCCTATGCACATCAAATGCAATGCGATAAATGGAAAAATCCGAATCAGGTCGATCTGACGAATATCTTCATCAGAGGCATGTTGAACGTGTTTACCACTGTCCAGCCATACGGCAGCGGCTTGTTTAAGACGTGTCAGCAAAATGGTCTCCCGGGCGTTTGCAGTTTCAGTGAATGTCCGTTGGAATCACTTTTGCTAGTAAATTAGTTTTTTGTCCGAAAATGGATTCAGACCCGGTTGGGAGTAATGTCATTTATGTCTAAACAGATCGCTTCAGTACAACGCTGGAAAATCGTAACCCTTTCCAGCTCTGTCTCAATACTGGCCACCATCGGCCTGCTGCTAGCCCTTTCGGGCTGCGCCAGCAAACAGGTCCGCAGCTACTATGCTGATGATTACCTGCAGGCAACTGAACGCTGGCAGGGCACTGACAATCAGGCAGTCATCAACCAGGGCATACAACAATTCAGCGATACACTTGGCGACTTCACTCAGTCCGAACTTCGCAGCAAAGTTGAAAGACTGTATGCCGACCAGCTTTACTTTAATGACACATTCAAAACATTCACCAATCTCAGTGAGCTGGCACATTATCTTGAGGAAACCGGTGAAAATGTGACTTCAAGTCAGGTCCGGCTGTTGTCCCACACCATTGATGGACAGGATGTTTACATACGCTGGTTAATGGATTTTGCTTTCTCTGCCAGCGGTAAAGACATCCAGTCCCGCTCACTGGGCATGACTCACGTGCGCTTCAATGAACAGGGCGAAATCATTCTGCATCAGGACTTCTGGGACTCTACCGACGGCTTTTTCAGTCATCTGCCGATAGTCGGGGGAGTGGTTCACCGTATCCGGAACAAACTATGAATAAGCGACATTCATTTCGATTAAGCGGGCTCATTTTCGCAGCAATCTTGTTCAGCAATACCTCGGCATGGTCCCAGGAAAGCAACAGGCTGGAGCCTAGCCTGTCCATTGAAGGGCGAACGCTTAAACTGTGCGGAGAAGTGACATTGCGTGCTCTCGGGTTGTTCAAGTTCGGCTATGGCGGGTTGTATCTGGCTGATTGTAATGATTACACCAGGGTAACCGGTAATGTTGCCAAACAATGGTCAGTATTACTGACCCGAAATGCCAAAGGCAGTAAATTATCCGATATTGCTGATGAGGCTCTGGAGGACAATTTCAATGAGCAGCAGCTGGCGGCACTGGATTCCACCTTTTCCTGCATAACTGATGCCTACCGGGATGCAGCCAAAGGCAGCCAGGTCGATGTACGTTATATACCAGGCACCGGTCTGCAGCTGTTACAGGATCAGGAGCTACTGGCAGATTGCGGAGGAGGCGCCGGGGCCGCAGAATATTTCCGTATCTGGTTTGGTGAGAAACCGTTTAATAAGTCACTGAAAAAACGAATTCTGGAACAGGCATCAACCCGGTCATAACTGAGTAAATTAAGTCTTGTCGTTAAACATCGAATTGTGTGAACTAACTATTCATGCGTTGTGGCTTGAGCATCTTCGCGAACTGTCAATGCATCATAAGCCTGTTGACTGCATTGCTTAAGAAGATTTCCGGCTGAATATACCGCCTCAACCATGGGGTTATTACCACTTTCCATGTTCCATTTATTAAAATTCCCAGCCCCATCATTCACAAACAGATAGTATTCCGTGGCATGAAATACTGGCATACCATAAGGTTTATCAAACCTGTTATTGATGGGGATTTTCAGCTTTTTCAAGAGATCAAAGGCATCATTCGCTGAGGCACACTGTTCAAAGTCAGTTTTAACAATGCAGGTTTTATGCCCTAAGGCCCACGCAAGAAATACATTTTTCTCACGGTTGTCTGAAAACGCGCCGGTTTCACCTGAATCCAAACGTGCAAAAAATGCCGGGCCTTTTCCGGTATCCGGCCAATAACCAAACGCAATACTGGCTAACGACAAATCGAATGGGAAGTCCAGCCAGAATATATCGCTGAGTATATTTCTTTGGATACAACCTTCTTCAAACCCATTCCAGAATGAGTCATGCGGTGGGCTGCGGTCAGGATCATCAGGTTGTGGCCAGGCTATATTTGCCAGCAGACAGAACACTAGTATCGAAACAGACTTAACAGTCATTGGCTCAATCACCTTTGATCTCAAATCGCTATTAAATCATATCCAATTCACATGCGAGCAACGATTGATATACAGGTTTTTCAAGTAGGGTCTTCCTGACATTCTCCGGGATAATCCACTGAAACACTGGCAACAGCCGCGCTGCATTCATTGCTGTATGTCTTCCCGTTGCAACCGCATACCGGCCGATAATCCATGGTGCAGACCTCCGGAACAGTGGTGCAAACACCTTCAACATCAGCGATATTGCACTGACCCGGTGCGGTTTTGCAGAACAACCCGTCTTCACAGGAATAGCCGGCAATGGTTCCACACACCTCTCCAGCACCACGTGCCAGCTCAGCTTCTCCATTATCAGGCTGATTGCTGCAACCTGTTGTTGCCACCAATAAAAAGATGATGGTAATGATTGGATATTTCATGTTCATTTGATCCTTCCTGTTTGACGGCGGTTACTGTTCAGAAGCCGGCAACTATGAGTTTCTCTCATTTTTAACAGATTCCAAAGCCATGCAATATTAAGCCACAAGGGTTCAGCCCAATGCTTCCGGTGAAAGATGGCGATATACGCAATGCGGCCCATGATCAAGCAGCGTTATGGTCTTCTCATGCTGTGCACCCATGCGTTCAGCCACACGCCTGGAAGGCAGGTTATCCGGATCGATATAACTGACCAGTGTTTTAGCGCCAAGCTCGGCGTAAGCATAATCGCGGGCCCGAACAGCCGCTTCGGTGGCATAGCCTTTTCCATGTGCCTGTGGCGTCAGCCAGTAACCCACCTCCAGTTCCGGCCAGCCTTCCGGCTCCCATAAACCGATCGCACCAACCAGTCCCGGTGCACTTTTCTGCTCAACAGCCCATACACCGAACCCTTTGAGCATCCAATGTCCGGCCATCGTCGCCATAGCCCGCCAGGCTTTGTCCCGGGACATTTCTCCACCGACAAAGCGTGCTGTTTCCGGACTTGAGAAGAAGTCTGCATAGACCTCAAAATCCGACTGCCGCCATTGCCGCATCACCAGCCTTTCAGTCGTTACCTCAACCATGAGATTTCAGGCTCCTGCTGTGTTGCACAATGTATGCTGCCACCACCCGATGCTATGGCATCAATTGATATCTGCTCGATCGTTCTTCCGGGAAACGCTTCAGCGATAATTTCCCTGGCTTTCCGGTCGGCTGATCTGTCTCCAAACCTCTGCATGATGACTGCATTATTGCAGACATAATAGCCGATATATCCGGCTGCAAAATCCGTGACGCCGTAGTACTCATTAATCACTTCCGGCGTATCAATAACACACACTTCCAGTTCGAGGCCATCTGCATCAACTGCCTTCTTCAATGCTGAGATGTTTGCTCTTGTCACAGCATAATCATGGGATTTTTTATAGTTATCCCGGCTGACCAGCACTTTCCCTCTAGCGGAAAAACGTGCATAAAAATCGGTATGTCCGTCTGTGATATCCATGCCTTTAATGCCCTCAAGCCAGATAATTTTTCTGAGCCCCAGCAGATGTTTTAGTTCTTCTTCCACCTGGCTTTGGCTGACGGCTGGATTGCGGTTGTCATTGAGTATGCAGCTTTTGGTCATGATCGCCGTGCCATGCCCATCAATTTCGAAACATCCTCCCTCAAGTACCAGAGATGATACTTTGATCGCTGCACCGGCCCTCGCAGTTATAAAACCCGCTACCTCTGCATCCAGGCTGTGAGTCTGTTTTCCACCCCAGCCATTGAAATTGAAATCAATTCCATACTTTTCCCCGTCACTACCTTCAACAAAAGTCGGCCCGGTATCTCTCAACCATAGATCGTCTGTTGAACATTCTATTAATTCAATCGGGTGAGCATGAGAACTCAAGCCTTCCAGCAAGGTTTCCGCTTCGCCGTAGTCATAAGGATCAACCAACATGCGCACAGGCTCATATCTGGCTATGGTTTTTGCTATTAATGCCAAATTGCGCTTGACGTCTGGAATCTGCCTGCCTGACCAGACGTAATCATTGGCAACAAATGCCATCCACGTTCTTTTATGGGGTTCGCCTTCTTCAGGCATTTTGAATGAGGCAGGCATATCAGCAGCGGCGAAACCAATACCGGGTAATAGCCCACCGGTTACCAAGGGTATGCTTTGAACAAAGCCGCGTCTGGTCCACATCATGCATATAATTTATCAGACTTAACTCTGCATGACTCTTGCCTGCCCGGAAATACGTACAGAGCTGCCCGCTATCGCTGACATTTCAGCTTTCAACAGCGAGCGCATACCCATATCCTCACCTTGTACTACATCAATCATGCCTTGATGCGGCCATTTGATGTCACGCAAATAACCGGCAAAGGCAGCCGTCGCTGCACCGGTGGCGGGATCCTCATAAACACCACCGGAAGCAAACGGATTGCGGCTGTGAAAATACTGTGGACCTTCCGCAAACACCAACATTACAGTCACCAGACCTGCACCATTCATCAGTTCACGGCCAGCGGCAAGATCGTATTGCATGGCAGCCAGCGCAGCGCGGGTATTCAATCCGATCACCAGGTGATTGGCGCCGCCATTAATCAGCGCTGGAGGTATTCTGGTATCCAGCTGGCTTTTGTCATAACCGAATAATTGCAGCACCCCAGTGACTAAATCAGGCGGTGCAGTTTTGCTGCGAGTAGGTGGGGACTGCAAAGCAGCAGATATAACGCCTGCTGTCCGGCTGCCTTCAACAGTAATTTCGGCCTCATTCAGAACCAAATTAAAAATCCCATCACCATTTTTTAGCGCAAGTGCTGCACCCAGTGCAATGGTCGCATGTCCGCAAAAAGGCACTTCAGATTCCGGCGAAAAATAACGTACCCGGTAAGCATTGTTGACCGGCATTGCAAAAGCTGTTTCCGAGAACCCTACATCAGCGGCAATCTGCTGCATATCAGCTGCGCGGGGGTGAGATTCGGATATCACAACACCTGCAGGATTCCCTCCTGTATCGCCATCTGCAAATGCGGCTATTTTTTGAATATTCATATGATCTGATTAAGAACCATCATTAGTTACGATTCCAATTCAGTCTGACTGATTTGTCGCTCCCTGCGGAAACCGTTTACAGTCATCGTCTATACGCAGCCAGTTAACCTGACTGTCAGTATAAATATGATATGTCGGAGACACCTGATTTGGATCGTCCAGTGAAGTAATAGCCAGACTTGCATATTCCGGATACCGGGTATCCCTGAAACTGAGCGTTGACCCGCACTGCCCACAAAATCCCCGGCGGGCATATTCAGATGAATGATATTCCGAAGGTTTATCATTCAACCATGTCAGCTGATCAGCCTTGAAGTCCATCCAGCTGGCCACTGCCGCGCCGGTGCTTTTCTGGCACATCCGGCAATGGCAGTAATCTGCAGCAAAAGGCGCATTGGAAACGCGATATCTGAGGGCACCGCAAAGACAGCCGCCTTCCATTATGATTTCTCTTGTCATGACGTTATTAAACTCTTTCAATGTTAGCCGCTTGCTGTCTAATGCTTTGGGCTTGCAGCTATACTGACAATCAACCATTTCCCACTTGCTTTAGACCACACTTGAGCACCTCCTCCAGCGTCATCATAATGTGTCCCGCTTTTCAGCAATACCCTCTGCTGATACTCATTTACTAAAACTGCGGTATTAACATCGATAACGGAAATACGAATATTAATAAACTCGAGCGATTCAACTCTTTCTATTGAATTGAAACCCGCCTCGATCAGCTCGCGCAATTCATCGATTGAGTTCCAATTGGATCCATCCGCATTTAAGCCTACAAACTTTTCAGCATCAATAAATTCAAAATAACGCCTGACGTCCAGCGCCCTCGCAGCCTCCACCAGACCATTAAAAGATTGCCGGATTTCACGCTCTATCTCATATTGGATTTCTTCAGATAATTTCATAGAACACACTGCGACCATCGCCGGTTATATTTTTAAGCGGCTTCCCAAACCAAAGAATTTATAATTCTCTCCAAATTTCTCAGTCAACACATGAAAGCCCAGATGTCCGGTACAGTGGGCAGGAGCCACATTCTGCACTGACAGGTCATCCATAAGCCGGTCTGCAATACCTTCGATGGTTATCTGATCATAAGGAATAAGGTGGTAACCCCCGGACACCAGATAAACATCTCTACCCAGTTCCTGTCTGGCAGTTGATACGATTTCCTCGACACCACTGTGCGAACAACCCACCAGCAACACCTCGCCCTCAGGGGTGCTGAGTGACAATGACAACTCAGGCAATCCGATAAACCTGGTTATCTCAGTCTCATTCCCATCCTCATCAACACCGGGATACTTGGTAAAATACCCTATACTTTCTGATGTCGTTACCAGCAGGTTAACGCCCTGCATAATTTCGGTGTGCTCTTTAATATAAATGACGGAGTTATAATGCACACCGTTTGATTCCAAACGGACAGCGGTTGATTCTCCCTGGAAATACCTTTGCATTCGAGGCAGCTTTTCAACAACGCTTTTATCTTTACCGGATATATCAAATGCAGAAGGGGCACTGGCTCCGAATGTATCATGTGGATAATATATTTTAACATCCGGATTTACGCGCAACAGGTAATGAAACCCTCCGGTATGATCCAGATGCGCATGCGATGCAACTGCGAAATCAACTTCACTTAAATCGACATTAAGGGCATTAACATTCTTTTCCAGGATATCCGAATTACCTCCCGAATCGAACAAAATAACTTTCCCATTGTATTTGACCAGAATGGACAGGCCATGGCCTTGTTGAGTTTCTGCGTGCTGGTTACCGAAAGCATCATATAAATTGATGATTTCCAGATCCTTAGCGACAACTTGGAAACCATATAAAAAGCAGACAAGAAATATCAATACTGAAGCTTGAGTATTTTTCATATAAATCCTTTATATTCAAAATCTATTATGCGCCGCTGCCAAAAAAATACACATATCCATTACTAATGATCAGCGTGTGAATTGCAAAATGAGACCAGCTATTTTCGAAGCCGCTAAGAACATAACCCTCATTGCATGGCTCTATCTCCCAATCCGGCGTAAATTTTTCATGAAACTCACCCGGATCGCATATCAAGTTGTTACCCGAAGGAAAAGATTCCTTTTCATACCCTTGACTGATTATTCGATCTATCGTGTCTTGAGATGCTTTGAATCTGAGCCAAATCCTATATCCTTGCCAGGATAAGCCTCCTCCTTGAATATCTTCTACATCCGTTGTAATTGCAGCCTCAATCAGATTGATATATAGCTCCTCAGACGTATTTGCATTCTCACCCGGGATACAATCCTTACAAGTATCACATCCTGAAATAACTGCAGACAAAAAAAGTAGCTGTGCAGTCCTACTAACAGCTTTTTTCCAGAACAGCCCGGTTAAATAGCTCAACAAGTTTCGCTTTCGTCTTTCAGCTTGACAGCAATCCATAAATAAAAATATCTACAACGTTCATCATTTGACAAATATCACTTCAGCAGGATTCCCAACTTGGTCTACGGCAGATTCAATGATATCCCCCTCGGCACTCCTGACAGCCACATAACAACCTATTGGCCATCTTGAGCGTAAAAACTCGAAACTAGCATAAGCTTCTTCGACTTCAGCCGGTTTGATATTTTCTAAAGCCATAATGTCTAGAAATTTTTCACAAAAAGCTTCTATTGCAAGATTCACTTTTCTTGGGACATCACCTACCGCTGGCTCAAAGCCTGGTTTGAGAAGATTTATTCGAATTGACCTAATACCTTTATCCAAACAAAAAGCACCAAGATTTGGGTGTACATAACAAACGCCACTTACACCATGATGCGCGATACTATGAGCTACACTTCTTAACCTTTTGTTACTCATATCCCAAAATCCCTGAGATTAAAACACTCAATATGGATGTCTATAATTAAACATCGGGTTATTCATACCCATCCCCAAAAATAAAATCCTGGTCATCTTCAAAACTGACCGTGCGCGGGAATCCGTTAACTACCACAGTTTCAGGCATATTATCCCCGTCCATATCAAACCGCCCCGACACAGTAACCAATTCGACGGTGGTGTTGGTCAATCCAATCGTGAATTGTCCATCCGCTCCGGTAATTCCGCTTGTTTGTGCCAGTACAGCATTGCCGGTTACCGACAGATCAACCGCCACACCGGGGACAGGGGTGCCAACTGCGTTGACCAAACGAATGGTGATCTGGGCAGCGTCGGCCCCATCAGCGAGAACAAAAGTGCGATCTACCCTTAACGTGGTGAAGCGGTTGTTCACATCCACAATACCGGATCCGAGATTAAGAGAAACCACCACCGCGTCATGATCTGAAGCCCTGAACGCATCCGGCTGATAGAAGTTGGCAGGCTTCATTACCGCACCGCCGCCGGGCAGGTTTTCCTCGTTATAGTCAAACGCCACCATCTCGTCGGCATTGATATGCCAGTGAGTCGCATCCATCACCTGTTCGGCCAGGCTGTCGGTGGCAATGGCATAGTCCAGAGTGCCGGCCTGCCCCATAAACATGAATGAATAAGCGCCCGGCCCTTCAAATTCACTGCCCAGGTTGATCAACCCGGCATCGGTCAATGCGCGAATCGGATCTTCCATGGCATAGGCGTTTAAATCACCCAGAATCAGAAAATCCGGATCGCCACTGCCAGTAGGGTCAGTATTAATCCAGTCGGCCAACGCCAGCGATGCCAGTCTGCGGGTTTCATTGAAACATGCCTGACCATCACCCAAGTCCTGGTCCAGGCCGGATGCGCCACCGCAGCCCTTGGATTTCAGGTGGTTAACAATCACGGTGAACACTTCACCGTTGTTATCCATAAAGCTCTGTGCGGGTGCGGGCCGGTTGCGGTTGCTGTTGAAGCGGGGGTCTACGCTGGCATCAAGTATTGCAGCAGCCCCAACCGGCGTCAGTGACGCCGGTGTGTAAATCATGCCGACTTTAATGGCATCCGAACCGATGGTGCCGGTATTGATAAAGTCCCAGGTCCCGGTGCCGGCTATCGCATTCAATGCGTTAACCAGGCCCTGCAGCGAACCGGTTGCGTCATTTTCCAGCTCTACCAGCCCAATCAGTTGAGCATCCATACCCAGAATGGCTTCCACCAGTTTGTCAGTCTGACGGGTCAGTTCGCTGGCACTGTCCGCGCCCCGACAGCCCTGGTTCATGGCCGGACCGCAGATTGATCCGCCTCCATCCAAATTGGTAAAGAAATTAAGCACATTAAATGAAGCTACCTTCAATGCTCCATCAGCAATATCCGGCGCGGTTAGCCTTGGGTTGGCATTTTCGTTGAATATCAGGGGCTGAGTGGGCTGTACTTTGTAATTGCTGAAAGTGAAGCTCATCACACCCTGCAGACCGGTGACTTGATAGCCATTGCGAACCGGGTTACCGGCATTCAATGGATTGATATCATCCCGGCCCACCACAAACGGCATTACGTTGGCGCCGTTGGCACCATTGTCCACCAGCAGCCGGTTGAGGTTATTCATGGCCTGCTGATTGTTGGCCGGTGCCCCGGGCAGCACCAGATTGGTCGGCTGGATAATGCGTCCGTTGGATAAAGCGAATTCACCAAATTGCACCAGGTCAAATATATCGCTGACAGTCAGCGACTGCGGCAGCACCACAGCCATACCTTCCAGGCTTTCCAGGTCCAGTAAACCTGTTATAGGCAGGCTGACCGGGGTGGGTGTCACGTTTGTCGCACCACGCCCCAATGCACAGATTTCTATCCTGGAAACATTGCCGATCTGAGTGGATTCAAAGAATTCCTCGACCGTACCGCGCACCCTTATCTGGTCACCGACATCGATATCCATTTCATTATCCGGCGCGAACACGAAAACACCTTCGGATGTGGTCGGGTCAGCGTCTACCTCATTATCTTCTTCCTGCACAAAATAGCCGTCGAGCTCGCCTGTCAGACCATTCTGAAAATCACCAACTACCTCCCCCTGAATCTCCACAACGTTTCCGACCAGAGGAGAAACAAAGCCATTCCCCTGAATGGTATGAATTAATGTACCGGCATCCGCATTGTCACATATCAGCGGTATGTCACCGGTATCAATATCATCATTCACGGAACCTGGTGTATTGAATGCTTCCCCTATTACCGGCGTACCCGGGTCCAGTGCCGGAATGCCTGCACCGTCAAAGTCATTACGCAACCAGTCTGCGATGCCGTTGGTATCGACACCGTTCGGTATCCGTGAGGCACCACCTACCGTGGCACCTGCACCATCAAAACCGGGCAACAGAATGACCGGGGTGTAACTGATATCAGCGGCACCTCCGTCATTGACTGCAACACCGTCAACAACACGTGTCCATGGCATGCTGTCCAGCACACCATCATCATTGGTATCCAGATCATCGCCGGCCATACCGGTGAATCCTTCCACCAGCAACAGCGTCATACTGCCGTTTTCCAGCACATCGCTGGTAAAAGGACTTACAAAAAAACCATCTGCATCGGTGGTTCCAAGCACAATCAGGCTATCGATGGCACCTGGGTCATCCTGGCTGTCGCCTTCAACCTGCAACAGTGTAAAAGTGCTGTAATCATTATCCGGTGTGCCGAAAAACTCCACGAATTCACTGCTATCTGCACCGGTATGATCAGCAACAAATTCATTAACGACCGGATCAACCGCCATCAACTCCCCATCACCGGTGATAATCACATTATCGATGGCGACATCTTCGTCTCCATCATCCAGAAAGCTGACGGTCAGGCGCAAATCCAGGGTCATCCCGGTATCGTCAATATCAGCGGTAAACACTGTGGGTGTTTCAGTCACAGTAGTGCCATTACCGGTACCGTCAAAGTTGGTATCCTGCGCGGGCTCATTATTGAACCCGGAGCCACTGGACTCAAATGCCAGCAAATCCTGAAAGCCGTTACTGTCGATCTGATATTCAAAGATCACCGAGCTGTTTTCATCCCAGTCCTCGTTGCCATCGCTGGAATCGTCTTCTGCAATCAGGATGCTTAGCTGCAGGTTATTCAGCCCCGCAATGGTAAGGCTGTTCCATTCCAGCACAATCACATTGGTCGCGGCACCGGTGACATCGTTGGTGTCCTGGGCAGCAAAGAAATTTCCACTAAACCCGGAAAAGGCCGGGTCGATATCACTGCCATCTGTCAGCCGGTAATAGTCACGGGTTTCTCCAGCCGACTCTAGTATCGGCGTGGCGGTGAATTGGTCCTGATCATTGAACGGCTCATCCAGGACCGTCACCTGCGCCAATCCCGCCACCGGCAGAACAAAAAATGTCAGCAATGACATCAAAGTGATAGGTAAACGCATATAAACCGTCCCTGTTTGAGTTAGATTGAACTGAAGCAATTAATCCCGCCGGAATGCACAACGCCTTATTCTACTACCGGCAGATGACAGACAGTTGTCCTTTTGAGCGAATATCCATGTATATGCCGAACAAGAAAAAGGCCCGTAGAAACGGGCCTTTTCTCGGATTTACAGTCGACTGCTTACATTCTGCCGCGTTCGTTGATCTCTTTCAGGTTTTCATAAACCTTGAACATTACGATGACCAGCTCACACCAGATGCGCGCAGCCAGCGGACCAAGCACGATATACAGCAGGCCCATAAACGTAAACGGCCCACCCTGAAACAGCATCATGATTCCCATGATGACCACGGCAACTACCATTAGATAGTAAAGAATCTTGATGATCGTCGGTGTGATCATGCTGTCGAAGTTAAGCAGCTTATTAAAGAAATTTTCGTCTGACATTGGAATATCCCCGATGGTTAACGCCCTGTTCCGGGCTTGTGGTTAACGGCATTGCTGCCAGGAACCACCGGCGCCAGCGGCTCCGGTAGCAAAATTATTATTCTTATTACAGATTCTGCCAGGTGCAGAATCTGCTAGCCTTGGGTGGTGGCCACACTCACGGCTGTAATTCCGACAATATTGGCCGCATCCAATACTGTTACCAGTGCCTCAGTATCCGAGTCAGGATGGGCAGCGATAATCAGCGGCGCAGCCGGGCGGATCGCATTTTCACGCTCCAGGTTGGCGCGCATTGCCGCCAGATCAACTTCGCGGTCATTAATGGTGATTACACTGGTGTGATTGATCTTGACCACAATCGGCAAATTATCCGGATCAGGCGGCGGCGGTTCAGACGTCTTGGTCGGCCGGGAAATATCCAGCCCGCGTTCTTTTACAAATGAAGTGGTCACAATGAAGAAAATCAACATAATGAACACAATGTCGAGCATCGGCGTGATGTTAATCTCGGCTTCGTCTTCCGCGTGACGGCGTCTTTTCATAAATTATTCCTGTTCTCTGGCTGAGCAATCAGCTCCCGCATACCCATAGATTACTCGACTGGGATCAATTTCGCCAGATCAGTTTAGCCCGTTTGGTTGATAAACCGGCGTTTTAGCCGTTAATCCAAAAGGCTGACAGACTGCCGGATGCAGTTATTGTACGCCATTGCCGCCGTTTGCAGGCAGTAAAACCACGGTGCTGACCAGTCCATCGGCCACCCCGAAACAGCAGTTGATCGTACGCTGCTCAGGTGCACCGCCAGGACTACCCGTATCAACTGTAAAAACCAGTTCACCCGGGCTGCCGGCATCAATAAGCTCGACATCATGAAACTCCAGAAACTGCCGCGTTACCGGATACAGTGCCTTGTAAATGCTTTCCTTGGCGGAAAACAGCAGGCTGACCTGTGTCGCCAGGTCGGGTACCTGCACTGCCAGCCTGGCCAGTTCAGCAGGTGTTGCTATGCTGTCGGCCAACCGCGACGCCTGCTGCTCCGGCATCACTGTTTCAGCATCAATGCCCAGCCCGTGATAGTCACTGCGGCTGGCAATCATGGCGGCCGCATAGTTGGCGCAATGGGTAATTGAGCCTACCAGCCCATCCGGCCAGACCGGCTGGCGATCTTTAGCCATCGGTATCTGACCGTCAAAATCGACCTTCAGCTGACGAATGGCCTGACGCGCGGACAACCGACCGTAAAAGAACTCCTGGCGCCGCTTGGGCACGGAACGCTGAATAGTTTCAGGTACGGATAATCCTGCCTGGCGGAAACTGATATCCGAAAAATTTTCTGTATGCCAGGATCGTTCGCTGAAACTGCAGCCATGTGGCACCGGCTGCCCGATGAACCGGCTCATGACCCGATTCCCCGCAAACAGGCACGACAGAACAGGGTTCTGCTTTGCTTAACAGTCAGTGATAGTTTGGATAGTGTGGCCTCATGCCTCATCATGCACTTCCTTATGCGCGTTAATTGCCTTGTTCGGCTTGTTGCTTGGCTTACCTGCCAACCCCTGAATATCTGTAGATTTTACTCAACTTCGGCCGGTTTCGCCAGATTTGTCTGTTATATACGTCTGCACCAACAGACCAGCAACATACCGTAATGATTCAACTTATTGCTGCGCAGCGACACTGATTGTCTCAATCCCAGCTACTTTGGCGGCATCTACAACGGCCACCAGCTGATCTGTCAGAGCATCCACATGTGCTGCAACTATAAGCACCGCCTCGGGCCGGACAGCGTTTTCGCGCATCAGATTGGCTACCAGCGCCGCTCTTTCAATCTGACGGTCACCCAGCCACAGACTGTTGTCATTGTGGATTCTGACCACGATTGGAAGATCGGCCTCTGTTTTCACTTCCGGCGTGTTCGCCGGACGGGAGATATCCAGACCACGCTCACGCACAAACGAGGTCGTCACTATAAAGAAGATTAGCATGATAAAAACAATATCCAGCATAGGCGTGATATTGATTTCAGTGTCGGATTCAGAGCGGTGATGAGTTGCCATAACCATTCCTCGGTTTATCCGATCAGGTCCCGCTCTAAGTAAAGCTTACTCCACTGTTACCGATTTCGCCAAATTGCGTGGTTGATCGACATCGGTGCCTTTTAATACCGCCACGTGATATGCCAGCAGTTGTAACGGAATGCTCAATACTATCGGCGCCAGTCCGTTACCACCGGTTTCAACCTCCACAACCGTTGCCTGCCCGGCCAGGCTTTGGCTGATATGATGATCTGCCATTACCAGCAAATCGCCACCGCGTGCCCGCACCTCTTCAAGGTTGGACTGCAGTTTGCCCAACAGCTGGTCATTGGGAGCAACCGCTATCACCGGCATATCAGCATCCACCAATGCCAAAGGGCCATGCTTCAGCTCACCGGCTGGATAGGCTTCCGCATGAATGTAGGAAATTTCCTTAAGCTTCAGAGCACCCTCCATCGCTACCGGATAATGCGTACCCCGCCCTAAAAATAACGCATGGTGTTTTTCAGTAAACTTTTCCGCCAGGTCAGTAATCTGGCTGTCCAGCATCAAAGCCTGCTGAATCAGCTGCGGAAGCTCATGCAGCTGCCTGGTTAATTCGGTACGCAATTCAGTACTGCCGTTACGCGCTTCCAGCAGGGCCAGTAAAATCAACTGCAAACCGGTCAATTGGGTAGTGAACGCCTTGGTGGAAGCCACACCGATTTCCGGCCCGGCACGTGTCATCAGTGAAAAATCAGCAGCCCGCACCAATGAACTTTCCGGCACGTTGCACACTGCAATACTGGCCAGATAGCCGGCCTGCTGGGCCTGTTTCAATGCTGCCAGTGTGTCTGCCGTTTCTCCGGACTGGGAAATCGCAATAAACAATGTGCCGGGTGGGACCACCGGTTGCCTGTAGCGGTACTCGCTGGCTACTTCGGCAGCACATGGAATGCCGGCCTGCTGCTCAATCTGATAGCGGGCTATAAGGCCTGCATGATAACTGGTGCCGCAGGCGATGATGTGTACCTGCTGCACTTTTGCCAGCAGCTCTCCAGTCTCAAGCCCCAATAATCCCGGCACCAGGCCGGTACTGCTTAAACGCCCTTCCAGCGTACGCGCAACTGCTTCAGGCTGTTCGAAAATTTCCTTTTGCATGAAATGCCGGTATTTACCGCGGTCAGTACTGGCCAAACTCAGCGAAGAAGTCTTCGGAGCTCGCTCTACCGGTTGCCCGGCAACATCAAACACCTGCCAGCTGCCGGCAGTCAGACAGGCACTCTCGCCTTCTTCAAGATAGACAAACCGGTTGGTAACCGGCAACAGTGCATAGCTGTCCGAGGCCAAAAAGTTTTCATCAAAACCAATACCCAGTACCAGTGGACTGCCGCGGCGTGCACCAACAACCACGTCCGGCTCCCGCGATGAGACCAATGCCAGTGAATAGGCGCCGTGCAGCTCGGGCAAGGTTTGCTGCAACGCTTCCAGCAAGCCCATCCCTTGATCCATACGCTGGGCGATCAGCCAGGCGACAACCTCGGTATCGGTTTGCGAGGCGAATTCACATCCTTGTGTCTGCTCGCGCAGTTCCGCATAGTTTTCGATGATCCCGTTATGCACAATGGCCAGATGATCAGCAACGACATGTGGATGAGCGTTCACTGTAGTAGGCGGCCCATGCGTCGCCCAGCGGGTATGCGCAATTCCACAACCGCCGTGCAACGGCTGCTGCCGGCACAAGTCGACCAGTGCCGAAACCTTACCTTCGGTACGATGCCGCAATAACTGCTGGTCGTTGATCAGTGCCAGACCGGCTGAATCATATCCTCGATATTCAAGCGCTTGCAGTCCGGACAACAGAATCTGGCTGATATCCCGCCGTGAGCTGGCTGCGACTATCCCGCACATCAGTCGCTGCTCCGTTGCCGGCGTTTAGGCGGCTGCCAGCGATCGATAGTGACCTGTTTGCGGCGTGACAGCGTTAGCTTATCTTCAGGTGCATTCTGGGTAATAGTTGAGCCTGCGCCGATAAAGGCACCGGAGCCAATGCTCACCGGTGCCACCAGCTGGGAATCCGAACCGATAAATACATTATCACCGATGGTTGTCTGATATTTATTCACCCCATCATAATTACAGGTGATAGTCCCTGCGCCCACATTCACGTTGGCGCCCAGTACTGAATCTCCGAGATAACTTAAATGGCTGGCTTTGCTGTTGGCTCCGATCACGGCTTTCTTGGTTTCCACGAAATTGCCGATTTTGACACCGGCAGCCAAAACCGTACCTGAACGCAACCGGGCAAACGGGCCGATGCTGCAGGCACCTTCTGTCACCACGCCCTGCAGCACCGAATTAGCCAATACCTGTGTACCCGCTGCCAGCCGGCAGTCTTCCAGCACACAGCCCGGCCCAATACTGACGCCATCAGCCAGAAAGTTCTTTCCAATCAGAACTGTATTGATATCCAGATAAACATCTTCACCTGTCTGAACTCGGCCTCGGACATCTAACCGGCCAGGATCAGCCAGGGTCACACCCGCATCCATCAGTTGATCTGATTGACGCTGCTGATAAATCCGCTCCAGGCGCGCCAGTTGACGCTTGTCGTTGGCGCCTAGCAGTTCATTTGGATCGTCCACTTCACGGGTTTTGGTCCACAACTGTTCGGCCACAGCCATTGCCAGCACATCCGTCAAATAGTTTTCCCCAGCAGCATTACTACTGTCCAGCCTGCTAAGCCACTGTTTCAACCGGCCGGCTGGAAAGCGGTAGACGCCACTGTTGACTTCATTGATCTCCAACTGAAGTGATGTGGCATCGGCATGTTCCACAATGGCTGTGAAATCGCCGGCCACATTGCGTACGATCCGGCCATAGCCACTGGGATCATCCAGTTTCATGGTCAGCAGCGCCAGATCACCGCCGGCTATCATCAATATTTGCAGGGTTTGGGTGGTAATCAATGGCTGGTCACCCATCAATACCAGCACATCCGCATTGTCCGGAATCAACGGCATCGCCTGAGCCACAGCATGTCCTGTTCCCAACTGCTCGGACTGTTCCACCCAGTTCACCGGAGAATCAGCAAATACTTTGCGTATCTGTTCACCACCATGCCCGTAAACCACGTGAATCTGGTCATAAGGCAACTGTTGCGCTGCTTCCAGCACATGCGTAAGCATAGGCTGCCCGCCCACCGGTTGCAGCACCTTGGGCAATTGCGAGCGCATCCGCTTACCGCGACCGGCCGCCAGGATAACGATATGTAATTCAGGCTTATTCATAATCAATCAGGCATTATAACGGTTGCTGGTAGTCTGTCCGGCCCGGCTGCTGCTTACCCGCAAAACCTGTTTATGACCTGTCCAGCTTTAAGGCAACGCAATCCTGCCAATTCAAGTTGTTTGCTATGGTATTGTCGGCATATCGATTTTGCGATGTGATTGTGTGATTTTTTGATGAATCACGGTCATTTGCGATTCATACAGATAAAAACAAACCAAGGATTGCCGATGCGACATTTATTAATGACCAGCCTGTTGATGCTGGCTGCTTCAGTCTGGGCCGAACCCGCAATATTCAGTAACGCCGATGGCGCTATCCGGGGCTATGATCCGGTCTCCTATTTCAATCAGGCGCAGCCGGTCAAAGGCCAGCCTGACATCACATACGACTATATGGGCGCAACCTGGCACTTTGCCAATACCGCCAACCGTGACCTGTTTGCCGGTGATCCGGAAAAATACGCCCCACAGTATGGTGGATACTGTGCCTTTGGTCTATCCAAAGACTATCTTGTGCCTACCGATCCACAGGCCTGGGAGATTCACCAGGGCAAGCTCTATCTGAATTATTCCGTTCCGGTATTGCAAACCTGGCGCCAGGATATTCCGGGTTACCTGAACAAATCAGAAGCCAACTGGAAAACCAAAACCCTGGAACAATAACCGGACGAACACACTGCATATCAATCAGCCTGTCAGCCATCAACTCTGGTGAGCTGACAGGCACTGATTCGAATTGAAATGAACTGCAGATACAATCTGCGGAATTGATCACGGTTTGTGTTAGAGTTCTGCCAGACTTGCAAGCTGGCAGCTATGTTTACCAACCTGGCCGATGGCCGTAATAACGCCAACCGACAATGTGACCTGCTGATTCTGGGTGCCGGTCCGGCAGGCATAACCGTGGCACTGGAAGCAGCGGCCAAAGCACCCGGTTTACGCATCATCATTGCTGAAGCCGGTGGCCTGGAACCACCGTCAGCTGACGAGCTTGCACTGTATTCCGGTGAATCCGCCGGCAGTTCCAGATATTCCCTCACCACCACACGGCTGCGCTATTTCGGCGGAACCTCGGGCCATTGGGGCGGCTGGTGCCGGCCATTGGATGCCGTTGATTTTGCCGCGCGCCCGCAGGCAGGCTCAACCGGATGGCCTATCAATAAGCCGGAACTGGCCGGGCACTACGCAGCAGCGCATCGCTGGCTGGAAATTCCTGACGATAATTACGACCCCGACCGGCTGGAGACGGAATTACGCGACAAACTGATCGATTTTTCCTCCAGCGACTGGTTTCAGAACCGCCTGTTTCATTTCAGCCCACCCACCCGATTCGGCACCCGCTACCGGGATGCCATTGAGCAAAGCAGCAGCATAGAATGTCTGCTGAATGCAGCAGCCATCGATTATTCCTATTCAGCCAACCGGCTGAGCAGCGTACGCGTAGGTGGATTGCATGGCCATCAGCTGGACATCCAGGCCGGCCGGGTTGTGATTGCTATGGGCGGCCTGGAATGCGCCCGGCATCTTCTGCTGATGCGTCAGAGGGGCTGGGCTGCCAGCGGCATTTCCTCGGCAAAACTGGCACATGGTTTCGCCGATCATTTCGGCCTGCGCCCTGGCATACTGCAGTTACAGGCAGACCGCATCTACCAGCGGACTGCCGGGAGTCAGGGGCCGGTGATGCCGATCATTACACCAACGCCTGAAGCATTGTCCGAACAGGCCTGGCAGAACACCTGTATGTTGCTGGATATTACCCCGGCAGCCGACAAACTGCCTTCAGGGTATACCAGCCATCAGGCGCTGGGTTTCAGTGGTGAAGATACCTGGACTTATTCGGTACAGATGATCCTGGAACCGCGCACCAATGAAAACAGCAGGGTTGAGCTCAGCGGACAAACCGACGCCCTGGGACTTCCTAAAATAAAACTGTTCTGGGAAATTGATCCACGCGACTACCAGTCAGCCCAAAACGTGTTCACCCGGTTCACCCATGAAATAGCGCGCATGGGCTTAGGCCGCGGTCAGGTGAAACCATTGGACATCACGTTAAGACAGCGTTCCGCCAACGGCACAGCGCATCATATGGGCACCGCACGCATGGCTGAACACCCTGGTGAGGGTGTGGTGGACCGTAATCTGAAAGTCTTCGGAACCGGCAATCTATATGTTGCCGGCTCGGCAGTATTTCCCAGCTTCGGTTATTCCAATCCAACCATGACCATTGTGGCGCTGGCACACCGCCTGGCAGAACACCTGACTGATACTGGATAATCATGAGCATTCAAAACCGCAGACAATTTATCCGCTACGGTTCCGGCGCTATCGCAGCCACTGCATTGCTGGCAGGCGGCTGGTGGCAATGGGGTCGGCAGGTACAACCGGAAATGACACCGACCGGGCTGGGTGCCGGTGCCGATCAGGTACTGGCGTCATTGAACGGCGCAGGCGCAGTCGGCCAATGGGTCATCAATGATTATCCGCAGTACAACCTCCCGGTTGCAGAGCTGGTGAACACGCTGCGCAGCCGGTTACAGCTGCCTGCTGCAGAACCTGTTGATAAAGAACTGTTCAGCCAGCAGCTGCACAACCGGATCAAACAGGATTTCGCTCAGGTAGATTTGCTTGAGGTGCAGGGCTGGCAGTTATCCAAAACCGAAGCACTGGCAGCTGCCATTCGCTATCAAACCATCGGTGTTTCCAGCTCGGCGGTTACTCAGCAACCGGTTGAACGTCAGATCGTGGAAATTATCAACTGGGGGCCGCGCACTACCTCGGCCGGCAGCATGCCGAACAGTTTCGGCGAAGGCTTTTCGGCATTATGGTTTGATGCTGATGATGCGCCCCGCTGGGCGCAGATTGCCATCAACGGACACCGTCTGCGGACCAGTTACCGTGAAAACCGGGTACTGGTCGCCAGTTTTCAGGGGCAGCTTAAACTGCAGGACCAGATTTTCAGTCAACCCGGTGAATATCAGATCACCCTGCACGATGACATGCAGAATACCTGGCAGACCATTGCCACCTTTGTGGTGACAGAAGCCGCACCCGGTCAACAACCGGTGGCTCAAGAGACACCGCAAAATCCAGCTTTCTGCAAAGTCAAAAACTGGGGGCCTAAGCGGACCACGGCCGGAGTGGCCAGACAAAAGCAGAAAAACGGCAACATGGGTATTTGGATTGATATTGACTGTGCGCCTGACGATACCCGTTTAATGGCTGGCAACCGGCAGTTCAAAACCTACGCCTCCGATGGCGTTATTACCAGCGGCATTCCACCGGAGTTATTTCAGAGCCCCACAGAAATACCACTTTCACTGGTCTCGGAAAGCACCGGTGCGCAGCTGGAAATAGGCGTACTGGTGATTGACCCGAATTAGCTGCTCAACCGGCAGGCAACCACATTACCAGCGATCATCCTGTGCATAGCCCAGCCTGATTAACAAATCGCCAAATCGGCGTTTGAATGATGCTTTGATGGCCGGTGTAAAGAAATCCTGCCATTGCCCGACCCGGCTGCCCTGACGGGCATGTTTAAAGTTTTTATCCTGTTTACTCACGTTGCTTAAAGCAAGGCTTTCACCGATCTCTATTGCTATCTGCAGCCTGTCACCGGAAAATCCATACCAGCTGAATACCTTGGCAAAGGTATCTCGTTCATTGCCAATAACGTCTTCATAGCGCAATTCGAGAATTTTTCTATTGTCATAATCCCACTGCCCCATCAGCTCGGCCATTTTCCCTGCCACATGATTCAACTCATACAACAGCCCCTGCTCCTGATCCAGACTTTTCAGATGCTGCTGATAGGAAACGTCCGGCGGACGGCTGGTATGGGCCGGATTGGGTCTGGCGCACCATTCCTCATCAGTGCGCAAGTGGTAAAAATAAGCGGAGATCAGTAAATCACGCGGGTCGCGAACGATATGGGTGCCGACATAATTCGATAACAGACCGAAATCTATCTGGCTATGCGGAATAAGCAGCATATCTGTTTTCGGATCCAACTTTTCCCGCCAGTTGAAATACTGGCAGTGCATACCAAAAGCCGTGGCCACTTTTTGCATGACCCGGTAAAAATAAACCGTCAGGCATTTGTGATAACAACAGTGAACAATCAGCGGTTTGCTCAATTTATCTCCCTGAATTGAATTCATCCGGCCAATGGCCGGTCTCAGTTTCGACATGGTACTGTATTGATTTGATCATCCGCCACTGATGTATAGACGAGTTACCCTCTCAGTTCTGCTGCTGCTGATAGCAGCAGGTTTTTATCTGGTTCGGTATCAACTACCGGATCAGCATGACCCGTTTGCCCTTCTGTCCATTGATTCCCCACCCGGTTTGGCCACATCTTTTCAGTTAAGAAGAGTCAACAACAGCCCGAGGCTGTGTATGAAAGCCCTGTATAACAGCGATTTACAGTATCAGCCGCTGGCCGATCGGAACACCGGAAAAAACTGTGGTTTTTATAATGCCGTCAAGCTACAGCAATCAACCGTTGCCTATACGGGCGAGATCACTTTGTCCTGCCCGGCCATGGTTGCGCTGGCCATCTGGGAACGGCATGAACTGCAACCACTGGCACAGAAAATATTTGGACAAAAGGTTAAACAGGTCAGGCATTTCGGCACCTATGCCTGCCGCAACATCAATAATGTCGGCAATGGCCGACGGTCACAGCATGCAACTGCCAATGCCATTGATATTGCAGGATTCGTGCTGACTGACGGTACAGATATCAGCATTCAACACGACTGGCAGTCAGACTCTGACAAGTCACGCTTTCTGCATGCATTAAAAGACAGCGCCTGCGAATACTTTTCTACCGTACTCGGTCCCGACTACAACAGCCTGCATCACGACCACTTCCATATGGATATGGGGTTTTTTGAAATCTGCAAATAACGTACTGATGGCAATTGCCTGCATCTACATTGCTAATTCACAACATGCCACTGCGTCTGTCGGCCGGCCAGATAGTACACCAGCTCACCATCAAATACGGCATCCTGTTCCAGCTTTATCTGCACCAGTTGATTATCCCATTCAGGCACTGCATCCTTGATATTGCCTTCGATCGCGTAGACAGTGTTGGGATAAAGCTGCCAGTCTCCACGAATAGCGGTTTCGCCCTGGTTGTCCCACATGCCGATAGTCGGCCCGGGAGCATGCCCGAAAAAACCCAATGGGTGGGTGTAGGTGCTGGATACAATGCCTTCCGCCTGTGCCAGCCGCTGGGTTTCAGCCAGTATCTGATTGCCGCTGCGCCCGGCCACATAAGCATTGGTCAAATGGTCCTGCCAGCGGTTGCCTGTTGCCAGTGCCCGACGCAAGCCGGCCGGCACCTGATGCTCTCCCAGCTTCAGCACATAACCCATTTCCTGCGTATCAGTACACAGCTTGAGGTAGCAGATTCCTACATCGGTATGCAGCACATCGCCGGGCTGGATCACCCCGGAAGTGCCACAGAAAGGATTGTCGGCACTGCAGTCCAGCCCCTGACGCTGCAGGTTGACATACGGCATAAACCAGACCGGCAGATCCAACTCCTCAAACCGCTGGCGGATGTACCAGGCCACATCATCGGTGGTGGTTACACCGGCAGTAATCACACGGTTGGAAAAAGCCTCCCCGATAACCATCCGGGCCAGCGATACCACGTGCGGGTACACTGCAAGCTCCGGCTCAGTGCGGGTTTCCACCCAGCGAATAACCAGCGCTTCTGCCGACGACAGCCGCTGCTCAAATCCATCGGGCAAAACTTCCAGCAACCGCTGATGCAAGCCTCTGGTCAGACCATCGGCTACCGGCCAGTGACGGGATACATTAATTCCAATGCGGTCAGGGTCACGCTCAGCAATCAACTCACCCAGTGCCTGCCACTGAGCATCCAGCTCACCACCAGACCAGGCTGACTCATAGGGATCACCCAGTGGGTAACGATTGACTGTCAGACGGTCAACACTGCCGTCACCCTGTCGGTGAAAAATCAGCATGGTGGTGCGCCTGGCCGCAAATGATGGCTGCGGAACCAGACTGAAATATACGGGATCTTCAGCATATTCACGCGCCAGCACCAGCCACATATCTATCCCGGTTTCCTGCATCAGGCGTGGCAGCAGCGTCTCCAGACGATGCCTCAGCATATTGTTTTCCGGCTCGATCCGATCTCTTATCGGTAACACCGACAGGCCGCTGTCAATCATGCTGCCCTGATCCCAGTCGGCATCACCAGATTGAGCAATACTGCTGACGCTGTAAGACATGATTATTATCACCAGCACCAGCCAGTATTTTAATAAAGTGTTTTTGCCTGCCGGTTTCAGAATCATCACAAAGTCTCCACTACTGCATCCATCGGCCGCCAACCATAACGGCTAAAGCAGGCAGTGGTCAAAGAGTGAATATTCCACACAAAGGTTGCTTGGCCCAACGTCTACCCCCGGTATAATCTGCCAGTGCTTATGAAAATACAGTTTTGATGATGTCCAGCGGTAAGCGGTTTTTGTTTATCTGTGGCTGTGCCCGTTCAGGCACTACTGCCTTTACCCATTTATTTACTGCCCACCGCCGAATTGTGCTGGGCATGGAACGCTACGGACGCCTGGCACGCCCGGATAACTTTGCCCTCTCCCCAGCGCATTTTGATAAGCAGCGATTCCTGAACGTACAGCCGGGAGATACTTTTTACGACGATTTTGAATCCTTCCACCGCTTTGATACCCAAATCGAAGAAAAATACAGCGATTGCATTTACACAGGTGACAAATGCCCGGATTTGTATCTGGCCTACGATCAGCTGTTTGCCGCTTTCCCTGAGTGCACGGTATTTTTTATTTACCGGGATCTGATTGACGTTGCCTCCTCCTACCAGGCACGTTGCGAGGCAGGGCGAAACTGGCCATCACACAGAAATTATCAGGCCGCCATCAGTGACTGGAATCGTTCGCTGCGATTGACACTGAAAGCCATTGAGTCGGGCTATCGTGTATTACCGGTCGGCTACCTGGATGTGTTCAGTTCTGAACATCCACTGGACACCATTTTTGCAGCATTGAATATCGACATGCCGCCGAATGTACATAAGCGGATCAGCGGCCTGCGGCGCCGGGCAGGCGAACTGGACGATATCAGGAAATCTTACTTAAATGCTGCGCAGATCGAGGAAGTCCGCCAGAGCATGGATGCTGCAGCTCTGGCGAAACTGAAAAAACTGAACATCCTGAATCAGGCTTAATGAGCGGCTCTGAGCGCTGCGCATAAAGCAATAGATTCTCCTGTCTGCTGCAGAGCCAGTTCATGACCGGGTGCCTGGTCACCATACTGTGAGAACAATGATTGCAGCTCTGCAATTCTATCTTCACTGCAAAATATATCCGCCACCCGTGGCGTACGCCGACGCCACTGGCTGGGAATTTTATCCAGAATTACCGGCAGTTCAGCCTGATACCACTGCCAGTGCTCGGCACGCAGTGCCTGGTTTTTCAGCATACTGCTGATCATGTCGTAGCTTTCACGGGGGCCGGTGTCATCACTGAGTGAATACGCCCTGGCCTCCGGCAACAGTTCGGCATCATTAAACCGGCCCAGCGCAATCGGCAATAGACCGGAAAAACGTGGATCGTCGATAGCATCTACGCTTCCGTTGATCAGGAAGCGGAAAAAATCGGCACCGATATCCTGGACCGCCACCGTTAACGCGGCTTGATATAAATCCGAGGCCAGCGCACCGGGATCACGTGGCTGATTGAAGCCTGTAAAACGCATCGCCTGTTCAGCCAGTAACCCTCTGGCCGGCGGGTATTGCAGGGTAATCGCCAGGAAGTCCAGCAGTCGGTTTCTCAGCAATATCAGAGACTCCTCACTTGGCTCACCTATGCGCTCCAGCACCGCCAGATACACCGGTGTCAGCTGTTCACGAAGATCATCCGCCGCTGCAGCCGGCAAAACCGTATCAATATATCGGCTTAATGCATTCAATGGCGCCTGCACCACCTGGTGCACAGGAGCCTGTGCAGATAACCCAACCACCTGCAATAGCAATGCGGTATCCAGATGACCTGCTTCGAAACCGGCCACCCCACTGTCAACCAAAGCCAGTTGTTCTGCCGGTGACAACCGCTCAAAGTTGTCCAGCAGGTTTTGCCACATCTGCGTCGACAGCTGCCACCGGTAATAACCGCTGCCGTTGGCATTGGGCATCACCCATTCAGGACACTGATCCCCGGTCAGCTGCAGGTCGGGGTTTTCTCTGGTCACAATACCGCATTGCACCTGGGTCGAACTGCCGGACGGGTACCTCACACAGGCAGGTGTGCTCCAACTGAATTCATCGGTAACTATTGATGAGCCAAGCGGACGGTAACGTGATTGCCCCAAGGTCAATTCCACGCCAGCTGCCGCATCGCAATCCAGCTGGACATCCAGCAGCGGAACACCCTGCTGTTCGACGAAGTCCTTGAATACGTCGGTCAACTCAGGTGTTCCTGTCTGCTCACCAATGGTTTGATAAAACTGTTGCGAATCCGCTTTACCGTCAGCATAGGTCTGCAGATAGCCCCCCAGCGCCCGGCGAAACTTTTCTGCGCCAAAATAACTATCCAGCATGTGGATCACTGCCTGGCTTTTCGAATAGGTAATACCATCATAGGCATTGCGGATATGCTCATTGAGATAAATCGGCTCCCGGATTGCCCGGGCCGAGGCCAGAGAGTCAGTTCGCATGACACCGAAATTCCGCTCCAGCCCATTCAAGTCGTGACCGCCATCAGGCTCAAACAATGACAACACCATCGGTGTAGCCCAGGTGGCAAAGCCTTCCTTCAGCCACAAGTCATCCCACCACGGCGGGGTAACCTGATTACCGAACCACATGTGCGCTATTTCATGCGCATGAATGCTCAGCAGATCCAATCTGGCTTTTGGCGCGGCATTATCGCCCAGGAACAGACGCTGCTCCCTGTAGGTAATGGCGCCGGATAATTCTGTGGCTCCGCTTGGCCAGGCAGGCGCGGCAACGATATCAAGCTTGCGGAACGGATAAGGTAATCCAAGCTCCTGCTCAAAAATTTCAATGTAGCGTGGAGTAATGTCCAATACATAATCCAACTCGTCACCCCTGCCGCTTCTTGCGATACCACGCAAGGGGATCGAAAAATCACGATACTCATTGGCTGGAATGTCGGGGCGCACGACAATATCAAAGGGACCAACGGCCAGGGACAGCAAGTAGGTCGACATCGGCGGCGTTGTGGCAAACTGGACCAGATCAAAACCATCATCAACCGATGTGCGGGATACTTCAGGCGCATTCCCAATTGCCGAATAACCCTTGGGTATGGTCAATGCGACAGTGAATGGCGCTTTGAAACCCGGCTGGTCAAAGCCAGGCAGATACTTGCGCGCCTGGATCGATTCCGATTTTGCCAGCGCGTAGTTATGGCCCTGCTCGCTCACATTAAACAACCCGGCAAGGTTTTGATCAAAATCCGCCTGGTATTCGAATTGCAGACTGATCCGGCCAGCCGGTTGTTCACGACCAAAACCCACCCAGGCTACACCGGAAGGCAACACTTCCTGATAGCTGGCCTCACTTTCATTACCGTCAGCTGTATAAAGATTGACTGCGCTGACACGTAAATACTGCCCATGAATCCAAATGCCGTCGGCTGGCTCAGCCAGCTCGATATCGATCTTTACCTGACCGCCAAAACTGCTCTCACGCGGGTCGATTCGCAGCTGAAGTTCATAAGCCAGTGGATATGCAGTGTCAGTCAGCTGGCCCGCCGGTGCAGCAGCAATATCCGGCTGAGTAGCCTTCAGCTTAGTTTCGTCAGAATCAGCATTTTGTTGATCCTGCCGCTGACATGCAGTCACCGCACAAAACAAAAAAACCAGTAGCCAAATTCGAGCCATCATCCAACCTGCCAGACAAAACCAGCGCTAATGGTATCAGCAAGTTTCATCAAAAAACTGATGCCTGGGGCAACTGCCCATTGAATTGCGGCGGATAGGCAATTCAGTAATGGGATTGACTGCTGATTATTCAGCAAACAACACCGGATTATTTCGCGGTGGCCAAACGCTGTACGTTTGTCAGTTGCTTAACCGCCAGGTGCCTTTGCATTCTCCTTCATCGGGTTCCGCACTGCACTTGATATGCAGTGATCTCAGGAATGCATTGGTGATTGCTTTGGTCTGGCCGTTTCTGATGGTTTCAGTCGCTTCGAGATCAGAGTATTCAACCCGCATTGTCATCTCGCAATCACCTGTGTTGGTCACTGATATGGTGCCGTTCACCGGGTTACCGATAGCCTGCCAGTAACGCTCTTCATCGCCTCCACAGGTTTGCTTAATTCCGCCTTCAGTAACACCCCTTGGTGTCAGACTGGAAACCAGACTGAGGCCGCAATTCCCGGCTGCTTCAATCAGCGTTGCCGTGCTGAATTGATCAAGAATTCCGGTAAGCTGCTGAACATCAGATTTATTATCTCGCGCTGTCATATGTGCACCTCCGTAAGCCATGCGGCTATACGTCCAAGTTAGCTGGCAACCGGCCAGCACCGTCATCGCAGTGCTGACTATTCCAGAGGTGTCACCTGATAACGCCCTGTAACAAGGCAAATAATTGCATGCTGTGTATCAGCATCTGATGCGGGTCCGTATCTATTCGGACAATTGCCTCCATGGCGTATTAGGAATTACTCAGCCCTCCTTTTAGCCGCACCCTGATATCTGGATCATAACTCCCTGCTCGAGATTCTGTAAATCAAACTTTGGCTGAGGCGCTATTTGCCCACCATGCCTTTAACTGAATCTATAAGCTCTCGCGACTTATAGCCAATTCCGTTTTTGAACACAACTTCAACATTCCTCAAGTAATTGATGTCATCATCCGGACGGCCGCGAACCAGCATGATGTCAGCCTGCTTTCCGGGCGCCAGCGTGCCGATATCCGCAAGCTTTTCCAGGTATTCAGCACCATTCCGGGTAGCAATTCTGATCGCCTCGAGCGGGGTAAAACCGGCCTCTACCAACAGTTCCATCTGCCACAAGGTGCCGAATCCGGCTATGGTGCCGCCAAGACCAGTGGGATCGGTACCGGCAAGCAGCAGCCCACCTGCTTGTACAAATGCCCGTTGAAAAGCCATTTCCACCTTGAGTGCATCATCCGCCATTGCAGCCATTGCTGCAGGCATACCTTTTTTGGTTTGCAAATAGCGTTGGCGCGCTTCTTCGCTTAATACACTGAGTGCATCATCAGTGGGGCGGGTGCGGCGGGTTCCGTAATCTGCAAATACCGCCAGTGTGGAGGTAATCGCAACATTGGCATCAACCAGCTTTTTGATCAACGCTCGGATGCGGGCGGAGTTCACATCCAGGCCGGCGGTATAAGCGGCAGCATTGTACAGCTTGCATACATCGGCCTTCTTCCCAACCATAAAATCCGTTGCTGAATTGATTCCATGCTCAATATTATCGATACCCAGATCAATTGCTTCAGCAAAAGTAACCGAACATAAATGCCCGGTAACTTTGAAATCATGTGCATGCGCCTGTTCGATGGCTGCGCCCAGATTCTCACGACTGATAAAGTTATAAGCCTTAAAAGATGTCGCCCCCTGTTGTACCCAGAATTCGACGATACGTTGCGCTTCATCAGGAGATTCTATAGGTTCGGCCTGATACAGGAATGATCCCGGCCCTTCGAGATAAGGTGCTGTAATGTCCATCTCCGGCCCGATAAAACGTCCTTCAATGATTCCGCGCTTGATCTGCAATTCATTAATCGGCTCCAGGCTGCCGGCGGTGCGCATGGTGGTAACGCCATGTGCCAGATACAGTCTCGGGAAAGCCACAGGCTGGAGATCGCCATAGTTCCCGATCTGCCCCTTGCTGGATGCATAAAACAAATGCTCATGCATCATCACCAGGCCTGGCAGCGCAGTTAAATCGCTGCCATCGACAATTCTGGCGTCGTCCGGCACCAGCGGGTTGGCGCCAATCTGCAGAATTCGACCTTTACGTATCAATATGCTCTGGTTTTCCCTGGTCGATGAACCATCACCGGTAATCACGCGAACATTGCGTATAACAATGACCGGCTCATCAGCAAACACAAACTGTTTAAGGCTGTCGTGCAAAAACTGTGCCCGCTGTGCGTGAACGGTCGGAATATATGCCGAAATCAAAACACACAGACATGCTGTCAAGCCAGTTAAAATTCTCATTGCCACTCTAGCTCCTGTTTAATTGTTGATATATCTTGTATTTGCCGCATCCGGCTATCCCAACAATTGACTGTAAACCGGCTTGTTTCTATAGTCTTGGCAGATATGCGCACGTACATGCCTGTTGAGAACCATTGCACTCACAAAGGCTGACAGGAGAGCAAAATGTCCGGATCGCAACCCCCAAATCCCGATTTCGGGCGCGGCTCAGATCCCTACGCCATCTTCGAACAAACCCCGGATGCAATCTTTTTTATCAAGAATGCAGAGCTGCAGTTTGAAAGCGCGAATTACACGTTTGCGAGGTTATGCGGCGCACAATATCCAAAAGATCTGCACGGATATACCTCACGGTCATTTTTCTCATCAGAAATTGCTGAAATGTATGAACGCTGGGATTCCAGGCTGTTGAGTTCCGGGCTGACCATGCTCAGCCGGTTTCATCAGACCAAAAGTTTGCGTAAAACAACCCGATGGATCTTTGGCACGCGGATGCTGCGGGCTAACCCTGTCGATGGTCGCCCGAATATTGTCAATCATGCCCGGCTGATGCCGACTTTTCGCAACTCAGACCGTATATATGCACGACTGGAAATTGCCACCAATCAGTTGGCCTCCCGTTTGACCAGGCCACCGTCTATCAATGAACTTGCGGATATATCCGGATGCTCGGCATCACAACTGAACCGGGACTTTATCCGTTTTCTGGGCATATCTCCGCTTGCATACAGAACCGAGTTACAGATTCAGCGGGCTAAAGATCTTATAAAAGCCAGAATGAAGCTGGCCGATATAGCTCTGGAGTGCGGTTTTTTTGATCAAAGTGGATTTAGCCGCTGCTTTAAAAAAAGTGTTGGCATTACCCCATCGGAATTTGCCGACAACTGTCACAATTGCTGAAGCCGGCTGACCTCGGAAAACTTAAATATCAGTACTGATCAGATGCTGTTGCAACCCGTCAATCCTGACAGCAGCTATCAAATACTCAAGGTCATCAATCATCAGCCATCGAAGCCGCATAATAAGGTACACCGATATCCTGAAACACTCCTTCCAGAGTATCTCCGTAACTGGCAATAGTGCATCCCACCGGCAGACGGTGTTCACCCTCTATACGTCCATGATCATGCAGCCTCTCGTATTCCGACTGGCTGATGTTCTCGGCACCTGATAATGCTCCGGCACAATCAATTTTGGCTGCCGCAGCCTGCCACCCGGGCACTGGTTGAATGCCTATGGCCAGCGCAGCATCGCCGCTGCCGTATCCAATTGCCAGCAGAGCTTTTCCAGTCAGTTCTTCATCATGCCTAACTGCATCATCAAAACCGGCCGCCAGCCATGCTGACAGTGCTGCTGAATATAAATTGCCGAACTCTGCAGTCGTTTCCGCGCCCAGCCGGGTTTTTTGCTTGACAAAATTCTTAAATGCCTGATGTCTGCGCAGCATTGCTGCGGCCTTGTCCATCAGCGGATATGGAGGTGAGTCAGCGCCATGAGCCTGCAGGTAGGCCAGCAGGTCGGGTTCAGCGGAAACTTCAGCCCGCAAGGCTGCAATATCGACTTCAGCACTGTCGCAGACGCTGCCCAGCACTTCAGTCTCAGAGCCGCTCAACAATCCGTACAGATACAAATACGATAACCCCTGAATGGGCATATACCGGTATGGCCGGTGAAAAAATACCGCATGATATTCATCCAGCAGCTCCAAAGGCGCCTTATCACTTTTCGCTGCGTGCCGTTTAAAAGCATTCAGAGTGGCATCAATATATGCATAAGTGGAGTACCTTCCACTGAATACCGGAAAATCATGGTACCGCTGAGCACTGGTCTGATAAGCGTCCAGGTGATGCCGATGCAGCGGTTTTCTGAAATCCGGACCGCGGTATGCGGAAGCATCGCCCCGGCCGAATAAATCCAGGCGAAACATTTTCGCATCCGGTTCAATCAATGCAGCTACCGCACCGGCCCCCTGAGTTTGTTCTCCACTGCTGCCGCGCGGATACTCTGCCACATCGGCAGCCACAACAATGGCCACTTTATCCCGCCCGTCAGTAGCCAGATAGCGGATTGCATTCTGGATACCGTATATACCGGCGATGCAGGCCTGCTTGATTTCCGGCACCTCTATACCACGCGCCAGCCTGGACATACCGGCCGCATCCAGAGCCTGATCGACCAGACCACGTACAATCACCGCACCGATGGCATTGTCCTGACTGGACTCGGTGGCCAACACCAGCATACCAACCTGCTGCGGATCAACTTCATATGCCTTGATCAAACGCAAAACTGCATTGGCGGCCAGCGTATAGGCATCCTGACTGGGGTGCAGCATTCGAAATCCACTGCCAACTACTTTGTTGACTTTTTCCCAGGGCTGTCCGTACCAGTCACACCAATCCTGCAAACATACGCGTAATGGCGGGATGTACAGCGACATCCCGCTCACACCGGGTAAATCAGACATGTTTCCTGCTCTTATCTTTGTTGCTCTGGCAGGCTAGACTGCAGATTTTCCGCGCTGAATTCAAGTATTATCTGTGCAGTCTGGCAAACGGGTAACTTCACACAGATAACAACCGGGGCGGGCATTGTGCAAATGCAGATAACTGATCTGATTGACAGACAGCAATTTTGGAATGACGGTATCCAGCTGATCACCTGATACCACGTCTGCCGTGTGTAACATGGCAGCACTATCATAGGCCCGAATGGAAATCAGGCGGGAAGCTAAAAATGAAGGTATTTCCCCCGGCGCGGGCTTGCTTTCCGGCACCTGCCGGCGGATGTAAATCGGACCGGAAGCACGAAAGAAGGACTTCACCGGGTGATGAACGTAAGGCATGGCAATCAGCTGTTCACCGACGGGCGCATCCTGCAGGCTGATCCGGCATGGATAGCCCACTTCACTGTCAACCGCTATCAACTGCGCCGATCGCTGCTGCAATTCCGATGCCGACAGCTCCCACAATGCTGCAAACTGACCAGCCGGCAACGCCTTTACCTGAAACTGCTCTGACATTCTTCATTCCCCGGTTCAGCCATTAAAGAATAATGTCAGCTTACGTCGTTGGCCGGTTTAAAACCGGCCGATTTCGGACATCAATATTAAGGCGGATGTACCGGTATTCAGCGTATGCCGCGCTGTGTCTCCAGATACATTGCAAAACTGCCAAGCCAGTGCTGACCTGCATAGTGTCCGCTGCTGATACCTTCCAGCCCGGACTGTTGATGTGCAGATGCAGCTGCAAGCAGGCGGGTATGCCGGGGATCTGTTTCCGGCAGAACTGACGCCATACCCTGCAGCATCCAGGCACGTGACAGATTCAGCCCGTCCAAATGTGCCAGTTTGCCGTCGGTACGGTCGGAAACCCGTGCTGTCGGCAACCAGTTGTCAGTATTGATTCCAGGTAAAAACGCATCCAGCCACCGGGAATATTCATTCGCCGTTAAAACCCTGCGCATCAGATCCGCCTCACCCAGACATGGCGAAAGGAAATCGTGCCCCGATGGTTCGTAGTTCAACGGGCAGTTGCGGTCGCTGCCGTAGAGTGCCCGGCTGCGCTCAACCAGCAATTGTTCAAATTCCTGCCGACCTGTTGTGCGGGCCCAGTCCAGCATCAGGCCAAATGCAAAGGCGGTCTGAAAATGCTCACCTATTCTGATGGGATAATTCAATTTGGGCAGCCAGTCAGTGAGCTGTTCGGTAATTTGGTCGACCAGCGGGTTCAGCACCGCTGCCAGAGGACTATCCATTTCAACCAGTTCCGCATGCAGCTGCAACAGCCAGGCAAGGCCATAAGGACGTTCGAAACCACTGCGGCCCTCGGCCTGAAAGTAGGCCACCTCAGCGGCAATATTTTTACTGGTGATGGACCTTTGCAAAGCTACCAAAGCAGCCTGGGCATGTAGCCCATCAGGATTCAGGCGTAAGTACCTGGCCAGCTGCCAGTGACCATGCACTGCCGAATGCCAGTCATAGCAGCCGTAGAAAGCCGGATAGAGTTCCTGAGGTGTTTGCGCATCGGCATCGTCGTTTAAAACATGCGCAATTTTATTAGGGTATTGCTTGTGTACGCAGTCCAGAGCCAGTGTGACAAAAGCATCAGCATCAAATTTAATCGTATCGGCTGTGTCCGCCATAACACCCGAACTCAACAGCAACAATGCCACGCAGGCCCAACTTCTCATCATCATCTTTGTTTAACTCGCTTTGCCGAATACAACCGGCACCAGTTTCAATCACCAGCCTGTTCAGCTGTTCAATGCCTCATTGGGGTATTGGCTGAAGGCTGAAATGCCAGACATAATGTTACAGATCGGCAGGTCTTTCAAATGCCTATAAGACATCCATTGATGTGACAACTACGTAATGTGACAGGTTGTGTTTTTGTTTACCGGAGACTTAGTGGAATATTGATGTATACGAAATAAGCTATTGCCAGAGCAATCATCAGTGCACCACAACCCACCATCAGATTAAACACCAACACTGCGTGTCTGGCTCTGACGGCAGCTTTATCACGCTGCTTCAGCAGGCTGTCTTCCCGGATATTTCCGCTGATCATTGAACTAGCTCTGCTCAGCCAGGCGAATGGTACTGAAAGCCAGCCATATCAGCCTGACACGGGCCGAACCCACCGCGAGTGCCTTTGCAGCCAGCGTCAAAATAAAAATGAATCCAGCGAATACCGGCACAGCCATGGCTGAGGACAATGACAACCAATCATCGGTATACAGCCAGCCTGCTCCTAACAATAGAAAAGCAATCAGCATTCCCAACCATGCCGCCATACATCCACAGGTATTTTTCAACCGGTTTATCCGCCGGCTCAATAAATCATTCTGCGGGCCGCTCAGCTGTTCCAGGTCCAGCACGTATTCAGGCATATTCCTTATAGAAAACATTACCGCCCACCGGCGCCGTAAACCATTCAGTCCAGCTGCTGAATTAATAATCTGCATTTATTTTTACCACTGACAAGTTGTTTTTTATTATTCGTTTTCACTGATACCGGTATGCCGTTGCACACCAGTTATCTGGAAATAATTTATATCATGTCACCGGTGGTAAAGTATTGAGAATCCAGCCCTCTATACTGTAGGAAATCAACCCGATCTATGCCCCTTTCTCATCCAGCTGCATTTACAGGCAGGCTGCATGGGCTTTCACAATACGCTCAGTGGAAGCCGGATACTTTTCCAGTAGATGAGACGGGCGGACCGGACGCTCCACCAGATCGCCGCCACAGTTCGGGCAAACATACTGAAACCTCTGCTGGGCACACTGTCGGCAAAAGGTGCACTCAAAGGTGCAGATCATTGCTGCAGATGTATCAGGCGGTAAATCCCTGTCACAACATTCGCAGTTTGGCTTTAATTCCAGCATTGGCTAACCTCTTCTGTATATTTCCGAGGACCCGTTTATTGGTCTTCCGATATTGTATATCAGCCTGATTGCAAACCGGCTAAAACCTTTTGGACAATGCTGTTTGGCAATAAGTCTTATTGCTATTGGCCAAATTCACCGTCAAGGTATGCGTTATCATTTACCTATCAGACAGGCTTATTGACTGTAATTACTGTTTCCACATTCGGCTACTGAATTATACTAAGGCGGTTCTTTAATGCGCACCCATATCCAACCAGCAGCAGATAACCACAAGTAATGCCATATCGACCAACCAGTATCAGCGCCACACACACCGGCCTGCTGACTACTCACAATGAAGACCAGTATGCCAGCAAGCAGGAACTGGGACTTTGGGTCATTGCTGATGGTATGGGTGGTCACGCTGCCGGAGAAATAGCCAGCCAGCTCGCTGTCAATGCTGTAATCAGCAGCTTTCGCAGTGGCTCATTGCTGCAGGAAGCTGTTGCCGATGCACACCCGGTGGTTATGGAGGCCATGCAGAACAATCCTCTGCTCAAGGGAATGGGTACCACGCTGGTAGCCGTGCACCTGGAAGATACTCAATTTCAGGTTGCCTGGGTCGGCGACAGCCGCTGCTATCACTGGTCCAAGCAACGCTTCCGGCAGATGACCCGGGATCACTCCTATCTGCAATCTCTGCTGGACAGTAACGAGGTTGAACCGGATGTTGCCTACAAACATCCAGAGCGTAAAAGCCTGGTCCAGGCCATCGGGGTCAGTGATGATATGCATCCTCAGGTCAGCACCACCGATGGTACTTTGTATCGGGGTGAATGCCTGTTGCTGTGCAGCGACGGCTTAACCGATGAGGTGGATGATGAAAACATCGCAGCAATTTTTTCAGCTTCGGGAAACCCTGAAAAAATCTGCCAGCGACTGATCGACGCTGCTTTGCGTAACGGTGGGCGGGATAACATCACTGCTATTATTATCAAAGCTGGCAGTAAAGCGCCTTACCGCCCTGGTCACAGCAGGACCAGATTCAGCTGGCTGGTCAGTGGCGCCAGTATGCTGCTGACCGCTGCAATGCTGTGGATAATATTGGGGCAATAACCCTGCAGGCTTCTCCGGTCTGATCCCGACATATAAGCACGGATGCTTTATATGACTATAGTATAGTGATGCAGAACAAATGCCGTAGACGTTTTATTGTATCTTAGTGGCCGAGGCTGATGCTTACCGCCAGAGCAAAGGAACATGAACCAGCAGAATAAACACCAGGATGGACCTCAGGGCACTCGGATTTTCAGGCTTCAGGACGTGCCTATTCCGGAAGCTGAAAAAGCTGTGATAAAACTGTCCAAATCTGGTGCCAAACTGATCAGAGTCACCGACCCGCATAAAGGTCAGGAATTTGTACTGCACCCCGGCCGCACCACTATCGGGCGCAATAAAGACAACGATGTAGTACTCGATGAAGCAACAGTATCTGCAGTGCATGCGCGCATTGTCAGCGAGAACAACAGCTGGCGGGTGATCAATTTACTGTCCAGTAACGGCACCTTCGTCAATGGTCAAAAAATTACCCAGCATTCGCTGAA
Organism: Wenzhouxiangellaceae bacterium; assembly: GCA_028289455.1. GTDB lineage: Bacteria > Pseudomonadota > Gammaproteobacteria > Xanthomonadales > Wenzhouxiangellaceae > JAJFKX01. Next base: position 50,571 of record JANQPN010000082.1, read on the forward strand.
TCACGGCGATCGTATCCGTTTTGGTGAAGTCGCCTTCTATTTTGAAGCAGCCGCCCGTAACAAATCTGTACGGGTTTTGTTTTGGCTGGCGCTGGCTGCTTCCGTTATTGCCGCTGCCGGCTATTTTCTGCTTTAAACAACTCAACTGCTGACGATAATACCAGTCCGGATAACACCCACTAATATTTATGCTGGCTGGATAGTTCGTCAGCCACCATACCAAACAAAAGACTGCAGCAATGGCGCTGGCGTTTTAATGAGCAGTGTCTGCGCTCCAGCAATCGATCAGCTTAGTCTGGCAGCTACTGCATTATCAGACAGAAACAAAAAAAGCGGGGCCAATGGCCCCGCCTGTTATCAGAACGCGGTGGTAATCAGATTACCACTCGCAATGATTTACCTACCATTACAGCTGAAACGGTATTCGGCAACCGAGTTCCGCCAGTTGGCAAACGGGTTGCTACTGAATCCAGCATACTCCCCAACATACCAGAAACGTCGACCGTCGGGATCAGGTGCCATACCGGAATAATCACCCCAGCGGTGCGGTCCGGGCGCCTGGAATGAACGGTAAAACTCGGTACCGTCAAACTGATCGATTTCACTGCGTACACGGCCCGGTAGATCATTCGAACGGCGGCCTGTTACTGCCACAGATGGAAATTCACTGGTACTGCTGCGGGTATAACCGATTGCCATATCATCACAGGCATTAACCGCCAGCGATGGGAATTGCCGGAATGATCCGTCATCTGAGGTAAATACGCCCGCCTGCAGCACACCATCGGTACTGGTCGGCAGGTTGACTGCAGTCGGGTCTATCTGAGCCCAGCGTATGCAGTTGACCGGGCCGCTGCCAGTACCAGGATCACAGGCAATCGTCTGTGCAGTCCACAGATTACCATTCCGGAATTTAGTTTCCTGACCGCGGAAATCGTTGCCCTGCAATAATTCAGGCGAACCTGCCTGAGGGAACGGCAATGGGAAACATGAGAAGGCTGGGCAGGGAACGCCGGATGCTGTTGCCAGATCCACATCGCCTTCCAGCTGGAATAAATTCGCCCCAAACGGATCATCCCAGGAATAAACCGAATGGGTGATGCCGTCAAATACCTCACTCATGATGTAGTGCGGCCCACTGGTCGGGAAGGTGCCGTTTGATACACCGGTTAAATGCGCCGGTTGTGGTGTGCCATCAAAGCGCGGCAGTAACTCAGTGACTACCTGCAGTGGATTGCCATCAAACAGATCCTGTTTGTTCATGGCAAATACCCGGCCGCCAACGAAGAAGAAACCGGTGGCAGGATCAAACCCGAACTGGTTCGAACCCATGTAAACAGCATCAACACCAATACCTATGTGCGGGAAGTCAAACAGTTCGCCGTTGATATTGGTGGGAAAGCCAAAGCGGTTCCAGCTGCCCAGTGGATCTCCGGAAGTAGTCGCAGCAACACAATAATCTATCAATGCGCCATCCACACCCATTACAAATCGGTCAGCAGACTCGTCATACACCACATCGGGATCAAAAGTGCCGTCAAAACTACAACCCGGCGTTCCATCAAAGAAGCTCCGGAAACCGGTCGGCGGTTGCAATTCGTTGCCCTGCTTATCGTAAATTGCAAAAGCAACATTGACCACAACAATCACGTGATTGGGGCCAACGGCAATATCTGGATCAGGCGGTACGGTTGCCCCAAATGGTTCGTCGTTACAGCAGTCTTCAGCGCCGATAGAATCGAACTCCTGCAGCAGTTTTGGACCTTTTTTACCAATACCGACACCATTTCCATTGTTGTTTACGCCCAGATTGTCAGCGCCGTTCAAGGTTTGAGTATTCCCTGTGGGCGCATTAGCCATTGCTTCGGCTATGGCCGCATCAACTTCAGCATCACTGAATTTGGATTCGATGCGTGGTCCACCAACCACCAATGGTTCACCATTGCCACTGGCTGGCATCGGTGTGACCTCGGACATTTCAATGACCGAAGCCGCCGAGGATGTATATTGCATGGAGCCTTCCCCACTTAGCGGTACGGGTGCATTCATTGCCAGCTGCACCCGGCTCATGACTTCAGGTGTTACCTGAAATGAAGGTTTTAATGTTGGTGCGTCCGGCTGTTTTTGCAGATTCAACGCCAAACCTGCCGTTAGTGCAACAGCAATAACGCCCGATAAAAGATAATAGGATCGTTGCATAGGTGACCTCCTTTGATCATTCCTTGTAGACAAACCCTGTCTACTGATTTTCTTGTACCCTTTCTCCACCCCTCTAAGGGTATTCAGATTAGGCTCTGAATAGCCTTTGTAGAATATTTTGATACTGGTGAAGAACGCGCATTATAGCCTAAGGCCTTTTAGTAAAGGTTACGTAGATGTTATATGGATCAATGAGTTAGGTCATGTAAATTGCCATATAATCCGGATCATAAATTGAGCTGTGCTGTTACCCGTGCTTAAATGCAGAATTATCTTATTGATTAATACCGGACGGAAAACCAATATGAAAAAGTTATTGTTCAGCCTGTTGTTGATTACAGCTGGTCTGAGTGGCGGCACAGCCTTTGCAGAACAGGATTTAAGCACTTTATACCGAATCCAGACCTACCGTGCTGCGCCAGGGCATCTGCAGGAATTTATTGAAATCAACCGGCAACTGGCCGCTGAGGGCTTCTATAACGAATGGAGCCTGAGTATTCCTTTCATGGGAAGACACTCCCAGGGTGACCATTGGGACATCATGCTGATCCATCCGATGAACAGCTACAGTGATTATTTTGCTGCAGACAAGCTGGAGCAGAGACGTGCTGCACATCAAAAGCATGCCGAACAGCTGCGACGTCTGGAGCAGACGACCTCATTTAAGGAAGATTTATTCGCCTACGGACCGGCACTGCCCCGCATGCAGAAACTGTTCAAAGAGAACGGCTTTCTGCATATCGAAATCTTTCATGCGCTGGCCGGCAAAAAAGATGAGCTGTTGCAGCAGCGAATTACCGAAAATGCCTACCTGGAAGGTGTCAACAGAACCGCCAACGAAATTTTTGTGATGGACGGCGGTGGTGACGCAGATATCATGACCATCGGATTTTACCCGTCACTGCAGGCATATGCTGCACCACAGACCATGGATGAACAACAACGTGATCAGGTGGCCAGACGGGTCGGTTTCAAAAGCCTTGACGACATCAGCTACTATCTGCGTTCACTGATTTCAGCGCATCACGATACATTAGCCAATGTCGTCAAGCTGGATTGATATTCGCTCCAATATCGCTTACTGAGGAGGAATATTAAGTATCTGAGCCTGCCCGATATTATCCACGGCATCCAGTTCGGTAGAACCGAGCAGCGTATAGAAATCGCCGTCGAACTCAACCCCGCCGGCAGCCTGAACCGGAATCGGTAATTCGGCGATATTTTCCCAGCTGCCGATCTGCGGATTATAGGCCTCGGCGCTGCTCACCAGACCGGGCGGCAATAACAGCTGCCCGCCGGCAACCACTATCTGGCCACCAACTACTGCCGCTGCAAACCCGCCCCGTCGGTTGTTCATAAGCGGCCCGGGTCGGCTGGTCCGCGTTATCGGATCAATAATATTTACCTGGTTATTGGTCGGCTGGCTGGCGAACTCACGACCACCGCCTCCAATTACCCAGATTTCACCCTGGAAGGCAACAACTGCACATGAGTTACGCTCAAATTCATCCTCGATGGTGAATTCTATCCAGCTGTCATCAGCCGGTGTGTAGCGGCTTACCACAGTGCGTCTGTTGCCGCCGGCGACATAGATATGCTCACCAATAACGGTTGCTCCACCAGCCGCACGTCCAAACGGCATCGGGGCCATCTCTGTCCATTGATTGGTTTCAGGATCATAACGCCAGTTGTTGTCCAGCGGTGAACCATCAAAGAAATTGGTCACAAATCCGCCGAATAAATACAGATTTCCGTCAAACGCAACCATAGCGCTCAAGTCGCGCACGTCCGGCATGTCCTGCATCCTTGTCCAGGTATTGCTGGCCGGCAGATAACGCCACAGTTCATTGCTGCTGAAAAAGCCGTCTATGAATCCACCGGCCACATAGATGGCGTCACCCAGCCGGGCCGCCGGCATAGATGACAAGGTTGGGCCGGTATTGCTGGTACTGCTCCAGCCGGCAGCAGCCACATTCGCCGGCCCCGGTATCACACAACCCAGATTCTGCAGCGATGTCAGACGAACCGGCTCCAGCTGTCCTCCACCAAAGCCCTCTACTTCCGACTGATACGTCAATATCGCCGTTTCACAATCCACAAACACTATCCG
>JANQPN010000024.1 GCA_028289455.1 Wenzhouxiangellaceae bacterium
CTGATTGCGCCGATTGCTATGGAAGAAGGCGTACGTTTTGCGATACGTGAAGGCGGCCGCACAGTGGGTGCGGGCGTAGTGGCTAAGATTTACGAGTAAGTTTCCCGGTACACAAATTTGACGCTGAACAGGCACCGATCAACGATAGGCGAGTAGCTCAACTGGCAGAGCAGCGGTCTCCAAAACCGCAGGTTGGGGGTTCGAGTCCCTCCTCGCCTGCCAATGATCAGTTGCCTGTCGGTGTCTGTGATGCAGATAACAACACGGATTAAGAATGGCGAATAATACGAAAACCACCGAAAGTACATCTTCAGTGCTGGATACAGTGCTGTTGATAGTGGCGCTGGCTTTACTGGTTGGCGGCATTTTCGGATTCTATTATTTTGAATCGCAGGCAATTGCCGTAGTCCGTGCTGTTGGATTGCTGCTGGCAATGGCAGCAGCAGTACTGGTTGCGGGACAGACTCAGAAAGGCCGGGCGTTACTGGGTTTTCTGAAAAATGCAGATATCGAGCGCCGCAAAATTGTTTGGCCGACCCGCCAGGAAACGATTCAAACCACTTTAATTGTTCTGGTGGTGACTTTGATCGTGTCTCTGATTTTGTTTGGCTTTGATACTTTATTCAGCTGGGGCGTACGCTTGCTGATGGGCGGCGGAGGCTAAACATGGCATTGCAATGGTATGTGGTGCATGCCTATTCCGGTTTTGAGAACCAGGTTAAACGTTCACTGGAAGATCGGATAGAGCGCTCCGGATTGCAGGAGTTTTTCGGCGAGGTGCTGGTGCCTACCGAAGAAATTGTGGAAATGCGCCAGGGGCAGAAGCGCAGAACTGAACGAAAGTTCTTCCCCGGTTATGTGCTGGTGCAAATGGATATGAACGATGATGCCTGGCATTTGGTCAAAGATGTGCCCAAAGTGCTTGGCTTCATCGGCGGGACGTCAGATCGCCCTGCGCCGATTACCGAAGCTGAGGCAAACAATATTCTTCAGCGTGTCGCTGACAGTGCAGACAAGCCGAAGCCGAAGGTTCTGTTTGAGCCGGGTGAAATGGTTCGGGTAACCGATGGTCCTTTCAACGATTTCAACGGGGTTGTTGAAGAAGTTAATTACGAGAAGAGTCGCCTGCGTGTTGCAGTGCTGATCTTCGGACGGTCCACTCCGGTGGATCTGGAGTTTCAGCAGGTCGAAAAAGCCTGAAGGAACTGAAAACAGCTGCAGTGCTGTGATGGCGCTGCTTGTATAACCGGTATCGGGGAGTTAGGTAACTAACGTTTGCACCCGCGAGGAGAATAAAATGGCGAAAAAAGTCGCAAGCTATATTAAGCTGCAAGTGCCTGCCGGACAGGCCAATCCAAGTCCCCCAGTTGGGCCGGCCTTGGGTCAGCATGGTGTCAATATCATGGAATTCTGCAAAGCATTCAATGCTTCTACTCAAAGTGTTGAGCCCGGACTGCCGATTCCCGTGGTAATTACTGTTTATACCGATCGCAGTTTTACCTATATCACTAAAACCCCTCCGGCTTCAGTATTGCTGTTGAAGGCCGCAGGTCTGAAGAAGGGCAGTGGTCGCCCGAATACAGAAAAAGTCGGCACGGTTAACCGTGCTCAACTGGAAGAAATTGCCAAGCAGAAAGATCCGGATTTAACGGCTGCTGATATGGATGCAGCAGTTCGGACCATTGCCGGCAGTGCCCGCAGCATGGGCATCAACGTGGAGGGCGTAGTCTAATGGCCAAGCAAGGAAAAAGGTTTACAGCCATCCGCGAAAAAGTAAAACGCGGAGAAATCTACTCGATTGACGAAGCTTTGCAGTTGTTGAAAGACACCAGCAAAACAAAGTTTACAGAATCGGTAGATGTTGCCATTCGTCTGGGTATCGACCCGCGTAAATCGGACCAGACCGTACGTGGCTCAACAGTATTGCCGCACGGTACCGGAAAAACGGTCAGAGTCGCTGTTTTTGCACAGGGTGAAAACGCCGATAAAGCTAAGGAAGCGGGTGCTGATATTGTCGGCTTCGAAGACCTGGCTGATGAAATCAAAGGCGGCATGATGGATTTTGATGTGGTGATTGCAACCCCGGATGCCATGCGTGTAGTCGGCAAGCTGGGCCAGGTGCTTGGTCCACGCGGTCTAATGCCCAACCCCAAAGTGGGCACAGTAACACCTGATGTGGTAACTGCGGTGAACAATGCCAAAGCCGGTCAATTACGTTTCCGCGCTGATAAGGCAGGCATCATCCATGGTTCAATCGGCAAGGTTGATTTTGAAGTCGAAAAACTGGCCGGCAATCTGCGCGCGCTGGTTGCAGACCTGTTGAAAGCCAAGCCGGCATCGGCCAAAGGGCAGTACCTGCAGAAAATTGCGGTATCTACCACCATGGGGCCGGGCATTACTGTTGATAACAGCACAGTAAGCTGATTTTAAATATTACGATTGCCGGATTATCCGGGAATCAGGAATCTCGCTGGCCGGTGTTTCCGGTCTGCAGGATACGCGGGCGCTGAATATGCGGAGGCATTGCCGCCGGATGTTCTAACCCGTCCAAGACCGCAGGTTGGAAAGTGAGTGAATGCTCATGATCTATCAAATGCCAGTTCGCTGGTGGCCTGCGCAGATGGTGTTGCCCGTTGACTTTGAAACGGCCAGCACGTAACGCAACGTAAGTTGCAGATTGACCGGGTAACCGGTCGATATTGCTAGGAGGTAGCAGATGGCGCTCACACTGGAGCAGAAAAAGGCAGTGGTAGCTGAAGTAGCCGATGCGGCTGCTAATGCACACTCTGCGATTGCTGCTGAGTATCGCGGCCTGACTGTTGAGGAAATCACCGAACTGCGTGTTAAAGCGCGTGCGTCCGGTGTGATTCTTAAAGTGGCTAAAAATACTCTGGTGCGCCGGGCTGTTGAAGGTACCGACTATGCCTGTATGGCGGATGAACTGACAGGTCCATTGTTATTTGCATTTTCAATGGAAGATCCGGGAGCTGCAGCACGACTGGTTAAGGATTTCTCGAAAGATAATCCAAAACTGGTTGCCAGGCTGGTAGCGATTGGAGGCCAACTGCACAGCGCTGATGAGCTGGGCAAACTGGCCGACCTGCCGACGCTGGATCAGGCACTGGGAATTTTGATGGGTGTAATGAAAGCACCGGTCGAAAAACTGGTACGGACAATGGCCGAACCGCATGCGAAATTGGTACGTACCATCGCTGCGGTGCGCGACAGCAAGCAGGCTGCCTGATATTTGGTTTTAAATGATGTAATCGCGTCGTAAGACGTTATTAGTAAATTATTTGGAGATTTAAAATGGCTGTTTCTAAGGACGATATTCTGGAAACTATTGCGGGCATGAGCGTTATGGAGGTCGTAGACCTGATTAGCGCCATGGAAGAGAAATTCGGTGTTTCTGCGGCTGCACCGGTAGCGGTTGCTGCTGCACCTGGTGCAGGCGGTGAAGCTGCTGCAGCAGAAGAGCAGACCGAATTTGATGTAATTCTGGCAAGTTTTGGTTCTAACAAGGTTGCGGTAATTAAAGCGGTTCGCGGACTTACCGGCCTGGGCCTGAAAGAAGCCAAAGACCTCGTCGAAAGCGCACCTGCGCCTTTGAAGGAAGGTGTTGGCAAAGACGAAGCAGAAGACGTCAAAAAGCAATTGGAAGAAGCCGGAGCAACAGTCGAGGTCAAATAAGACCTTGCTGGCAACGGTTTAATACGATTCGGGCTGGGGATTCAGGTCTCCGGCCCATTCGTTTTGTTTGCATTTAGGCAGGCGCCCGAAGTACCGGAGGGTGTCTCAAAAAGCGTCAACCAGTCCGGTTGAGCGCTACTAATTTAACCGGCAACCAAGTTTGCCGCAACCGGTACATAATTTGCAGGTGGCGTGGCATGGCATATTCATTTACTGAGAAAAAACGTATCCGCAAGGATTTTGGTAAGCGCGGGGCAGTACTGGAAGTACCGTATCTGCTGCAGACCCAGATCAAATCGTACAATCAGTTTTTACAATTGGAAGCAACCGCAGACGATCGCAGGGAACAGGGTCTGCACGGTGCATTGAGTTCGGTTTTTCCGATTGTCAGTTATAACAATAATGCAATGCTGGAGTACGTCAGCTATAGGCTGGAAGAGCCTGCATTTGACGTGCGTGAATGTAAGATGCGCGGCATGAGCTATGGCGCGCCGCTGAAAGTGCTGGTTCGTCTGGTTATTTTTGATAAGGATGCACCGGCCAAAAGTCGCACCCCCAAACAGATTAAAGAACAGGAAGTGTACATGGGCGAAATTCCGCTCATGACCGATAACGGCACCTTTGTTGTCAATGGTACAGAGCGGGTAATCGTATCTCAGCTGCACCGCTCACCCGGTGTATTCTTCGACCATGACAAGGGTAAGAGCCATACTTCTGGTAAATTATTATTCTCTGCCCGGGTAATTCCCTATCGCGGTTCATGGCTGGATTTTGAATTCGATGCCAAAGACTGCATTTTCACGCGTATTGACCGCCGGCGTAAACTGCCGGTAACCATCCTGCTGCGTGCATTGGGTATGGATAACCAGGAAATCCTGGACGAGTTTTTTGAAAAGACCAGCGTCACACTGCGTAAGAACGATGCCAAGATGGAGCTGGTGCCTGCCCGGCTGCGTGGTGAAAACGCTATGCAGACCATTAAAGACAAAAAAGGCAAGGTAATAGTTGAAGCCGGTAAGCGGGTTACCATGCGTCAGGTGAAACTGATGGAGCAGGCCGGTGTTGATACGCTGGATGTCCCGGATGATTATCTGATCGGCAAAGTACTGGCGCACGATATCGAAAACCCTGCTGCCGAAGGTGAAGAGGACGCCCTGGCATTCCCGTGTAATACCGAAATTACCGAGGAAGTGCTCGAAAAGCTGCGTGACCTGGGCATTAAGAAGATCGACCTGTTGTATGTCAACGATCTCGATCAGGGTGCTTATGTTTCCGACACCCTGCGCCTGGACCCGACGCCGGGCGAAATGGAAGCGCTGTTCGAGATTTACAAGATGATGCGCCCGGGTGAACCGCCCAGCAAGGACGCGGCCCAGAATATGTTCAAGAACCTGTTCTTTGCCGAAGAGCGCTATGACCTGTCTGCAGTTGGACGTATGAAGTTCAACCGCAGGGTAGGCCGACCGGAAATTGAAGGTCCGGGTGTATTGGATAAAGCCGATATTCTGGCAGTGCTTAAAGAGCTGATTGAAATTCGTAATGGGCGCGGCAGCGTTGATGATATCGATCATTTGGGCAATCGCCGGGTCCGTTCAGTCGGTGAAATGGCCGAGAATACATTCCGAATCGGCCTGGTGCGTGTAGAGCGTGCGGTAAAAGAACGCTTGAATGTGGCCGAAAGCGAAGGTCTGACACCGCAGGATTTGATCAATGCCAAGCCGGTAGCGGCAGCTATCAAAGAATTTTTCGGCTCCAGTCAGCTCAGCCAGTTTATGGATCAGAACAATCCGTTATCTGAAGTTACCCATAAGCGGCGTGTTTCTGCACTGGGTCCAGGTGGTCTGACACGTGAACGCGCCGGGTTTGAGGTGCGCGACGTACACCCGACACATTATGGACGTGTTTGTCCTATTGAAACGCCTGAAGGCCCGAACATCGGCCTGATTAATTCACTAGCGGTTTATGCGCGTACCAATGACTACGGTTTCCTGGAAACGCCATACCGCAAAATCGTTAATGGCCAGGTAACCACCGATGTGGACTATCTGTCGGCGATTGAAGAAGGTGAGTTTGTTATTGCCCAGGCAAATGCTGATCTGGATGACAAAGGCCGGTTTGTCAACGATCTGATTCCGACCCGGCATATGGGTGAATTTAACCTGCGTGCTCCGGAAGAAGTCCAGTATATGGACGTTTCGCCTCGTCAGATTGTTTCCGTGGCCGCTTCCATGGTGCCTTTCCTGGAACACGACGATGCTAACCGCGCATTGATGGGATCCAACATGCAACGCCAGGCTGTGCCTACTCTGAAAGCACAAAAGCCTCTGGTCGGCACCGGTATGGAGCGCATTGTAGCGCGTGATTCAGGTGTGGTTGCAGTAGCCAAACGCGGCGGTACTGTCGACCAGGTGGACGCCGGACGCATAGTCATTCGGGTTAACGATGACGAAATTCCCGCCGGTGACCCGGGTGTGGATATTTACAACCTGACCAAATATACCCGTTCCAATCAGAATACCTGTATAAACCAGCGCCCGTTGGTGAGAGTGGGTGATGTGATTGCCCAAGGCGATATTCTGGCAGATGGGCCTTCCACTGATATGGGTGAGCTGGCACTGGGCCAGAATATGCTGGTCGCGTTTATGCCCTGGAATGGTTATAACTTTGAAGATTCCATACTGATTTCTGAGCGCGTGGTGCAGGAAGACCGCCTGACCAGTATTCATATCGAAGAACTGACCTGTGTGGCTCGTGACACCAAGCTGGGTTCAGAGGAGATTACCGCTGATATTCCGAACGTATCAGGTCAGAATCTGGGCCGTCTGGACGGTTCCGGTATTGTCTATATCGGTGCTGAAGTAAAAGCCGGTGATATTCTGGTAGGCAAAGTGACGCCGAAAGGCGAAACCCAGCTGACACCGGAAGAAAAACTGCTGCGGGCGATCTTCGGTGAAAAAGCTTCGGATGTAAAAGACACCTCATTGCGGGTTCCTTCCGGTATGGACGGTACCGTTATCGATGTGCAGGTATTTACCCGTGACGGTGTTGATAAAGATGCCCGTGCCAAATCCATCGAGCAGCAATTGATCAATGAAGTCCGCAAAGACTTAAATGACCAGCTGCGGATTGTGGAAGACGCAATCTTTTCACGTCTGCAAAGCTCGCTGCTGGGCAAAGTGGCTGATAAAGGTCCCAGCGGTCTGAAGAAGGGCGAAAAAATCAGTGCGGAATATCTGGATTCACTGGACCATGATGACTGGTTCAAGATTCGGATGCGCACCGATGAAGCCAATGATCTGCTGGAAAAAGCCGGCGATCAGCTGAAACAGCAGCGCAAGGGCTTTGAAGACAAGCTGGAAGAAAAACGCCGCAAGATCACCCAGGGTGATGACCTGGCACCTGGTGTGCTGAAAATGGTCAAGGTCTACATGGCGGTACGCCGTCGTATCCAGCCGGGTGACAAGATGGCCGGCCGCCACGGAAACAAAGGTGTGATTTCAATGATCGTGCCGACAGAGGACATGCCGTTCTCTGAAGATGGAACGCCTGTGGATATTGTATTAAACCCACTGGGCGTACCTTCACGAATGAATGTCGGTCAGGTGCTCGAAACCCACCTGGGCTGGGCAGCGCGTGGACTGGGTCATCGAATTGATGAGATGCTCCGCGAACAGCGCAACCTGAAAGAGGTTCGTGGATACCTCTCAGATATCTACAATGCCGATAAACCTGGAAGGGTAAATCTGGATGAGTTTTCTGATGAGGAAGTCCGTGAACTGGCGGGCAACCTCACACAGGGTGTGCCGATGGCCACACCGGTATTCGATGGAGCCAATGAAGAAGGTCTGCACCGGATGCTGGAGCTGGCAAAGCTGCCGAAAACCGGCCAGACAACGCTGTATGACGGTCGTACCGGTGACGCTTTCGATCGTCCGGTAACGGTTGGCTATATGTACATGCTGAAACTCAACCATCTGGTTGATGACAAGATGCATGCACGCTCCACCGGTCCATATTCCCTGGTAACGCAGCAGCCGTTGGGTGGTAAAGCCCAGTTCGGCGGGCAGCGCTTCGGGGAAATGGAAGTGTGGGCGCTGGAAGCTTACGGTGCCGCTTATACGCTGCAGGAAATGTTGACGGTTAAATCTGATGACGTGATCGGACGTAACGAAATGTATAAAAACATTGTTGCCGGCAACCATCAGATGGCAGCCGGAATGCCTGAGTCGTTTAATGTTCTGCTGCGGGAAATCCGCTCACTTGGCATTAACATCGAAACCACTGAATCGGATCCTTCCTGATCCCGGAGAACGCTGTGAAAGACTTAATCAATCTATACCATCGTCAGCGGGAACCGCTGGATTTTGACGCGATCAGTATTGGCCTGGCACCACCGGAACAGATTCGTTCGTGGTCATATGGTGAGGTGAAAAAACCTGAAACCATTAACTACCGGACCTTTAAGCCGGAGCGTGACGGACTGTTCTGTGCAGCTATTTTCGGTCCGATCAAAGACTACGAATGCCTGTGCGGCAAGTACAAGCGGATGAAGCACCGCGGCGTGGTCTGCGAAAAGTGCGGCACGGAAGTCACCCAGACTAAAGTACGCCGTGAGCGTATGGGTCATATTGATCTGGCCAGTCCGGTAGCACATATCTGGTACCTGAAGTCGTTGCCGTCGCGTATCGGCCTGATGCTGGATATGACGCTGCGGGAAATTGAACGCATTCTGTATTTTGAGTCATATGTGGTGCTGGAACCGGGTATGACACCGCTGGAACGCGGTGAGATTCTGACTGAAGAGCAATACCTCGAACACTTCAGCGAATACGGTGACGAGTTTGAAGTCAAAATGGGCGCTGAGGCGGTATACAACCTGATGCGCGGTATTGACCTCCAGGCTGAACTGGCGAAGCTGCGTGAAGAAATTAACGGCACCAAATCCGAAACCAAACTGAAGCGTTTATCCAAGCGTCTGAAGCTGGTTGAAGCATTCCTGAATTCCGGTAACAAACCGGAATACATGATCATGACCATTCTGCCAGTATTGCCGCCGGATCTGCGTCCGCTGGTGCCGCTGGATGGTGGCCGGTTTGCAACTTCAGATCTGAATGATCTGTATCGCCGTGTGATCAACCGCAACAACCGTTTGAAGCGGCTGCTGGAATTGAATGCGCCCGATATTATTGTGCGTAACGAAAAGCGTATGCTGCAGGAATCGGTTGATGCCCTGCTGGATAACGGTCGTCGAGGCCGTGCCATTACCGGCACCAACAAGCGTCCGCTGAAATCGCTTGCCGATATGATCAAAGGCAAGCAGGGCAGGTTCCGTCAGAATCTGCTCGGCAAACGCGTGGATTTCTCCGGCCGTTCAGTGATCGTGGTTGGCCCAACGCTTAAGCTGCACCAGTGTGGTATTCCCAAGAAAATGGCATTGGAACTGTTCAAGCCGTTTATCTTCTCCAAGCTGCAGCAGCAGGGTTATGCAACCACCATCAAGGCTTCCAAGAAGCTGGTTGAACGGGAAACACCGGAAGTTTGGGATATTCTGGAAAACGTTATCCGCGAACACCCGGTTATGCTGAACCGTGCGCCCACGCTGCACCGTCTTGGTATTCAGGCCTTTGAACCTGTGCTGATTGAAGGTAAAGCCATTCAGCTGCATCCGTTGGTATGTACAGCCTTCAATGCTGACTTTGACGGTGACCAGATGGCTGTACATGTGCCGTTGTCGATCGAGGCGCAGCTGGAAGCACGTGCACTGATGATGTCTTCAAACAATATCCTCAGCCCCGCCAACGGTGAGCCGATCATCGTACCGACCCAGGACGTGGTGATGGGGCTGTATTACATCACCCGGCAGCTGGCCGGTGCTAAAGGCGAAGGCATGATTTTCAGCGATGTTTATGAAGTACATCGCGCTTACGAAAACCGTGCGGTGGAATTGCATGCGGCAATTAAGGTTCGCCTGACATTGCATACCAAAAACGAAGAAGGTGAATTTGAAGCGCACCGCGAGCTGGTGGAAACCACCGTTGGCCGCGCTCTGTTGTCTCAGATTGCTCCGAAGGGCTTGCCGTTTGAACTAATTAATCAAACGCTGAAGAAAAAACAGATTTCCCAGTTGATCAATCAGAGCTACCGCCTGCTGGGTCTGAAAGCGACAGTGGTATTTGCTGACCGGCTGATGTACACCGGCTTTTTCTATGCCACCAAGGCGGGTGTTTCAATTGGTCTGGACGATCTGCAGATTCCACCGGAGAAGAAGGATATTCTGGCCCGTGCTGAGCAGGAGGTCCTGGAGATTCAGAAGCAGTATTCTTCAGGCCTGGTGACTTCCGGTGAACGCTACAACAAGGTGGTTGATATCTGGTCACGTACCAATGAGCAGGTAGCCAAAGCCATGATGCAGCGTATCGGTAAGGAGGTCCGGATCGGTACCGATGGTGAGCAGGTCGAACAGGATTCGATGAATTCAATCTTTATCATGGCCGATTCCGGAGCCCGTGGTTCAGCTGCGCAGATTCGCCAGCTGGCCGGTATGCGTGGTCTGATGGCCAAGCCGGATGGTTCGATCATCGAAACGCCGATCACCGCTAACTTCCGTGAAGGGTTGAATGTACTGCAGTACTTCATATCCACACACGGTGCGCGTAAAGGTCTGGCGGATACCGCTTTGAAAACCGCGAACTCTGGTTACCTGACACGTCGGCTGGTGGATGTCGCCCAGGATATGGTGATTTCAGTCGAAGACTGCGGTACCACATCCGGTGTGACCATGAATCCGATTATTGAAGGTGGTGACGTAGTAGAACCACTGCGTGAACGGGTCCTCGGCCGGGTTACTGCCGAAGATATTTATTACCATGTCAGCGATGAACTGCTGTGGCCGCGTAACACACTGCTGAATGAGCAGTGGGTGAACACCCTGGAAGATGCCGGTATCGACCAGATTGTGGTTCGGTCAGCGATTACCTGTGAAAGTGCCTATGGAGTATGTGCGCTTTGTTACGGCCGTGATCTGGCACGTGGCGATCTGGTCAACAGTGGTGAAGCAGTTGGTGTAATTGCTGCACAATCCATCGGTGAGCCCGGTACACAGCTGACCATGCGTACCTTCCATATCGGTGGTGCGGCATCACGTGCTGCAGCAATTGATCATATCCAGGCTAAATCTGCCGGCAGTATCCGTTTGCATAATATGAAAACGGTCGAAAATGCCGATAAGAAGCTGGTGGCGGTGTCCCGTTCCGGTGAACTGTCGGTGATTGATGATCACGGCCGTGAACGTGAGCGGTATAAAGTGCCTTATGGTGCTGTACTGCAATTCCGCGATGATGACAACATTGACGCAGGTGCAGTACTGGCTAACTGGGATCCGCATACTCACCCGATTGTATCGGAAGTGGCGGGCCGTATTCGCTTCAAGGATTTTGTTGACGGTGTAACCGTTAATCAGCAAACCGATGAAGTAACCGGACTGACCAGCACAGTGGTGACGGATCCGAAACAACGCGGTAGTGCCGGCAAGGATCTGCGTCCATTGATCCGGTTGGTAGACGGCCGCGGACGGGAATTGAAACTTCCAGGTACCGAAGTGCCGGCGCATTACATGCTGCCCTCAGGTGCTATCGTTGGGCACCAGGACGATTCCGGCGTTAAAGTTGGTGATGTACTGGCGCGTATTCCGCAGGAATCCAGTAAAACCCGTGATATTACCGGTGGTCTGCCCAGAGTTGCCGATCTGTTTGAAGCGCGCAAGCCGAAAGAAGCAGCGGTTATGGCGGAAATCAGTGGTGTGGTCACCCTCGGTAAGGAAACCAAGGGTAAGCAGCGTATTGTGATTACGCCAACTGAAGGTGATGTCTATGAGGAACTGATTCCTAAATGGCGTCAGCTGGTTGTGTTCGAAGGCGAGCAGGTTGAAAAAGGTGAAATTCTGGTCGACGGCGAAGCCAGCCCGCACGATATTCTGCGCCTGCTGGGCATAGAAGCTCTGGCTGGGTACCTGGTTAAGGAAATTCAGGATGTCTATCGCCTGCAGGGTGTTCGAATCAACGATAAGCACATCGAAGTGATTGTCCGTCAGATGATGCGTAAGGCATTGGTGACTAATCCAGGTGATACGCATTACCTGCGTAATGAGCAGGTTGAAATGGCGCAGTTGCTGGAGGTTAACCGTAAAGCGGTTGCCAATGACCAGGAGCCTGCTAAATATGAGCGCGTTCTGCTGGGTATCACCAAAGCTTCCTTGGCTACCGAATCATTCATTTCTGCAGCTTCCTTCCAGGAAACCACCAGGGTGCTGACTGAAGCGGCAGTTACCGGAACAATGGATAATCTGCGTGGCCTGAAAGAAAACGTTATCGTTGGCCGTCTGATTCCTGCCGGTACCGGTTCTGCTTATCATGCGGAACGCCGTACGCACCGCAGTGAAGATGCAGAAGCAGAACTGGCTGCGTTGATCAGTGAAACTGAAAACAAGCAGTCAGAAGAAGCCACTGAAGCGGAAGCTGATGCTTAAATAAGACGGTTTTAAACTGTATGTAAACGGCGCCACTGGCGCCGTTTTTTTTTGCAATTCTGCAAGCTGTAGAAAGGCATATTATGCCTGCGGCTGTTGTAAAAATATCAGGCTGGTCTAATGTGATCTGAAGACGGTTTGCAGAATTGTGTACAGTGTTTGAGTTTTTCTATTGAGCAGACGTCCTTATGCAGCAAATTGGCCAAATAACCCTGGTGGTTCGTGATTATGATGAAGCGATTGATTTTTATACCCGCAGCCTGGGCTTTAAATTACTGGAAGATCAGGATATGGGTAATGGCAAGCGCTGGGTAAGAATAGCGCCTTCGGGATCAAATTGTTCTCTGCTGCTTGGCAAAGCCACCAATGCGAGGCAGGCTGAGTCAGTGGGTAATCAGACCGGTGGGCGGGTTTTTCTGTTCTTGTATACCGATGACTTTTGGGCTGATTACCGGCGGATGCATGAGCATGGAGTGAAGTTTGCCGGTGAACCACGTGAAGAGTCTTTTGGAACGGTGGTGGTGTTTGAAGACCTGTACGGCAACAAATGGGATTTTATTCAAAGAAATACCCAATCTGACGCTGGACAATGACAAGAACGAAAGTCAGGCGGTGTGTATGCACCGACTGAAATGTTAATTCACCTAGTGAGCATGTCCTTCACCCCAAGGGTTGACGCTGGCACCTGCGCTGTTAGCCTTCTCTTTCTCCCAGTAGAACAGACCGCGTGGCTGTGAGCGGGAATAGACTTCATCCATATTTCCGACGTCGAAGACACGACCGTTGGCGATGACCATGCTGATATCGTTGGTGGAGCGGATATTATCCAGCGGGTTGCTGTTGAGCAGCAGAAAGTCAGCCAGCTTGCCCGTTTCAATAGAGCCAAGCTCCTGATCCATGCCGAGATAACGGGCGCCATCAATAGTTGCTGCACGAATCGCTTCCAGAGCAGTCATTCCGCCCTGATGCAACATCCACAGCTCCCAGTGTGCAGCCAACCCCTGCAGCTGGCCATGGCCGCCGGTGTGCACACTGATGCCGGCATCGGATACTTCCTTTACCGATTCAGTAACCTGGATATGATAAAAATCGTCTTCAGGTAATTTCAGGCGCCTGCGGGAACGCTGATAAACAGCGGCTTTGGGGAAATAGCGTAATAATTTCTGATCTTCCCAGACATTGTCATGTTGATACCAGTAATATTCGCCTGAGATCCCGCCGAAGCTGACCACCAGAGTGGGGGTGTAACCGACACTGGTTGCCTGCCACAGTTGAATAACGTCCTGGTACAGCGGTGCCACCGGCAGGTTATGTTCAATGCCGGTCGGGCCGTCCAGGATCATGGTCAGATTGGTATAGAACGTTGAGCCACCTTCAGTGACCACCAGCATGTCCTGCTCCTTGGCCGCAGCCACAATCTGCTGCCGTTGCTCACGACGTGGCTGGTTGTAGCTTTTTACTGAAAAAGCGCCGACCGATTTCAGCCGTCGCAGGTGCTTGCGTGCATCATCCAGGCTGTTGATTTCAACTCTGAAGTCACCGTCTGCACCATACAGGATACCACCAGTGGAAAAAATGCGCGGGCCGGTAATACGGCCGGATTTGACCATTTCCGAGAGCGTAAATACTGTTGCGGTATTAGCTGAAGGATCATGCAGGCTGGTAACCCCATGCGCTAAATTAGCGTAATAAACCCAATTGGTCTGGGGAGTGGGGCCGCTGAAAAAATGGTTAGCATGACCGTGAACATCAAATATTCCCGGCATGATGGTTTTGCCGGAGGCATCGATGACGGTGGTTTCAGCATCAGCTTCAAGATTCTGGCCGACGGCCTGGATTTTATTCTCAACAACCAGAACATCAGTATCTTCAAGCACCTGATCACCACTCATCGTGATCACGCGGGCATTGGTAAACAGTAGCCGGCTGTCCGGACGGTCGCTGGCAAAATCAAGCTCAATGGATTGAATGACAGCATCATTATCATCGATTGCCTGTGAGAAATACTCCGGCCCCATCAACCAGTGCACTGACTGGCTGTCAGCTGACCAATGTATATATCCACCACCATCACTGCTCAGGCGTTTGACCGGGTACTGCCTGCTGACTGCACTGAGTGTCACAGCACGCCCGGCTTTGGGGAACGGTGTCAGGAATACGTCAAATGCTTCCTGAAATGCTATCCAGCGGCCATCCGGGCTTGGGACGATATCAGTGGCATATTCGCTGGTCAGATGAGTGACTTCATCACCTCCGTGCAGGTTGCGACTGTGGTAGCTTTTATTCTTGCCTCCACCGGTTAGATAATAGATGCGCTGACCGTTAGGATCAAAACGGGGCTGACGGCCTTCAGCTGAAACCTTATGCATTTCTCCGCTACTGACTGATTGCCAGTAAACACCGGGTTCCAGGCCATATAGGAATCCCAGCAGCGTATTGCCGCTGCCGCGCCGGTAAACCACATTTGTTCCATCGGGCGAAAATTGCGGGTGGAAGTAATAACCCGGTTCAGTGGTTAGCCTGCGCTGTTCGCCGGTCTGCAGGTTTATGATCCATACCGCACCCAGATCCTGATCGTTCCAACTGGTATAGACCAGATTGTTGCCGTCTGCGCTGAATGCAGGCTGGTACTCAAATTGCTCGGACTGGGTCAGGCGCTGAGGGTTGCCGTTGGGCAGTTCTACCTGATAAAGATAACCTGCTGCGTGGAAAATCAGTCTGCTGCCATCCGGTGAAGTGGCTGCATCACGCAGCATTCTTGCACGGAACCGGTCGGTATAAACCGGCACATTTGCCCGGGCGGGTTCAGCCAGGCGCTGCGACACTTGCGCAGTGAAAGGAATTTCAGTGACTTCACGGGTATCGATCTGGATTCGGCGGATTTTGCCTCCCGCCCAAAATACTATGTCCTTAGAGTCCGGTGTCCAGGCCATATTCGGATACACACCGAATACCGCCCAGGCTTCCTGCTGGTCATGGTCGAGCTCGTTATACAGTGGAATCTGGGCGCCACTTTTTAAATCAAATAGATGCAATACGCTGTTAATGCCGATGCGGCGAACAAACGCCAGCCAACGACCATCCGGTGAAGGTGTGGGACGCACAGCGCCGCCTGACCCGGTGACCAGATCGGTCAGCTCACCGGTTTCACGATCCAGACGGCGGATAATATAGATTTGGCCATTCGGATCTTTGTTATATTGGAAGAATCCACCCGCGCTGACATCTTCACTGAAGTACAGATAACGCCCGTCTGGTGATACGGCCGGTTCTCCAACATCCTGCTGGTCATTTTTTCGCACTGTCATTTGTATACCTGATACGTTGCCCTCGCTGGCATACATCCACATTTCCCCGGCGCCGATGGAACGGGTGCTGGTGAAGTGTTTGCGGGCAATCAGTGCCGTGCCGTCAGGTGTCCACACTGCATTGTTCAGCAGACGGAAGTTTTCATCGGTAATCTGGCGGTATTCGCCATCATTCAGGTTCAGAGTCCAGATATTATCCGCGCCATTGCGGTCGCTGGTGAAACTGATGTGACTGCCGTCCGGGCTGTAGCGGGGTTGTACATCAAATGCCGGTCCATGAGTTAATGCTTCAGCCTGCCCTCCGGTTATCGGCAAGCGGTAAATGTCACCCAGCAAATCAAAAATGATGGTTTGCCCATCAGGACTGATGTCCAGGTTCATCCAGGTGCCTTCATTGACTGAAAACTCTGCCCGCAATGGCATTGACAGAGAGCCGTCCACCTGCCAAGCATCTTGTGCCTGGGCGGTAATTTGAAATGAGCAGATGGAGATGAACAGAAGAAGAGTGATTAAAGAGTTGCGCATCAGCTTGAATAAATAGAAAAGCCCGCTGCATTCTAGCAGCAAACTCATTCACACAATCCGGTGGAAATCAGTATTGGACAGGTTGGCTTACAATTGCTGATCTGCAGTTTGATGTTCATCAATAATCTGCATGAATACATCACCATAGCTGTCGAGCTTGTGTTGGCCGACACCAGACAGCGCCAGAAAGGCTTCTTCCGATTGAGGCTTGTCGGCAGCCATCTGCTGTAAGGTGCCGTCATGGAAAATCAGGTAAGGAGGGACTGCTTGTTGCTGCGCCAGCTTCAGGCGCAAGGCTTTCAGTCTGTCAAACAATTCCTGGTCATAGTCACTCGGGAGATCGTGAGATTTTCGCGTACTGGTTTTACTGGGTGTTTTGGGTTCGCTCATCAGCAGCACATTGACCAGGCCCGCGAGTACGGGCTTGGCTGATTGGGTCAATTGCAAAGCGCCGTAACGCTGTTGATTGGCCAACAGAAAACCTTTATTGATCAACTGACGAAATACCCGACGCCAGGATTTGACGGTCATTTCAGCACCAATACCAAAAGTGGATAGTTGCTGATGATCAAACCGCAGAACTTTTTCAGTCTCCTTGCCCAGCAATACATCAATGACATGGGCAACACCAAAACTTTGGCCGGTGCGGTATACGCAGGACAAGGCTTTTTGAGCCAGCTCAGTGCCATCAAAAGTTTCGACCGGCGCTAGGCAGCGGTCACAGTTACCACACGCCTGATCGAGTTGCTCACCGAAATAGTGCAGCAGCATTTGCCTGCGGCAGTTGGGGGTTTCACACAAGCCAACCATCGCATCAAGCTTAGCGTGCTCAATACGGCGAACAGTCTCGGATGCCTGAGAGTCGATAATGAAATTCCGTAATGTCAGTACATCCTGCAGGCCCCACATCATCCACGCGGTGGCCGGTAAGCCATCACGCCCTGCGCGTCCGGTTTCCTGGTAGTAGCCTTCGATGCTTTTGGGAAGGTCCAGATGTACTACAAATCGCACATTGGGTTTATCAATGCCCATACCGAAAGCGATGGTGGCAACCATGATGACGCCTTCCTTATTAATGAAGGTATCCTGATTGTATTCACGGTCAGCAGCACTCATACCGGCATGATAGGGCAGCGCACTAAACCCCTGCTGGTGCAGCCAAGTAGCGGTTTCATCGGTTTTTCGACGCGACAGGCAATAGATAATACCGGCATCACCAGGATGTTGTTGTCGTAGAAATTTCAACAATGCCTGCTTATAACCTGAGCGTTCAGCCATATGATAACTAAGATTTGGACGATCAAAGCTGGCGACGAATTCCAGAGCATCCTGCAACCTTAAGTGTTGACGGATATCATCCCGGGTATGTTTTTCAGCAGTGGCCGTCAGCGCTACTCTTGGTGTACCCGGAAAGCGCTCGATTAATTGATCTAGGCGGGTGTACTCAGGACGAAAATCATGTCCCCATTGAGATACACAATGTGCTTCATCTACAGCTATCAATGAAATTTCCAGTGAATGAAGGCGATTCAGCATGGCTGGACTCAATAGCCGTTCCGGAGCCATGTAGATGAGTTTCAATTCACTCTCAGATAACTGTCTGAGGACACTGCGCTCCGCCTCTTCATCCATGTTGGAGTTCAGACAGGCTGCGGCTACGCCCAGCTGCTTCAGAGCTGAGACCTGATCCTGCATTAATGCGATCAGTGGCGAAACCACAATGGTTATGCCATCCAGCAACAGCGCAGGAATCTGATAGCACAGGGATTTACCACCACCCGTAGGCATTAGCACCAGGGCGCTCTGCTTATTCAGCAACGCTTCTATGACGTTGAGCTGCTCTCCTCTAAAACTGGAGTAGCCGAAGATGTCGCGCAATACGGTGTGCGGATTAGGGGTGATTTCCATTTTGCGCATATTAGGTTGTGGCACTGAAAATAGCTATCAATCATTGATATTTCAGCATGTAGGGGGCTAGCTACACCAAAAGTAAGCGATTTCCTAAAGAAAAAGTCTTCCAGGGGTTGGCTTTGGATTAAAACTAGGTTATTATTTCTTGCTCGCTCGCCGATTTACGCGAGTGGGATGCGGCAGAAAAAATATCTAAGCCGTTTAAACCGATGCCTGCCAGTGCGTGGACTGGCGTATGAATTACCCGAAAGTCAGCAACTTTAATCTGATTTTCGGGTTTTTCCATGTATGCGTCAGATCAATCAATCTGGGGCGGCATGAGCACAAGTTCAACCGGGAATGAGTCTTTCAGGGATTCCTTGCGGTTGGACTATTTTTGTTTTTACAACAGTTTATTGAGGATATTTGGGTTATGGCGACAGTCAACCAATTGGTTCGCAAGGCGCGCAAGCCGAAAGTGTACAAAAGTAATGTACCTGCACTGGAAAGTTGCCCGCAAAAACGCGGTGTATGTACCCGTGTATACACCACTACGCCTAAAAAGCCGAACTCGGCGATGCGTAAAGTTGCCCGCGCACGGTTAACCAATGGATATGAAGTTACTGCCTATATTGGTGGTGAAGGTCATAACCTGCAGGAGCACTCGGTGGTGTTGATCCGCGGCGGCCGTGTTAAGGATTTGCCCGGTGTGCGTTATCACGTAGTGCGCGGCAGTCTGGATACCGCGGGCGTCAGCGACCGTCGCCAGGCGCGTTCCAAGTACGGTACCAAACGGCCTAAAGGCTGATTGAGCAGCAAGCAGAGATAAAGTTATGTCACGTAAGCATTCCAATTTCACCCGCGACGTGTTGCCTGATCCCAAGTATCACAGCGAAATGATCACCCGTTTTATCAACATGGTGATGAAGGATGGCAAGAGGTCAGTTGCCGAACGCATTGTATACGGCGCGATTGATGAAATAGTCAGCAAGAAATCCGGCGAGCCACTGGAAACAGTGGAAGGCGCACTGGAGAAAGTCAGCCCGGTTGTTGAGGTTAAGTCCCGCCGTGTTGGTGGTGCTACTTACCAGGTGCCGGTTGAGGTTCGCCCACGGCGTCGTGCCACCCTGGCAATGCGCTGGATTATTGATGCGGCCCGCAAGCGCAGCGAAAAAAGTATGCCTAAGCGGTTAGCCGGCGAATTGATGGATGCTGTAGAAGAGCGCGGCTCAGCTGTACGTAAGCGTGAAGAAACGCACCGTATGGCGGAAGCCAACAAAGCCTTCTCGCATTACCGCTGGTAATAACAGACAGGTAGACGGGAAACCATCGTGGCGCGTAAAACACCCATCGAGCGTTATCGGAATATCGGCATCATGGCTCACATTGATGCTGGTAAGACGACGACGACCGAGCGTGTGCTGTTTTATACCGGCATTTCACACAAGATCGGTGAAGTGCACGATGGTAATGCGACCATGGACTGGATGGAGCAGGAGCAGGAGCGCGGAATTACTATTACATCTGCTGCTACCACCTGTTTCTGGTCCGGGATGGATCAGCAGTTTCCCGAGCACCGCATCAACATAATTGATACCCCGGGTCACGTTGACTTCACGATTGAAGTGGAGCGCAGTCTCAGGGTGCTAGACGGCGCGGTATTTGTATTGTGTGCAGTTGGTGGCGTAGAGCCACAGTCTGAAACTGTATGGCGGCAGGCCAACCGGTACAGTGTTCCGCGGATGGCGTTTGTCAACAAAATGGACCGTGCCGGTGCAGATTTCAGCCGGGTGGTTGAGCAGTTGCGTAACCGGTTGGGTGCTAATGCGGTGCCGCTGCAGTTGCCAATTGGCGCTGAAGAAAATTTTGAAGGCGTGATCGACCTGATTCGTATGCAGGCGATTTACTGGGATAACGAAAACATGGGCACTACCTATGAGGCCCGTGATATTCCCGCCGAACTGGTTGCCGATGCTCAGGCTGCCCGTGAATTCATGATTGAGGCTGCGGTTGAGGCTTCCGAAGAGCTGATGGAAAAATACCTCAGCGATGGTGAGCTCAGCGAAGCTGAAATCATTCAGGGTCTGCGGATTCGCACGACCAACCTGGAAATTGTTCCTGCATTGTGTGGAACAGCTTTTAAGAACAAAGGTGTGCAGGCACTGTTGGATAAAGTTATTGAGCTGATGCCTGCGCCGGTTGATGTTCCGCCGATCAAAGGTCTGTTGGAAGACGACAGTGAAGGTCAGCGCAACAGCGATGATAACGAGCCGTTCGCGGCTTTGGCCTTTAAGATTGCTACCGACCCGTTTGTGGGGACGTTGACATTCTTCCGGGTGTATTCAGGTGTATTGAGTTCAGGCGATACGCTGTTCAATCCGGTCAAAGGTAAAAAAGAACGTATTGGCCGGTTGCTCCAGATGCACTCCAATTCGCGCGATGAGATCAAAGAGGTTCGTGCAGGTGATATTGCTGCGGCCGTTGGGCTGAAAGATGTCACCACTGGCGATACCCTGTGTGCGCCTGGTGATGTGATAACGCTGGAAAGAATGGAGTTCCCGGAGCCGGTGATTTCGGTTGCAGTGGAGCCGAAGACCAAAGCGGATCAGGAAAAAATGGGTATTGCGCTGAGCAAGCTGGCGCAGGAAGACCCGTCTTTCCGGGTGACCACAGACGATGAGTCGGGTCAGACGATTATTTCCGGCATGGGTGAGTTGCATCTGGACATTATTGTCGATCGCATGAAGCGTGAATTTAAGGTCGAGGCCAATGTCGGTCAGCCGCAGGTTGCTTACCGTGAGACCATCCGTAAAGCGGTTGAGGCTGAAGGCAAGTTTGTCCGTCAGTCAGGCGGTCGCGGTCAGTATGGACACGTTAAAGTCCGGCTGTTTCCGCAGGAACAGGGTGCAGGCTATGAGTTCATCAACTCCATTGTCGGCGGTTCCGTTCCCAGGGAATACATCAATCCGGTGAATCAGGGTATTCAGGAGCAGCTGCAAAACGGCGTATTGGCCGGCTATCCGCTGGTGGATTGCAAAGTTGAGCTGTACGACGGTTCCTACCATGAAGTGGACTCGTCGGAAATGGCTTTCAAGATTGCCGGTTCCATGGCAGTGCGCGAAGGCGCTTTAAAAGCCGGCGCAGTTCTGCTGGAGCCGATGATGAAGGTGGAAGTGGTTTCACCGGAAGATTATATGGGTGACGTAATGGGCGATCTTAATCGCCGGCGTGGCCTGGTGCAGGGTATGGAGGATTCCGCGGCGGGTAAGACCATCCGCGCCAATGTGCCACTGTCCGAAATGTTTGGTTATGCCACTGATCTGCGTTCACAGACGCAGGGACGGGCGACTTATTCGATGGAATTTTCACACTACGCCGAAGCGCCCAACAGCGTTGCCGACGAAGTGATTAAAAGAACAACTTAAACCTGACCGTTAACACAAAACGAGGAAATACGGGCATGTCCAAGGAAAAATTTGAACGTACGAAGCCGCATGTGAATGTAGGCACGATTGGTCACGTAGATCATGGTAAGACGACGCTGACGGCGGCGTTGACGAAGGTATGCGCGGAAGCGCGTGGCGGGGAAGTGAAGGCGTATGATCAGATTGATAATGCACCGGAAGAGCGC
>JANQPN010000031.1 GCA_028289455.1 Wenzhouxiangellaceae bacterium
ATCCCGCTCAATGCTGTCTACCGACCAGCGGCCCAGCCGGTTGGAGCAGGCGCGATTTAAACTGGCGGATATTTTGAACCGCAGCCGGGAAGGCCAGACCGGTCTGGTGGCCTATGCCGGAGAGGCCTTTGTGATCAGCCCATTGACCGAGGACAGTCGAACCATATTGGCCTTATTGCCGGCGCTGGCTCCGGATATCATGCCGGTACAGGGTGGGCGTGCCGATCTGGCGCTGCAGCAGGCTGCCGACCTGCTGCGCCAGGCGGGTGAAAACGGTGGCGACATTTTATTGCTGACCGATGGCATCAATGCCGAGCGGACTATTCCTGTGGCAGAGAATCTGGCGGCAAGCGGTATACGACTTTCTGTTCTTGGTATTGGCACTGAACAGGGCGCGCCTATTCCATTACCGGAGGGCGGTTTTGTACAGGACCGGCAGGGCAATATCGTTATTCCCCGGATGGATCCGCAGGCTTTGCGATCACTGGCGGCTGCCGGTGGCGGACGATACAGCCGTTTGACTGTGGATGCGCAGGATCTTGATTATCTGTTTCCCGAACTGGATCCCGATGCAGTTGAGCAGGCGCAGTCACAGCGAGAATCAGATGATCAACTCAATCATGAGCTATGGCACGAGCAGGGTCCGTGGCTGGTATTGCTGCTGTTGCCGCTGGCGGCACTGGCATTTCGCCGGGGTTGGTTGTTTTGCTGGTGTTTGCTGCCGATGCTGACAGCTTATCCAGACCCGGTTCAGGCAGCCTGGAAAGACTGGTGGAAAAACCCTGCACAACAAACCCGGGACGCGCTGGATCAGGGCGAACATGAGCAGGCGGCAATGCTCGCAGAACAACTGCAGAACCAGCCATTGCTGGCCGGAGAATCCCATTATCGTAATGGCGATTATGAAGCTGCTATTGAAGCATTCGAACAGGCCTTTGCATCAAACCGCAGTGCTGACAGCGCCTACAATCTTGGCAACGCTCTGGCACAGCTGGGCAGCATTGATGAAGCCATCGGAGCATATGAACAGGCCCTGGAGCTGGCGCCGGATATGCAGGATGCCAAAGACAACCTGGAATTGCTGAAGCAATTGCGCGAACAGCAGGAACAACAGCCACAGGGGCAGGGGGAGCAGGATCAGCAGCAGGGAGATCAGCAGCAACAGGGCCAGAACCAGGAGCAGCAGGATCAGAACCAGGAGGGACAGCAGGAGCAACAGCAGTCTGGTGA
This sequence comes from Wenzhouxiangellaceae bacterium, assembly GCA_028289455.1. Classification (GTDB taxonomy): domain Bacteria; phylum Pseudomonadota; class Gammaproteobacteria; order Xanthomonadales; family Wenzhouxiangellaceae; genus JAJFKX01. The sequence continues at coordinate 1,231 of JANQPN010000031.1, forward strand.
TCAACAACAGGAAGGCCAGCAGCAGCAGTCCGAGGAACAGTCGGGTGAGCAACAGCAGGAACAACAGCAAGCCGGACAGCAACAATCAACAGACGAGCAGCAACAGGAACAGGAAACTGAAGAAAGCGGTGCAGAAAATGATCAGAATGAGCAACAGGAAGGCGAACAGTCAGCTGCGCAGGAACAACAGGGAGAGCTCAGTGAAGAGCAGGCTGAACAGCAAAGGGCGGTAGAACAATGGCTGCGCAAAATTCCTGATGATCCAGGCGGATTACTCAGGAACAAGTTCCGCTATCAATATCAGCAGCGGCAGCGGACGGCTGATTCGGATGAGGAAGATTGGTAATGGCTAAATTAGTCAATTTAAGTTTATGGCTGGCACTGCTGAGTTTTCCATTGCTGCTGTCGGCTCAGCAGGGCTCATTGACGGCAAGCCTGGACAGAACACAGATTGTAGTGGGCGAGACAGTGAACCTGATCATAGAGATGCAGGGCACCACCAACAGCCTTAGTCCGGATTTGAGCGTCTTGCAAAATCAGTTTGAAGTGCTCAACAGCAGTACCCAGACTCAGTTGAATATCAGCAACGGGCAGCAGCAGTCGGTCAGTCAGGTTCGAATTGTGCTGGAAGCCAGGCAAACAGGCGATTTAATTATTCCGCCCATTACAGTTGGTAATCAGCAAACCCAGCAGCTGCGCTTAAGTGTTTTGCCGGCACCTGAACCATCAGGCGATGTTGATGCAGCTCCCGATATATTCGTGGAAGTGGAAGTGAATCCTGAAACACCATATGTGCAGGCTCAGATCACGATGATCGTGAGGCTGATGATTGGTGTTCCTCTGAATGAAGCTTCGCTGAGTGAACCGGCACCGGAAAATGCCGAAATACAAAGACTGGGAGAAGACTTACGCTATGAAGCCGACCGCAATGGCCGCCGTTATCAGGTCATTGAGAGGCGTTATGCGATTTTTCCTCAGCAAAGCGGTCAGTTGAATATTGCTCCGGTTCAGCTGTCAGGCAGAGTAGGTGCCAGCCGTGGCAGCCTGTTTGGTTCGCGTTCACGCGGGCGCAGAATCACTCGTACCAGTGAAGCAGTGCAATTGACTGTGCTGCCGGTGCCAACGGCATATACCGGAGATCATTGGATTCCGGCCAGTGCCCTGCAATTAACCGAGCAACCGTTGCAGCAGTCTGCAGAGTACCGGGTCGGAGAGCCGCTTACTCGAACCCTGGAGCTGACCGCGCTGGGCCTATCTGACATTATGCTGCCGGACCTGGAAAGTGAAACACCGCTGGGCGCCCGTGTATATGCTGATAAGCCAGTGGGCGTATCCGGGCAGCAGGATACCTGGATAGTCGGTCAACGCACGATCAAACAGGCCATCGTGCCGACTGTAAGCGGACCATTGGAGTTGCCTGAAGTCCGTTTGGACTGGTGGGATACCGCCAACAGCCAGCAGCGCACCGCCGTGGTTCCTGCAGTCACGATTTCTGTGTTGCCTGCTGTGGATGGCAATAATCAGCCGATTGAACCAGCAGCAACAGATCTTTCTCCGGCTCCCGGGAATGTCCCGGTTATCCAGACAACCAGAGCAGTTGACAGCGGTATGTGGCCCTATCTGAGCGCTGCTTTTGCTGCATTATGGCTGTTAACACTGGCGGCCTGGTGGCGGGGACGCCAGGGCAGGCGGCAGCAGCATCGGCGGCAACAGGCGCTTCAAGAACAACGGTCAGAATCAATCAGTGCTGCGCGCAAAGCCTGCCGACTTGCCTGCCGGAACAATGACGCTGCGGCGGCCTCAGCAGCAGTGATCGACTGGGCCAGGGCAATTCTTGGGCAACAGGCAGTGAATAATCTGGCCCAGGTTGCTGCAAGTGTTGAAGACAGTTCACTGCAATCCGCTATCTATGATCTGCAAAGCGCCTGTTACGGTCAGCAGCAAGACCCGTGGTCGGGTGAATCGTTGTGGGCTTTGCTGCAGCATGGATTAGCCATTGCAACACAATCGGATAAAACTGAGCGCAATCAATCGATACTGCCGCCACTTTATCCGGAGCCGCAGTAGACAATTGGAAAATAAAAAATGAAACAGGCAATTGTGCATGTGGCGCTGGTGGTCAGGGATTACGACGAAGCCATCGCCTTTTATACCGAAAAGCTGAAATTTGAACTGATTGAAGACACCTATCAGCCTGAGCAGGACAAACGCTGGGTGGTGGTATCTCCACCGGGTTCGAGTGGTGTAACTGTTCTACTGGCCAGGGCTTCCAAACCTGAGCAACAGCCTTTTATCGGTAATCAGACCGGTGGGCGTGTATTTCTGTTCCTGAATACCGATGATTTCTGGCGTGACTATAACCGGATGAAATCGGAAGGCATTAAATTTGTCAGGCAGCCACAGGAACAGGATTACGGAACGGTTGCGGTATTTGAGGATTTATACGGAAACCTGTGGGATTTGCTGCAGCTCAAAGCAGATCATCCGATATCTGTAAGAATGAGTTAGCTGCATTTGTGTAAAGCCTTTGTGGTGCTGTTACTGGAGTACAGTCAGCAGATGAGTATTCGCAGGACAGCAAAAAGGAGAAAAAGAGGAGAAAACGGGAGGGCATTCAGGCATTTATTAAGGTATTAATCTTCTGGTTACTGATTCAGTCAGAAAGTCACCGGGAGACACTGCCTTGATTAAAAACTTAATTCTGATTGTGCTGATCATGGCCTCAGGGTTTTCCATGGGTATGGAAAACGAAACCGAGCCAACCCAGGAACCCGGACTAGCAGGTGGCGCTGATAATTCCGCCAACAGTTATGCGTTGCTGTTCATGGGTAACAGTCACAGTTCTGCAAACGGCCTTCCCGGATTGGTCAAAACGCTGATTGAGACAGGTGTGCCGGGTAGTGAAGTGGTCTCAATGCTGGCACCCGGTTCCGGATTTTTGAGTGACCGTCTGGATGATGGTGTAACACAGCTAAGTCTGATAAGCAGGGATTGGACACATGTTGTTCTTCAAGCACAGAAATATTCCACTTCCGGGCTCTATTTTTACCCGACTGATGCTGCCGAAGAGTGGATCAGGCGCAGCAAAAGCCAGCATGCATTGCCGATTCTATTCCCTGAGTGGCCACGGCTGGGAAATACTGAGGAAGGTCCAAGGGTACACCAGCTGCACCTTGATATTGCTGCCAGGGAAGCTGCATGTGTAGCGCCAGTCGGCTTGACCTGGGAGGAATCCCTGGCGCGGAATGGGAATTTGAGGCTGCATGCTGCTGATGGTAATCATTCCAACCTCAGAGGCGCGCTGCTGACGGCGTATGTATTTTATCAGTTGATTACCGGCCGGTCTGCTGCAGATCTGCCGCATGTTCAAAGTATTGGGGTGGCTGCCGGTATTCAGCAGCAGCTTAGAGAGGTTGCTGCATTTGTGGTGGAGGCCAACCGGGCTGATTGTCCGGTTTACGCAGTGTCTGCAGATACCGAAAGTCTTGAGTTTAAAGTTGCCGATGATGCGGTTATCAGCTCAAAAACAGTCACGGTTACCAATTCCGGCGCATTTGACATGTCGCTGCAATCCATTTCAAGCACTGATACAGCATTTAATCTGATTGGCGGTACCTGTCTGGCAGTCCCATTAACCTTGAATGCGTTTGACAGTTGTACTGTGGAGGTGGAGTTTACACCGCCGGCAGATGGATACTTCACCGGTACCCTGCAAATAGATACCAGCCCGGCATCAGCTTCCATAACAATAATTCTTGGTGGGTTCCGGGGACCGGTGATTCCTGCGCTCAACAGCTGGGGTATGCTGGTGATGGTTCTTCTATTGGCATGCAGCAGTCTGATTCTGATTGGAACCGATCACACTCAATCTGACTAATGGCTTGCCGTCAGGCATTACCTCAAGCACTTTGCGATAACAGCAGGTATATTTATACTTCTTGTGCCTCATGCACATTTAGAAGGAAAAGTCCCTGGATAAAACAATAATAGAAGAGGCGGCTGTGCATTCTGTTGCTTCATTGCTTGTATTTGATCAACTGAACACTATGAATATCATTGTTGATCATGAAATGTTGTCAATAATACTGTGCCGCTGAATCACCGTCCTGCAAACGTCAATCTGCAAATTGCCTGGCCTATCGTTTTATTAGGTGCATTGCTTGGTGCCGTGCTGGCCTGGGGAATATTGTCAGGTGATCAGCAGGGCAGGGTAAATCTGCTTTATTTGCTGCTGCTGTATCTGGTGTTTCCGCTGTTGGGTGTGGTTGTTTCGACGTTATCGCTGATAAAAGGGCGTGGCCTGAATCTGGCCAGGGTCATAACTGCGTTGCCTGTGTGGTCAAATCAGAAGCGTATGCTGCTGCGTAAAACCCGGCAGCTGCAAGTGGAAAAATACTGGCTTTTTTTTCAAAGTCATCTGGCAGCATTGGCATTTTCGGTGTCGAGTGTGCTGGTGTTTTTTATTATGTTGCTGGCAACTGATGTTAATTTTGTCTGGCGCAGCACATTACTGAATCCTGCTGATTTGCTGCCTGTGCTTAAACAGGTGGCTTTGCCATGGCTGTTCTGGCCGGAAGCACAGCCGACCATCGAGTTGCTGGAAGCGACTCAGGACTCGCGGATACAGGCTGCTGGACAGCCTGGTGCAAGTTATGCCGGCTGGTGGCGTTTTGTGCTGGCTATACAGCTTTTTTATTGTGTCATTTTGCGCTCAGGACTGCTGGGTATAACCGTCTGGCTTTTCAAAGCAAAACTGAACAAAGATATAGAGCTGACCCTGTCGAAAAATAATATAGCAAGGCCGGTCCGCGATGCAGGGGCTGAACGGTACCGGCCTGTTGCCTCCGGGCTTCCGCAGGGTATTACCATTAATAACTGGGCGGCGGCAGACCTGGACCTGCTGGCTGATTACGATTCGCTTGAATTATCTGCTGAAAATATTCTCAAAGCCGGCCCGCTGGCGAGTGAAGCGGAACAGGATGCGGCAGAAAACTGGCGGGACGACCAGGTCATTCTGGTGAAGTCCTGGGAGCCGCCCATGGGTGAATTGGCTGATTTCATGCAAACCGGTAAAGGCTACATCTGGCCGATAGACTGGCAGGATGCTGCTTTGGTACCACTGCGGGGGCAGCATTTACAGGAATGGCGGCGTTTTGTGAATAACATGCCCGATTGGCAGGTTTACCTGCCGGTTGGGCTGATGCCTCTGGAAGCATAATGCAGCGCGCTTGTTTCGCAGTTGTCGGTCACCCGAATAAAGGCAAGTCATCGATTGTCTCAACCCTGGCCAGAAATGATGAAATTGCTATTTCCCCGCATAGCGGAACCACTTCCCGTACTCACAGGGTGGCGGTGGAAACAGTGCGGGCCGGATATGAGTTAATTGATACCCCGGGGTTCCAAAGGCCCGGTAAGGTATTGAACTGGTTGAAGCGGCATGCCGTCAGTGCTGACCAGAGAGCTGCAGCAGTTGCGGCATTTATTGAAGATGCTGACTGCCGGCGTCAATTTCCTGATGAAATCCAACTGCTTACTCCGCTGGTACAGGGGGCGGCGATTTTATATGTGGTTGATGGTTCACGGCCCTATGGCGCCGAATATGAAGCTGAAATGGAGATTCTGCGCTGGACCGGGCAGCCGAGTATGGCCTTGATCAACCCGATTGAAAATGAAACGCATATACGAGCCTGGAGCAATGCGTTGGCACAATATTTTAAAACAGTGCGAATTTTCAATCCGATGAAAGCAGATTTTGAAAAGCAGCTGGAACTGCTGTCAGCATTTGCGCATTTAAAACCTGAGTGGTCAAAAACATTAAATCTTGTCACCGAGGATTTATTGGCTGCCCGTTTGGCACAAAAGCAGAACTGTGCGGTTATTCTGTCCCGCCTGTTGGAAGACCTGTGCTTATATGAGACCAGCCAAAAGGTATTGTCCAAATCGCAGGCAGAAACTGTTCAGCCGCTGCTTGCCAAGGCCTATCAGTTATGGATGAGTGAGCGGGAGCAGCAGTCCATACAGGAATTATGTGCTGTATATACCCATTTCCACGCCAACCTGTCGATCGACGATCTGAAGCTTCCACCGGATCTGTTCGACTGTGAGCAGTGGTACATGTGGGGGCTCAATAAACAACAGCTGGCTGTTGCCGGGGCTGTAACCGGTGCAGCGGCAGGCGCCGCCGCCGATGTCATGGTTGCCGGGCAGAGTTTTATGCTGGGTGCTGTCGGTGGCGGCCTGCTGGGTTTCGGCAGCGCCTGGTTTGGTGCTGACAAACTGGTCACTACCAAAGTAAAAGGATTGCCGCTTGGCGGTTACCAGGCCAGTTACGGTCCGGTAAGCAACAGAAATTTCCCCTATGTGGTTATCGGCCGGTTTATATATCTTTATCAGCTGATCAGCCAGCGGAATCATGCGGTTCGCAAGGATGTGGAAATTAACAACATCGAACTGAATCAGCAGATCAGCCAGCTTGAAAAAGCCACACAGAAAGAGCTTCACAATGCCTGCAGCAGGCTGGTAAGACAAAAGCCGGTCGAAAATCTGACAGATCTGTTGCTGCCGCTTTTTTAATTACCTAACGGCTTCCAGGGAAACCAGGGCTTACCGACAAGTAGTTTCCCCAGCCGGTTAACACGTCTTTGTCGCGCCCCGTTTACAGTTTGTCCTGTTTGTTCTCATGAATTGATCACCCGTCTGGATGAGCTGGTTGGATTAAATGTAGTATGAAGTTATTCGTATTTTGATCATTTCATCTTTTGAATTAATCAGGACCGGGGCAGGTGATGACTAATCAGGAAATAAGAAACAGGCTGGATTCCATCGATATTTTAAGAGGACTGGTGATTGTGCTGATGGCAATTGACCATACCCGGGATATGTGGTCGTTGACAGCTTTCACGCCTGAGGACATGACCCAGACAACCGCCGGCTATTTTTTTACCCGTTGGATAACCCACTTTTGCGCGCCGGTGTTCGTTTTTTTGGCCGGCACTTCAATTTGTCTGTATTTCCAGAAAATCCAGGATAAAAAGCAACTGACATCGTTTTTGCTGAAGCGCGGCATCTGGCTAATAGCAATTGAAATCATTGTGATCAACTGGAGCTGGAGCTGGACACTGTTCTGGAATCAGTGGGGATTTTTCCTGCAGGTTATCTGGGTGCTGGGTGTTGCCATGATTGCTATGGCCGGGCTGATCTGGCTGTCATACCGCAACATTCTGATTATCTCGCTGTTGATGATTTTCGGCCACAACCTGTTGAATTTTATTACACCGGATCAGTTGGGGGCTTTTGACTGGGTATGGAAAACCCTGCATGAAGGCGGCTGGATTTCACTGAATGGCAGTAATTCATTTGGCATATTCATTGCCTACCCTCTAATACCGTGGATTGGTGTGATGGGGGCGGGGTATGTTTTCGGCCTGGTAATGAGCTGGCCAGAACAGGACAGAACAAAAATGCTTTACCGGCTTGGGTTTGGAGCAATTGTTGTATTCGTAGTGCTGCGCTTTTTAAATCTGTATGGCGATACTGCTGACTGGGAAGTGCAAAAAAGTTCACTGTTTACCCTGATGTCATTTCTTAATACACAGAAATATCCACCTTCGCTGTTGTTCCTGCTGATGACTTTGGGGCCATCATTTCTGTTGCTGATTTTATTCGAGCAATGGCAGAGCAGGAAATTGGATTTTCTGAAAATATTCGGGCGGGTGCCGTTTTTCTTTTATGTCCTGCATTTCGCAGTGATACACATTGCTTCAATGATTTATTTCAGGCTGGCACATGGAGAGTGGTTTGATTTAGCGGTAAACAGTAATGCGCAAAGCTGGCCGGATTACTATCAGCCATCGCTGATACGTATGTACCTTGCCTGGTCAGTGATTGTTGTATTGTTTTATTTCCTGTGTAAGTGGTACGACAGATATAAATCCCGGCACACCAACTGGTGGTTGAAATATCTGTAAATGCAACTTACTGGAAGCGTTTCGCCAGGAACCCGGCAGACAGTTCATCCATGTATGATGTCCGGGCAAGGAAATCCAACGGAATCAGCTGTCATGCCGAGAAATGTCGAAATTAAAGCCGGTCTGCGGCCAGATCAGGTGAACACAATACGGGAACAGGCATTGGCGCTTTCGTCAGCGCCAGTAGAACAGCTGTATCAGGCAGATACTTTCTACCATGCCGTAGACCAGCGGCTTAAGCTGAGGGAGTTTGGTAATGGCTCAGCTGAGTTGATCGCCTATTCGCGCAGTGATCAGTCCGGGCCCAGCCTGTCGAGTTATTGCATATATCCCTGTTCAAATCCCGCTGCATTGCATCAGGCACTCAGTCTGGCATTGGGTGTTCGTGGTCAGGTCAGAAAAACACGTGAGGTTATCCTGATCGGACAGACACGGGTTCATCTGGATTCAGTTGATGGACTGGGAGCGTTTGTTGAGCTGGAAGTGGTGCTGGAAAGTGAGCAGTCAGTCAGCGAAGGGGAAGCCGTTGCGGCACAGTTGCTGGATGTTTTTGGTGTAAGCGCTGACAGTTTGCAGAAGCAAGCCTACATAGACTTGCTAGAACATCGCAACAACACTCAGCTGCAGTGATGCAGCTGAGTAAAATGAACACACAAAGTCGGGCTGTTTAATCGGCAGTTGCCGTTAATTTGGAGTTGGGTATGCATTGTAAACAACCCAACGCCGGCCACCATCATTTGGCACTACTCTCATCACATACCGTACGTGATTTGTCTGTATTTCATTGGCGACCACGCACACACCATTTTGATTTGCCTGGGTGCATTGAAAAGAAAAATATTGTCTTGGAAGAGTTCTCGCCGCCTCAGTACCGATCTCAGCAGTTGTATTGCATTGCAGGGCGGGGATTTGGTTGGCAAGAGCACGGTAGGCATCTTCCCAGTCATCGGAATCTCTAAAAAGCGTTCTGCCACTTTGTGTATAACCAGCAGGTGGTGTCTGCCCGCGAACATGGGCGTTCAGATGCCCGCCATATAAGTTATTGTTTTCTACAAAATGTGACACAACGAGACTTGGAATTGAAGTGCAATCAACAGGAACTGCGAATGCTTGAGGTTGAAATATGAATAAAACTGAAATGGCAAAAATGAGCTTTTGGAAGTTTTGGTGCATAGCTGTCCTCATATGAATTAACTGCGCTGTCAAATTAACTTCATTACGACAGCAGAGGAATTACAGCTGATTACATGTTTGTAATAACAATATGAGTAAATACAGGTACTGTAAAAGATATAAGCCTTTGAATATAAAAAGCCCGAAGAATTAATGGCACAAAAAGAAAACCCGGCACTGCAACAGCACTGCCGGGTTTCGGGTTTATGCGATCACAGCCAGGCTGTTTGCCGGCTGCTGATTGAATCCTTTGAATCCTACGCAGCTTCAGCGCTGGCTTTCACTGGACCGTGCAGCAAGGCGTGCCGGGTGGCGTCCACCAGCATGTCAACCTCTTCACTGGTAATGGCAAAATGCGGGGTATAACGCAGTGAATTTTCGCCGCCATGGATCACATTGATACCGTGAATGCGCATGTATTCCTCAATACTGTCTGAACCATAGCTCTTATAGCGCGGGTCCAGTTCTACTGAAAACAGCAGACCGGTGCCCTGGACCTTGGTTATCAGGCCTTTGAGCTCGGTTTTCAGTGCTTCGAATTTATCGATAAATTCCTGACCGCGAGCGCGGATATTAGCGCGCAATTCCGGTGTCAGCTGACTCAGCACTTTAGTGCCTATGTCCAGAGCACGGGGGTTGGCAGTCATAGTATTGCCGTAGACACCTTTGCGGTACATATCGGCTGTAGGCTTGGTCATGGCCAGCACAGACAATGGATACTGGCCGCCATTGAGCGCCTTGGAATAGGTTTCCATATCCGGTGATTCGAGAGTTTCAAAGCCGGGATAGTCAACTATCGACAGCACACCGTGGCCACGTAAACCTGCCTGGATGCTGTCCACCAGCAACAATGCGCCATGCGCTGAAGTTAATTCTCTGGCAGTTGCATAGAACTCAGGGGTTACCGCTTCTCCGGGATTGCCTTCACCCATTACCGGTTCCATAAACATGGACTCGATAAATACGCCGTCTCGCTCAGCCTGAGCGAAGATATCCCGCAACGCCTGTACATCATTGGGAGGGACGGTCAGCAGGTTATCACGGTCTCTGAAACTGGCCAGGTGTTTGCGATAAGTGGCCCGGGTTGAATCGGAATATTGAGCCGGGCGGTCGGTACGGCCGTGAAAGCCGCCTGCCAGTGCCAGCATCATTATTTTCTTGCCTTCATGACGCCCGCCTGGGTCAGTACTCTGTTTGGCGTTAATGTCAGAAATCCGTGCTGCCACAGTCACTGCTTCTGAACCTGAATTCATGCAAAGGAACCGGTCAAACGGGCAATGCATATCCGGTCGGCGGTGGCCAATTTCACTGCGCAGAGCACGGGCAAAGCTTAAATGACTGAGACTGGGGCTCATTACGTTGGCCATCACATGCGGTTGCGACATGGTGTCGATAATGGCCTGAGGGGCATGACCGAAGCCCAGCATGCCGTAGCCGCCATTGTCATGCAGCACTGCGCCTTTGACGGTGATAATCCAGGGACCTTTAGCAGCCAGGGTGATATACGGATTGACTGCATCGTCAGCATAAAAGTTGACATAATCAGCCTGTAACAGCTGCATCAGCTCCTGCTCATCCCGTTTGAGCAGCTCACCGTGTTCCTGCTGCAGTGAAGTAAATTGTTCAAGCGCCATGTCCACAGCTTGATCCAAATTGTCGTCGATAGCGGCAAAGCGCTCGATGATGTCGTCAGACAGTCCATGGGTTAATGGCAGACCACCGAACTCACGCAGCTGCTTTAACTTGTTAATGATGCTCATACAGGCCTCTGATAATCATAATAATGCGTAAATCAATCGGCGAATTTTAGCATAACCGGGCGTTTTCGGCATGCTGTTCCAGCGCCCAGCGGACATGTTCTTGCACCAGTTCGGAGGAGTGGTTCAATCGGGATTTCAAGGCCTCCACTATGCCGGGAGATGTCGGCGCATTACCCAGCCCAACGGCGATGTTGCGCAACCAGCGTTCATGACCGATCCGGCGGATGGCAGTGCCCTCGGTATGTTCCAGAAATTGAGCTTCACTCCAGCTGAACAATTCGATCAAGTCAGGTGCGTCAAGGTGATCACGAGGCATGAAATCCGACTCGCGGGCAGCCTGGGCAAACTTGTTCCATGGGCAGACCATGATGCAGTCGTCGCATCCGTAGATACGATTGCCGATCAGCGGCCGCAGGTGCTCGGGAATCGATGACTGCAGTTCAATGGTCAGGTAGGAAATACACAGCCGCGCATCCAGTTTATACGGCGCGGTAATAGCCCGGGTCGGGCAGATATCGATGCAGCGGCGGCAACTGCCGCAGTGATTGTCTGCCGGAGAATCTATAGGCAATGGCAGGTTGGTATATATCTCGCCCAGGAAAAACCACCCCCCGGCATCCTGATGCAACAGGTTGGTATGCTTGCCGATCCAGCCGATGCCGGCTTTTTCCGCCAGCGCTTTTTCCAGCACGGGAGCAGAATCCACGAACGCCCGGTGCCGCCCGCCGGCAGCCTGTTGAATTTGCTTTGCCAGTTTTGCCAGCCGCTGACGGAGTACTTTGTGATAGTCACGGCCAATTGCATAACGCGATATGGCAGCTTTATTGGGCTGCTCAAGCAGTAATTGAGGTGGGGTTGCCTGCTGGTGCAGATAATCCATTCGTACGCTTATAACGCTGAGCGTATCGGTATGCAGCTCGGCTGGCTCACAACGCAACTCTGCATGTCGCTGCATCCATTGCATTTCTCCATGCCGCTGTTGTTCCAGCCAGCTGTATAGATACTGTTTATGTCTGTCCAGCTCGGTATTGGTAATGCCCACTGCATCAAAGCCCAGTTCCAGAGCCCAGGATTTGATTTGTGCCGCCAGCTCGGAATAATCCGCTCTTGAGGCAAAGGCTGACTTTGAATTGGCGATATCAGACATATAATCGTTAAATGGACACAATGCTTGCAGCTAACCGGAAACTTTACACAGCCAGCCAGGTCCGGCAACTGGACATGGCGCTGGCTGCCGCACGTGACGTAGCCACCTGGCAGCTGATGCAGGATGCTGCTACAGCTGCATTCAGAATAGTAAAAGCCAATTGGCCGGAAGCCAAACGTATCACTATTATGACCGGCAGTGGTAATAATGCCGGAGACGGCTGGGCGCTGGCAGGTTTATTACACCAGGTAGGCTGCAGCGTTACAGTACTGGCGGTAAGGGCGCCCGATAAACTCACCGGTGATGCAGCGCTAGCGGTTAAGGCAGCTATTGATGCCGGTTGTGAATGGCAGCTCTGGGGCGCGATGGATAACGGCAGTATCCATATCCGGAATTGTGAACTGATAGTTGATGCATTACTGGGCACCGGCATTAAAGGTGAATTACGGGAGGAGTATGCCACTGCAGTTAATGTCATTAACAACAGTGATAAACCGGTACTGGCCCTGGATTTGCCGACCGGACTGGATGCCGATACCGGAGCAATACAGGGCGTTTGTGTACAGGCGGTCATGACCATCACTTTTGTCGCTTACAAACGTGGTCAGCTGACGCTGAATGGTCCTGATTATTGTGGCTTGCTGAGCCTCGCTGATCTGGGTTTGCGGAATTATCCCGAGTTACCCGAATATACAATTGGCGATGCGGCAGTCGATAATTTGGACCCGATCTGGCTGAATAGCCGGCTGAAACCAAGAAAACACAACAGCCATAAAAAAAGCTATGGACATGTGGTGGTTATTGCCGGGAACAGTGGTATGGCAGGTGCCGGACTATTGGCAGCCACTGCCGCACTGCGCTGTGGCGCCGGCCTGGTGACACTGCTTACCCATACCAGTCATGCGGACAGTCTTTATACAGCGTGTCCCGAGTTGATGCTGAAAGGTATCGATGCCAGCGGACAACTGCCGGTTACGCTGCTGCAGCGGGCGGATGCCATAGTTGTTGGGCCCGGACTGGGGCAGGATCGCTGGGCTCAGCAGGTTTGGCGCAGTCTGGTGGATTTTTTGGGTGACAGTGAAGCGGCAGATATGTTGCCGGTTGTGATTGATGCAGATGGTCTGATGCATATGACTGCGCACCCGCTGCCGGGTTGTCATAAGGTATTAACACCACATCCGGGAGAAGCAGCCAGACTGCTGGGCGGTTCCGGTAGCAGCATTCAGCAGGACCGGTTTGCCAGTGCAACAGAACTGGCGGAGCAATATGATTCAAACATCATTTTGAAAGGTAACGGGACGGTGATCGCTGGCTGTGACCGGCAATTGGCGGTATCGGCGACAGGTAATCCGGGTATGGCTACAGCTGGGATGGGTGATGTATTGGCAGGTGTATGTGGAGCTATGCTGGCGCAAAACCCCAAAGAAGTAACCGAGATGGTGCGATGCGCCACTGTATTGCACGGCATGGCCGGCGACATGGCCGCCGCCAAGGGACAATACGGTTTACTCGCCAGTGATGTGATCAACTCGCTGATCAGGATACTGCCATGATGGTAGAGCGGAAACTGTCAACCTTGGAAGATACGCGCCGGCTGGCCGGAGAGCTGGCAGCACAGCCGCAGCTACTGGCTGGGCAGGTGGTTTATCTGGAAGGTGATCTGGGAATGGGAAAAACTACACTGGTCAGGTATTTACTGCAGCAGTTGGGTTATGTAGGACGGGTTAAGAGCCCTACTTACGGCTTGCTGGAACAATATGATCTGCAGTCATTAAAAGTTCTGCATTTGGACTTGTATCGCCTGTTGGATGCTGAAGAACTGGAATACCTGGGACTGCGGGATCTGCATGATAGTGACACGGCTTTGCTGGCTGAGTGGCCGGATAAAGGCAAGGGTGTGCTGCCTTCACCGGATCTGCGGATAATTTTGTATGGCAATATAAGTGACCGATCAGCACGGCTCATATTAGAAAATAATGATTCCAGCTTGTCCGGATTGCAGATGTTTTCTAATTAAGAATCTTAGCAATATGAGCTACTTAACGGATTTTTAAAGAAAAAAGCCTTGAAAAACGATGCATTTCGTTGCATTATGCAATCAGCTTAAGCAACGAAAAACCTTTTAGAAACAATGCGTCGCATCGCTTTGCTAATATTGTTCCTGAGTTTTGCCCTGGTGCAGGTCCAATCGTGGGCGGCTGAGGTAAAGGATTTTCGTATCTGGGCCGGTCCAGATAAGACTCGCGCGGTACTGGATCTGGATGAGGCAGTTGATTATCAGATTTTCACGCTCGACAGTCCCAGTCGGGTCGTGATAGATCTAAAAAAATCCCTGTTAACCGGCGAAATTCACTTGCCCGATGACCGTTCCAGTGGTTCACTGAAACGCGTCAGACATGGCATCCGTGCGCAGGATAACCTGCGTGTAGTCTTTGACCTGGCCGAAGCGGCTAAGCCCAAAAGCTTCTTACTGGATCCGGCCGGTGGCCATGGTCATCGCCTGGTGATTGATCTGTTTCCAGAGAGTGGCGGGGCTGAAATCGAACCTGCGCCCAGCTGGGATCCTAACCCGGAACGTGATGTAATTGTTGCCATCGATGCTGGCCATGGCGGTGAAGACCCGGGTTCAATCGGCCCCAGAAAAACCCAGGAGAAACGAATTACGCTGGCAGTAGCCAAACTGCTGAATAAAGAACTGAATGACATGCAGGGCATTTCAAGCTTCCTGGTGCGCGAAGGTGATTACTACATTGCTCATCAGGAGCGATACGAAATTGCCAGACGCCGGCGTGCTGATCTGTTTGTATCGATTCATGCCGACTCGTTCCACAGCCCCAGACCCAGTGGCAGTTCGGTTTATATTTTATCCCGCCGGGGTGCAACCAGTGAGGCTGCACGCCGCCTGGCTGAAGGTGAAAACCGCTCAGACTTAATCGGTGGCGTAAAGCTGAATGACAAGGACGATGTGCTGGCATCAGTTTTAATGGACTTATCACAAAGTGCCACTTTAGAGTCAAGTAATGCTGTGGCCAGCGCCATATTAACTTCACTGAAAAGCATCGGGAAGGTACATAAACCCCTGGTTGAGCGTGCCAATTTTGCTATGTTGCGATCACCTGATGTGCCAAGCGTACTGGTGGAGACCGCTTTTATCAGTAACCCCGCGGAAGAAAAGAAGCTCAAGGACCCGAACTTCCAGCTTAAACTGGCGCAAGCCATTGGTGAAGGCATTCACGATCATTTTCATACCATGCCGCCGCCGGGCACATGGATAGCCAATCACCGGCAGCCCAGCCGGCACATAGTTGCCAGTGGCGATACGCTGGGTGGGATTGCGAGCCGTTATCAGGTCAGCGTGAATAAACTGCGTCAGGCCAATAAACTGCGCAGCGATACCATCCGTGTCGGCGCAGTGCTGGTTATACCCAACAGTTAGTCGCTGTATCTACTATTAGTCTAGCCTCTGCGTTTGTAATACAAACGACCAGCCAATGCTCTTATAAATGACAGTCAACACTTTGCTGTGTGACGCGCGGGTAATTCATAGAGTCGGGCATATGTATCAATATAATTTTTTCAGTACACTCAGGCTGCTGCCTGCAGTGACTCTGGTGCTGTCTGCAATATCGGTCAATGCTGGTGAAAACATTGATCCCAGAGGTATATTTTTTAACCGGTTCAGCGGCGGCTTTTCCGGCACTGAATGGTTTCAGACAATACCTATTGCCGGGGAAAACCGTTACAGCCTGAATGATATCTTTGGCGGCGGCTTTAATGGGACGATTACGTCGGACGGTGTCATAACGCTGGATGGAGGTGTCGGAAACGGCAGTTTTTCCGGCCCTGATAACTATGTGATTATGCCCAATATCGGGGGAACCGAATTTACCTTTGTCAATAACCGCGCACCTTTAACTACACCCGATTTCCCATTGCAGCTGAATAGTCCCCGACCGGCCAATGCATTATTGGCAGGCACCTGGGATAACGTGCTGGAAACCATTGATCCGGAAACCGGCGCGATGGGACCACCAGCCAGTGAATTGCTGACGTTAACAACAGACGGAGATACCCTGCGGATCACAGATCCGGGCGGGTTGTTCTTCCAAGGCGTTTTTGAGAATGGGGTACAGGTGGCATTCCGGCGGATAGTGCCCGATCCTGGCGGCCCGTTTGCCTCGTTTCCGGGCTCGGATATCAACTTTGCCCAGGATATGCTGGGCGAAACGGTATTTCTTAATGTGAATGAATTCGTCGCATTTTTTCTGCTGCAGACCCGTGCGCCGCTTGGCTCACAGACTCAGCAGATGTTCCGGTTTACCGCGTCTCGGGTTAACCCGCTGCCGTTTGGTGATGTGAACGGTGATCAATCTGTGGATGCGGACGACCGTCTGTTGATTGAGATGCAACTGGGACTGGATATTGACGATGATGACTTTAACCTGGCCGCTGATCTGGACGGTAATGGCTCAATCAACGAAATTGACCTGGCATTGTTCGATGGTGAGGAAACTATCTTTTTGACCGGGTTTGAGGAAACAGCGTAACGCGGGTTACTCATCATTGCGTACGTTCCATTCCATCGGCAAATAGCCCAACAATATCGATGTCAGTGGCAAAATTATTGGTTAAATCCATATCCATCTGGCCTGCTTCCAGGATGATGCTGGCCTGATTAACGATAACGTCGCCTTCTGTGGTATTGATTTCCGCCTGTAACTGATACACCACGCTGGTGTTGAAAGGCAATGAAATAGTGTCTGATATATCACCTGTTCCGTTCGCCGTGCAGCTTGCACTGCCAGAAGGTGCACAGGTCCATGCTGCATTGATTAACGTTGCAGGCAACATATCCTGGACGGTAATGTTGTCCTGCTGGGTGAAGCCCGCATTTTCAACTGTGATGATGTAGTTGATCAAAGACTGACTATCAGCGTGATTGGCATTATTGGTTTTAGATATTTTGATATCGGTATGATTTCTGCCGAAAAACACATAAGCAGCACCTGCGGAGCCGGAACCGTTGAATGATGTGCCGGGTGCACCGATAATCATGTCGTCAATGCTATCCCCGTTGAAATCACCAGCGTTATCGGTGCTGGTGCCCAACTGTGCAAATATTTCACTGTTGGAAATGCGCAGTCCGGTAAACTCTTCAGAGTTGTTAAGCTCGGTGACCTCCAGCTCCGAAACCGGTAAATTATCGTTGCCGAAAATAATAAAAGCAGAACTGGCGGTTGATGAGGCCGCACCAATTATTGCATCCTCGATTCCATCATTGTTAATGTCTGCTGAGCCGCCGACTGCGGTACCCAGCTGCAATCCCGGTTCATTGTTGGTCAGGATCAGACCGGAAGGAGAACCAGCTGAGTTGATATCTGAGAGATTAAAAGAGCCTGTCAGACCGGATTGCCCGAACAGGATATATGCTTTTCCAAAGGAGGTTTGATTACTGCGGGCACTGCGCAATCCAACCAGAGCGTCATCAAATCCGTCATTGTTGATATCTCCAGCGCTGTCAACAACAATGAAACTGCTATCGTCTGGATTTCTTATGGTTATTGATACGGCTTGAGGGTTACCGGGCAAATTAAGCTCGGAGGATTCCACGTCTTCAGGAAAGTTGCTCTGGCCGAATACGATATAAATTGCACCAAATCTGTCATCACTGGAGTCAGTCTGACCTGCATAGAGGATAAAATCATCAATGTCATCGCCGTTGAAATCCCCAAGTCTGCTGACATTACGGCCGAAATTATCAAAACCGGCTTCACCTTTCAGTTGCGTTCCAGGTGTTCCGGCTGGTGCATTTAATTCAGAAAGGTCGATGGTGTTTTGAAAACTGTTTTGGCCGAATAGTGAATAGGCGATACCGGCAGCGAACTGCCCGTTCGGGTCTGCACTGTTTGCACCGATAAGAATATCCTGTCGTCCATCATCATTAATGTCACCCGCTATGCTCAAAGAGACTCCGGAAAAATCAAATTCGGTAGCGCCATTGATGGTAATACCGCTAAGTTGGCCGGGTGAATTCAGGTTCGATATATTGAAAGCAGCGGGCAGGCTATCGGTCCCAAAGATAATATAGCTTTGACCTGTGCTGGACTGACTGTTGCTGTCGGCGGAATTTGCGCCAATCATGATATCACTGACGCTGTCATTATTGATATCACCAGCAGCACTGATTGACACACAAAATCTGTCAAATTCGGATATGCCTTGAAACAGGGTGCCTGATAAATTATCCGGTTGATTCAATGTGGAAAGGTCAAATACACCCGTTAGACCCGTACTGCCGAAAATAACAAAGCAATCTCTGGACAGGGTATCTACTCCATTTTGATAAGTGCCGATGATGACATCATCAATTCCATCATTATTGAAATCGCCGCCTTGACTGACAAGTGCCCCCAGGCGGGTGTCGGCTTCATTTCCACGTATGCCCAGGATAGCACCTGTTTCCATCAAGTCGTCTAAATTAATGGATTGTGCTGACAATAGGGATATACCGGCAAGACTGACGGTAATACCCGTTATCGTTATGCAGATGCAGGCATGCAGTTTTGACTTAATATGCATCCACTTACCCCTTTAGCTGTCAGCTCCTGTATGAAATTATAAACCCATGACCTCAACGCCCTGATCGAACACAATATCAACCGGTATGGACTGTTCTGCCAGTCTGTCCAGGTCGCTCTGCAGGTCAGGAGGAATATTGCCTTTTTCTGCCAGCAACTGCCCTGCAGTGGCGTAGTCTCCGTCACCCTGAATGGTGAGCAGTAACCGGCTGAGCGATTCTATAGCCCGTTCAAAGCTCTCTACATTGATACTGTATTCGCCGGTTTCAGCATTGCGGGTAAATGCGCCCTGATCACGGAAATAATTGAACCGCACCAGGTTGGCCCGGCCATGGGCACTGGATGCACCAAACCGGATTGAACGGAAAATACCGGCCATGAAAGTCACATAGTTGTCCAACAGCTCACCTTCGGTAACCTCGCCGTTTTTGCGCAACTGTTGGATCATGTACAGACCCAGAATATCGGCCTTGCCTTCTTCGAAAGGTGATGCGTGTTCTTTGAGAGCTTCTCGCACTGTGCCAGAATCATTGATGGTGTTTTTGATGCCCAGGCCATGCGCAACTTCATGAAACATCGTATTCGAGAAGAATGCATCAAAAGTGACATGCGGCCGCTGGTCAGCAACAATCAGCAACTCGCTGATGGGTACCAGAATCTTGTCAAATTTGGCACGCATGGCATTTTTCAGCTGCAGGCGCCGGGTGCCTTTTTGCAGTTGCACCTGCTCATCGTTGGGCAGGTTGATGGCAATGGTCTTCGAACCGGCATTGCTGTGCCCGGCATAATAGATGACATCATAAGCATTCAGATCGGCATTACTGCCCGGTGTTTCCTGTTTGTAGGCATCATCTACCGGCAGTCCGGCCTGCAGTTGCGGCAGATACTGAGCGAAACGGGCTAATCGTTCACTCCATTCCAGGTCTTTGATCAATACATAAGATTCAAACGCAGCGCGATAGCCATACAACAGGTCTTCATAGGTTTCGATAGGGCCAATCACCAGCTCGATCTGATTGCTTTTCATGTCCATCCAGGCGAGATCGCTGATTTGATAATCACTGGTTACCAATGCCGAAGCACGGAGATTCAGGTAGTTGGCAAAGCCAGGGTCATCGGCCAGCTGGGCTGCTTCACGCAACAGTGCTGCGGTACGCTGCAGCGGTTCGGCATAGGCTTCATGATAATAATGCAGGTGCAATTCGCCGTCAGTATTGCGTCTGACCAGAGAGTACAGGCCGGTTTTGTCAGGGTTATCCCAGGCGTCAAATTCCGCTTTGCTCATATCTTCCGGGTAAAAGCGTGCGCCTTCCGGCTTGGGACCAATCCCGGTGAGAAATGGTTTATCGCCATCAAGCCTGTCCCACGGGCCGTAGTTGATATCAGCGAAACGTCGCAGGCCAGGATCGGCAATGTCGTTCAGCAAGTCATCCTTATTGCCATAGGCCTGTTTCCAGAACAGTACATCCATGATTTTGCTGGCCTCAATCAGTTTGACCAGCATTTGGCGCTGATTGTCACTAAGATGACTGATATTGGCAGTCAGCCTGACTGGCACATAAATATCCAATCTGCCTGTCTGCAGATCAGCAACCGCGCCTGCCGGGATATCTTCTGATGCTGATGTCTGATCAGCAGTTGCCGCTGGTACAGAAGACTGATCGTCTGCTGCCACCGGGGGTTCAGATTGCTGGCATGCTGTAATCAGCAGTACAGACAATATCGGGATAATCCGGCCAATGATCGTTTTCATACTGATATCCGCTTATTTGAAAATAATGTAGTTTAACCGATTGTACCAATTGGCTTTGGGGTAGTTTGTCCCCATACTTTGCTGCTGTGATTATTTGAAATTGGTGAAGCCATGCCGATTTATGAATACCGTTGTCAACAGTGTGGACACGAGCTGGAAAAACTGCAGAGAATGAGCGATGCCCCATTGCTGGATTGCCCTGCCTGTGAGCAGCCGGCATTGAAAAAGCTGATTTCAGCTGCGGCGTTCAGGTTAAAGGGTTCCGGCTGGTATGAGACCGATTTCAAAAAGGACGGCAAACGCAATCTGGCCGGTGACCAGCAACCCGATAGCTCATCCAATGCATCCGACAGCGGAAAATCTGACGCTAAAGCTGCCGGGTCAGATAAGTCTGCTGAAAAAGCAGCTGACCAATCAAAAAGCGGCAGCAAATCGACTACCAATAATGCTGCATCAGCAGCTTCTGCCTGAATCTGGGAATTACTATGCGAACTCATTTTTGTGGATTGATTGACGAATCACTGGCAGATCAGCAGGTGACTTTATGCGGCTGGGTTCAGCGGCGCAGGGATTTGGGTGGATTGATATTCATTGGTTTGCGCGATCATCACGGTGTGATGCAGGTGGTGGTTGAGCCGGATAATCAGGCTGGATTCAGTGTGGCGGAAAAACTGCGGAATGAATTCTGTGTGCGAATAACCGGTCAGGTCAGAATGCGCCCTGAAAGCCAATGGAATACCCAGATGTCCACCGGTAAAGTGGAATTGCTGGCGGATCAGGTGGAGATTCTCAATGCTGCTGAGCCGCTGCCGCTGCTGATGTCAGATGAAGACAGTGAAGAAGTGCGGTTGCGTTACCGCTATCTGGATATGCGGCGTGAAAGGATGCAGCGTAATCTGCGCTTGCGTACACGTCTGACCTGCGCCATCCGGAGACAGCTGGATGCACAGGATTTTCAGGATATTGAAACACCGGTGTTAACTAAAGCTACGCCGGAAGGCGCCCGGGATTATCTGGTGCCATCCAGAGTAAATCCAGGCAAGTTTTACGCACTGCCGCAATCACCTCAGCTGTTTAAGCAGTTGCTGATGATGGGCGGCATGGATCGCTATTATCAAATTGCCCGCTGCTTCCGTGATGAGGACCTGCGTGCTGACCGCCAGCCGGAGTTTACCCAGCTTGATATAGAAATGGCTTTTGTTGAAGAAACTGACGTTCAAGCGATGGCCGAGGGTTTGATCAGGCAGTGCTTCAAGGAAGTGCTGGATGTGGAGCTCCCGGCATTTCCCAGAATGAGCTGGCATGAAGCCATGCAGCGTTTTGGGTCGGATAAACCGGACCTGCGTATTCCGATGGAGCTGGTCACAGTCGATGATCTGGTTGCCGGTTGCGATTTCAAAGTATTTTCCGGACCGGCCGGAAGCAGCAGTGGCCGTGTCGCACTGTTGAGAGTGCCGGGTGGGGCAGAATTCAGCCGCAAAAAGATCGATGAATATACCGCATTTGTAGCCAAATACGGCGCAAGAGGATTAGCTTGGATCAAAGTGAAGCAGACGGGGCAGGGAGTCGAGGGCGTTCAGTCTCCGATTGCTAAATTCCTGGACGATTCCACAATCAATGCGCTGCTGGATCGCAGTCAGGCAGAAGCCGGGGATTTGCTGTTGTTTGGCGCTGGTGACGAAGCCATGGTTAATCAGTCAATGGGCGCATTGCGCCTGCAGGCAGGTCAGGATTGTGACCTGGTTGAATCAGGCTGGCGACCACTGTGGGTGGTGGATTTTCCAATGTTCGAATGGGATGAGGAAACCCAGCGCTATTATGCGCTGCATCATCCTTTCACTGCACCGGCGGTAGATGATATCGATACCCTGAAGCAAAATGCAGCAACTGCATTGTCACGTGGATACGATATGGTGCTGAATGGTTCTGAAATCGGTGGCGGATCGATTCGTATTCATCGGCCGGAAATGCAGAAAGCTGCCTTTGAGTTATTGGGCATTACGCCTGATGATGCACAGGAGCGCTTCGGGTTTTTATTGGAGGCGTTGAAATACGGATGCCCCCCACTGGGTGGAATTGCCTTTGGGATAGATCGGATTGCCGCACTGATGGCCGACGAAAACTCCATTCGGGATGTCATTGCTTTTCCGAAAACCACCACCGGCGCCTGTCCATTGACAGAAGCACCATCTGTGATTGATAAGCAACAGCTGGATGAACTGTCAATAGAGGTCAGCTCCAGAGCTGATCAGGCGTCTTCCAGCTGAACAGCGGTACCGTAGGCCAGCAGCTCTGCTGCTCCCTGCATTACCGGTGAGGTGGTAAAGCGTAAACAGACGATTCCATCTGCGCCTAACCGTCTGGCCTCTTCGATCATTCGGTCGATCGATTGCTCCCGGGCTTCGGCCAGCATTTTGGTGTACTCGGTCACTTCTCCGCCAACTATATTACGCAGACCGGCGACGATATCGTTACCGATATGACGTGCACGGATGGTATTACCACGCACCAGGCCGAGTGTCCGGGTAATTTGTTTATCAGCAAATTCATCTTGAGTGGTGATCAGCATATGCGTTCCTTCCGGTTGATCAGTCTGATATTCAGTATCGGCTATTTGTCTACATTTTTGGCGTAGTAATCATCCTCCTCGTTCCCGATGCGTTCTTTGAGCACTTTGACAACCAATGCACCTATACCGAGCAGAGCCACCAGGCCTAAAAGGCCAAAAGGGAAAGCCAGGATTATGCCGGCCAGCATTGCCAGCACATACAGGACTGCCAGTACACCCAGACAGGTAAAACCAACTTTCTCATATTTGTCCATAATGCTCACCTCGGATTTGTATGATTTCAGTGGATAGCATGAGAACATCATACCGACAGATATGATGGAACGTCATGGGTCAGAAGTCAGGCATTTATTCCGAGTGCAGAACTATCCGGTTGCCCTCACTGTCGATTAGCACCGAGCGAAAACCATGCGGGCCGATGGCGTGTGGCGGTTGCTCAATCATACCGCCGTGTTGTCTGGCGACGGCAACAGCATCGTCGAGGCGACCATTGACATTGAAATACAGCATTGCACCGTCTCTGGCGGGTTTGTGCGTATCGCTGAAAAACAAACAGCCGGCCACATCATCACCGCCATGTGCGAAAACCGCAACACCGGGATATTCTTCAGTGACTTTGGTTTGCAGGACATTGCTGTAAAAATCGATTGCGCGTTGCAAATCCAATACTGGTAGGTCGAACCAGACGATAGTGTTTGCCATATTACTGCTCCGTGTGGGTCGGGTTAATCTTATAACAAAAAAGGCGCCGCAAAATGCGGCGCCTTGCAGAGCAGTTAATTCAGGGTAGCCGTTAACTGAATCTGGGTATGGCAAAACATAGTGCAGCAATGCCCAGATAAACGAAACCGGTAATCGGCATCAGGAAAATCAATGGTACGGCCAGTACCAGGAATACAAAACCGGCTGCAATTACATCGCCGATACGGCGGCTGTCACCGGAACGGGCAGTCAACAGCAGCAATATCTGGTCAACACTGAGTTTGCCGCCACCATGGAATACCAGTGGTAACAGCATCAGCAAAAACAGTAATGGGATACGGAAATTGCCGAAGAAATGCCCATCTTCAACTACCCGTGACACTGAATATCCTTTCCACAGTTCCAGCAGGCCCGACCAGTCACTCGGCCAATGTACTGTGACAATGGCTACAGCAGTAATAACAATCAGAGAAAAGGCTGCAAAGCGGGTAAACAGGCCTACAATCAATAAAACACTGAAAATCAGTTCGCCCCAGGTGGCAGCAAACCAGCTGAAGTCTGCGCCGAATAACTTGAATGGTTGTGGAAAGCTGTCGATTCGGTTGGCGAACCAATTATTACCATTAAGTTTGGTAAGGCCGGCATTGAAGAATTCATAGCCGAGAATCAAACGCAGGCCCAATGGCCATAACCAGTCTCCACCAGCTCGCAGGCGAGCAGTTAAATCGTCATAAAAATCCGTAAAAACCATGTCGTACTCCAGGTGTAACTAAACTGTTGAACCAAAAGGACCAATCACTCAGCGCTTTGCGTCCCCAGGATTATACCTTTTCGATGCAAAGACAGCAGTTGTTGATGGCCTGCTGCGATAACCTGCTGGTCACCGGCGCGGTTAATTTCTGCAGCAAATTGTTCCAGTACACCTAGACCTGTGCGGCGTTGATTGTCTTGCAGATTATCCTGCATGAGTTGGCACAGTCTGGCAGTTCCTGCGGTCAGTTCCATGAAAGCGACAGTTTCTTTGGAGTTTCGGTAAATCATCAACCAGCTGGGTTGTTCAGGCTTCTGCTCCGGAATGAATTCAGGGCGTATTCTATGGACCGGCCAGCTGTAACCCATCAACCAGGCAACCGGTGATAATATCGGGACGCTATTTAGCAGGTCAGTATGCTGGTCAGTTTGAACATCATCACGACTGGCTTCATCATCACGCAGTGTCAGACCGGCCCATTCATAATGTGCCAGCTCCAGCATAAACGGGTGACCGCTGTCAGTATCATAATGGTCCTGCAGGTAATACAGAAACTCGCGATTTAATTCCGGAAACAATGGAGTTTTAGCACGATGCCTGATCAGAAAATCACGAATGATATTACTCCACGCCTCGTCCCCCAGAATGGCCTTGATAACCTTGAAGCGTTTGCCCAACAGGCTTCTTAGGTTGGCAAAAATAAGTCTGCGGTAAATTGCCATACGCCGGTCTTCGAGGTTCGGCGGCGGCGGGTTTTCAGTGGGGTTACGCAGATGGGCAGTAAATTGACGCTGCACGTCCCGAAAGTCGTTACTGGCAGTTGCCATTGGCTTATCAACCGTATTGTCTGGTTTGCTGGGTAGAATCAGCAGCAACAGGCTTGGCCTGATATTTTTCCTGCAGGTCAGTAATGTGTTGGACTTCACCCAGCAGCTCATCAAGAGGGGGTATGTTGAAGTCGCGTTCCAGCAAAGTGGGGAAAACGCCAAAAGTCTGATAGGCAACTTCGAGTAAATCCCAGACATCCGGAATAACTTCGGCGCCGTGGGTGTCGATTATCAAGTCTTCAGCTTCATGGTAGTGCCCGGCAATGTGGGCATAGGCAATGCGCTCACCGGGCAATGCCTTAAGAAACTCAATAGCGTTATAGCGATGGTTAACGCTGTTAACATAAATATTGTTGATATCAATCAACAGATTGCAGTCGGCTTTTTCAATGACGCCGTTTACAAAATCAATTTCACTGATTTCCTGACCGGGTGCTGCGTAATAAGACACATTTTCGATGGCAATGCGCCTGCCGAGAATATCCTGTACCCGTGAAACGCGTTCTGCGACATAATTGACGGCTTCTTCGGTGAATGGGATCGGCATCAGATCATACAAATGACCATCATCACTGCAATAGCTGAGATGATCGCTGTAGAACCGTATGTCATGCTGATCGAGAAACTGGCCCAGCTTGCGGACGAAAGTTTCATCCAAGGGCTCAGGGCCACCGATAGAAAGTGACAGTCCGTGGGTGACAAACGGGTAGCGCTCCGTATATTCGCGGAAGATCCGCCCCAGACGGCCGCCTACGTTAATCCAATTCTCCGGTGCAACTTCCATAAAAGAGATAGGCGACATGGCCTCGAAGTTGTCCGGATTGGCAAGCGGGCTCAAGAGAGCCCGCCTTAAACCAAGTCCTGCACCCGTCACCGGGTAGTGCCGGGTGTTGTTTTCAGAACTCATAGTCAGTTCTTGACTTAGCTAATCAGGCTCGGGTTATACAGCACCGCCGCAAGAACCTTCACCGCAAGAGCCTTCGCCGCAAGAGCCTTCTTCATCGCCTTCACCGCAAGAGCCTTCGCCACAAGAACCTTCTTCGTCGCCTTCGCCACAAGAGCCTTCGCCGCAAGAGCCTTCACCACAAGAGCCTTCTTCGCCTTTGTCTTTGTCGCCGCCGGCAACCATGTAGCCCTGATCCAAATCAATAGCACCGAACAGTTCTTCCTGGTCAGCAGCAATTGCAGTAGAGCCGATAAAAGCAGTGCCGATAGCAGCAGCGATAGGGGCAACAATCAACTTACGAGTATTCATGAATAATATCCTCCAGTTATAAATAAAGTTCTCGGTTATATTCCTCGAACCTATATTTTCCGACAACTATAATGCCGAAAAGCCTATTATGGTCAGCGTTTCAACAATAGCAGATTAATGCTACCGGATGTTGAGCGCTAATCAAAATATTCGGTGCAGAAGACCTCCCGCACGATGAATATATTGCAACCATTCGCTGAATATGAGGTGAATGGTTGCAAGAATGCGGCAGGTAAAACTATTTTGCAGCTTCCGTTTTTGGCTTGTACTCGCATAGGTCACTGATAATGCATTGATAGCACAGGGGTTTTCTAGCCTTGCAGCAATACCGTCCGTGCAGGATTAACCAATGGTGCGCGTGTAATCTGTAACGTTCTGAAACATTCTTGAGCAGGCCTCGTTCAACCGCCAGTGGGGTTTTGCCGGGTGCCAGACCTGTTCGGTTGGAGACCCGGAAGATATGAGTATCCACGGCAATGGTGGGTTCGCCGAAGGCACAGTTCATGACTACATTGGCTGTTTTTCGTCCAACGCCGGGCAAAGTCTCCAAAGTTTTACGGTCCGCCGGTACTTCGCCATCATATTGCTCTAACAGGATTCGGCAGGTTTCCAGCAGATGTTTGGTTTTGCTGTTAAACAGCCCGAGTGTGCGCAAATACGATTTCAGCCCAGATTCGCCCAGCGCCAGAATGCTTTCCGGAGTCCGTGCTTTGGCGAACAGGCGTTTGGTTACCTTGTTGACTTGTACATCGGTAGCCTGGGCTGAGAGCAGCACTGCCGTGAGCAGTTCAAACGGTGTTTGATAGTTTAATTCCGTTTCCGGATTGGGGTCCTGTTCTTGCCAACGGGCAAACATGGCATCGCGTTGCTGTTGATTCATCCAGTGTTCTCAGCAGGTGAAGATTGAAGGATTTCAGGTTTTGATATGGAATTGTTATCCGTCTGCAGCCGCCAGCGCAGGCCGGCAACCAGCAGACCCAGCAGTATAAATGCACCAGGCGGCAGGCTGAACAGCAGGAACTGATAATGCTCGGGCGTCAGCTGAAGCATAAAATCCGGTGATGTCGTTCCAAACAACAATTGACTGTCACGCAACAGGCTGCCGTACCCCAGCAGTTCCCTTGTGCCACCCAGCAGCACCAGAGCCAACAGGAAGCCACATCCCATAGCCAGTCCGTCCAGTGCTGCAGCGACCGGCCGTTGACGGGATGCAAATGCTTCCGCCCGTGCCAGAATGAGGCAGTTGGTGACAATAAGCGGGACAAAAATGCCCAGCGTTTGATATAGATCAAACAACCATGCTTCCATCAACCGCTCAATGATAGTGACCAGCCCGGCAATAATAATTACAAACACCGGTATCCGGATGGCGTTATACAGGACCGGGCGCAACAGTGATACTGAGATATTGGTAAGCAGTACGGTCAGCAACGTAGCCACTCCCAGTCCGATGGCGTTAACCAGGGTATTGCTGATCGCCAGTAATGGGCACAAGCCCAGCAACTGAATCAATCCCGGGTTATCAGTTAACAGTCCGCGCCGCCAAATGTTTTGCCGTGCAGGTGCGTGATGGTCTGTCATGGTGTTTGCAGATTGTCAGATGGTGCTTCCAGTAGCCATTGCCGGCGACTGTGAAAAAATCCGGTGGTGCGTTCGACAGCCCCCAGTACCGCGGTTGCTGTGATGGTTGCGCCGGTCAGCTGATCAAACTGCCCGCCATGCTTGCGCAGTTGCCAGTCCTTATGCGTGAAGACACTGGTTGCCAGTCCGGAGAACTGCTGGACCCAGTCAGATTTTTCCAGTTCGACGCGGTCACCCAGTCCGGGAGTTTCCTGGTGCCGGGTAACTCTGACTGCCTGTAAATGGCCATCAGCATGAATCGCGATCAACAGGTCGATATTACCGTTATAGCCGTCAGGGGTAGTCAGTGAAAAAATAATGCTGACCACCTCGCCATTCAGGCGTGCGCGATAGGCGGTTACCGGTAAATCATTCTGAAATTGACCGGGCGCGCGAATAGCCAGCCGGTCCTGATGCAGGCTGTTGTCATAACTGTCTGATGGCAACAGCCGGGTCAGCTGTGCCATACGTGCCGCCAGCCGTTGATCGGTTATTCGCAATTCGGTACTGCTGACGGTGATGGCTATCAGCAGGCCCATGCCGGCAGCAACTAATCCCAATGCCGCAATCGGTTGCCAGCGGGTTGTTAAACTTCTGCTGTCAGCCATGATTCAGCCTGGATGCCCAAACACCCGCGGACGGGTATAGCGGTCAATTAATGGAGCAAACATATTCATCACCAGAATGGCAAAAGCCACGCCGTCGGGATAAGCGCCCCAGCGTCTGATTGTCAGCAGCAAAATGGCTACTCCACACCCAAACAGCAACTGTCCCTTGGGCGTGGAGCATCCTGAAACCGGGTCTGTAGCAATAAAAAATGCTGCCAGCACGGTCGCACCACTGAAAATATGCTGCAACGGCAGTGGGTTCGCGTCCGGGTCGAACAGGTACAATGGCGTAGTCAGGATAAACACAGTTGTCAGCATGGCAACAGGCACCCGCCAGTGAATTACCCGGCGATATAGCAACCAGAGTCCGCCCAGAAAATACCAGTTGGCAACCCACTCCCAGCCCAATCCGCCAAAATCGCCGAACACCGGCGCAGCGCGAACTTCTGTAACCAGCAGGCCGCGTGCAGATCCGGTTCGCAATGTATCCAGGGGGGTTGCCATGGTGATCGCATCCCAGCTGCCGTTGAATGGATTGCCGGTAAATATCACTGCCAGTATCTGAGCAAGGCTCAGTTCAATTTCAGCTAAAGAACGTGGTGGTGACCAGTGAGTAAAAATCAGTGGAAAACTGATCAGCAATACTGCCAGACCAACCATCGCCGGATTGAAACGATTCTGTCCCAACCCGCCGAACAGATGTTTGGCAATGACTATGGCAAACAGCATACCGACCAGGCTGGCCCACCAGGGTGCCAGTGGCGGTATGCAAAGCGCAAACAGCACGGCTGTCACAGCCGCTGAATAATCCCTCATGAATTTTGCCAGTGGCTGCTTGCGCCAGATGAGCATCAGGTATTCAAACAGGTAGGCGAAAAACAGTGCCAGTAATATCTGTATCAGAACGCCGATACCAAAAAACCAGGTCAGTGCCATAACTCCCGGTACCAGTGCCAGCAATACCTGCTGCATTACCCCCGCTACACTGGTTTGTGCGGGAACATGGGGAGCACCTGACCAGCTGAATTTCATTTTTCGTTGTCCTGGTTTTTTTGTTTACTGCGCACACGGGCGAGTGCTGCCGCAATATTCTGCTGTGCCTGCTGGCGGTCGTCAGCGGCCTGCTGGCGCGATAAACGGCGTTGCTGCTGCCGGGCCTGTTCAGTTTTCAGCCGGGCCT
Organism: Wenzhouxiangellaceae bacterium; assembly: GCA_028289455.1. Lineage (GTDB taxonomy): Bacteria > Pseudomonadota > Gammaproteobacteria > Xanthomonadales > Wenzhouxiangellaceae > JAJFKX01. The sequence goes on from JANQPN010000031.1 coordinate 31,121, forward strand.
CCCGAGCCTGGTGGCGTTGTTCGGATTTTAGTGCGCGTTGCTGTTGATGCAGGCTGCTGCGCAACTGTGACTTGCCCAGGCGGAAATACTCTGTCAGTGGGATATGGCTGGGACAGACCAGATCGCAGCAGCCGCATTCGATGCAGTCAGAGAGTGACAGATCAGAACTGCGGGCCACATTGCCGTTGCGGATACTGTGGTACAGCATCTGCGGCATTAACCGGGCAGGGCAAACCCGCACGCATTCCATGCAGTTGATGCAGGGCATACTTTGTTCCGGGTTGCGCAATTGCCGGCTCTGCAATGCCAGCAGGCAGTTAAAACCTTTAGTGATACTGATGGCATCGTCACGGATCGCCATACCCATTACCGGACCACCCATCACCAGCCGGGTAACGTTGGGTTTCAGACCGCCGCTGATGTTCAGTAAATGACTGACCGGAGTGCCCAGCAGGGTCAGCCAGTTGCGTGGATCGTTCACCGCACCGGTGACTGTAACTACACGCTCAATCAGTGGAACCCGGTCGACCAGCGCACGCTTTACCGACCAGGCGGTACCGATGTTGACACAGACAATGCCCAATTGTTGTGGATAACCACCGGTAGGCACCTCCAGCCCGGTCAGTACCTTGATCAGCTGGCGCTCACCACCTTCGGGGTAAATGGTGCGGACCCGGCAGATGCGTATGCGCGGGTCATCAATTAACCGCCGTGCGCGTTGAAAATCATCCTCTACCTCTCCCATCTGATCTTCCAGAGCGATGATGATATGTTCAACAGTGCCGATGGCGTGAGCCAGAATCTGCCCACCCAGTAAAACCTGTTCAGGATGCTGCCGCATCAGCATTTCATCACAGCTGATATAAGGCTCACATTCAGCCCCGTTAAGGATCAGCGTGGTAATGGGCCGGGCAAAATTGCTGGTCAGTTTTCGATGGGTGGGGAAAACCGCTCCACCCAAACCGACGATACCCGCATCGGCAATGCGTCTGATCAATTCTTCCGGGCCCATATGCCGCCAGTCTGGAATCATCCGTTGGCAGTCCGGGTGCCAGCTGTCTTCGTTGTCCGGTACCAGAGTGATGCAGTCGCCGGTATGGTGGTCACGGCTGATTACCGGTTGGGGGCCAATGGCAGTGATACGGCCGGAGGTGGGTGCATGCAGCAGTGCACCGAAGTCGCTGCCGGGCCTGGCCAGTGGTTCACCTTTTAAAACGGCTTGGCCGACTTCGACAACCGGCACCGCACTATCACCTACATGTTGCTTTAGCGGTAGCGATAGATACTCCGGCATTGGTGGCCGGGCAATTGGATGATGACAGGAAATCCGTTTGAAATGACGCAGCTTCACGCCACCCGGGAAGTTATGCAAATACTCGCCCGGCGGGTGTGATTGGGTGTTGATGCCGGCTGTCATGCTGCCCGGCCTTCCAGTTGCCGTACAGCAGCATTGGAGAGCTTCAGATAATCTGCTGTTATGGCTGGTTGAGCATTGTCTGCCGGAACCAGGTCAATACAATCAACCGGGCAGGGCGGCAGGCACAATTCACAGCCGGTGCATTCGGCGGCAATGATGGTGTGCATCCGTTTGGGAGCGCCAACAATGGCATCTACCGGGCAGGCCTGGATGCACAATTTACAGCCGATACATTGTGCCTCGTTAATGACCGCCAGCAATGGTGGTTTATGCTCGCCGTGCGCAGTGTCCAGGGGTTTGGGCTGAACGTCGAGCAGCATGGCCAGCTGCCTGATACCGTCTTCTCCGCCTGGCGGGCATTGATTGATATCTGCCTCGCCATTGGCAATGGCCTGTGCATAGGGTCTGCAGCCCGGGTAATCGCATTGGGCACACTGGGTTTGCGGCAGAATCGAATTGATCTGGTCAACCAGTTGGGCGTCGCGTGCCTGCCAACGGCTGTCGGCATAGGCCAGGGCGATGCCGGCAAAGCAGGCAATCAGCAATAGATACAGGCTGACCGTTAACACCTCAAGCATCCTGTTGCTGGACTGAAGATGCTCATAAATTGGCCAGCCCGGAAAAACCCATAAAGCCCATAGCCATGAGCCCGGCTGTGATCAGTGCAATGGGTGCCCCCTGAAAGGCAACTGGTACATCAGCGTTATCCAGTTGTTCGCGGATTGCTGCAAATGCCAGCAATACCAGGCCGAACCCAACTGCAGCCCCGAACCCGAACAATGCCGATTCGAACAGGTTGTGCTGTTCGCGAACATTCAGCAGGGCCACGCCCAGAACGGCGCAGTTGCTGGTGATCAGGGGCAAAAAAAGTCCCAGGGTGCGGTGCAGTAACGGATTAAAATGACGCAGCGCCAGTTCGGTAAGCTGAACGAACACTGCGATAACCAAAATAAAACTCAGTGTAGCCAGGTAGGCTATGTCCAGAGGTAACAGCACATACCGGTAAATGAGGTAACTGCATACCGAGGAAAACGTCAGCACAAAAGTGGTGGCCAGTGACATTCCCAGTGCACTTTCGAACTTGGTGGAAACTCCCAGAAAAGGACACAATCCCAGAAACCTGGCCAGTACAAAATTGTTGGCCAGTACAGTCCCGATCAATATCAGCAGGGCTTCTTGCATCCGGTCTTAAACCATCTGTTCTCAGGTCACCCGGTCACCGGGTTGAGCACCGCTGTCTGGGCACAGGAGATAAGGGCCGCCCTGGTCTCCACCGGCTGCCAGAACCATGCCTTCGGATAAACCGAAGCGCATTTTGCGCGGCTGAAGATTGGCGACCATTACCGTCAGCCGGCCGATCAGCTGCTGCGGTTCATAGTGGCTCTTAATACCGGCAAATACATTGCGCTGCTGATTGCCGATATCCAACGTCAGTTGAAGCAGTTTGTCGGCACCGTCAACGTGACTGGCATCAACGATTCGTGCAACCCGGAGCTCAACCTTTTTGAAATCATCAATAGTGATAGTAGGCTCGCCAACCTGATCAGGTGATTCTTCATTACTTTGCTGGTCGCTGTTCAAAGACTCTGCCGAGGCATTGATGACTGCTTCTACCTGGCTGGGCTCAATGCGTTTCAATAGCGGCCGGAAGGGCTCCAGAGCATGGGCAAGCAATGGCTGTTCCAGCGCCTGCCAGTTATCCAATGAGCAGTTGAGAAACCTGCCTGCCTGGGCAGCTGTCAGTGGAATGACCGGTGCCAGCCAGGTTATCAAAATACGAAACAGGTTGATTCCCTGCGTGCAGATTGCAACGGCAGCGGCCTGCTGATTTTCCTGCTTGGCCAGTTTCCATGGCTGGTGTTCGGCCAGATACTGATTAGCCTGGTCGGCCAAGGCCATAATCTGACGCATGGCGGACTGGAAGTTACGCTGTTCGAATGCTGCAGCAATGGCCGGTTGTTGTCGCAGGTAAGCCTGATACATTTCCATCTCCGGCAGCTCGTCAGCCAGCCTGCCGTCGTTTAATTTGTGGATAAAGCCGGAACAGCGGCTGGCAATGTTAACCAGTTTCCCGACCAGATCGGAATTTACCCGCTGCTGGAAGTCATCCAGGCTTAAATCAATATCGCCCATGCCGGGACCAAGCCGGGCAGCGAAGTAATAGCGCAGGTAGTCTGGGTGCAGATGTTCCAGGTAAGTTCGCGCCATGATAAAAGTGCCGCGCGATTTGGACATTTTTGCGCCGTTGACTGTTAAAAAACCATGCGCAAAAACCGCTGTGGGTGTGCGGAAGTTCGCCCCCTGCAAAATGGCCGGCCAGAATAATGCATGGAAATAAACAATGTCTTTGCCGATGAAATGGTATAGCTCTGCATCGCTGCCGGGTTCCCACCAATTGGCAAAATCCAGTTCGGGCTGCCGTTCGCAAAAGTCGGCAAAACTCGCCATATAGCCGACGGGAGCGTCCAACCATACGTAAAAGTATTTATCTGTAGAGCCGGGAATAACAAAACCGAAATAGGGCTCGTCCCGTGAGATATCCCAGCTTTGCAGACCGTCGGCGAACCATTCCTGAAGCTTATTGCGTACTTCATCCTGCAAAGGCGCATTGCTTATCCAGCTTTGCAGCATGTCGGTGAAATCAGCCAGCTTAAAGAAATAATGCTCGGAATCTTTCATCACCGGGGTAGTGCCGCTGACGGCAGAATGCGGGTCAATCAGCTCGGTGGGGCTATAGGTAGCGCCGCAGTTTTCACAACTATCACCATACTGGTCGGGTGTTTTGCATTTTGGGCAGGTGCCTTTGATAAAGCGGTCCGGCAGAAACATGCCGCGGTCGGTATCAAAAAACTGCTTGATGGTACGCTTTTCAATATGATTGGCGGCTTCCAGGCGTGTCCAGATCAGTTCAACCAGACGCTGATTGCTGGCGGAATGGGTTGAACCGAAGTTATCGTAGGACAGGCCAAAATCCTGAAAATCGCGCTGGTGCTCGGCATCCATTTCAGCAATCAACTGTTCAGGACTGATACCGCGCTTCTGCGCGTGCAGCATGATCGGCGTTCCATGCGTATCATCTGCCCAGATAAAATAAGCCTGATGCCCCTGAGCACGCTGGAAGCGTACCCAGATGTCAGTCTGGATATATTCCAGCATATGTCCGAGGTGAATCGGGCCATTAGCGTATGGCAGCGCTGAGGTGACCAGAATTTTACGTGATGAAGTCATCGATGCATTATCTCATGTATTACGGTTTTGCCGGCTAATGTCATAGGCATTGATGTAGGTTAGCATTACCCCAAGTTTATGCACACAGTTACGGCAAATAATTCCTAGAGGATGATCTTGGAAACCAACCTGAAACCCTATCAACAACAATTGGACAGCACTACCAATCCATTGACCGGTGAACCTCTGGGAAAGCTGGTCAGCGGAGCGGCCATTGAGCAGGACCGTCTGGCACTGGCATTTAACCAGGGCTATCCGGGGCTTGATCACACTAAAAGGCAATTATCCGATGCGCTGTCCGGTTTGATCGGCAGCGACAGAATAAGCATGACCGGCCGTCAGCGAATTCGCAGCCATCAGGTACAGGATAAGTTGCAGCCGATGAGTGGCATTAAGAACATTATCGCAGTGGGTTCAGGTAAAGGCGGTGTGGGTAAATCAACCGTCAGCGTGAATCTGGCGCTGGCGCTGCAACAGACCGGTGCTCAGGTGGGTATTTTGGATGCGGATATCTACGGGCCGAGCCAGCCTACCATGCTGGGTGTGCACGGGAGACCTCAGGTCACACCGGAAAAACAGATGCTGCCGCATCTTGCACATGGTCTGCAGGTGATGTCGATAGGCTTTCTGGTCGATGACGACAGCGCGATGATCTGGCGTGGCCCGATGGTCAGCCAGGCGCTGCAGCAGTTACTGTCAGAGACCAGCTGGTCACCACTGGATTATCTGATTATCGATCTGCCTCCTGGTACCGGTGATATCCAACTGACACTGATGCAGAAAATCCCTCTGGCAGCAGCAGTAGTGGTAACCACCCCGCAAAATGTAGCCATCATGGATGCCGGCAAGGCTATCCAGATGTTTGACAAACTGAGCATACCTGTTCTGGGAGTGGTGGAAAATATGAGCACACACATCTGCAGTGCCTGCGGCCATCAGGATTCGCTGTTCGGTGAAGGTGGTGGAGCCAGTCTGGCATCACAAAGCAAGGTGCCGCTGCTGGGGCAGGTGCCGTTGGAGTCAGCGATCCGGGAAGCCTGCGATGAAGGTTTTCCGACGGTAGTGGCTGCGCCGGAATCTGTAACAGCAAGCAGTTATACGGAAATTGCCCTGCGCATGGCCGGTCGCCTGTCTGTGCGGCCGATTGCAAAAAATGTGGCAGGATTATCCGTCAATCTGCAATAATCCGCAGCCGAATACATTATCAATTTCACCACTAACCAGGAAAACACTGAGCATGAGTATCAAATCCGATCGCTGGATCAGAGAAATGGCGACAACTCAGGGCATGATAGACCCTTTCGAGCCGGATCAGATAAGGCAGGCCAGTGATGGCCGCCGGGTGATTTCATGGGGAACATCGAGTTACGGATACGATGTACGTTGCGCTGACGAATTCAAGATTTTCACCAATATCAGCTCTGCAGTGGTCGATCCAAAGGAATTTGATCAAAACAGTTTTGTCGACCGCCAATCGGATGTTTGCATCATTCCACCCAACTCATTCTGCCTGGCACGCACAGTGGAGTATTTTCGTATTCCCAGGAATGTTCTGACTATCTGCCTTGGTAAATCGACTTATGCACGCTGCGGCATCATCGTCAATGTCACTCCGCTGGAGCCTGAATGGGAAGGTCATGTAACACTTGAGTTTTCCAACACTACACCGTTACCGGCGAAAATTTACGCCAATGAAGGTGTTGCACAGTTTGTGTTTTTGGAATCCGATGAAGGCTGTGAGGTGTCCTATAAAGATCGCGCGGGCAAATATATGCGTCAGCGCGGCGTAACATTGCCAACCACCTGAGCCGGTGAAATCAACCGCCGCCGGAGATTGGTCCCGGGGCTAATCCGTTTGCATAGCGCAGCAAATTCAGCGGTGGCTGCTGAATGACATCTACAGAGGTTATAAAACTCTGATTGTTGCGTTCCACCTCCACTTCCACTGTCGTATTGGGGCTGGTAGTGGCGATCATCAGATTCAACTGACTGCTGTTGCTGATCGGCGTTTGCGCCCAGCTCAACAGCACATCCCCTGGTCGCAGACCTGCCTGCCATGCCGGGCTGTTGTTCATCACTTCATCGACAAGTGCGCCGTTAATGCTGCCGTTTTCGTCACCACCCAGAGTGATTGAATCCGAGAATATCGCGCCCAGCCAGCCGCGCCGCACACTGCCGTAGTCAATAATCTGTTGCATTACATCACTGGCGATGGCGATCGGAATAGCAAAGCCGATGCCCTGGGCACCCAGGCTCTGATGCAGCATCGAGCTGTTAATGCCGACCACGTCACCTACTGCGTTGATCAACGCTCCGCCGCTGTTGCCGGCATTAATTGCTGCATCAGTCTGAATAAAATCTTCCAGAGCAGTCAGATTCAGGTCATTGCGGCCTTTGGCGCTGACGATACCCATGGTTACCGTGTTGTTCAGACCATAGGCATTACCGATGGCCAGCACCACATCACCAACCCGCACTTCACCGCCGGCTGCCAGTGGAGCAACCGGTAAATCGGATGCTTCGATTTTCAAGACCGCCAGATCGGTATCCGGATCGCTGCCGATAACCTGAGGCTGGAAAACGCGGCCGTCAGCCAGTGCCAGTTGAATATCATCGACATGATCAATGACGTGATTACTGGTCAAAATATACCCATCGGCGCGCACAATCAGGCCAGAACCTAGGCCGCGACGGTTTCTGGCGGGTAATCGGCGGCTCAGAAAACTCTGGAACAGTGAATTGGTAACGCCCGGCACAGACGCCGGAACCACGGTGTTGGTATAAATACTCACCACTGCGGGCGCACTGCGGTTTACTGCTTCGGCATAAGAGCGAACATAATTTCCAGGTGAGACGCCAAGTGGTGCGTCGGTGGTCAGGCCCGGTTGATCGGAAACATTGGCGCGCAGCGCAGGCAGGGCGTCCGGACGCAGCCAGACCACCACAAATGCCAGCGCCAGACCTACGACGATACTGCGTCCCAGGAAGCCGATGTTGTTGATCAATTTATTCACAGCAATTGTTATCATAGGCAGCTTAAGCTTAATGGCATGTTAACAAGAGTGGTAAAATCACGCCAAAACAGCAGAAATGATGCCTCTTATGGGCAAATTCTATGCACTAAACCATTGAGAGTCGTTTTTGCTTTCGAGTAGAATACCTGATTGCAAAATATTCATTAAATTCATTGTATGACGCTGAAGTGGTGAAAATGCCGCTTTGGTTTATTCTTGTCCGAATGGAGAAACAATGTCCGAGAACGGTGTAAACAAAGGGCGGCGTCGATTGCTGACCGCTACTACCGCAGTGGTAGGTGCAGCAGGTGCAGGCCTGGCCGCGCTGCCATTTATTCAATCGTGGCAACCCAGCGCCAAAGCCAAGGTGGTCGGCGCGCCGGTCGAATTTAACCTGCAGCCGCTTGAGCCCGGTCAAATCATCCGGGGTCTGTGGCGTGGGAAAACCATAGGTATTCTGCGTCGTACGACGGAAATGCTGGATACGCTGCCGGGACTGGACAGCAAGTTGCGGGATCCGGATTCCGCCGCTGAGGAGCAGCAGCCGGTATATGCGCAAAACCAGAACCGTTCCATTAAGCCGGAATATCTGGTGTTGGTAATGAACTGCACACATCTGGGTTGTGTGCCTGAGCTGGTGCCCGAGGTAGGCGCCCAGCCGTTTGATGCCGAGTGGCAGGGCGGGTTTTACTGCCCATGTCATAAATCCAAGTTTGACCTGGCCGGACGCGTATATGACGGCGTGCCTGCTCAGTTGAACCTGCAGGTGCCGCCTTACCAGTTTCTGGATGACCGCACCATTGTAGTGGGCATTGACCCGCAATCTCCGGCATAAAGCATAGACAGAAGGAATAGCGTTCATGGCAAGACCTGCAAGCAGTATGAGAAGCCAGATCAGTGCACTCGGTAACTGGGTAGACAAGCGGTTACCGGTATCCAGTTTCTGGCGCGACCATCTCTCTGAATATTACGCCCCCAAGAATTTTAATTTCTGGTATTTTTTCGGTTCATTGGCATTACTGGTGCTGGTCAATCAGATCGTCACCGGTATTTTCCTGACCATGCAATACAAACCCAGTGCTGCTGAGGCATTTGCGTCGGTTGAGTTCATCATGCGGGATGTACCGATGGGTTGGTTGATCCGCTATCTGCATTCAACCGGTGCTTCAGCTTTTTTCATCGTGATCTACCTGCACATGTTCCGTGCGCTCCTGTATGGTTCGTATCGGACACCGCGTGAGCTGATCTGGATATTCGGTATGCTGATTTACGTGGTGTTGATGGCCGAAGCCTTTATGGGTTACGTATTGCCATGGGGTCAGATGAGCTACTGGGGCGCACAGGTAATTATCTCGTTATTTGGGGCAATCCCCGATCTATGGATTATCAGCGGTGATTCGCTGGTGGAATGGATTCGCGGTGACTACTCTGTTTCCGATGCGACATTGAACCGGTTCTTCGCGTTGCATGTTATTGCACTGCCGCTGGCTCTGTTGCTGTTGGTAATGCTGCACCTGACGGCGCTGCATCAGGTTGGTTCAAACAATCCTGATGGTATTGAGATCAAGCAAAACAAGGATTCTGACGGCAAGCCGGTGGATGGTATTCCATTCCACCCGTACTACACCGTCAAGGATATTTTCGGTGTTGGCATGTTCATGTTGCTGTTTGCATTCATGGTGTTCTATGCTCCGGATGGCGGCGGCATATTATTGGAGCATGATAACTTTGTGCCTGCTGATCCACTGGTGACACCAGAGCATATCAAACCGGTATGGTATTTCACGCCGTTCTTTGCGATTTTGAAAGCTGTTCCCGACAAACTGGGAGGTGTAGTGGTAATGGGGCTGGCCATTGTGGTGCTGTTCCTGTTGCCGTGGCTGGATCGCAGCCCGGTGAAATCCATTCGCTACAAAGGTTGGTTGTCCAAGATCAGCCTGACCATTTTTGCGATCAGCTTTATCCGCCTCGGCATGCTGGGTATCGGTGAGGGTACACCTGCAGAGCTGCGCGAGTCACAGGTCTGGACGGCGTTATACTTTTTGTTCTTTATAACAATGCCGTTTTTCTCCCGGATGGAAAAAACCAAGCCGGTTCCTGAACGTGTAACCAGCAGTCATTAATGGTGAAGTTGATGATAGTGAACAAAATGAAAAACCAATTGATTGCGGTATCACTGAGTATCTGTCTGAGTATCGCCAGCTTTACTGCGGTAGCGGCCGGTGATGAAGGTGTGCAGCTGTTTCCGGTAGACATCAATGTGTTTGACACTGCTGCTCTGCAACAGGGCGCGCGTACCTTTGTGGATTACTGCCTGGGCTGTCACGGAGCGAACTATATGCGCTTCAAGCGATTGGCCGGAGATCTAGGCTATAGTGAGGAAGAAGTTGAACAGTATCTGCTGCCTGCAGGACGCGAGCTGGTTGACACCATGACTGCGGCCATGGATGCCGAGCTTGGTGTAGAGGTGTTCGGTACTGATCCACCTGATCTGTCTTTAGTGGCTAGAGCGCGCGGCGGCCAGTGGCTGTATTCCTACTTTTTGTCTTTCTACGAGGATGAAGAACGGGCGCTTGGCTGGAACAATACGGTATTTCCTAATGCTTCCATGCCGCACGTAATGTGGGAACTGCAGGGAGTTCAGGCACTGGCGCACCAGGACGATTCTCACGGTGAGCCGCATGGTGATGACAGCCATGGCGGTCACCCGAATCCGGCTGATCAGTTTGAATTGATTGAAGCTGGTTTACAAAGCCCTGAAGAATACCAGCGGACGGTACAGGATCTGGTTACTTTCCTGGTATACCTGAGTGAGCCGTCTCAGCTGCAACGTCACCGGATGGGAATCTGGGTGATGCTGTTCCTGGCGTTATTCGCATTTCTGGCCTGGATGTTGAAAGCAGAATACTGGCGGGATGTACATTGATGCGGCTTGCAACACCAAATACTGACAGCCTGCCATTGCATAGCGATGGCTCGAATGGCTTATCCCAGCCGGAATATGGAGCGATACTTTGAATACCATGCAGCTGTACACACTTTCCGATTGTATGCATTGTCACCGGGTACGTTTTGTACTGGCTGAGAAGGGGATTAATGTCCAAATTACGGAAGTGGAAAATAATTCCAAGGCGATTGACGATCTGGCGCAATTAACGCCATACGGTGATGCCCCGACCCTGGTTGACCGGGATATTGTGTTGTATGGAACCTCAGTGATATGCGAATACCTGGACGAACGCTATCCTCATCCGCCACTGATGCCTGTAGATCCTATTTCGCGTGCCCGCCTGCGGCTGGCCCATTACCGGATTAAACGCGACTGGTATACGCTGGCTGACGGCATTATCGCAGCCAATAACAGTAAAAACCCCGAGCGTCCTGCAGTGAGACTGATCCGCGAGCTCCGGGAAAGCATCACAGCAGCGGATGATCTGTTTGGCCTTTCCAAGTTTATGCTGAACGATGAACTCAGCCTGGTGGATTGCTCACTGGTGCCGTTTTTCTGGCGGCTGCCTTCACTGGGCGTCAATATCAGCCGCAATGCCAATAATGTCAGAGCTTATACGGAAAGGCTGTTTGAGCGGCCTTCATTCCGCGCCAGTCTGACCCGCGCCGAAAAACAGCTGGTGGGCTAAAAGTTGGTCGATCAACCCGTCGATATGTCGCCCAACAGGCCTTATCTGTTGCGGGCTTTGCATCAATGGATCGTTGATAACGACATGACACCGCATATTCTGGTGAATGCGGAAGTGGAAAATATTCAGGTACCGGTTTCTGCCATTCGCAATGGCAAAGTGGTTTTGAATGTTGACCCGGCTGCCGTTCAGGGTTTGGAAATAGGAAACGATTATCTGACCTGCTCGGCGCGTTTCAATGGTGTAGCGCAAAGCCTGTTTGTACCGGTATTTGCCATTCTTGCGGTATATGCCCGGGAAAACGGTCAGGGTATGATGTTTGCCGATGAGTTGAGCAAGCAGGGCGGTTCTGATGATGACGGTGGTTCCGATGACAGCCCGCGTTCCGGCAAGGACAGGTCGCACCTGCAGGTCATCAAATAAAAACTTCTCTGGTCAGGCTGACATGCCTGCTCAGTTTTCAACCTCAAACGATTGAAACAGTGTCTGCCCGTCTGCAGTCTGGAGTTGCATGCTGTGTAGTTTGCCGCCGTGCAAAAATACCCATCCATATTGCCGTTGGCGACCATCGCTACTGTATTCAAAACGGTATTTTCGGTTAATTGACAAGCCGTTCTTATAGCTCAGGCGAACCGATTGCAAGCGTACTGTGGCGTCCAGCAGCTGGATGCCCTGTCCACGGCAGACACGTATTACTGTGGCCAGCGTCAGCTCATGCATTCGACGGCTTTCGCGCCAGTTCCACACAATCGCCGTTAACAGCAACAGTGCAATAACAGGGTGGGTTAAAAAATCCAGCATGATAATTGTCGAAGGCTGTTGTTAACGACGGCTAAGCAGTACATAAACTGCACCGGTGCCGCCGTCTACGGGCCGCGCCGAGCAATAAGCCAGCACACCGGGCATTCGGCGAAGTAATTTGGCGGTGAGTGTTTTCAATTTTGGTTGAATGCGCGAGCGTAATCCTTTTCCATGAATGATGCGTACACAGGTTTTTTGATCCTGGCGCGCATGTTCGATAAATTCGACGATTGCAGTCTGTGCCTCTGCAGTACGCATATGATGCAGATCCAGAACATCAGCGACGCTGTAACGTCCCTGACGTAACCTGCGTTGTACTTTGGCCTGCAGGCCGGGTTTTGCCCAGCGGATTTCCTCTCCGGATTCGACTTCCAGCTGTTCCGGGCTGAAATCAAGCAACTCATTAACGACTACGGCTTCATCCTGACGGGAAAAGGTAGGCACAGGGCGCGCGGGTTGTGGTCGTGAATTGTCACGATCATTGGTTACCGGGCGCACTTCACCGACAATTTTCCGGAAGAATTTACTGTCTTCATCAATGGTCATGAATAAATCCGTGCGATCTGAGCTGTAGGGTGATAGGTTTTCCAGTATCATGCAAATTTATCTGTGGAGGCGGTTTTGCACAACCCGTTACACATTCTGGTCAGTAATGATGATGGTATCGATGCGCCGGGTATCAATATCCTGTCCGAGGCATTACGAAAATCAGCCCGGGTAACAGTGGTTGCACCGGTGCGTGACCACAGTGGCGCCAGTAATTCGCTGACACTGGAGCGGCCTATCCGCTTCAGCCGCCGCAGCCCGGACGTTATAGCCGTGCATGGCACGCCCACTGACTCAGTCCATCTGGCGATTACCGGTTTGCTTGAAGAAGAACCTGATATGGTGATTTCCGGGATCAACGCAGAAGCCAACCTGGGCGACGATGTGTTGTACTCAGGCACTGTGGCAGCGGCCATGGAGGGGCGGTTTTTAGGGCTGCCGGCGATTGCCGTATCGATGTGCCGGCAATCGCATAAGCCCAACTATGCCAGCGCTGCGCGTGCCGCCTGTCTGGTAATGGAAAAATTACGGAGCAGTCCTTTACCGGCTGATACGATTCTTAATATCAATGTGCCGGACCTTCCCTGGGAATCAATCAAGGGCTTTGCGGTAACGCGCCTGGGCCATCGGCATCGGGCAGAATCGGTCATTCCGATTAATGATCCGCGCGGCAGGCCGTTGTTCTGGATCGGACCTCCAGGCGAAGAGCAGGATGCCGGTCCCGGTACCGATTTTTATGCGATTCGCCGGCAACAGGTATCAATTACGCCCATTCATGTGGATTTAACCCGCTACCAGGCGCTGGATCAGGTTGCGCAGTGGGTTGAGACGCTGGAACAATAACCCGGGCATAGCAACGAATGGGTAGCTACAGGATGCAGGCCACTGGATTTCACCGGGGTATAGGAATGACCTCTCAGGCAGCTCGTGACCGGCTGGTAACAAGACTGCAGGCTAAGGGCATTACCAATCAGGCCGTTTTGCAGGCCATTGCCAGCGCACCCCGGCATCTGTTTGTGGATGAAGCATTGGCCAGCCGCGCTTATGAAGATACCGCTCTGCCGATTGGACTCGGACAGACCATCTCTCAGCCTTTTATTGTGGCGCATATGACCGAACTTCTGCTCAGGGGGCATGCGCGGCTGGATAAAGTACTGGAAGTGGGTACCGGCTCGGGTTATCAGGCGGCCGTCTTGGCGATGGTATGTGACCGGGTATTCAGTTTGGAACGGATCGAAGCATTACTGCGATTGGCACGGCGCAGATTCCATCAACTTGGTATGCATAATGTATTTACCCGCTACAGTGACGGTCAACACGGTTGGATTGCACAGGCGCCCTTTGACGGCATCATCCTGACGGCAGCCTGTTCAATGATTCCGGATGAACTGCTGCAACAGCTGGCTGACGGAGCCAGGTTGATTGCGCCGTTGAATGCCAGTGGTGTAGAAGCGATGGGGTTAAGCACGCCATTGCTGAAAAAACTCGGAATGGGTGGTCAGTATCTAATCAGCTATACCCGTTGTGGAGATGAGTTTGAGCCTGAAGTACTGGACGCGGTAAGTTTTGTTCCGATGCTGGATGGCCTGAGCTAGTCATTGTCCGATGCTGAACCTGCAAAAGCTTTATGACTGGGTGCTGCAGCTGGCCGGCAGGCCCCGGGCCGGTGCCTGGCTGGCTGGGTTGAGTGCCAGTGAGGCAGTATTTTTTCCGATTCCGCCTGATACTCTGTTGATTCCCATGGGGCTTGCACAACCGCAGCGCATCTGGAAGCTGGCAGGTTTGTGCACGCTGGCCAGTGTGGCCGGTGGGCTTATCGGATACCTGCTGGGGTGGTGGGGCAGTGAAGCGTTAGCAGACTGGCTGAATAACTCACGTTGGGCAGACAGCTATCAACAGGTCAAGCTGTTGTTTGCAGATTATGGGGTTTGGGTAATGCTGCTGGCTGGCTTCACGCCAATACCATATAAGATTTTCACCGTAACAGCAGGGTTGCTGCTGTTACCTATCCATTTGTTTCTGATTGCCGGTATTGTAGGTCGAGGCGGGCGGTTTTTCCTGGTGGCAGCACTGCTCGCAGCTGGTGGGGATGATTTGGCGGAACGTATCCGTCCATGGGTGTCAAAACTGGGGTGGATAGTGATCGGGATAGCTGTAATCATAATGATTTGGTTGGTGACAAAAGGATGAAGTCCAGCTCGTTGGCAATAACGGTTATGCTGCTGGCAGGGCTGTTGCTCAGCGCCTGTGGAGGCGGATATCGTCCTGCGCCGGTGCATGATCGCAGTATCGACAGACAAAGACCTGTTGTTGACAATGCTGGTAGAGCACCTGTGCGCAGTGATCATTACACTGTCAGCCGTGGCGATACCCTGTATTCCATAGCCTTTCGCTATAACCTGAACTACCTGGATCTGGCTGAATGGAACGGCATAGGTGAGCCGTATACCATTTACCCTGGGCAAAGGTTGGGACTGACACGTACAGCAGGCGGTTACAGCGCCACTAACAGTGGCTTGCAGACCATACCGGCCAGGCAACCCGGCAGGCAGTCGCCAAGGCAACTGCCACCGACACCTTCAACCGGCTCCGGAAATGCCGCGAATACAACCTCCGGCAACACCAGCAGCCGAACTACAACCCGGCCTGCGAGACCTGCCGCGCCTCCGGCTTCAAAACCACCGGTTACTGCGTCTGCTGCCACAACACGCAACAGTAGTGGTATCCAATGGCTATGGCCGGTGGCAGGTGGCCGGGTCAACCGCAGTTTTGTGGCCGGGGAAAACAGCCGCCAGGGTTTGGATATCGGTGGCTCACCCGGTCAGCCTATTGTGGCTGCGGCAGCTGGCACGGTTGTATATAGCGGGCCGGGTCTGACTGGATATGCTGAACTTATTATTATCAAGCATAATGAGGAATTACTGAGCGCCTATGGTCACAACAGGCGGCGGTTGGTGCAGGAAGGGGAATCTGTTAATCCCGGTCAGCAGATTGCCGAACTGGGGCGCTCACCGCGAGGTGAAGATGAGTTGCACTTCCAGATTCGCCGTCTAGGCAAACCTCAGAATCCTCAGAACTACCTGCCCAAACGCTAATTGCTGCGCTGGGTTAGTTGCTGGTTTTAGGATTCCCAGATCAGCGCTGCTGCAGCATTGCGCTGCTCTTCCAGCAGCACGTTGAAAGTACGGCAGGCAGACAGTGTATCCATTACCTCAACACCGATGCCCCTGGCAAATATCGCCTGCAGCAATCCAACATCCGGGAAAACCTGTTGCCAGCCGGTGCCCAGTAACAATACTTCTGGTGGATCAGCCAGTATCGGCTGCAGAGTGTCCAGGTTAAGCTGGCTGCAATGCGTGACTGGCCAGTCGTTGATTAACAGCGAATCATTCAGCAGCAAACTGGATTGGTGACGGACTTCTGCAATTATGATCCCGTTTTTATCGGCAGTTGTGATGTGGTGGGGATGGCTGTTTTGCTGCCAGGTTAGTTGCATCTTCTATCCAGATGGCAGTGCCAGTTTGGGTTCTTCCGGGTGCTGCAGGTAGAAGCAGGCCACCTGGCCGATTTTTTGTACCAGGTGAGCGCCTGTTTCATTTTCAATCTTGCTGATAAATACTGCACGCTGATCACGTTCGGCACGCAGTTTCACTTTGATGAGCTCATGATCAGCCAGGGTTTCATGAATGGCCTGTACAACATTATCGGACAAACCTTTATCAGCCACGGTTACTACCGGTTGCAGGTGATGACACAGGCCGCGGAGATATTTGAGCTGGTTTTTGCTGAGAGATTTTGACATGCGCATCATATTGGGGGAATAACCGCTGTCCTTCAAGGGGCAGACCGGTTACCGGAACCGGAATCAGCATCAACAGATGATTGACTCAGCCGGTACTGCTGCAGGTATGAGACAATAGATTGCATGCACGTAATTGAACCATACAGACAGTGAGCCGCACTAAAAGTAGCCGGGCATGGCTGAAAGAGCATTTCGATGACCATTGGGTCCGCCGGGCACAGGCGGAAGGCTGGCGTTCCCGTGCGGCTTTTAAGCTGTTGGAAATTGACGACAAGGACAAACTGCTGCGACCCGGGTCGATCGTGGTTGATCTGGGTGCTGCACCGGGTGGCTGGTCACAGGTGGCCGCCAGGCGCAGCAGTGGCAACGGCGAAGTAATCGCGCTGGATATATTACCGATGCCGGCGATTCCCGGTGTGATATTTCTGGAAGGTGATTTTCGTGAACAGCAGGTGTTGGAGCAGCTGCAGCTGGAGCTGAACGGCCGGCAGGTAGACGTTGTCTTATCGGATATGGCCCCCAATATCAGTGGAATGAAAGCGGTTGACCAGCCGCGCGCCATGTACCTGGCGGAGTTGGCGCTGGATTTTGCCTGCCAGCATTTAAAGCCGGGCGGCAGCTGGTTATGCAAAGTTTTCCAGGGTGCCGGTTTTGATGATTTGTTACATCAGGCCCGGGCAAATTTTGCTAAGGTATTAACCAGGAAACCGCAGGCATCGCGTCCACGCAGCAAAGAAGTGTACCTGCTGGGCCGTAATAAGCTGACCAGCCCCCGTTGAAAGATGAATAATGACTTATGGGGCTGTTGAACTTTGAAAACCCGGGTTATCGTTACTGATTGCTATCCCGGATGAGGATAAAGATTTGAATGATTTGGTAAAAAACCTGATTTTATGGTCGTTTATTCTGATCGTGCTGCTATCTGTTTTTCAGCACTATACGCAGAACGCGCCTCGCACCCAGGAGCTGGAGTACTCCGCTTTTCTGGATGCTGTGCGCAATGGCCGGGTGGAATCCGTTGTTATTGAGGAAAAGGGCCTCAGCAAAGAGATCACCGGCAAGCTGAGTGACGGGTCGGATTTCAAAACCATCGGCATAGACGATCCGGGTCTGGTTAAAGACCTGGATGACAATCGTGTCAGTATTATTGGCAAAGAACCTGAGGGCCGCTCAGTTCTGCTGGAACTGTTCCTGGGGGCCTTCCCGGTATTACTGCTGATTGGTCTATGGGTTTATTTCATGCGTCAGATGCAGGGCGGTGGCGGAGGTCGCGGTGCGATGTCCTTTGGTAAAAGCCGTGCCAAGCTGATGCAGGGTGAGGACCAGGTCAAGGTTACTTTTGCTGATGTTGCCGGTGCCGATGAAGCCAAACATGAAGTCGAAGAGCTGGTCGAGTTTTTGCGCGAGCCGGGTAAATTTACCCAGCTGGGCGGACGCATTCCCCGCGGTCTGCTGATGGTGGGGCCACCGGGTACCGGTAAAACGCTGCTGGCCAAAGCCATCGCCGGTGAAGCCAGGGTGCCGTTTTTCTCAATTTCCGGTTCCGATTTTGTGGAAATGTTTGTCGGTGTGGGTGCATCACGTGTGCGAGACATGTTTGATCAGGCCAAGAAGAATGCCCCATGCATTATTTTCATCGATGAAATCGATGCGGTAGGCCGTCATCGCGGTGCCGGCTTAGGCGGTGGTCATGACGAGCGCGAGCAGACCTTGAATCAGCTGCTGGTGGAAATGGATGGTTTTGAGGGTGGCGAAGGCGTCATTGTTATTGCTGCAACCAACCGGCCGGATGTATTGGATCCGGCACTGCTGCGTCCCGGACGCTTTGACCGCCAGGTAGTGGTACCGCTGCCGGATTTGCGTGGGCGTGAGCAGATTCTGAAAGTTCATATGCGCAAAGTGCCGCTGGCCAAGGATGTCAATGCGCGCAATATTGCACGTGGTTCACCAGGGTTTTCCGGAGCTGATCTGGCCAACTTGGTCAATGAGGCTGCGCTGTTCGCCGCCCGAGGCAACCGCCGTGAAGTCAATATGGAGCACTTTGAGCGCGCCAAGGACAAAATCATGATGGGTGCTGAGCGGCGTTCCATGGTGATGTCAGAAAAAGAGAAGAAACTGACTGCCTATCATGAGTCAGGGCATGCCATTGTAGGGCGCATAGTGCCCGAGCATGATCCGGTGTACAAAGTCACCATTATTCCACGCGGGCGGGCATTGGGCGTTACCATGTTCCTGCCAGAGGAAGACAAGTACAGTCACAGCAAGCAGCATCTGGAAAGCCAGCTTTGCAGCCTGTTTGGCGGGCGTATTGCTGAGGAACTGATTTTCGGCAAGGATCAGGTCACCACAGGTGCCAGCAATGATATCGAACGGGCAACCAAAATTGCCCGCAGTATGGTGACCAAATGGGGCTTGTCGGAAGCCTTGGGGCCACTGGCGTACAGTGATGAAGAAGATGAAGTGTTCCTGGGACGATCAGTTACTCAACACAAATCGGTTTCTGATGAAACGGCACGTCAGATTGATGAAGAAGTGCGCAAGCTGATTGATAACGCTTATGCTGTTTCCACCAAGATACTGGAAGATAATCTGGATATTCTGCACAGCATGTCTGAGGCTTTGATGAAGTATGAAACCATCGATGCCAATCAGATTGATCAGCTGATGGCACGCGAGTCGGTTGATCCGCCGGAAGACTGGACGGATGGTTCCAGTGACGATGCCGGCGATGACTCTGATGATGGTGCTGAAAAAGCTGTAGACGATAAGCAGGTGACCGGTTTGGATGAAAGCCCTCAGGCAACCTGAGTAAGCATTACCAGCATTATGCATTGGCCAATATGAGTTGGCTGGACTGTGGCGGGCAGCGACTTGACCTGAGCCAGCCGAAAATCATGGGCGTCCTGAATGTGACGCCCGATTCTTTTTCTGACGGTGGTCGTTGGCAGGAAACGACGCACGCAATAACCCATGCAAATCAGTTGCTCGAAGAAGGCGCCGATATTATCGATATCGGCGGCGAATCGACTCGTCCGGGTGCAGACACAGTGACAGTCAGCGAAGAGCTCGATCGGGTTATGCCGGTAATTGAAGCATTACGCAAAGCCCATCCGGACGCAATGCTGTCAATTGACACCAGCAAACCGGAGGTCATGCGTGCAGCACTGACTGCCGGCGTACAGCTGGTCAATGATGTCAACGCTTTGCAGGCTGATGGTGCACTGGCTGCTGTGGCAGACAGTGGATGCGGAATTTGCCTGATGCATATGCAGGGAACACCTAAAACGATGCAACATCAACCTGACTATGCTGATGTGGTTGCGGACATCTCAGGCTTCCTGGCTGCCCGCGTGCAGGCATGCAGCGAAGCAGGTATTGAGCCGGAACGTATCGTTGTGGATCCCGGTTTTGGCTTTGGTAAGAGCCTGCAGCATAATCTGGCTTTATTAGGCAATTTGAAACAGCTTAAAAGCTTAGGCAGACCGGTGCTGGCGGGACTTTCGCGGAAATCGATGCTGGGCCATATTACCGGCGCTGATACTGACGATCGGGTAACTGCCAGTGTTGTGGCGGCACTACTGGCAGCGCAGAACGGTGCTTCAATATTGCGCGTGCATGATGTCGAAGAAACCCGTCAGGGGTTGCAGATATGGCAGGCTATGCGCGAATATACCCGGCCGGATTAGGGATAGTATTCGAACTGCTGTGTAACACGCCGGGAAACTATGAGTAAGCGATATTTTGGAACAGATGGTATCCGCGGCCGGGTAGGTCAGCCTCCGGTTACCCCGGATTTCATGTTGCGGCTGGGTCATGCTGTCGGCAGTGAAATGCAAACCGCCAGCCGTCGGCTGGTCGTCATTGGTAAAGACACCCGGTTGTCCGGTTACATGTTTGAATCAGCATTGGAAGCAGGTCTGGCGGCAGCTGGTGCGGATATTGCTTTACTGGGTCCGTTACCGACGCCGGCGGTTTCCTATCTGACCCGTACTTTGGGTGGCTGTGCGGGAATAGTGATTTCCGCTTCGCATAATCCTTACCATGACAATGGCATCAAGCTGTTCGCACACAACGGCGGTAAGCTGCCAAACCATGATCAGCAGGCTATTGAGCAGCGGCTGGAACAGTTGCTGCAGGCGGAATATCTGCCGATGTCTGCAGTCAACAGGATTGGCAAAGCCAGACGGATTGATGATGCAGCAGGGCGCTATATTGAATTCTGCAAGGCCAGTATTGATGTGGATATCAGTCTGGAAAACTACCGGATTGTCATAGATTGCGCGCATGGCGCAGGCTATCAGGTTGCGCCGCGCATTCTGGAAGAGCTGGGTGCGGAAGTCATTGCCATCAATAACCAGCCGGATGGCCTCAATATCAACCGCGAATGCGGCTCTACGCACCCGCAAGGCCTGCAACAGGCTGTACAGACGCATAATGCGGATCTTGGTCTGGCACTGGATGGGGATGCCGACCGTGTAATCATGGTGGACCATCAGGGCAGGCTGGTCGATGGTGACGGCATACTATATATATTAGCCAGCGAACGTTTCCGGGAAGGCAGGTTGAGCCCGGAGCAGGGTGTGGTTGGTACACTGATGACCAATTACGGGTTGGAACAGGCACTGGCCAGAAACGGCATTCCAATGGAGCGCAGTGATGTCGGTGATCGTTTTGTCCATCAGAAACTGCTGGAGCACAGCTGGCAGCTGGGTGGAGAAACTTCAGGGCATGTGCTGTGTCTGGACAAGTCGATTACCGGTGATGGGATGCTCACGGCTGTACAGGTGCTGCAGGCTCTGGCCAGGCGGCGTATCAGTATGGCGCAGGCAGTTGATGGCCTGCAGCTGCTGCCTCAGATAATGATTAATGTCCCATTGGGTAATTCCTGTTGGGCGGACTTACAGCAGCACGTCAAGCTGACAGACGCTGTAAGTGCTGTTGAACGGCAACTTGATGGCGTCGGCCGGTTGGTATTGAGACCTTCCGGCACTGAGCCGCTGGTGCGGATAATGGTTGAACATGAAGATAATCAGCTGGCCGCCGGATATGCCCGGCAGGTGGCTGCTGCAGTACAGGAACTGACACAAAATGCATGACAATATTCCGGTTTTCGATTTATCCGGTCACACTGATGTAAGTGACGAACAGGTACTGGCAATTGGTCACGCTTATCAGGCATTCGGGTTTGCAGGGTTCACCGGCCATGGTATCGACGATGATTTGATCGCGCGGGCACATCGAGTGTTTGCCCAACTGTTTGAATTACCCGAAGCGGTTAAGCAAAAATATCGACGCCCCGGACAGGGCGGGGCACGCGGTTACACCGGGTTCGGTATTGAGCAGGCAAAAGATCATGACGTTCCGGATTTGAAAGAGTTCTGGCATATCGGCAGGGAAGTTGAACAGGGAAATCGCTATCCGGACGTACTGTTCCCGAATTTCTGGCCTGTAGAATTACCGGCATTACGTTCTGAAGGCTATGCACTGTTTGATGCGCTGGATGAGCTGGGACGAAGAATTCTAAAGCTGCTGGCACGTTTCCTGACGCTGAGGGAAGACTGGTTTGAAGATAAGGTCGATCAGGGCAACGGGGTGTTGCGCGCTATTCATTACCCTCCGATTACAGCAGCTCAGGCCGGGCAGGTGCGTGCAGCAGCACATGAAGATATTAACGTGATTACTTTACTGGTTGGTTCAGAACAGGCCGGTTTGGAGATTCTGACACGTAACAACCGGTGGATACCGGTAACTACGATTCCCGGGACCATTGTTGTGAATATCGGCGATATGCTCCAGCGCCTTACCAATCATGTGCTGCCGTCCACTACGCACAGAGTGGTCAACCCGGAAGGCGACCTGATACGGTCTTCACGTTACTCAATGCCGTATTTTCTGCACTTCAATCCTGATGTGGAAATCAATACTCTGCCGCAATGCATAGCTGAAGAAAACCCTGATCGATACCCTGAAACGATAACCGCCAACGAATACCTGCAGCAGCGTCTGGAAGAGATTAAGCTGGCCTAGCAGCAGCTGATTGATTGAGCATGTCTCAGGATCAACCGGGTCAGCACACACCCAGGGTTTTTAAAAATTTTGGGTTGCTGCTGGGCGGCCGGGTCGGCGCAGCGCTGTTCACCGTTGTTGCGTTGGCAATTATGGCCCGTGAGCTGGGTGTGGAAGCATTCGGGCTGGTCATTCTGGTACATACCTATGTGCTGATAATTAACGGAATATTCAGCACCAAAGCATTCGAAGCCATTGTTAAATATGGACTGCCGGCGCACTTGAATAATGATCAGGCGTCGCTGAAAAATCTGTTCTCGGCCAGTTATTGTGCGGATGTATTAACTGCTGTAATCAGCTGTTTAATGGCAATTTTACTGGCACCGTGGGTAGCTGAGTGGCTGGATTCTGATCAGCAGTTTGCCAACTGGATGCAGGTGTACGGGCTGGTCCTCCTGGCTACCGGAACAAGTACAGCCAAAGGTATTTTGCGGTTGTACAACAAATTTGCGGCACTGGGTTTTCAATTGGGTATGGGTCCGCTGGTACGCTGTGTCCTGGTTGTTGCAGCCTGGTTGACTGAGGGTGGCCCGGTCAGCTATCTGGCAGCCTGGGGGGTAGGTTACCTGGTTGAAAACCTGATGTTGCATTGGCAGGCCTGGATGCAGGTCAGTCAGCAGCTGCAAGCGCCACGCTGGCATAAGCCGCAGATCAGCAGGCTGGCCAGGCGGCACCCCGGTTTCTGGCCATTTGTTGGTGTTACCTATGTGCAGGGAACGTTGGACTTGTTGCCCAAACAGCTGGCTACAATGCTGTCAGGTATTTTTCTGGGCACCTCAGCTGCCGGGTTATTTCGTGTAGCGCGCGAAATCGCAACCATTGTTTCCAAGCCAGCACTGTTGCTGCGTCAGGCAGTATTCACCGATTTAACCCATTTGTGGGAGACCCGCGATCCTCGTTTTAAGACCCTGCCGGTCAAGACCGCTTTGATTACCGGTAGCGTTGGTCTGCTGCTGGCTTTGCTGGCCATTCCATTTGGTCAGGCGGTGCTGCTGCTGTTTGGTGATGGTTATCAGCAGGCTCACTGGTTGCTGGTAGTGCTGCTGGCGGCAGCCAGTATGGAGCTGGCGGCCTCCAGTCTGCATATGAGCGCATACGCAATGAATAAGGCGGTCAGTATTGTATTGATTAATCTGTTCGCCACTGGTGTATATCTGGCCGCTTTTGCCTGGTTGACACCGCTTTACGGGTTAATTGCGACAGGCTGGGCAGCCTGTCTGATGGCTGCTATTGCTTTACTGGGTGCTGCCTGGCTGATCTGGCGCTTAAAGCTGGAACCGTGATTCGGTCTAAATGACGCCACCATGCCGGTGAATACCGTCTGTGTCGATTTCCAGCCAGCTGGCCTGGCTGTACCAGTCACCTAATACCAGCCGCTGCCGGACATCATGATAAGTATGATCAGCGGGGCGGTGAGTATGGCCGTGGATAATGGTATCTACACCACTGCCGGCAAATACTTCCTGAATTACTGCCTGATTGACATCCATGATGCCGGCTGCACTGTTTTGAGTATGCTGGCGGCTGGCGTCACGGGCGTTTTTAGCAAATGCCACACGTTCAGCTTCAGATTGAGCTAAAAATGCCTGTCGGACTTCAGGTTTAAGCCGGTGGCTGCGGAATGCCTGGTACTCCACATCATCGGTACACCATGCATCCCCATGCGAAAGTAATACCGGCTGCTGATTGAAGTATACGATGCAGGGATCTTCCAGCAGTTGCATACCGGCTTGCGCGGCATAATCAGGCCCGATCAGAAAATCCCGATTGCCGTGCATGAAGAATAGGGATATTCCATTGCCGGCTAATTGGCGCAGTTCAACTGCAACCTCCAGTCCAAGTGTCCCTGGCGCGTCATCGCCTATCCACAGTTCAAACAGATCGCCGAGGATGAACAGCGCCTGACAATGACTGGTTTGTGAATGCAGAAATTTGAAGAAGCGCCGGGTGATTTCCGGCGCTTCCGTGGAGAGATGCACATCAGACAGCAGCAGACTACAGCCTTTGGCGTGCATCGATGGTATGTCTGGCTGTTTTATCAGTTGGCTCTGTAAATGTCGACAGAATCGATGCTGATGGTCTCCAGAGGCACATCCCGGTTGAATGGAGGTATTGGTCCGGTTTCGGTAGTAGCGATGGTATCGACAACTTCCATGCCTTCCAGCACTTTTCCGAAAACAGCGTAACCCCAGGTCTGGCCGGTATTTTTATTACGATGATCCAGAGCGCGGTTGTCACTGTGGTTGATGAAAAACTGGCTGGTGGCAGAATGCGGATCGCCGGTCCGCGCCATCGCAATAGTGCCGCGCTCGTTACTCAGGCCGTTGTCAGCTTCGTTGGTGACCGGGTTGCGGGTTTGCTTGCGTTGCATATCAGCGGAAAAACCGCCGCCCTGAACCATGAAGCCTTCGATAACCCGGTGAAAAATTGTATCGTCATAATAGCCGTCTTCAGCATACTGAAGGAAGTTATTAACGGTATTGGGCGCACGGTCTGCGAACAGTTCCAGGCGGATATCACCCTTGCTGGTATGCAGAACTATCTGGGGGCGGTTAACATTGTCAACCTGGATGGTATTGCTGCCGACCGCGGCTCCTTCAGCTGATTGTGATGCAGCTGTATTGATACCGGCCAGTGACAGTAGGCCGGCTGCCAAAATGGACTGAATAAAAGTTAAACGGCGCATAGGTTTTCCTCATGACTTGAAATTCTCAGGTTGCGAATGATACCGCTTAGCAGTCAATGTTGCAGGAATGATTGCATCAAATCTGCTGGAAGCTCACTATCGCCTGTTTATTTTTGGCTATTATGAGTTAACTTTGTTACTGCTGGCAGAGTATCAAAATACCCCGGTTTCGACATTATCCAACATAAAGGTTCACCGATGACACAAACTGAAACAGCTTCTGAAGCGCTTTTTCAGCCAATGATCTGGCAGCAGGACCACCTGCAACTGCTGGATCAGCGCTTGCTGCCGCATCAGGAGCATTGGTTGCGGCTTGAGCATGCAGATCAGGCTGCAACCGCGATTCGCGACCTGGCGGTTCGCGGTGCACCGGCAATCGGTATTACCGCTGCCTACGGTGCGGTGCTGGCAGCATGTGAGTGCCGTCAACAGGATAAAGCCGGCTGGCGGGAGGAATGGATTACGCAGTTGGGGAAGTTGGCTCAGGCCAGACCAACAGCCGTTAATCTGGGCTGGGCGCTGGACAGAATGCTATCCATCGAGTTGCCGGAAGATGATCCACTTGCCAGGCTGGAACAGGAAGCGATTGCCATCCATCAGGAGGATATCAACTGTAACAGGCAGCTGGCAGCGCTGGGTTCCGGGTTGATAAGGCCAGGCAGCAGAGTATTAACCCATTGCAATACCGGCCCATTGGCTACCGGTGGAATAGGTACTGCGCTGGGCGTGATCATTTCTGCCTGGCAGCAGGGCAGGCTGACTGATGTATTTGCCGATGAAACCCGGCCATGGCTGCAGGGAAGCCGTCTGACGGCCTGGGAACTGACCCGGCATCAGGTGCCCTGTCAATTGATCATTGACGGCGCCGCAGCATGGCTGATGGCCTCACAGGGCATAGATTGGTTGATTGTCGGTGCAGACCGGGTCGCTGCCAATGGTGATGTGGCCAACAAGATTGGTACTTACTCTGCCATGCTGGCAGCCAGGTCGCATGGTGTGAACACCATGGTTGTTGTGCCATGGTCGACAGTGGATATGAATACCACTGATGGTGGGAACATCCCCATCGAGCAGCGTGCTGACAGTGAAATTACCAACATTGGTGGGCATCAGATTGCGGCTGAAGGTGCAACCAGCTGGAACCCAGTGTTTGATATTACCCCTGCTGAACTGGTTGATTTTCTGGTGACTGAACGCGGCATTATTGCCAATCCAGACCAGGCAAAAATAGCCGAATTGGCATAAATGCAAATGCTGTTTACAAGTGCTGCCGGCACTTATCCCGAGGGGCTTTTAACAGGTGATTTTACAGCAGGTGCACAAGCAAACCTGCGGTCCAGCAAAACTGTTAGGTAAGTATCTGAATTAAAAGATATTTTTTAAGCCCTGTCAGCGTGCTTTAAGGGTGCTTCTGTGGTATAATTTCGAGTTTGTTGCAGCATTTTTACAGGGTGGTTTTTTTCCCGCCTAAGCGCTTGATAAGCAACATTAAATTCAAGCTGATGTGCCGTTTGGTACGAGTACTATTGGAAAGCTGAAATATGGCAGAAATGGCTCGCGAAATCCTGTCCGTTAATCTCGAAGACGAGATGAAACAATCCTACCTGGATTACGCCATGAGCGTAATTGTGGGGCGGGCATTACCGGATGTCCGGGATGGTCTCAAGCCGGTACACCGACGGGTTTTGTTTGCGATGCGCGAGCTGGGCAATGACTGGAACAAGGCCTATAAAAAATCTGCCCGTGTAGTTGGTGACGTGATTGGTAAATACCATCCGCATGGCGAGTCAGCGGTGTACGACACCATTGTGCGCATGGCGCAGCCGTTTTCGATGCGTTACATGCTGGTTGACGGTCAGGGTAACTTTGGCTCGGTTGATGGTGATTCACCTGCGGCGATGCGTTACACCGAAGTGCGCATGGACAAGCTGGCGCACCAGCTGTTGGCTGATCTCGAAAAAGACACGGTCAACTTCAGCCCTAACTACGATGAATCAGAACATGAACCGGTGGTATTGCCGACTCGTATTCCCAACCTGCTGGTCAATGGCACCACCGGTATTGCAGTGGGGATGGCCACCAATATCCCACCGCATAATCTGACAGAAGTCATTAATGCAACACTGGCGCTGCAGGAAGACAGCGGCCTGAGCACAGCTGAACTAATGGAATACCTGCCGGGGCCGGATTTCCCCACCGCCGGTATTATCAACGGCGCTGCCGGTATCCGGGAAGCTTATGAAACCGGGCGTGGCCGCATATACATGCGCGCCCGTACCCATATCGAAGATGAAAACGGCCGGCAATCGATTATTGTCGATGAGCTGCCATACCAGGTAAATAAAGCCAATCTGCTGAAAAAAATCGCTGATCTGGTCAAAGAGAAAAAAATCGAAGGCATCAGTGGCACAAACCTGAGGGATGAGTCCGATAAGGACGGCATGCGCATGGTGATTGGCCTGAAGCAGGGTGAAGTTGCTGAAGTGGTATTAAACCAGCTGTTCAGCATGACTCAGTTGCAATGTGTATTCGGTATCAACATGGTGGCTTTAATCGACAGTCGCCCCAGGCTGTTGAACTTGAAAGAGATACTCGATGCTTTCCTGCGGCATCGGCGTGATGTAGTGACCCGCCGCACATTATTTGAGCTAAGGAAAGCCCGTTCGCGCGCACATATCCTGGAAGGGTTAACAGTAGCGCTGGCCAACGTTGACGAAGTTATTGCACTGATCAAGGCAGCGCCCAATCCAGCGGAGGCTCGTGCGCGGTTGCAGCAACGTCGCTGGGATCCAGGCTTGGTGAAAGCTCTGCTGGGTGCGGAAGGCGCAGAGATGTCCCGCCCTGAAGACCTGTCGATTGAAATCGGCATGCATCAGGATGGTTATCAGTTATCCGAGAAACAGGCTCAGGCGATTCTGGAACTGAGGCTGCAGAAACTGACCAGCCTGGAACAGGACAAGTTGACCGACGAGTACCGTGAAATTCTGGACAATATCCGTGAACTGCTGCGTATTCTGGCAGAGCCGGATGTCATGCAGCAGGTTATCCGCGATGAACTGCTGGAAATCCGTGAGCAGTTTGGTGATGAGCGCCGTACCGAAATACTCGAACAGCAGCTGAATCTCAGCATGGAAGATCTGATCGCAGAAGAAGATGTGGTGGTAACCCTATCGCATGGTGGTTATGCCAAAACGCAAAGTCTGGAACGTTATCAGGCTCAGCGGCGCGGTGGCCGTGGACGTTCTGCTACCAAGATGAAAGATGAAGATTTCATTGAACGCCTGTGGGTAACCAATACCCATGATACGCTGCTGTGTTTTTCCAGTACCGGCAAGGTTTACTGGATCAAGGTGTATGAACTGCCACAGGCCAGTCACGCCAGTCGTGGTAAGCCGTTCGTTAATTTGCTGCCGCTGGAAGAAGGCGAACGCATCAACGCTGTATTGCCGGTGCGTGACTTCCCGGACGATCAGTTTGTGTTCTTTTCGACTGCATCGGGCACGGTCAAGAAAACACCACTGGCCGACTACTCGCGGCCACGCGCAAATGGTATCTGGGCGATAGATCTGGTTGAAGGCGATACACTGATTAATGTGGAATTGACCGATGGCACCAAGGATATTTTATTGTTTGCCAATAACGGTAAGTCAGTGCGCTTTAATGAGACCGATGCTCGACCCATGGGCAGGGTGGCTCGAGGCGTGCGCGGCATCCGGCTGAAGTCCGGTGAGCAGGTTGTATCGATGCAGGTTGCCGATCCGGATCAGGACCTGTTGATGGCGACTGAAAATGGCTACGGCAAACGGACCAGTCTGGAAGAATTCCCGGTGCACCGCCGGGGTGGGCAGGGTGTGATTGCTGTTCAGGTTTCAGAACGCAATGGTGCATTGGTTGATGCGCTGAGTGTCAGTGAAGATGATGATGTGATGCTGATCAGCAATGGCGGCACACTGGTGCGTACGCCTGCGAATGAAATTTCTCGATTGGGGCGCAATACGCAGGGGGTAACCCTGATTCGCCTGGGCGACGGGGAACAGCTGGTCGGATTGGCTGGCGTGG
The DNA here is from genome assembly GCA_028289455.1 of Wenzhouxiangellaceae bacterium. GTDB lineage: Bacteria > Pseudomonadota > Gammaproteobacteria > Xanthomonadales > Wenzhouxiangellaceae > JAJFKX01. Next base: position 60,378 of record JANQPN010000031.1, read on the forward strand.
CTGCAATCGGCGAAGATGATGAAAGCGACGTCTAGCAGGTTTACCTCTGCAACCGGGTTATGACAGCTTGATAAATTTGCGGGTGCAGGGGGTTCTGCACCTGTTTTTGTACGGGTGATTACCCGGCTATATCTTCAGCGAACACCAGCATATAGCCATCCGGGTCGCGCACGGCGATCTCCTTCATTCCATATTCCTGCCTAATTTCCGGGCCATGAATGATATCTGCGCCTTTTTCCAGCAAATCCGCATAATACGCATCCAGCCCTTCGCACCAGAAATAGGCATCCCAGCAGTCATCAAGGCCATTGGGTCTGGGCGATTTGCTGTCTGCCTGATTCAGCATGACCATAAAGCCATCTTTCTGCGGCATAGCAAAGCAGGGCGGTTCACCCCACAGATCAGGCTCACTAAATTCCAGTGTATCGACGTAATAGCGAACAGACTTAATCAGATCGCTGACAAAAAAATGCGGAGCAGAGGATACGATTTTCATTGATCAGTAGCATTGAGGTCGTTGGTATAGCCCATGGCATCTTCCAGTGGCATCTTGCTGCGCACAAATATGCCGTTGCCCCTGCCTATTTCCCGGTTTTCCGAATCGTAAACTACTGATTCAGCAATAAACTGAGTCCTGTTGGCATTGACTACACGGCCTTGTGCACGCAGTTTTCCTGAGGATACCGGTCGGGTCAGATAGGTGGTAAATGAAGTAGTCAGCACAAAAAAATCCTTTTCCAATGAATTAGCGGCGAAAAAAGCGGCATCATCCAACATCTTGAAGTATACAGAGCCATGAACCGCATGAGCTGCATGGTGAAATTTCCGGGATAATTCAATTTCTATACTGGCTTCTCCATGGGCTACCGTCATCTTGGGCTGATAAAAATCATTAATCGGTGCATTGGCATACATGATTTCCAGCCTGCGAAAATGTTGTTCCCGGGTCATCAATCTATCCGTCAAGTCGTTTCATGGGTTGGCGCTTCCAATAGGTCAGGCTGCGCCATACCCACTCCAGCGGACCGAAACGATAGCGCGCCAGCCACAGTGGTGCAATCCACAATTGCAATATCCAGATGGCAATAACAATCAGAATCTGCTGATAACGCTGTACTTCGCCGAACAAGCCCAACCCATGGCCGTAGAATATCAATGTGCAGATCACTGTTTGCAGTATGTAATTGGAGAATGCTGTTCTGCCAACCGCAGAAAGTCTGTGTTGCAATGAAACCAGGACCTTGCCCTGAATAATCAGCAGTACCAGCGCAACATAGGCCATCGCCATAAAAATACTGCCCCAGTAATTGAACTGGCTGCCGATATACATGCTGTATTCCATTGAAAAGTTTTGTTCGAAATTCCTGGTTAATCCAATAATAATAATAGCCAAGCCCAGAGCGGCATTCACGACCAGCATTTTCCAGTAAAACCGTGCATTTTTACCTGCACTCAGTATTCCCCATTTATACAGTGCCATACCGATCAGCATCATCCCGCCGGCGCGCCAGACAAAGACGCTGAGAAACACAAAGGATTGAAGAAAGAATGCTTCTGCAGAACGGAATGGCATTTGCTGCAGCCAACTGCCCTGATAAGCAGCGATCTCTGCATTGAGAAGTTCTTGGTCGGGGCTCCAGGCCTGAATAATTTGAGCAGTAGCATCCGCTGGAAAGTGGTCCATGCTGAAACCTGTCATCAAATAAAATATTGATGAAACTGATGCGAAAATCATGCCGGTGATCAACAATGCCTTTGCTGATCTGTTTCTGAACAGATATACCCAAAAACCGCACAATGCATAGGCGACCAGTATATCTCCGTACCACAGTGCATAGGCATGGATAAGGCCGAATAACAGCAGCCAAAAAGTACGCCGGTAATGCAGAGCTGCGGAATAGCCGGTTTTTGCTGCTGCGCGTTCTGCAAACACACACACGCCTGCACCGAACAGCATCGAGAATATGCTCATGAATTTCTGATCGGCAAAAATATGGCTGACTAACCATGTATAAAGATTCAGACCTGCCAGGTCACCATAGGCGGTCGGGTTCAGATAAGCAGCGCCGGGCATTGAAAATGACTGGATATTCATAACCAGTATGCCGAGCAGGGCAAAGCCGCGCAGAATATCGATGCTGGTAATCCGGTTGACTGTGTCTATTGGTTGGGAAGCTGGATTGTTTTTCATAGGGTTTGTTAATTCTTAGGTACAGTCTGATTTCAAGCGTGGTACTGATGTCATAATGTTTGAGCAGATATCATAAACTACGCTGAAATTTTTGAAGTTTTTACCAACCCGTTTGGACTTTGCAGGAACTATGCTTAACAACACCCAGATTAAACAATTCCATGATCAGGGTTTTCTGGTATTGGAAAAGGCGATTGCTCAGGGACACATTGCCAGCATCATGCAGGCGGCGCAGGATATAGTGGCTGATTTCGATATTGACCGGCACCAGACGGTATTTTCCACCACAGACCGTGATGCTGACCGGGATGATTATTTCTTTGATTCAGCCGAAGCGGTGCACTGTTTTTTGGAGGAAGGTGCGCTGGATGCCAATGGACAGCTGACCTGCCCGAAGCACCTGGCTATCAACAAAATTGGCCATGCCATGCATGATCTGGTGCCCGAGTTTACAGCGTTCTGCCGTCTGGCGGTTATCGGGCAGGTCCTGCGGGAAATCGGTTATCTCGATCCTCAGCTTTGGCAGAGCATGTATATTTTCAAGCAGCCCGGTATCGGTGGAGAGGTCCGGTGGCATCAGGATGCCAGTTACCTGATCACAAAACCGGCCTGTGTAACCGGTATCTGGGTGGCACTTGAAGATGCGCATCAGGGCAATGGCTGTTTGTGGGTACAGCCGGGGCATCACCGGTCTCCGTTGCGGGAAATCTATCAGGTGGACTGGCAACAGCGAAGTGGTGTGCTAACCCGTGTGGATGATACACCCTGGAGTGACAATAACGATGCCATCCCATTAGAAGTGCCGGCTGGAAGTATGGTGTTGTTTAATGACCATCTGCCGCATTACAGCTCGCAGAATTATTCGGCTGAGTCCAGGCAGGCTTTCACCATGCACGTTGCGGAAAGCAGCAGCAGCTGGCTGCCGGAAAACTGGCTGCAACGCAATAAGCTTGGTGAGTTTTGTCTTTAGAAAGTGACGGTTTATGGCTGATTTGTCAGCTGGTTGCATAATCCAGCCGGGAATGCGGTTAAACTAAGTGCTGAAGAAATCCATCCTGGTGCAGTCATCACCGCAGTAACCTGAGGAGAAACCGATGAAACAATGTTTGGTCTGCCTGCTGGCGGCTTTAATGTTTTCCACATCATCTGTACTTGCTGATGATCTTAACACTGAAATCGCCGAAGACTATAACAGCCATCTTGGTGAGCTGTTCGATCATTTTCACCGTAATCCCGAATTATCTCTGGTTGAGTTTGAAACCGCCAGGCGCATAGCCAGTGAGCTTCGTGCAGTAGGCTTTGAGGTGACCGAAGGTGTAGGTGGAACCGGAGTCGTGGCAATTATGGAAAACGGCGAAGGCCCCATGGTCATGATGAGGGCTGATATGGATGGCCTGCCGGTCGAGGAAAAATCTGGTCTGCCGAATGCCTCCAAGGCTACGCAGATAGATCCGATCACCGGCAACGAAGTCTATACCATGCACGCCTGCGGGCATGATGTGCATATCACCAGCCTGGTCGGCACAGCGCGTCAAATGGCGGCACGTAAAGACCAGTGGAGCGGCACTTTGATGCTGGTTGGACAACCTGCTGAAGAACGGATTATCGGTGCCCGGGCAATGAAGGAGGACGGTATCTGGGAGCGCTTCGGGCAGCCGGATTATGCACTGGCTTTCCATGTATCGTCGAATGATGTTGCCGGCGTGATCAATGTATCGGAAGGCAGCCCATATGCCGGGGCTGACACAGTGGATATCATTGTGCATGGGGTAGGTTCGCATGGCGCGCATCCGCACAGAGGGAAGGACCCGGTGGTGCTCGGCAGCCAGATTGTTCTGGCACTGCAGACACTGGTAGCGCGAGAGCTTTCACCACGCGACCCTGGTGTGGTGACGGTTGGTTCATTTCATGCGGGCACCAAGCACAACATCATCTCTGATCGCGCAGAACTGCAGCTGACTGTGCGTAATACCAGTACCGAAACCCGTGAATTACTGTTGAATGGCATTAAGCGGATTGCCGAAAATATGGGCCGGGTAGCCGGATTACCGGAGGATAAACTCCCTGAAGTGATCATTTCTGAGGAGAGCGTACCGCCTACCATCAATGATCCGGTGCTGGCGCGGCGCCTGAAACAGGCATGGTCAGCAGCAATGGGTGAAGATGCAGTCATTGATAAACCAACCAAAGGCATGGGGGCAGAAGATTTTCCATTCTTTACAGTTGATCCGGCTATTACCAGTGTTTACTGGGCAATTGGCGGAACCCCTGCAGAAGATTTTGAACGCGAAGCAGCCGGCGGAGCACCGGTACCCAGCCATCATTCGCCGCTGTTTAAGATATCGGCTGAGCCCTCGGTCCGGGCTGGCGTGGAATCAACTGTGGTTGCTTTGATGGAGTTGATGGGGAGCTAAGATAACCAGTTTTAGGTTAACTTTTAACTGGATGGTTAATGGGAACAGGCGTGGCAATGCCACGCCTGTCACAATGGATTTTACCGGGTAACAGCTTCAAAGCCGGTGGATAACATAATTTCTTCCAGCATTTCGCAGTTGGAACAAACCAGGGCAAAGTCCTGATCGGTACTATCGCCGTTGTAAAACACCGCATCTCCGGAGATGTTTGTGGCCTGCACCCGAATGGTTGCAACACCACCGCCCATCACGAAAACATTTTCCATATTGTTCAATGCATCGGCAGAGCCTCCGCTGACCGATTGGCCATTATCGAAAACGTTGCCCAGGTAGGTGTCTCCGCCGGTTTGCACAATCAGGTCTAAATCGTTGACCAGCGCCGGGTTGGCGCCTACCGCTCCCGGGGCATCGCTCCATACCAGGGTTACTTTTAATGGTTCAGCAGGATTGTCAATGCCAACGGTAATAACCCATTCTTCACCGGTATTACCCAGAACCTGCTCCTGATCAAAAAACTGAAAAGGTGTAGACGCTTCAAACAGATTGCTCAACGTGACCCGTCCCCAGCCTTCATCAAAATTGGGAATCGGAGGCGCGCCGGTGATGTCTGTGGCAGTGTTAATCAGCAGCGCTTTGCCCATCGCTGGACTCGGATTAGCGCCAGCATTGTCGTTACGCCACCATTCGGTGATCAGTGTCAGCGACCCAGCGGCGTGAGGTGAAGCCATACTGGTTCCGGTGCAGAAGGAATACAGGCCATTGGTGCCGCCGATGGCGTTCGTGCATTGGCTGGCACCTGCATTCCTTGTTGAGCCGACAGTTTGGCCAGGTGCTGCGATGGTTGGAACAAAACGACCGTCCACTGCAGGCCCTCGGCTGCTGCTGTTGTACATGGCATCGATGTTATTGGTGACCCGCCAGGTCTGTGTGCCGGCAGTTACCACAACATTTTTTGCTTCTTTCGGAGCAGTCAGGGTGCTCGCACCAGGGCCAGAGTTACCCGCAGAGAAGACCACCATGAACGGCTCTGCAACGCTATCGGTATCGAAATTGCCGTCGCGCACGATGATGTCATGGGTGCGCTCGGTAGCCTGGTAGCCGTGAGCCGTGCCTTCACCGCTGGTCCAACTGTTATTGGTGCCCACAGCATCATTCAGAACGGGGTTCTTGGTCAGCTCCTGCCAGCCTCCGGCGGGCGGCCAGGAGTTCTGTGTACCACAGATCGGGTTTTGTGCAAATATGCTGTAACCGGGTGCCACCCCCAGGCCATAGCGATAACCGTCACTGTCGGCAAAGCCGGAAGTGGCATCTGCGCCGAGAATGCCGGCAACGTGGGTGCCGTGTCCGCCGGTATTGGGGTCGTTACCCGGGTCGGTTTCGATACAGCCCGGATAGTTATGGCCGCCTACAATTCTGCTGTTCAGGTCAGGGTGGGTGTAATCCACACCGGTATCGGTGATCGCCCAGACGACGCCGGAACCATCCAGCCCGATGTCAGTCATCCAGGAGAAATAGTCCTGTTCGGGTTGTCCGCCCGGCTCAATATTACCGGCTACCACCTGTGAGCTGCTTTCATCTTCCAAACCGGGCTCGGGACTGGAGTAGCCAATCCAGATGACTTCCGGTAAAGCACTCAGCGCAGACAACTGTGAGGCAGAAATGCTGACTATAGCATCCATCAGCTTGCGATCCGGCTGTGCCGGGAAGGCATTGATCACCAGGCCGCCGGCTGCCCGGATACGGTTGAGTACCTGCTCAGGATCACCGGTATTCAGAAAATGGATGTGAACGTTGTTGATAACACCGTTGAAGCGGTTCAGTTCACTGTTGATTTTAAATTCGGGGACAAAATCACCGGCCCAGCGCACTACATCCATACTGCGAGCCTGTCCCAGGGAGGCCTCGTCACCAAGTACCAGAAAAGTATTGTGCGGGTAGTATTGGATAACTTCCAGACCATTGGCTTTAAGTGCTTCCAGCCATTGGTCCTGAAGTGGTGCGCGCATTTGCACCAGCGCCAGTTTGCTGCCATTGCCGGTTTCGGTTGCCGGCTGGTTCAATGCCTGCGGCGGTGTTTGCAGTGGATCAAAGCGCCAATCTAAAAAACTGATGACGCCTGCTTCCGGCACTTCGTCGAATTGGATACCGGACCGCTGCAGTTTGGCAAACTCTGCCGCTGAGTATTCGAGCCAGACAAAAGTACCGTAGTCTGCGCGGAAAGTGGGGCTGATATTCATCGTATCCAGAGATCGAGCCTGTCCGGAGTCGATGCGTACCGAATGGGTTGCTAACACCTGGGTGGTGAAGCAGGCGGCCAGTAATACGGCCGACAGTAATATGCGTGACGCTTGTTTAAGCATGTGTATGCTCCTTGCAAATAACGTCCGTATGCTATCACTTTGCGCGCGTACGGCAAAAAAATGTTAACTGCGCCGTCTTTTATAGCAGTGCCGGAAGCCTTAAAATCTGGATGAAGTCAACGTCACGTCTGCTGCTACCCACACATTATCCAGCCGTTGCTGAGCATCGCTGGCTTCGGTGGTTTTATCCTGCGCTGTCAGGCTTTCTACCAGCCCGAACAGCGACCAGCCATTGCGTGGATAAATTTCCAGATCACGTCGGTATACGGCTTCAGCGGCTGCGGCATCTCCGGCGGCCAGTAAAGCTTTACCCAGTGACTGGCGGGTTGGGTAATACCAGAACGGTGGCTCGGTATAAGGCAGTTCATCCTGAGCGGCAACTGCGGCGGTAAAGTGTGATACTGCAGCTGCCGGGTCATTTTCAGCTGTGGCAATCTCCCCCTGAACCAGCTCATCGGCTATCAGTAACAGCTGACTGGCCGGGTAATCTACGGTATCCAGGAAATGCACTTTGGTGGATTCACGCAAAGGCACCAGTGCGGCGTATTCCGCTTTGGCTGAATCGATATCACCCAGGCGGGCATATGCAGTGGCCCGTGTGTAGTGCCAGATGGCATTGGAGAAATCCAGACTGGCATCCGGTTTTGGTTCCTGTAGCAGTTCGTCCCAGCGGCCGAACTGAGTCAGTGCCAGCAATGGTATGGTGTGGAAAAACTCCACCATGGGAAATTCCTCAATCACTTCCAGCCTTACGTTGGCGGCAACTCTGCGTGCTGATTGAATGGCCAGTTCGCTGCGGCCCTCCATACTGGAAGCTGCCCACAGAAAGTGGATGTTGTGCGGATAATAAAGCGCTGGATAAAATCCCTGAGCATTACATTGGGCGATGTATGCTTCATCAACATCAGCGGCCCGAATATTGGCTTCGGATGCATCGTGGTAGCGTCCCACCCGCCAGTAGATATGTGCCGGCATATGCACTAGATGACCGGCGCCGGGAACGAGGTTGGCGAGCATATCAGCAGCCGATTCGGCTCTCTCAGGCGTCGATGAGGCTTCAACGGCATGAATGTATAAATGCAGTGCCAATGGATGATCCGGTGATCTTGCTAAAACGGTTTCCAGCGCGGTTAAAACCTCTTCGGTGTATGGCTTGGGGTTTTCCGGATCTACCCAGTAATCCCAGGGCATGGTGGTCATCAGCGCTTCAGCAAACAATGAAGCAGCATCATCGTCATCGGGGTATTTCTGATGCAGAGCACGCATTGCATCAGCGTAGGCCAGATCCAATGGTTCACGCGCTGTGCTGGGGTCGCCGTTGTAACGGGCGGCAAGGGCGTCAATGTAATCGCGTTCCTGCTGAGTGGAATTTTCCTTCAGTGAGATGGCTGTTTGTATGGCAGCATGCGCAGCCACTCTGGAATCATCACTCATGATGGCTTTGCCGTTGCTGGTCACATTGATATTTGGTCCCAAAGCCAGTGCCTCGCCCCAGTAGCACATGGCGCAACTGCTATCCAGAGTTTGTGCTGCCTTAAATGAGCGGACTGATTCTGCGTGATTGAAGGCAAAATCAATCACCAGTCCCTGGTCGAAATATTTTTGTACCCAGGGATCGCTGGTAGAGATTGCATGGTGGTGATCACCCATGCCTTCAAACAATGGCGCGCCGGCACGGGTGACTATTTCAGCCTGGGTTTCTACTGGAGGCGATGTTTCTGGTTCAGCTGTGTGCTCATTGCAGGCACTCAGTAACAAAACCGGCAATAAAAGGATGATCAGTTTATGGGGGCGAATTATTTTCATGGCATTGGCTGACTCTTGGTGGTGGCTGTCGCTGCACGATAGCGATTTATTGTTATAGACACTCAGCAAATCACTTCAACAATACAAGCGATTATTTGAAATGTCCATGTACACCACAGGAGTGGACCTGTTGCAAATGCATAGTCTGAAACTGCTTATTGGTCTAAGGTGCTTTGATAGGCGGAATATTTCCCACTTGTCCAGCAAATTGACTTGCTTCTATTGTAGTTGTGCCATGTTAGTAAATGCCTGAAGCACAATCAGCGGTGGCTGGAGGAGAATGGTGCCATTGGTCAACAATTTATACGTGTATCGTGATAACTACCCTGATTCGCCGGTTTTAGTGTTGCATGGAAATGGGATGCGCATAGCAACGGGCAGCTATATCGGTGTTACCGGGCAGGTTCAGACTGGTGAGGAAGTTGCCCGGGGTATTGAATACCGGGTTTGCGAGGGCAGTGCTTATAACCCTGAAAATAACCAAGGGGTGCTGATGGCATGTAAGAGTATCGGAAGTGTCGAGGGTGGGGATCCTCAACGGGCCAGCAGTTACCTGAAAAAAGAAAAAGTTAAGCAGGATGCCAAACCGATGGAAGAAAGTAGAGTGGCACCAGTAGTGAATCATCCGAAGCGGGAGAAATGGGTGTTTGTTTTTGCGATATAAGAGTGGTCAACCGAGCAATAGGAAACACACCAATACACTGATGCCGATTAAAGTAGATAGCGCATACTGAAGTCCACCGCTTCAACCTGCTTGCCCAGCTCTCCAATAGAGATATCATCAACACCTGTTTCAGCCACTGCTCTGACTGTATCCAGGTTGATACCACCGGATGCCTCGAGGCGAATCACACCTTTATATTCCCTCACGGCTTTGATTAGATCAGGCAGCTCAAAATTATCCAAAAGCGCACGATCTGCCTTGACCAAAGCTGCTTCATGCAGTTGCTGCAAAGTTTCCACCTCCACAATAACCGGTATATCCGGAAACTTTCGGCGTGCCTGCTCAACCTGACTGGTGATACTTTCTCCGGCGGCCAGGTGGTTTTCTTTCAACATGATCTGGTCATACAAACCCAGGCGGTGGTTATGGCAGCCGCCGCAGGTTACTGCGTATTTCTGTGCCAGGCGCAGTCCGGGCACTGTTTTACGGGTATCCAGCAGGCGCACATTGATGCCGGTAACTGCATCAGCATAGCGTTTAGCCTGTGTGGCAGTGCCGGACAGCAGCTGCATAAAGTTCAGAGCAGTACGCTCGCCGGTTAATATAGGACGAGCAGGCCCACTGATATCGCAGACAGTTTGTTGCGGGTTCAGGAGGTCGGCATCGTGAGCACTCCAGTTCACCGTTACGGCAGAGCTGAGTTGCGAAAACACTTCATCTACCCATGGCTGGCCACACAGCACAGCATTGTCACGGCAGATAATTCTGGCCTGGAAAATCCTGTCTTCATCAATCAGCTGTGCACTGACATCACCGCTGCCTACATCTTCTGCCAGTGCTGTTCGAACTTGTTGCTGAATGCCGGCCAGATCGGGCAGGCGCAGTGAATCTGTCATATCAGGCAGGGAAGTCTTTAAACTGGGTGGTGCCTATGCCGGCTTCGTAGAGCAGTACCGGAATATCATCGTGAACCGGATACAACACTTTGCCGTCCTGGGTGATCAGCGCGGCCTGCAGTGGCTCGGCCAACGGTTCACCATCAACCGTGATGACTTCGCCGGCTGAAATCTGATCGTTCAGGAACTGCAGCTGTGTTTTGCCGGCGATGCTGAGCGGGCTGTGGCTGACCGGGCAGCATAAAATTTCCAAAAGTTGTTTGCTGATTGCCATAATGCTTCTTATAGACGATTCATAGTATTCATCAGATCAGGTGACGATTAATTCAGGACACCCGTTTATCTGGTACATTATGCAGTTTTCCAGCGGATATTAAAGACGGCGGAGAGCATGTCAGAGAGCACAGCACAGCCACAGGTCGCAGTGATTATGGGTTCCAGATCAGACTGGCCAACCATGCAGCATGCAGCTGAAATGTTGTCAGCATTTGATGTTAATCACGAAGTGCGGGTTGTATCCGCACATCGGACACCAAAAGCAATGGTTGAGTTTGCCGAAAATGCTCGCACGCGCGGCATCAAGGTCATTATTGCAGGTGCAGGCGGTGCGGCACATTTGCCCGGTATGGTAGCTGCCATGACCACTTTGCCGGTCATTGGAGTGCCGGTCCAGAGCAAGGCGCTGGATGGCATGGATTCACTGCTGTCAATCGTCCAGATGCCTGGCGGCATTCCCGTAGCGACTGTTGCAATAGGCAAAGCAGGGGCCAAGAATGCCGGTCTGCTGGCAGTATCTATGCTGGCAATTGAAAATCAGGTCCTGGCACATTCACTGGAATCCTACCGGGCGCAGCAACGTGATGCTGTGCTGGCCGATCAGGATCCCCGTATCACTTAAACAGACAATCAACATACTGGCGACACCTGCATGACTCGACTGGGAATAATCGGCGGCGGCCAGCTGGCTCGCATGATGGCGCAGGCCGCATCAGGACTGGATATAACCACAACTGTGCTCGACCCCAATGCAGATGCCTGCGCCGGGCAGGTGGCTGAACTGATTCAAGCTGAATACAACGATCACCGTGGGCTTGATGAGCTGGCGGGACGCTCTGACGTGATGACATTTGATTTCGAAAACGTGCCGGCGGACAGCCTTCGGCAATTATCAGAGCGATGCAGAATCTGCCCGGGCGCTGATATTCTGGCTATTGCTCAGGACCGTTTACTGGAAAAAAACATGTTCCGGGAGCTGGACATTGCGGTTGGTGATTTTTATGCGGTAAACAACCGCCCGGATCTGCTGGCTGCACTTGAGCAGACCGGTTATCCGGCAGTACTGAAAACCAGGCGGTTTGGTTATGACGGTAAAGGTCAGCAGGTATTGCGACAGCCGGAAGACCTGGAATACGCATGGCGAAAGCTTGAGGGGCATGACCTGATTCTGGAACAGTTCATACCATTTGATTGGGAATGTTCAATTATTGGTGTGCATAATGATGCCGGTGAAACCCGATGTTACCCGCTAACCCGAAACCACCATACCAATGGAATTCTGGCTTACAGCCATGCCCCGATTCCGCAACTAAATGCCAGCCTGCAGGCAACCGCCCAGGAGTATCTGCAGCGGATAGCCGGCCGGTTCAATTATGTGGGCGTGCTGGCATTGGAGCTGTTTGTGGTTGATGGAAGGTTACTGGCCAATGAAATTGCCCCCAGGGTGCATAATTCCGGTCATTGGACCATCGATGGAACAGTTTGCAGTCAGTTTGAAAATCATGTGCGGGCATGCTGTGGGCTGGAGCTGGGCTCGACCGATACGGTTGGCGAATCGCTGATGCTTAACTGGATAGGCAAGGTGCCTGACCCGGAAAGTTTTCGGCACATTGAAGGGCTGCATTGGCATGATTATGCAAAAGCAGCCCGTACCGGCCGCAAGGTTGGGCATGCCACACTGACAGCTAATCAACCGGAAATTTTCTCCAGAGGCGTGCAGCAGCTGTCTGCCTTACACGGCGGCAGGACTTTATTGGACTGGTTATCTGCTTAACGATAACGGTTTGCTTGCACAGCTGATAAACAAGTGCTGTCGCTCATTGAGTCCACAAGAACAGCGACAGATGATTCTAATAGTTATTGATTGAGGACATGGCCAGTTAAGGCTGGTGTGCAAAGATGCGTCCGCCCCAGTCAAGCACTAAAGTGCCGTTCTCATTTTTACGGAAAGTAATTGCTTGCGGCGGCATTCCACCCCATGGGTCGATATCCATACGATAGCTGTCAGCACCCAAATGCATCAGTTGACTGGAAAGTGCGCCAAATTGCAGCTGCAGCTGATTTTGATCGTTGACAGTGATAATCATCTCTCCAAGGCGGTTATCCAAATAATGCCCCGTAAGCTGTGTGTATGAATATTGAGGGTTGTTTTCAGGCGTATTTTCCTGCAAATCTCTCAAGTAAGCTGTTTTACGCTTTTCAAATTCTGCAATGTCCTGCCTGGTTTTTGTGAGCCTTCTTTCAATGCGGCTGTCCAGGTCCGGTTTGGACAGCAGCTGGTCATACAGTGTCAGTGCCAGGTTGTGGGTAACCCGTGAGCCGTCGGAAATGGCATTGCTCAGCACAGCAATGCCGAGTTTATGTTCCGGCATAAAGGAAAGATGGCTTTCTCCGCCGAAATGATGCATCAGCAGATCATCGTCATAATCGGCGCTGTAAACACCCAGTCCATGAGCAAACCGATGAATTTCCAGGAAGTCCCAATCAAGGTAAACCTGGCGTGCGTGTGCGTGTTCAACGGCGCGCTTGGGAAAAACCTGGCTGCCATCAATGCGGCCCTGGTTCAGATTCAGAATAATCCAACGGGCAAGATCTTCCACCGTTGAAACGGAGCCGCCGGCAGCATGCATTTGTGAATCATGTTTGGTTTGAGTGACGATAAATCGTCCATCTTTATCACTTAGATAGGCAGTAGCCATAGGGCCTTGTTCGGCCAAGGCAATGGAGGTGAAACTGTTCTGCATTCCAGCTGGTGAAAATATTTTATCGGTAATCAAATCACGCCAGTTGACACGGGTTTTTTCGCCAATCGCATGAGCCGTCATAATGGGGCCGAAGTTGGAATACCGGAAATTAATATCAGCTGTTTGGGCAAATTCATTGACATGCGTAATGAATCCGGATTCAGGGAGGTTACCCGGATAGGCTGTACGATAATTCAGGCCTGCGTCAAAATACGGCTGGGTATGCGTGATATGTGCACGTAAGGAGATATGCTTTGGGTTAATGCCTTCTGGTGTACGCAGATCAGGCAAGTATGCTGAAATCGGTTCATCCAGCATGATATCGCCTTGTTCATGCAACAGGGCTGCTGCCATCCCTAAGAATGATTTGGTAACTGATTTTAAATAATACCGGGTATCTGTTGCTGCCCTGGTACAGTTTTCCAGGTTACTGAAACCAAAGCCGCGCGCATAAATGACCTTGTCATTTTTAACGACAGCTACCGACAAAGCCGGTGTCAGCACCGTATCGGAAATAAAATCTGTAATTAACCTGTCAAGGGTATTCGGGCCGGCCTGGCCCAGCTGTCCGTTTGCTTGTAGGGTTCCGCAGCTGTCCATCCTGAAATTTTCATCGGCTGCATAGCTGCAGCTGTAAGTCAGGGCTGTAATTATTCCTGCAATAATGGTTTTTCTGTGCACGATCTTCTCCTCCAATTGCGCTAGTCTAGGGTTAGGCATCAGAGAAGTCTTGAATGGAGGTAACGCTGTCTATACGGCCATCAATTTACGCATGCTGGCTGGGGTCATGCCGACAAATCTGCGGATTTCACGACAAAAGTGCGCCTGATCGGAAAAGCCACTATTGGCAGCTATTTGAACAAAGGATGTATTTGAATTGATACAATCATTAACTGCATGGGCTACACGCCGCCGCTGACGGTACTCCGTTGGACTGATACCGTAATATCGGCGAAACATTCGAGAAATCACAACCCGATGTATACCGGTCAATTCGGCCAGTTGACTGACTTCAACCGGTTTTTGATGCTGATCCATGACCTGCCTGCAATGCTTTAACCAATCAGGAGGTGGACTGCTGTGCCGGTCAAAGCCATAGGCGTTTTTCTGATTGCCTGCAAACAAATGTGCAAACCGTTTTAACAGATTGCCGCAGGATAATAAATTGATCAGAATTGCCGGGTTCCAGGCCTGGTTGCAACGCCAGTGTTGAGGCGCTGTATTGATACCCAGGCTGTTCATAGCATCTGGCTGGATATTGATAGACAGAATCAGACAGCCGTCCGGACCGAATACATCGGCATGCTCATAATTCGCCGGTTTGAACCCAACGGCATTACCTACGATATCGATTTTTCTTGAATCACCAGTTTCCTGAAAGCATCCACTCAGCAGAAATGAAATCTGAGCGTAACGGTGACTGTGTTGGCTATGCCGGTGGTGCGGTGGATAATGCGTCAGGCGCATATTCACACCACGGTGTTCAGTCAAAACTGCCTGTTGCTGCCAGCGATTGGTGCTTTGCGATGCTGAAAAGGTGCTCATACTGCCGGCAATTATGCACTGTCAAAAACAGCTATTAACAGTGCTGAATGTCACTTTCTTCAGTCGGGTGCATTAACTTGTAGGTATCGTTATTGTGGCCGAATTAGATGTCTAATCTAGTACTAACGGCAGTCGTGAGGCGGAAATTGGGTGTATATGCTGTTTATACAACAACAATTATCAGAGGAGCCCGCAACCATGCAGCAGATTCGCCTGGCTTATATTGCAGCCTTGACGGCTATCGTTGTTACTTCAACCATGGATTATCTGGGACATGCAGCGTTCAGCGCCTTAGCACTGTTTCCGCTGATTATCCTGTTCTGGTTTCTGGCCAAACCCGGCAGAGTAGAGTGGGGGCTGACACCCGGCACTGCGTCCGGTTATCTGCTGGCAGTACTGCATCCGCTGGCGATCATGCTGCCGCTGGGATTGATAGCCTATATGGCAGGTGATGTGTCAACTGCAGAAGTTGATTGGGGCAATGAATTTAAACAGATTGCTTTAATTGCGGTAAGTACTTTTATTGCCGCCATTATTACTGAGGAAGGTTTCTTCCGTGGAACGTTGTGGGCCGGATTTACCAGCGGAGGATATTCAGTCGGGCAGGTATTGCTGGTTACCAGTGTTGCCTTTTCATTATGGCATGTGTCCTGGGCGGTGTTGCCGGGTGAAGGCCAACTACCGGCTATGCAGGTACCGGTTTATCTGCTCAACGCCGGATTGATTGGCGCAGTCTGGGGAATGCTCAGGCTGATTTCAGGCTCTGTCCTCGTGGCCAGCCTTAGCCATGGTATCTGGAATGCTCTTGCTTATACATTGTTCGGTGTGGCGGCAAATCCCGGAGCACTGGGGATTCAGAACAGTATGTTGTTCAGTGCGGAAGTGGGTGTAATAGCAATAGGGCTTAACACAGTATTCTTACTGATGTTATGGAAGCATGGAAAGGCGGTTGGGAAAGCTTGAAATCGATTTTAGCTGCAGAGCATCAGCGAAAGTCTACCGCACGATATTATTTTGCTCATATGGAGTTTGACGCTGATAAACAAGTGGATTCTACTATCAGCTAGCTTCAAATTACTTTGAATGAATAAGACTGGTGCCGGTATCACCGGCACCAGGGAAAAGTATTAAAGCGGTTTTTTACGGCGGTGGTGGTAGGTCTTCAAATCCATCGATATAAAACTCTTCTACTAAAAAAGTATTGTCACAATCGTCAAACCGCAGCGAACCGATGCGCACACCTTTACTGTTGCCCACAGTATTAGGGTTATACATACCCAGGAACCAGAAGGTGCATTCATCAACCGGGTCCAGGCTCATATGGTTGTAATCACCATAGCGGGCAGCATTGTTAGTGGCATTACCGGTAGCGAACTCAACTTCACCCAGTGACATCACTCCAGGTGGATCACTGGCTGCACGGCCTGTATACCGGATGCTTGGAAATACACTGGTGCTTGATACGTTGTAGCCCAGCAGGATATTGCCATCCTGGTCCATTTCAACCATGCTCATAAAGCGGCCTTCAGCATCCGGTGACCAGGTGCCTTCCTGAAAAAGTTCCCAGTCGCCGCCGCCGGAACGGCGCAGTTCGAACCAGCGCACGCCTGCATGATCCTCAAAGTCTCCGACATCTGTTTGAAGTGATCCAAGTATAGTTTCATGGGTTTCAAAGTTGCGATAAGTCACAGTGTTCATCACAACCTCAAGTAAGGGGTCGAGAGGTGGTGCACCATTGGGTTGTGGTACACAGGAAAAGATATTGACAGGCGGACATAAACTGGTATCGAAATCAGAAACGATAACATCAGGCAATTGCGTCAAAGTAGTATTGGCGCCATTGTCGAAGTCCACGTCCAGTTCAAAAAGTTCCAGACGATCTTCAGTCGGGCTAGGGCTCGCATCACCATGAAATTCTTCATCGCGGTGGCGAATATAAATAGCAGGCGCATCAGCAGGCGGCAGAGTATTGCCGTCCAGATCGACAGGTGTCAGGATTTCAAAGCCTAACCCCGGCAGTCCGGGCGCTCCGGTTATTTTTTGCGGCGCGCGTGCTGTGGGGCAGGTAGTGCCATCCTGGCTGAGCATATTAAGCCGGTCAAAAGCATAAGCTGGTGGTGTATTGCCCTGCTGAGAGGCAGCTACGTATAGATCTGGCCAGACGCCGTATTTGGGATAGTCTGGGAACGAAGTATCGTTGAACTCATAAAAACACCAGCCACCACTGATAGGATCATCCGTACGTGAAGTGTATACACAGAGATCATTGTTCCCAATTGGAGTAAATTCGGTTAGTAACCAGCGATTTGCTAAATGATCATAAATAATGATTGGGTCACCCGCGCCATTGAGGCACTCCCCTGTGGCGCCAAGTGTGTCCATTGGAAAAGGCCCTGCCTGAAGGCTGCCGTCAATCTTGGAATAAACGGTGATTGAGCTGCCACCCGGACCATTAATGCCTTCAATGTAAAAATTCTGTCCGATCTCACCGCTGGGGTCATTGGGGTTAGCGCCCGAAAAATTACCTTCGAAGTTCAACATTTCGGTAACAGCAGGTGGGGTTGGGCCACGGCTGCTGAATTCAAGTTGACGATCAAGTAAAGGGTCTCGGTTGGCAGGCGCATAAACCGGGTCAGCCGGGCCTCCGTCTCCTCTTGGCACTTCGCGAATAGGGTCACCAGGCTGCCATTGCATTACCGGTAGCTCCCGCAGATCAACATCCAACGGTACCCCGACAACTTCACCACCCAAAGTTTCAACATTGGTTTGAGCGTAGACGTTACTAAAAAAATTCACCTGTACTATTGGTAAAGCCAATAGTGCTGCGGTAACCACCTCTCTTAACGAGAGTCCTCTCTTTATATTCATTAATGTTTCTCCTGCAAAGATTGCCGAGGAATAGTTGAACCAAGTAACCGGATTGGCCCACGGTTGCTCGTTAAGGTGAGCTTTGGTCCATTGTTGCCAACAATTGCGTGGGCCTTTTTGAAGTCAGTGTTTTGATCTCTTTCAATATCAACCGAATAATCGGTTGTGATCCAACCATGGGTTTGCAACGCTACATCTGCATTACCCCCGTTAGCAATGGCTACATGGATAAGGCCCGTTAGTGTTTCCAAAGTTGAGGGTTGCTTTGTGTCCAAGAATAAACTGGAGATCATGCCATGGTTGGAATAGGCTGTTACCGGACCGTTTAGACGTAAACGAATATCTCCGGTATCAGTATTAACCTTCAATGGTGCGATTAACCCCCGAACTTCAGCAAGGCCTGATGACGTTTCGCAACTTAATCTTGTTTTGGCTGGTATCAGCAGGGTTACATCAACACGCCGGAAATCCCATGTCTCAGTGGCTTCGGGTATTTCGTCCTCGGGTAGTTTCACTTCAATTGAAAGCGTTCCGTCTGTTTCTGTGACAAGTAATTCCAATTGGCGAGGGTCATCTCGGTGTCGTTGCGCATTGCTTAGCAGATAAGCTTGTTGCTTGTCATCGACCCGAACCCGGACATCACCCCATGGATTGCGAATATCAACAGCTTGGATTGAATCCAGGTCCCAGTGCCACTCGCTTCGTTCCACCATCCATTCATCATTGGAGGGAGCGGCACAGGCAATACTAGACAACCACGAACAGAGAAAAACTGCAAAACAGGCTTTAAGTTTCATAAATGCTATGACTTTTCAGGCTATGTTAGCTGCTTAGTTTGCGGGTTGGTGAAGATGCATTGCTTCCTGCAATTGGTTCAATCGAACCAGTCTCCGATTACTACTGTAGGCGGATAATACCATCCGCTTATATAGAAGTGCTAGTAATTTACTGTTCCGCATTACATGTTTTAAGGGTTTGGGATAGGACTTGAGCTTTTTTTGGATTAGGCAGACTGAATATAAAGGAAAGTCACATGGTTTTCTGCAGCTGCAGGCTAAATCTCAGCGATAGTTGGCTTTGGTCAAGGTCTGATGGATTGAACAAGCATATTTATGGCCTGCTAAACTAAAGCACTAATAATAAATCAGCAATCGGGAAACCAGTTATGCAACAACCACTTCCACAACTGACCGTCAAGGCGATCATTCTTGGCATCGTGTTATCCATGGTGCTGGCCGGGGCGAATGCCTATCTGGGGCTGTTCGCCGGTCTGACGGTATCTGCTTCAATTCCGGCAGCAGTGATTTCCATGGGTATATTGCGGCTGTTTAAAAACTCCAACATCCTGGAAAACAACATTGTACAAACCGCTGCCTCGGCAGGTGAGTCATTGGCGGCAGGCGTTATTTTTACGTTGCCTGCATTGATATTGCTGGGTTACTGGGAGACCTTCGATTATATCTGGGTGACCATGATTGCCGGTCTGGGTGGTTTGTTGGGTGTATTGTTTACCATCCCACTGCGGCGATCGCTTATTGTTGAGGAGCAGCTGGCTTTTCCGGAAGGTACGGCAACCGCCGAAGTGCTGAAAGTGGGTGATACCGGCTCCGGCGTTAAGCTGCTGAGTATGGCGGCACTGGCCGGGGGGCTGGTCAAATTTGCCGATACCGGCTTGCGGTTATGGCAGGGGGTGGCTCAGGCAGGCACTTTTGTCGGTCAGGGCATCGCCTATGTGGGCAGTAATCTTTCACCTGCATTGCTGAGTGTCGGGTACATCGTACGCTTGAATATTGCAGTGCTGGTATTCGGCGGGGGTGCGCTGGCCTGGTATCTGGGTATTCCCATATATTCAGCCATGTTTTTGGATCAGGATCCCAACCTGATTGCATTGCAGGAGCAGGGTGCAGGGGTTTCAGCTGTAGCGCTTGATATCTGGAACCGCAAAATCCGTTATATGGGTGTCGGCGCCATGCTGCTGGGTGGTATCTGGGCGCTGTTTTCCATGCGCGGATCATTGGTGGCAGGCGTGAAGAGTGGCCTGCAGGAGTTTCGCAAGGGCAAAGAAGGTGGTGTAAGAGCTGAAACAGACAAGGATATGCCGATGCCGATGGTATTGATGGGCATTGGGTTATTCGTGATTCCAATTTTCATCTTGTACTGGCAGGTGGTTAACCAGTTGGGAATCAGCCTGGCACTGGCTGCAGTGATGGTCGTTACCGGATTTTTATTTTCATCAGTAGCGGCTTATATGGCCGGTCTGGTGGGTTCCAGCAACAACCCGATTTCCGGTATAACCATTGCTACCATTACGTTTTCTGCTTTTCTGTTGTTGCTGTTGCTGGGTGAAGGCGCAGGCAATGGGCCGGCTGCAGCAATTATGGTGGGCGCAGTGGTTTGCTGTGCGGCTGCTATTGCCGGTGACAATCTTCAGGATTTGAAGGCCGGCTATATTCTCGGTGCCACCCCTTGGAAGCAGCAGGTTATGCAGGGAGTAGGGGTGATGTCGGCTGCTCTGGTCGTTGCTCCGATTCTGACGCTGCTGCTGGTCGCTTATGGGTTTGGTGCACCGACTGAAGCACAGCCCAATGCCTTACAGGCACCGCAGGCAACGCTGATGGCTTCTGTAGCCAGAGGCGTGTTTGGCGGTGATTTGCCATGGAACATGGTATTTATCGGGATGGGCATCGGCGCAGCAGTCATTGCAGCTGATCAGGTGCTGGCGAAACGCGGCAGCAGCTTCCGGATGCCGGTGCTGGCTGTGGCTGTTGGTATTTATCTGCCGTTGTATTTGAGCACAGCAATTTTTGCCGGTGGTCTCATCTCCTGGCTGACTGAGCGCATCAGCGGGCCGGAAGGACCAGGCCGTAGAGCTGGAGTGTTGATTGCTGCCGGCCTGATAACTGGCGAAGCGTTGATGGGGATTTTCCTTGCTATTCCAATTGTGGCGAAGCCTGATAATCCGGACTTTATGCAGCTTGCCAGTTGGGCTGGGATAAGCAATGACCCCTGGGGTTACTGGCCGGGCATTGTTGTGATGGCAGTATTGTGTATGTGGTTATACAAAACAGCATCAAAGCGCGATGAAACTGCCTGATCAGTCTTGATTTATCCTTTCAAAACAGGAACCGGCTCAGCCGGTTCCTGCAGCTTTTCTGACTAACAGATTTAAACGGTTTTGTTAACACGCCAGGGCGGGTTCAGGCGGTTCTCACCGGCCCAATACAGTTTGATTTTATTGCCGGAAGGGTCATGCAGAACGGCTTCGCGCCACAGGTAGTGCATGTCGGTTGGCATTTGCTCAAATTCGAAACCTTTGTCAGTTAGCTCGCGTACCCAGCCATCAAGCTGTTCATGTTCAAAATAAATCACACTCGGATTATTGGCAGCCTCATCGGTCAGAGCCAGAGAAAACGTTGATTGTCCCACCGGACAGGCGAAGCGTGCATAGTGGGGTGAATCAACAATTTGCTTAAAGCCCATACGCAGATAAAAACTACACGCCTGCGGCATGTCAGTAACCGGAATGGTGACCTGATTAAGGTTCATCAATATCAGTCGGCAAACTGGCTCTCTACAAATTCCCAGTTGACCAGGTACCAGAAGGCATCCAGGTATTTCGCTCTGGCATTGCGATAATCAACATAGTAGGCGTGTTCCCATACGTCGCAGGTAAGCAACGGCTTGCTGTCACCGGTTAACGGGGTATCGGCATTGGAACTACTGGTCAGGGCCAGTGATCCATCCTTTTGTTTAACCAGCCAGGCCCATCCGGAGCCGAAAGTCCCAAGCGCTGTGGCAGTGAACTGCTGTTTGAATTCTGTGAAGGACCCAAATGTCTGATTAATAGCCTCAGCCAGTATGCCCTGTGGCTCGCCACCGGCATCTGGTGCAAGACAGTTCCAATAGAAACTGTGGTTCCAGATTTGCGCAGCATTATTGAACAGTGCGCCACTGGCGGTTTTAACGATGGTTTCCAGATCCTGCCCTTCATGACCGGAGCCGGGCAGCATATTATTCAGTTTGGTGACATAGCCCTGATGGTGCTTGCCGTAGTGAAAATCCAGGGTTTCCCGGGAAATATAAGGTTCCAGTGCATCGCGTGCATAAGCTAGAGCTGGCAATTCGATAGACATCAAAGTCTCCTTGATTTACTGTGTCGGCTGGGTCGGTTATATGAAACTGACTAATGCGTCTGCCAAGGCGTTTTTTCAAGCGAGTGACTCATCAGAATGCCAGCCGAAAACCATAGCAATGCGATTAGTTTAAGCCTGTTTGCCAGCCGCGTATCAGCGATTTGTGAGGAAATGGGCGCTGTTTTGGCGCGCTCGGCTTTGTCTCCCAATATCCGGGACCGCCTGGATTATTCCTGTGCGCTGTTTGCCGGCAATGGAGATCTGATTGCTCAGGCGACGCATATTCCGGTTCATCTTGGCAGTATGGCTTACGCAATGCAGACATTGGCGTCCAGCCGGAAATGGCAGGCCGGTGATGTGATGATTCTGAATGATCCGTTTGCCGGTGGGACTCATTTGCCGGATGTAACGGTAATCGCGGCATTGGTTCAGAAAGGACAAGTGCAGGGCTTTGCAGCCAGTCGTGCGCATTATGCGGATATCGGCAGCGTAGCGCCGGGTTCAATGCCGGTCAGCGATCAGCTGGAACAGGAAGGCGTATTGATTACACCTCAATTGCTTTATCGCCGGGATGAACTACAGCCGGCAGTGTTACAGCCACTGTTGCAGGCTGTCGGCGATCAATCCCGGGTCAAAGGTGATCTGCAGGCACAGCTCAGCGCCTGCCGCACGGGCTGCAAGGCGCTGGCCGAGTTGATTAACAATAAAGGTATAGAGTATTTCAACGCACAGTTGGGCTCATTAAACAGCTATGCAGAGCGTTTGACCAGAATAATGATCAGTGAAATCCCGGATGGAGAATACGAGTTTTCCGATGTGATGGATGACGATGGGTTCGCGCACCGGAATATTCGTATCCGGGTCAAAGTTACAGTACAGGGCGACTTTCTGGAAGCGGATTTTTCCGGTACGGATGAACAGGTTCCCGGTAACGTCAATTGCCCGCTTAGTGTTACAGCGGCAGGCGTGTATTACGTCATCCGCTGCCTGTTGCCGGACTACACACCAACCTGTGCCGGCGTGTTGAGGGCGTTGCGGCTGACTGCACCGGAGGGCTGCCTGGTTAATGCAGTTGGGCCGGCAGCGGTGGCAGCAGGTAATGTTGAAACCAGCATGCGGATTGTGGATGTATTGTGTGGTGCGTTGCAGCAGGCACTACCCGCTAGGATTCCGGCTGCCAGTCAGGGCACCATGAATAATCTTGCAATGGGCGGTGAGTGGCTGATTGATGGTGAGCGACGGCATTGGAGTTATTACGAAACGCTGGCCGGCGGTTGTGGCGCCAGCGCGGAAGGCCCGGGCCGGTCCGCGGTTCACAGTCACATGACCAATACTCTGAACACGCCGGTGGAAGTGTTGGAAACGGAATATCCACTGCGAATTAACCGTTATGCCGTTCGTTATGCATCGGGCGGCGAAGGTGACCATCAGGGCGGCGACGGTATTATCCGCGAGTACCGGTTTTTGCACGATACC
>JANQPN010000036.1 GCA_028289455.1 Wenzhouxiangellaceae bacterium
GGTATCAGCCGGCATTGGGATGGTATCGGTCGGGAAGTAACCGCCATAGATAACAATCTGGCCGATAGTGCTTTCAGCACCCAGGCTGAAGTTATCAGCTACCGCCTGTGCGCCGGTGCCGCAGTTGCCGCAGTCGCCATCGGCAAAAATACCGTTGGACTGGTTAGGGATCTGGCTAAGCAGAGCTGCGCCGCCATTCGGGCAGGTACCGCCATTGCCAAAGTTGACTGCAGGATTAGATACATCCAATACCCGCTCTTGCTGAGCTTGTCCAAAAGCATTCATCGAGAAAGCCAGGAACAGAGTGCTCAAAATGGCAAGTGCCATCCGATGTTTAGGGTTAACAGCGTTCAAAGTAGACTCCTAAAATATTTGGTTTTTATTAGTTAAAACGCACGGTTTTCTGATTAAATCGCGGTAAATGGTACCAGTAAACATGGGCATGAGTAAATGTTATACCATAGACTTTAGTGCAAACCACCGCAGATGAGACATCAGTTCAGTGACTTACAGCCGTCACGATCATAGATATGAATTATCTGTTGGATGAAAATAGAGGTGGGCGGCACCAAAATTGGCTGCGAGCTATGCTCTTAAACCCAGCACATTTAACCCTCGAATTCACCCAAAGCTGAAACTTAAATGCTGAATGATGATCAGCAGGCCGCAACCTGTTCTGATTGTGCTGTCTCTGTCTGGCACTGATCAGAATTTGCCGGTATGTCGCCAGCCTGCTGATCTAAAGAAAGCGTATTCTGCTGCTTTGCATATTCGTCCTGGATCACACTGACAGCAGAATAAGTGGCCCGGTTAAGCACATCGAAACCGGCCACCAGGAATGCCCGGCCTTTGAGAACAAGTGTGTTGCTCTCAGGGAAAAACAGGCCGGTCTCATCGTCCAGCAAAAACCGGTGGGTCAGCGAGAAGGTTTTAACCTTCACGCCGGTGCGCGGTGAAAAAGACTCCGGACTGTAGAAGTTGATATTCAAGACACAGCCGATATCGCTGTCATCCAACAGGGTTAATGAAGCCGATACATGTTCGGTAACATTCAGTTTACCTCTATCGCCGGTACCGACTTCGATCCGGCTGGGCTGGAACTGATAATGAACGCGGGTCGGTGTTTGCTCAGCCAGCTTGAACTGATCGGGTTGTGCCTCCCGCAGAAAGCTCAGAAAAGGATTTCCCCGCTCAGCCTGCTGGCGGGCGAACTGCTTCCGGTCTTTTTCGCTGGGCTTTTCACCGTCCATTTCCAGCAGTACCCAGCGCTGCTCCGGTGGCTGCAACGGTTCATAGCGTTCACTGCGGGAGAATTTATCGCGCTCACCGACATGACTGACTTCAAAGCCAATTCGTTCATATTGATCGCTGAAGTCCAAATGGGTCATAACCGCCTGAATATCCTGCGGACATTCAGCAGCAAACAGCTGCGGTATGCAGCAGGCGCTTATTATCAGTGCAGACAAACAGTAGATTCTCATTCGGGCTCCCTACAGCACAAATCGCTTGCGCGGGTAATTATCCACTTACATATGTAAAGTTTGAGCTAAGGCTCAAGCTAAACTCCAATGGGGCGGGATAATTATTCCAGCATTTTGAGTGCATCCAGTACTGCATTTCGAGTTGCATCAATCTGCTGCATGATAGCTTCCTGCGCTGCGCTGCCCTGAGGGTTGCCCGGGCCGAGCTCAAGCCGGGCGGCGTGTTGCTGCCAGCTGTTGTTCAGTGAAATGGCCTGCTGATTGACTTCTGCAGGCATCAGGTTGGATAAATCCCGGATCAACAGTACTTTTCCCCAGCCACGAACCCAGTCGCCATCTTCATGGGCGGGCAGGTCCTGTTGGTCGGCGCGGGAATAAAAGTAGTGCCGGTAACCGGTGATTTCCTGCAGCTCGCCAATTTCCAGAAGAATATTGAATGCGGCTTCACGAATATTGCGGTGGGCTTCGGTGGACTCATTTCGCCAGGTGTTATAAGCCAGACTGATGATAGCTACAGCCAGGCTGATCAAAGCCAGGCGATGGCGGTAGACCTGTTGCCAAAAGCCAGGTTGAGCCGATTCGCTAGTGGAATCCGACATTTGCTGATTTTGATTTTCTTCAGTCATGGATTTACCAGCTGTTTGCGCTTCAATCTTATCAGTGCGGAGATATCCTGTTGTCCGTCACCTGCCTGCATGCATTGGAGATAATCATCCAATGCACGATTTACGCCTTCTAAAGAAAGTTGGTTTGTTGCAGCCATATCCCGGCAAATGCGCAGGTCTTTGACCAGCAGTTCAAGTTTGAAGCCGGTATCACAATCATCGGCCAGCATGGTTGCGCCGCGTTTATCCAGAAACCAGCTGCCGGCAGCGCCGTTTTGCAGCACCTGCAGCAATGCTTCTGACGGCAGTTTCAGCTGCTCGGCCAGTGCCAGACCTTCACAAACAGTTTCAGCAATACCGGCAATTAGCACCTGGTTGACTGCTTTGGTGGCCTGTCCGTTGCCGACATCACCCATATGGCTGATCCGTGCGGCGTAACAGTCAAACAATGGAGTAACAGTTTGAATCACCTGCGCTGAGCCGCCGACCATGATGGATAGCAGACCATTGCGTGCGCCTTCCACACCACCGGAAATGGGTGCATCCAGAAAATCGATACCATGGGTGGCCAGTTGCCGGTTAACCTGCAGTGCAGTTGCCGGAGCAACCGTGGAGTGATCAACAACAATGGCACCCGGGCCAAGCTGTGGTGTGATGGCCTCGATAACTTCCAGCAGATCTTTATCTGCCGATACGCAAATCAGTACGACCTGGCATTCGGCGGCTAATTCAGCCGGGCTGGAAGCTGCAGATACATTGTGCTCACCGGCAAATTCCTGTGTTTTTGCAGCAGTGCGGTTCCACACACAGTGGAGTTTCCCGGCTGCAGCCAGATGCCCGGCCATCGGCCAGCCCATTGCACCCAGTCCGATAAAGCCTGTTTTTAAATTACTCATGTTTGCTTGGTTCCCAGATAGGTATAGCCATTCAGACCGGCGGTCAGCTCTGTGATTAAAGATTGCGTTTGTGTTGTTGAAAGTTCGGAGTGTTTAATTTTATCAAGATAGTCAGTCAGCAACAGATCTGGTTGATAGCCCACGTAATGCAGCAGATCACTGGCGGTATCTCCATGGCTGGTATTGGTCAGCTGTGCTTCACTATTGATAATGGTGACATCTGCCGCGTCGGTATCACCAAACAGGTTATGAATATCTCCCAGTGTTTCCTGATAAGCACCGGTCAGAAAAATGCCTAAAAGATAGGTTTCATCATTACTGATGGAGTGTGCCTTAAGTGTTGGTTCAATCCCCGCCAGGTCAACATAATGATCGATCCGGCCATCCGAGTCACAGGTGAGGTCTTCCAGTACCACCTGATTATCCGGTTGCTCGTTCAGCCGTTGTAACGGGACAATCGGGAATACCTGATCCAGTGCCCAGATATCCGGTAAAGATTGGAAAATTGACAGGTTGATAAAATACTTGTCAGATAGCTTGTGCTGCAGTTTTTCTGCCAGCTGCCGGTGCCTGCGGTAGCGTAAATCCAAACGTGCCGGTAACTGGCGCAATAGATAAAAGTACAGTTGCTCCATGTAAGCACGTTGCTGCAGGCTGATTTCTCCAATTGCGAATGCCTGCTGAGCGTGCTCCAGCAGACCGCTGGCTTCCAGCCATAGCTCTTCCGGTGATAGCCGATCAGGCAATTCCAGGTGCTCCAGCATAGCCCGTAACAGGGGTTGTTGACTGAAGGTCTGGTCGGTGTGTCCGGGTTTGCATTCGGGCATGGCTTCGGCAGCCACAACCGGGGCAATTAACACTGCGTGATGTGCGGTCAGGGCACGGCCGGATTCGGAGATCAGGTGCGGCATGGGTTGTTGATACCGTTTACATATATCTGCCATGCCGTCGACCACACAATCCGCATATTGCGCCAGACTGTAATTCATTGAACAGGCGCCACGGCTGCGCGCGCCTTCATAGTCCACACCCAACCCGCCACCGATATCAACATGGGTGATTGGGCAGTTCATTTTTCTAAGCTCAATAAAATAGCGGCCGGCTTCCTGCATGCCGTTACGGATATCGCGCAGGTTGGCTATTTGAGAACCCATATGAAAATGCAGCAATTGCAGCCAGTCGATGCAGTCACTTTCATGTAGACGTTGCACCAGTTGCACCAGTTGACTGGCAGTCAGTCCGAACTTGGCGCGTTCTCCACCGGTATTCTGCCAGTTGCCCGCACCCAGCGAAGCCAGGCGCATGCGTACACCCAGTACCGGTGTTACCTGCAAATCAGCTGCTGCCTGACGAATCAGTTGCAGCTCGCCTGGTTTTTCGATAACGATGATGGTGTTCAGACCCAGGATTCGTCCGATCAGCGCCAGCCGGATGTAGGCCTGATCCTTGTAGCCGTTACAGATCAGCAAAGCACCCGGCCTGCTGATGGCCAATGCGGCGATCAGTTCCGGTTTGCTGCCGACTTCGAGCCCGCAATTTGCCTGGTGAACCAGCGTGGTTACTACCGAGCGCTGCTGATTGACTTTGATTGGATACACACAAGTGTATTCCGCCGGCAGTGCTTGTCTGTGCAGGGCATTATTGAAGGCATTGCGCAATTCTGCTGCGCGTTGCTCCAGTATTTGGGGGAAACGCAATAGCAGGGGCAGGCGTAATCCGGCCTCTTGAGCCTGTTTTGCCAGCTGCTGAAGCGCAAATGGTGATTGTTGATCAACACAAACAACCATTTGCCCGAGTTTGTTTACATCAAACAGCCCTTCTGACCAGTTGGGAATGGCGTAAGCCTCACGCGCAAGGTGCTGGTTCCATTGTTCGGTCATATGGGGTCGCTGGCAAAAATGGCTATTTTAGCCTTTTGTGATGCCAAACCGTTAAAATTATGCGTTTGAATTTAACCAGGACAGCAGGACATTTATGCCGACATTGCCCGACAGCGAATTGTGGTTTTCTGAAGTGCATGATCCCGCCGGTACTGCGCAAAGCTGGCGGCTGAATGCAGTGCGGCTGGATCAGCGGCGCACACCTTATCAGCACATTGAGATTTTTGATACGACAACCTACGGCAAACTGATGAGCATTGACGGTTGTGTAATGTTGACCACCCGGGACAATTTTCTGTATCACGAAATGATGACGCACCCGGCCCTGTTTACTCACCCCAACCCTGAAAATGTAGTCATTATCGGCGGTGGCGACTGTGGAACCCTGCGGGAAGTGCTTAAGCATAATTCTATAAGCAGCGTTGTACAGATTGATATCGATGAGCAGGTCACCCGGCTGGCTGAACTATATTTTCCTGAGTTATGTGACAGCAATGATGATCCGCGGGCGAGTCTGTTATTCGAGGATGGTCTGGCCTGGATCAGGAATGCTGCTGACAGCAGTGCCGATATCCTAATCATTGACTCCACTGACCCGATTGGCCCTGCAGAAGGCTTGTTCGGGCCTGATTTTGTACAGCAGTGCCATCGGGTATTGCGCGATGGCGGTCTGCTGGTGCAGCAAAGTGAATCGCCGCTGGTGCATCAGGCATTGATCAAAGGCATCCGCAGGAATATGGGCGATGCCGGGTTTGGTGATCTGCGGACTTTGGGGTTTCCGCAGCCTTGTTACCCGTCAGGCTGGTGGAGCGTTACGCTTGGGGTTAAAGGTAGTCATTCGCTGGATACCTTTCGGCATCACGACGCTCGGAGCAAGGCTTTTACCACACACTATTACACACCGGAAATACATCGCGGTGCTTTATGTGAGCCGCCTTTTCTTGAGGCGGCTTTGAAGTAAGAGGTTTTCCTGAATGACGCTTTATGCTGAGGCGGGTGTTGGATCATCGCGGATGACCCCGGCTTCGGGGTCATTGTAGATCGACTCGTCCAACTC
Source organism: Wenzhouxiangellaceae bacterium (assembly GCA_028289455.1). Classification (GTDB taxonomy): domain Bacteria; phylum Pseudomonadota; class Gammaproteobacteria; order Xanthomonadales; family Wenzhouxiangellaceae; genus JAJFKX01. The sequence goes on from JANQPN010000036.1 coordinate 5,920, forward strand.
GCCTTCCGACTTGGCAACCACAGTGGTCACCATGGCGTCTCCTGTGATATTGACCGCTGTTCTGGCCATATCCAGGATTCTGTCAACACCTAAAATCAGCGCAATACCTTCCTGCGGCAGGCCTACCTGAGCGAAAACGGTTGCCAGCAGGACGATACCGACACCCGGTACGCCAGCAGCGCCAATCGAAGCCATGATGACCAGAACCACAACAGACAGGTACTGGGTAACCGAGAGGTCAATACCATAGGCCTGGGCGATAAATGCTGTGGCAATGCCCTGCATGATTGCAGTGCCGTCCATGTTGATGGTGGCACCAAGCGGCACGGTAAAGGAGGCAATTTTGTTATCGGCACCCAGGCGTTTTTCTACGGTACGCAGTGTGACCGGTATGGTGGCGTTACTACTGGCCGTGGAAAATGCAAACAACCAGGCTGCCCACATTTTACGCAAAAACAGAATCGGGCTCAGACGGGTCAGCAGGCTTAGTATTAACGGATAGGTGATGACCACATGAATAATCAGGATGCTCAGAACCAATACAACATAAACCGCCAGGTTACCGAAGAATTCGCCACCGGCGGTATAAGCCAAACGGGCAATTAACGCCGTTACGCCATATGGTGCGACATGCATGATCATACCGACCAAACGCATGATCACAGCATTAAAGTCTTCAAATATACCGCGGGTCCGCCTGCCGGCATCGCCTGCCAGTGTGATGGAAACACCAATCAGCAGGGCAAATATGATAATTGGGATCATATTGCCTTCCGCCATTGCCCGGATCGGGTTGGTTGGAATCAGTGCAATCAGCACTTCCACCAGTGATGGCGCGGTGTTGCCTACATATTCCGCAGCGCTGGTCAGGTCAGCGCCTGCACCGGGCCTGATGACCAGACCGGCGGTTATTGCGAGCGTAACCGCTATGCCGGTAGTCAATAAATATAAAGCCAGTGTTTTGCCGCCCAGCCGGCCCAGCCGGGAAGGATCACCCAATGCACTGGCGCCGCAGATCAGCGATACCAGCACCAGGGGTACGACCAGCATTTGCAGCGCATTGATAAAAAGGTTACCGATTACCTGGAATACACCATCTATTAACCAGACGTCGATCCACTCACTGGAGAACAAACGCAATGTCAGCCCAATGACAATGCCCACAGCCAGGCCGATCAGAATCCGGCTGTTGAGGCTGAGGCCGGAACCTGGGGATGAATGCTGGTTGTGTTCTGTCATGTTTAATCCTGGAAATTATTTGTGCTACAGGTCCAATTTCAGCTTATAGCGTTGAGTTTTGGTTGTCACTTCCCAAAGTAGAAAGGATTAGCCGGTTAAAGGTTACAAGTCCGGATAACCGGGCGCGCTACAGATTGCCAAATATCCGGACGATAATCCATGTTCAGGCAATATTTTAGCTTATGCATAAGCTAAAATATTGCCTATTAACGATAGCACCAGGTTTTTAACGAGTCATTATTAGATGAGTAACAGTTCGCACAATCCGGAAAACACGCCGGTCACGCATTTTATCCGTAATCGCATCCGCGATGACGTTGCTGCCGGTAAGAATGGTGGCCAGGTGATAACCCGTTTTCCGCCTGAGCCCAATGGCTTTTTGCATATCGGTCATGCCAAATCGATCTGTCTTAACTTCAGTATGGCTGGAGAATTCGGCGGCCATACCAATCTGCGCTTTGATGATACCAATCCGCTAAAAGAAGAAGCGCTGTTTTACCAGCGGATTCAGGATGACGTTAAATGGCTGGGTTTTGATTGGGCAGAGTTGCGGCACGCTTCAGATTATTTTCAGCAGTTATATGATTTTGCCTGTGAATTGATTGCCGCTGATAAAGCCTATGTTGACAGTTTGCCGGCCGAACAGATTCGTGAGTATCGCGGCACACTGACTGAACCAGGCAGAAACAGCCCGGACCGGGATCGCCCGCCGGAGGAAAGTCTGGCACTGTTCGAGCGCATGAAAAACGGTGAGTTTGCTGATGGCGAACTGGTGCTGCGGGCAAAAATTGATATGGCTTCTGGCAATATCAATATGCGCGACCCGGTGATTTACCGGATTCGGCGTGCGCATCATCAGCTGACCGGCGATGACTGGTGCATCTATCCGATGTACGACTTTGCCCATTGCGTGTCAGATGCGATTGAGGGCATCACGCATTCGCTGTGTACGCTGGAGTTTGAAGATCATCGGCCGCTATACGACTGGATACTGGACAATATTTCCATCGATTGCCATCCACAACAGATCGAGTTTGCCCGCGGTAATCTTGATTTCACCGTAATGAGCAAACGCCGGTTGCGGCAGCTGGTTGAAAATGGTGATGTGGATGGTTGGGATGATCCACGCATGCCGACCATCGCCGGAATCCGCCGCCGTGGCTACCCGCCAGCAGCGATCCGGGGGTTCTGGGAAAGTGTCGGGGTTTCCAAGTCGGAAAGCATTATTCCGATGGGTGTTCTGGAAAATGCCGTACGCAATGAGCTGAACGAAACAGCACCGCGGACTATGGCAGTGTTGCGTCCGTTGAAAATTGTACTGACCAATTTCCAGCAAGATGAAACGCTTTGGGTTGAAGCTGCTCGGCATCCGCAAAATCCTGACTTTGGCATGCGCAAAGTACCAATTACCCGCGAGATTTATATTGAACAGACCGATTTTATGCTGGAGGCGCCTAAGAAGTTTTTCCGCCTGAAGCCCGGTGGTGAAGTGCGATTGCGCAATGCGTTCATTATTCAGTGTAATGAAGTAATTCAGGATGCAGACGGCAACGTTACCGAGCTGCACTGCAGTTATGACCCGGATACGATGTCCGGACAGCCGGGTGCCAGCCGCAAGGTCAAAGGCACCATCCATTGGGTTTCAGCAGAACATGGCATTAAAGCTGAGGTGCGTTTGTATGATCGCCTGTTCAACGTTGCCAATCCATTGGCTGATAAAGAACGGGATTTCAGTGAATTCCTGAACCCGGACTCACTGGAAGTGATTGACAATGCAGTGGTTGAGCCTTCTATGGCTGATGCACAAATTGGCGATGCCTGCCAGTTTGAGCGCACCGGTTATTTTGTACTGGATCAGGACAGCACCGCCGATAAACCGGTGTTTAACCGGACAGTGGCATTACGGGATACCTGGGCAAAGCTGACTGGTTGAATGCCGGTCAGCCAATGATCTGTATAGGCAACCTGGCGAAGCACTATGAAAATATGGTCTATTGAGGGTAACTCGCAGCGTCTGGACGGTGGTTCCATGTTTGGCAACGTACCACGTGCATTGTGGTCTCGCTGGATAGAACCGGATCAGCAGCATCGCATCCCGCTGGCCTGCCGGTGCCTGCTGATCAAAGGTCTTGACGGCCGCAATATCTTGCTGGAAACCGGGATAGGGGACTTTTTTGAGCCCAAATACAAAGATCGCTATGGCGTCCTGGAAGACGGTCATGTACTGCTGCAGTCTCTGCAGGCAGCCGGCGTCAGTCATGAGGATATTGATGCTGTGATTCTCAGTCATCTGCATTTTGATCATGCAGGTGGATTGCTGAACAGCTGGAACCAGGATCAAGCGGCTGAATTACTGTTTCCAAATGCCCAGTTTTTTGTCGGAAAGTATCACTGGGAACGTGCTCAGCAGCCGCATCCGCGAGACCGTGCATCATTTATTCCTGAGCTGAATGAGCTGCTGGAGCAATCCGGCCGATTAAATCTGGTCAGTGGTGATCAACACCCCTGGCTGGGACCGCAGGTACGTTTCAGTTTCAGCGATGGACATACGCCGGGCCTGATGTTGACTGAAATTACCAAAGCAGACGGAACCGGGGGGCTTGTATATTGCGCTGATCTGATACCCGGACGCGCCTGGGTACATTTACCAGTGACCATGGGCTACGACCGATACCCGGAAAAGCTGATTGATGAGAAAAGGCGTTTTCTGGAAGACAAGCTGGTCCGGGGCGTCAGCCTGTTTTTTACTCACGACCATGGTTGTGCGATGGCACGGGTGGAGCGTGACGAAAAAGGGCGGTTTACCCCGGTTGATCAGCGGCAGTCAATTATCGGCGAGCCGCTGATTTAATCAGAATCAAATCCTGACCAACCAGGGCCTCGCACAACCCGGCCCGGCAGTGCACCCGTATGTTCACCATTTTCCAGTACCGGCGTGCCGTTGACTATGACATGCTGCATACCCGTTGAATATTGATGGGGTTCGGCATAGTCAGCATGGTCACGGATATTACTCGGGTCAAAAACCACCACATCGGCATAGTAACCTGGCTGCAGCAGACCGCGATCCCGGATTTTCAGGTTGATGGCAGGTTGAGAGGTCAACCTGCGGATGGCTTCACTGAGGCTAATGACCTGTTGTTCCGCTACATAACGCCCCAGCAGGCGTGCGAAGGTGCCATAGGCGCGTGGATGTGCGCTGCTGCGCAGAAAAATACCTGAGTTGGCATACGAGCCTTCGTCCGAACCAAAAGTCATCCAGGGCTGGGCTATCTTGGCTTTGACATTATCCTCTGACATCAGAAAGAACACTGCACCCACCCGGCTATTATCTTCAATCACCAGATCCATCATGGTTTCTTCTGCAGAAGTACCACGCATCTCGATAACTTCAGCCAGGGTTTTTCCGGTCAATGGTTTCAACGCTTCCGAGCGAAAATCAATCAGGATCACATTCTCTGGACCACCGCTGGCCAGGTACAGGTTTTCCCAGGCATCGGTGGGAGTGCGCATTTCTTCAATAAGGCGGGCGCGAATGGCGTGGTCTTTTAGTCTTTCCACCCAGGCATCATGGCCGCCTTCCTGAACCCAGGGAGGCATTGCTGCATACAGTCCGGTGGCACCAGCTGTATAGGTATACATGTTGGCGCGAATCTCCTGGCCTGCTTCGCGTGCCTGGGTGATGCGATCAAAGACCTGGGACAATTTGTTCCAGTTTTCTCTACCGGCTGCTTTCAAATGGTAAATCTCAGCCGCTGCTCCACTTGCCTGTGAAATTTGGATCAACTCTTCCACGGCTTCCAATAGACGGTTGCCTTCCGAGCGCATATGTGAAATGTACGAACCGCCATATTCAGCAGCGACGCTGGCCAGTGCAGTCAGTTCGTTGGTGTCTGCATAAAAAGCCGGTGCATAAATAAGCGATGAGCCAACACCCAACGCGCCCTCCTGCATGGCCTGGTGTACCAGTTGCTGCATGCTCTGCAGTTGCTCGGGAGAGGGAGGACGGTCCTCCCTGCCGATTTCATGAATGCGAATGGTGGTAGCGCCGACAAAGGATGCAATATTGGTTGCAACGCCCCGGTTTTCCAAATGTTCCAGGTATTCACCCAATGTAGTCCATGGAATGTCAAATTTGATATCGCCTTGCTGGTCAAGCATTTCTGCACGCATGCTTTCGTTCAGCGGCCCCATTGACCAGCCCTCGCCGAATACTTCCAGCGTTACTCCCTGGCGGATATCGCTCTGTGAACGCCCGTCTGCTAATAATGATTCGGTCGCCCAGGACAGCATATTGATAAACCCCGGCGCGACAGCCATGCCGGTAGCATCAATAATGGTATCTGCTGATGCATCCGCCAGCTGACCGACGGCTACGATACGGTCTCCATTGACAGCCACGTCTGCAGATACAGGGGGATTGCCACTGCCGTCATAAACCGTGCCGTTGCGGATGATAATTTGATAATGAGTAGTTTGAACGACAGGCATGTCGTTGTGTTCTTCCCCGTTACAGCCGATCAGGGATATTGTCAGCATGGCGGCGGTCAAAATTGTTGTGCATTTGGTCTGTTTGAACATCAGTAATTGCTCAGAAAGTAAATATTGAGTACTGCATGGTTAATGATTTTATCAGCTCAATTCGATGCCATGAGCCTGATTGCATATCCTGATAATGCAGAGACTGGTTATGAAAAGGGCAAATGGTGTGGGTGTGATAGTACTTATTCTGAGTATATAGAGGGGGTTAACATAAGACTCTATTCGGAAAAAATCCAAATTAAATCCGCAGCTTGGGTGCTCATCAGTTTGCCAAGTGGCTGGTTTGTGCTCAAAATGCACCTATTAGCATATGGCAAACAGGCTGTCGCTTGCTGTATGGTTATGTGCTTTTGGGTGTTTGTTAAGCCAAATGCAGGCCAATGCGGAATCAGGCGGCTGTACACATAACCGGATTTATGATGACTAAAGCGATGCCTGATAGGGACATATCAGTTAAAAAACACATAGGCGGGAAAAATGATTTATTGGGTGAGTTTGTTACATTCAGGCTGATACAACCGTGATATGCGAGCATAATGACACTTTGCGAGTATTGCCGTCAGTTGGGAACGTGCCGTACAGGACATAATGGGTAATCATTCCATTAATACTACAGATCAAAAGCCTGAAAATGCCGATAAACCTTCGGCATTATTATCAGAGCGAATTCACGCAGGTGATCGATCCGCAGAAGCGGAGTTGGTGCAGCAATTCTGGCGTCCCACGTTATTCATGTTGCAGTATCGTTGCCAGAACCCGGCTCAAGCCGAAGATTTGGCTCAGGATGCGATGACCATTGTGATCTCACACCTGCGTAAAAGCCCGCTGGAAAATCCTGATGCACTACCCAAGTATATTCGGCAAATAGCCATGAACCTGTTCATTGGCGAATATCGCAAACAGCAACGCCAGCAGACTTCAGTCGACCAAACATCCATTGAGCAGGCGGTGGCGGAACAAGCTTCCGGTTATGACAATGTTTACCGGCAGCAGAGGGCCACTGCGGTTCAGCGATTACTGGCGGAACTCCCTCAACAGCGCGACCGTCAAATCCTGCGGCTGTTTTATCTGGCTGAGCAGGACAAAACCGATATCTGTAAACGCCTGAGTCTGAGCAGTGCTCATTTTGACCGGGTGCTGTATCGTGCCAAGCAGCGTCTGCGAAAGTTATATGACCAGGAACAGAAAAAAAGTGGATAGTTTTCTGCATTAGTTTCAAGCAATTAGGGAAAAGCGGACAAATTTTGGAGAAATAAATAAATACTAAGTGAGAGAATTTGTGTACTCGTTGCATTTAATAGACAACACGGAAAGCAAATAGAGATGGATCTCACTATTTATTGGGGTTGGTTATGACTCAAACAGATCAACAACAGCGTATAGACGCTTACATACGCGGTGAACTTGATCCTGAGTCGGCAGCTAACTTCGAAGAGGCATATCTGCAGGATGCAGAGTTGTTGGCTGAACTCGAGCTCGCCTACGCATTGAAGCAGGGCTTGCTTGAAGAAGAGTATCAGCCAGAAATTGGTGTAAGACTGGCATGGTGGCAAAAGTTAGGGAAAGGCTTATTGCGACCTGCAGGGGCGTTTGTAGCAACTTCAGCGATTGTTGTTTCAACTCTGGCGTTCACAGTTTTATATCAAAGTCGTTCGGACCTGCTGACGGATCAGCAGGCCCTAACGGCGCTTCAACCCGATGTATCCATCGTGACCTTTTCACGCCTCCGGTCAGCACGCGAAAACACTGATTACTCTGCAATCATATCGCCTGATCAACTTACCTCGGGCCTAGCAATACTTGAATTTGAAATTGACTGGCCGCCAAAGCCAGTATACGAAGTAGAGATTGCCGCGCAGGGACAAGGTCAGCAACTGGAACCGATTGTTGTCAGCGTTAAACCGGATGATCGTGGTTATTTGGTCCTAGCAGTACCAGCAACATTTATGAAGGCGGGCGATTACCAGATTTTAATTTCAACAACAGATAATGAGGTGCCTAAGCAGGAATTTTCCTTGCGTGTCAATCCAACATCCTAAATTTATTAACGTGCCAAAAAGGATTGACAATGAAAATATGTACCTCGAACGATGTAATTCCGTCCGGTAAATTCGCTCGTACTGCCGTTATAGCAGGGCTGATCAGCAGCTTAATAACAGGCAGTGCTGTATTTGCGGATGAAAAATTCAGCAGACCCAGCTCTTGTAATGCGGGTTTTGCAGATACCTGGATTATCGCAAACACATGTGACCTGGGAGGTCGCACGAATCTAAAAACAGATGATGCTTTTGACATCAGTTGCGATTCATCAAGTGGAAAGTGGACAGTTGAATTTTATGAAGAACCGGAAGGGCTGGATTTGAATAGTATGACGAGCAGCCAGGCAGTTCGTTATCAAGTTTGTCCCGAGAACGGGTATTTGGATATTAATGCAAGAGGGGAGTTGGTGTTGCGTTGTAATTTCTGGGAAGCAACAGACAACGTAGCAAAACAACTGGAATTTAAGATGGTCTCTCAAAACGGAATTGGTGGAGGCATGCGTGAAATATTATGGAAATCGAGGGAGATAGAAAATCCTAATGTTGTTTGTGGTGCCGCTGGGCGTCCCGAGGATGCAAGTGGTTCAGGTCATACCGGAGTGAGCGCTCCATATGCAGCCAGTTGATCAAGCAAGACATAAGGATAAAATCATGAATAACCATAAACGCAAAAACTTATCAAGATGTGCATACATAGCCATGGTGATATTCGGCTTGATGTTTTGCACAGTCACTGCCGCAAATACTAAAGACAGCAAGCGGCTCAAGGCCGGTGATATCTGGACACTGCCGGTGCCTGCGGGTAGCGCATTGTTTGTTCAGATTCAAAACAATGGCATCGATACCATTTCCAAAGCAATGGATGCAGAGGGTGAAATTCTCAGCCAGTCCGCTACCTGGAGAGGTCGTGAGGGGCGCTATATTCTTTCGCTCAACGGTGATGAAAATACAGTGCTGACAGTTCAGGTACGCAGTACAGAAAAACACACAATTACCGGTGAGGTCATTGTAAGCTGGCTGAATGAGAGTCTTATTGCAGATGCAGGAATCAGAAATGGCTTGCAGGCAATTGCTGATGCGAGTGACAAGCGAGTAACCCATTTTTTAGGTGGCATAGATAATAGGGATGCGGCGGCTGATCTTTATCTGACTGCTGTCAACCAGCTGGCAGGATCTGAATATGCCGATTGGATTGGTGACATTTATTATGAAGTAGGTGCGATCCAACGTGAGCTGGGCAGATTGGACATAGCAACTGAAAGTTATTCCAATGCGTTAAACTTCTATCGGCAGAACAGTAATGACAAAGGCATTGCTGCAGCGAACAGCTCTCTTGGACTGGCGGCAGCTACTGCTGGTGAATTTGATTTGGCGCTGGAATACCTTGATCAGGCATTAGCCATTCGTAATGCTCAACGGGACGGTTTTTATCAAGCTCAAACCTTGAGCAACATTGGTTTTATTGAGCGTGACAGAGACAATTTTCAGAACGCGGCAAATGCGCTTGAACAAGCACTGATTTTGTCGGCTGGAAATCAGTGGCGCTCCATAGAAAGTATTTTAACTCTGTCAGCCAGTCAGATCGGTTCAAGTGGAGATCTGGCACAAGTCATCAACACACTGAGCAATTTGGCTGTAACCAAAACGTCTATGGGTTTGACACTCGAGGCTATAGATTTATGGCAGGCAGCTATACGCCTGAATACAGAAATAAATCAACCCATCATTGCTGCCAGAGCCGAATATAATTTAGGCCATGCTCTTCAGGAAGTGGGCAGGTTGGACGAAGCATTAACTCACATTGACAATGCTTCTCATGTATTTGAAGAATTCAATGATGATTACTGGTACAGCTTATCGCTAGAGTCTTTCGGTGCGCTGTATGCAGCGATAGATGAATTTGATGATGCGATAGGCTATTTTGAGGCGGCAATGGAGCTGGCTGGCCAAAACCAGCAACGCCGTGCCAATATTCTGCGCCGTATGGCAAATGCCAATTGGAAAAAAGGTGATTTGGAATTGGCAAATACTCAGTTCTCTGAAGCCTATGGCGTATTTACATCAAACAACCAAAGCAGTTCTGCTGCAATTGTGGCCAGCGAGCATGGCCAGCTGTTATATGACCTGGGTGAAATCCAACAGGCAATTGATAGCCAACGCGAATCTCTGAATACATTGTCTAATCTTGGTTATGTACGCGAGGCTGCCAGAGCAGAGTCACGCCTGGGCCAATTATTGATGAGTGAAGGTAACAATGATGTTGCCGAACAGTCATTGAAAAGCGCGCTTAGAGGTCATCGTGCAGTGATGGATGAACTGTACGAACTGGATACATTAACAGCACTATCCAGGGCACAGTATGGTCAGGCTTCGCTGGATTCTGCCAAAGCGGCTACAGAGCTGGCTAATAAGATTCGCCTTCGGACACTGGCTCCAGATGTGCAGACCGGGTTCCTGGCTAGCCGTCGAGGTGCCTTTGAGCAATATATTGATTTGTTGGTAGCCAATGGTGATATACGGGAAGCTTGGGCTGTCAGCGAACAGATCAGGGCACGCAGTCTGCTGGATTTGATTCAATCAGAAAGTATGCAAAGCAGCGAGCTCGAAAAGATTCGTGACGAGCGTGATTTGCTGTTAGCTAAACTGGCCGATGTTTCACAGAGCGAAGACCAAAGCCAGTTGATAGCATTGCGCCGTGAAATCGATATGCTGGAAGGTCAGCTGCGAAGCAATGAAAACATGCTGGCTAATATCAGCTTGCCTATAGATGTAACAACAATTCAAAAACGTTTGGGTGATGAAGTAACCATGTTGAGCTATTTTGTCGGTAGCGAAGGCAGTCATCTGTGGAGCATCAACAAACAACAAGTCCAGCATTTTGAATTACCACCTGCATCTGAAATTGGACCGATCGCTACTGACCTGACACATGCACTGCGTAGCCATCGGCAGTCGCGCAGCCGCATAGCCTATATGGCCAACCAGCTAAGTGAAATAGTATTACGACCGGCCATTGACAGCATTCAGGGTCGTGAACTGGTGGTGGTTGCCGATGGCAGTCTGCAGTTGGTTCCATTCGGTCTGCTGCCTGTGGATGGTGCAGCCTCAGCATTAGTGGATAACACAACGGTTACGTACAGCCCTTCAGCCAAGATTTTTGATCTTCTGGATGATCAACCGGTAGTGCCGGCCACTAATATCGTGGTGTTGGCCGATCCCCTGGCTAATGAAACTCAAGTAGCATCAGTTAACGATGCACAGGACAACTTCAGCAGCCCGCTCAATTTCACCGAATTGCTGGCAAAACGTACGTTAAGCCAAAGTGCAGTCAATATTACTTCTTTACCAGGTGCCCAACTGGAAGCGGCTGCTATCGAAAACGCTGCTGGCGCCAATGAGAATGACGGCTACGGCAGTAATGTAAAAGTGATGACCGGCTCTAACGCCAGTCATAAGTTTGTAGCCAACGGAGGGCTGCAGGGGTATGGCGTTATCCATTTTGCTACGCATGGCATCGTTGATGCCGATATGCCGGAGTTATCCGGGCTGGTACTGGCTGACAGTAATGGCGCGCAAAACATGTCTTATTTGCGGCCACATGAAATTGCCGGTTTAGATCTGGATGCTGATCTGGTAGTGCTGAGCGGTTGTGAAACCGGCGTTGGCAAATCTGTAGGTAGTGAAGGCTTGTTGAGTTTAAGCCGTCCGTTCCTGGTTGCTGGTGCCCGTCAGGTGATTTCGAGCTTGTGGCAGGTTTCCGATCAGGCCACAGCATTGTTGATGGAACGGTTCTATTTCCATCTGCTGCAGGAAGATCAGTCACCGGAAATGGCCCTGCGCATGGCCCAGCAGTGGTTGCGTGAACAACCGCAATGGGAACATCCGTATTTCTGGGCAGGTTTTGTGGTTCAGGGTGGCCGCAGCCTGTCAGAGTCAGCAGATCAGTTTGCTGATGCCATTGATATTGAATCCCCACCCCTGACGCTGGTGAGTGCAGCGCTCTAATGTAATCACGCCGGGACGGCACCCAGTCGTCCCGGTCAAGCGTCATTTTTTAGCCCGCCGAACAGGCGGGCTTTTTTTATTGTGATGAAGGGAATAACTTTGCATTATCCGGCCATTGCCCAGTATGCTGACTGGCCTGACATCGGGAGAAGCGCATGACCATCAGTTTCAAAGTTTTTCGTTTATTGCCTAGTGCAGCAATAATGTTGTTCAGTGCCTCGGCCTGGTGTGTGCCTGAATGGTCTAAGCTGGATCAGCTGGCGGCTGATACCCAGCAGCAGGTGGTCAGTTGGCGTCGGCATTTTCATCAGAATCCGGAACTGTCCAACCGGGAATTTGAAACTGCAAAATATGTCGCTGCCGCATTGCGTGATATGGGCTTGGAAGTTGAAACCGGAATCGCTCATACTGGCGTTGTAGGACTGCTGAAAGGTGGGCAGCCTGGGCCGCTGATAGCCATTCGGGCAGATATGGATGCGTTGCCGGTGGCTGAGCAGACCGGGTTGTCTTTTGCTTCCACGGTAACATCTGAATACCTGGGTAAAGCAGTGGGTGTAATGCATGCCTGTGGACATGATGCCCATATGGCTATGGCATTGGGTACCGCAAGCGTATTGAGTGCTGTGCGGGAACAGCTACCGGGTTCTGTATTGTTTATTTTCCAACCGGCCGAGGAAGGCGCCCCGGCGGGTGAAGAGGGTGGTGCAGAGCTGATGCTTAAGGAGGGCTTGTTCGAACGCTATCAGCCGGAAGTTATTTTCGGAATGCACGTGGGCTTGAATATACCTGGCGGTCGATTGGCTGTGCGTTCGGGCCCGGCCATGGCAGCGGTTGACTATCTAAAGATTGATGTGTTGGGTGAACAAACTCATGGTGCAGCGCCTTGGGCCGGTATTGATCCTATCGTAGTCGGCTCGCAAATAGTGCTTGGCCTGCAGACTATTGCCAGCCGTCAGTTAAATCTGACTGAGGTCCCTTATGTTATTACCATCGGCAAATTCGATGCCGGAGTACGAAATAACATCATTCCGGATCGTGTTGAGATGCATGGCACTATCCGCAGCTTTGATATCGCCATGCAAAATGATATTCATCAACGCATTATCAGAACGGCTGAAAATATTGCCGCCAGTGCCGGGGCAAAAGCAGAAGTCACCATTACCAAACAATATCCTGCCACGGTAAACAATCGGGCACTAACTTCACAAATGATGCCCACATTGCAGAAAGTGGCCGGAGACTCACCGGTGATTAACCCTGTCCTGGTTACCGGTGCTGAAGATTTTGCTTTCTTTGCAAGGGAAATTCCGGGTTTGTATGTATTCCTGTCGGCATCAGACCCTGATCGAAGTGGATTTCAATCACCTGCTAACCATTCGCCTTTTTTTGATGTGCATGAGCCGAACATGCAACTGGGCGTAGAGGTGTTTTCACACCTGGTGGTGGATTATCTGCAGCAGCATTAATGGCGGTGGTCGCAGGGGATGGTCGATCAGTTGACGTTAGACTTAGACCAGGTTGATTGGCCTGAAGCGCAACAACAGCTGGAGCAAGGCGCCACGCTGATCACCGCTAACCGGCGCCAGGCGCAGGTATTGTTATTGCGGTATGCGGAAAGTCAGAGTGGGGCAGCCTGGGCCAGGCCGGATATTATTGCCTGGACCGCCTGGCAGCAGCGGCAGTTCGCTGATCTCAGTACCCGTTATATCAGTGACAGATCGCTGCTGGAGGATTATCAGGCTGAATGGTTATGGCAAAGCATTATCGATCGGGACAGCAACAGTGACATATTATTAAACCGGAGCGCATGTGCCAGGGCCGCACTTTCGGCCTGGCAGTTAACTCAATCATTTAATTTAAGCGAACGCGATCTGGACGCTTACCCCAGTGCTGAAACCACTGCGATGCTGCGCTGGAGCAGACAATACACGCGGCGGTTGGAAAATCTCGGTGCCATCGATACCGCGCAGCTTTCCCGCTTTCTGCTGGATGAACTGATACAGGGGCGATGGCAACCGTCGGAAAATTGTCTATTGTATGGGTTTGAGCGCTGGCAGCCTGCACAGCAGCGATTGCTGCTGGCCAAGCAGAAGCTGGGATCCACGCTGTATGAACTGAATTTGACGGCACAATCTGCAGCACTGCGAATTGTTGCAGCCGGTGATCAAACTCAGGAATTAATTCACGCTGCCCGCTGGGCCGGACAGCAGATTCAATCCATCGAATACAATGCGGGTAATAAACCGATCACCATCGTTGTGCCTGATCTGCACTTACGCCGTGCTGAAGTTGAATCTGTATTGACTGCTGTACTACATCCTTACTGGAATGCTTTTGAACAGGTTCGGTCCGATTCGCAGCATTTATTTGATATCTCAGCAGCTTCATCATTAGCTGATGATCCAGTCATAGCTCTGGCATTTTCTTGGTTGTCATTGATTCGCGGGCCGGCACCATTCACGGTCTACAGCCGGCTGCTCCGCAGTGCTTTGCCGGGTGATGATGAAACCCAATCCCGCGCTAACCTGGAAATCTGTCTTCGCGCCCAAGGGGTCGAGCAATTCAGACTGGAAGACGTGATGCAGCTGTCCGGTCAGCTGCAGAAACCCTGGTACAGTCCTGAATTTCAGCAACAGCTGAGGATGCTGCTGGAAGCCCGGCAGTGGTTTTCAGAAAAGCGCACCAGTAACAGCTGGCTGAACAATATCGGGCAGCTGCTGGCTGCGCTGAAGTGGCCATTAGCTGATGCTGCTGAGCAGCAGTCTGAGGCTACTGATTTTAGACTGCAGTCATCGTGGCAGCAGTTACAGGATCAATTTGTACAGCTGACCGTGCAGGATGAAAAAATTTCCGGTACCCAGGCACTGCAATGGTTGCAACATCTGGCTCGAAATATTCCAGTACAACAAGCCCGGCCACAGGCCCTGGTTCAGGTGCTGGGGTTGTTTGAAGCATTGGGACAGCGCTATTCAGCAGTATGGGTAACCGGTATGAGTGCTGCCAGCTGGCCAGCACCGCTGCAGCCCAATCCATTGCTGCCGGTTGCTCTGCAGAGGTATTACTCGATGCCGCAGGCTGATGCACAACAGGAGCTCGAGTATGCGGAGCAGATCACTCGATCTCTGCAGCATATTGCTGAGAATGTGGTATTCAGTTACGCGGTTATGGTTGATGATTCCGCTCAACTGCCCAGCCCGTTGATCAAAAACCTGGCTACTGATGTTGAACTGCTGCCGGAAGTCAACAAGTACCAATACTGGCTGGATTGCCGGCAGCAGCGGCATCTGGAAGCTTATGCTGATCAACAGGCACCGGGATTGGTATCACCATCGACCAGTGAGTCTGATCATCATTCGACTGAAAGTTTCAGTCACGGTGGTGCCGCATTACTGAAAGCTCAGGCTCAGTGCCCGTTTCAGGCATTGGCAGCCTACCGTTTGAAAGCCACTGCACTGGAGGCGGTCAGCCCGGGGATTAATGCTTTGCAGCATGGCAATATTGTGCATGCCGTGTTGCACAGTTTCTGGCAAGCCAGTAAACCTGCTGACCTGACCGATTCTGCTGACCGTGAAAGCAGACTTGGCAAATGCATTCAGATGAGCCTGTCCAGCCACAATGTGTTATGCCTAAGAAATAATAATCTGCGACAGGCGTATGCCGATTACCTGCAGCAAATGCTCGGCAGCTGGTTGGCAATAGAAGCCGGGCGACCTGGGACATTCAGAATCGCTGCATTGGAACAAACCAGGAAGGTCACATTAGGTCCGTTAAAACTGCAGCTGCGCGTTGACCGGATAGATCAGCTGGAAGACGGTAGTCTGGTGGTGATGGATTACAAATCGGGTGTGGGTAATCCGTTGAATTGGTCTGATGAGCGTCTATCAGAACCGCAAGTGCCCTTGTACGCTGTTTCCACACGCAACCTGGGCGGTGCAGTATTTGCCAACCTGAAACCCGGTAAGGCCGGCTTCAGGGGGTTCACTCTTCAGCCGGGTCAATTGAGTGGTGTGGCTCAGTTGGGGCAGGGCAGAACCATGCTGGATAAAAACCATGCTGACTGGGCGGGTTTGCAGGATTACTGGCAGCAGCGGCTGATGGATCTGGCCAGCGAGTATTACCAGGGACGTGCTGTTGCGCAGCCCTATAAGCAGGCCTGCCGGTTTTGCCGTCGGCAGAGCTTGTGTCGCATTGATGCGCTGAACAGTACCGATCAGGATGAATTCAGAGATGACTGATATCCGCCTGCCCGGTGATAACCAGGCCCGCCAGACGGCTTTGGATATCAGCCGGTCATTTATTGTCCAGGCACCGGCCGGATCGGGAAAGACCGGGCTGTTGACCCAACGGTTCCTGGCTTTACTTGCAGTGGTACGGCAACCGGAAGAAATCCTGGCAATTACCTTTACCCGCAAAGCACGCGGCGAGATGCTGGAAAGGATTCTGGGTGCCTTGGAACAAGCTGGGCAAAGAGCCGAGGCTCAATCTCAGGATGCATTCAGCCGCCAGTTACTGGAGCTTGCCGGCAGGGCACTGGCGCGTTCTGAACAGCAGGGCTGGCGTTTACTGGAACAGCCGAACCGGCTGCGGATTCTGACCATTGATGCCTTCAATGCAGGTTTGACCCGTCAGTTGCCGGTATTGAGTCAATACGGTGCCCAGCCGCAAGTGGTCGACAATGCCGACAGATTGTACCGACAGGCGGTACGGCAGGTGTTGCTGGGAGAGCATCTTTCTGCTTCGCAGCAGCAACAGGTACATGCTGTGCTGGCGCATAGCGGGTTTCAGCAGGCCATGCTGGAAGATACGCTGATCGCCATGCTGGATAAGCGTGAGCGCTGGATGGATTTGCTGAGCATTGGATCAGCTGATCAGAATGACCGCCTCCAACTGGAAGCTGTACTGACATTTATTGTAGAGGAGCATCTACAGGGGCTGTTAAAGCTCGACACCAATCTGGCGGCAGAGCTGACTGAGCTGGGCAGCTACGCTGCCGGTCAAAGCCACTCACTGGATAGCCGCTGGTTATCGGATAAAGCAGTTGATTTGATGGCCGGTCAAAGCAGCCAACCAGGCAGCAGTGTGGATGATCTGCCCATCTGGCAGGCATTGACCGAGCTGGTATTGACCTCGGCAGCATCACCTAAGCCAAGGACGTCCAGAGGTGTTCAGAAACGCCTTGGTTTTCCGGATAACAATCAGTACAAAATGCGTATGCAGGTGTTACTCGAACAGCTTGCCGATAATCCTGCTTTGATTGCCCATCTGGTGGGCCTCAGACAGTTACCCAATCCTTGTTATCCAGATGATCAATGGTCGATACTGCGGCCCATGCTGGTGACATTGCAGCTATGCCTGGCTGAGCTGTTACTGGTGTTTCGTGAGAATGGCCTGGTTGATCACAATGAGATGGCTGCCAGGGCGCTTTACGCATTGAGTTCAGATGATGCCGGGGGTCCCAGTGAACTGGCATTACAGTTGGATGCACGCATCACCCATATTCTGGTTGATGAGTTTCAGGACACTTCCATCGGACAATTGCAACTGCTGCAGAAGTTGACGGCAGGCTGGCAACCGCAAGGTGATAACAGCCTGTTCCTGGTAGGCGATCCGATGCAGTCGATCTATGGTTTCCGTAAGGCGGAAGTCGGAATCTTTTTATCCGTATGGGAAAACGGGTTACCGGACTTTCCGCTGGAACGCCTGCAACTGCAGGTTAACTTCCGGACTCAGCGGGCATTGGTGGAATGGTGCAACACCATTTTTCAGGAAATATTGCCGGCAGACAATAATCTGAATGCAGGTGCAGTGCGCTGGTCGCGTTCTGATGCCTGGCACCCGGTGGCTGCGGAGCAGCCTGTGGAAATCATTCTGCAGATTGAAAAAGATCGCTTGGCGGAAGCCGAAAAAGTAGTAGAGCTGGTACAGCAGGCATTACAGCGTGAATCAGAAGAAATCGCTGTTCTGGTGCGCAGACGCAAAGATGTTGAGGCAATTTTACCGGCGTTGCAAAAGGCCGGTGTTGCATTCCAGGCAGTGGATATGGCATCGCTGGAGCAAACTCCGGAAGTACGCGATTTGCTGGCACTTACCCAGGCGCTGGTGCATCCGGGTGATCGATTGTCCTGGCTAAGCGTATTACGCGCTCCATGGTGCGGATTGGAGCTTGCGGAGTTGCTGCAAATTGCCGGACTGGGAGAAGCTCAGGATTTGACTACAGTGGATCCCGGCATGTTGGATGGTACTGCACAACAGCGGTTGAGCCGGGTTTTGTCGGTACTGCAGTCAGCGGTAGCCAACCGGCATTGGTTAACTCTGAGGCAACTGGTGACCCAGACCTGGCAACAATTGGGTGGGCCGGCGTGTTATCTGTCGAATACTGCACTGGAGAATGCGGAGCGTTTTCTGGCGCTGCTGGATGGTGAATCGGTGGCCGGTGATCTGGATGACCCTTTGCAGCTGGAAGAACAGTTGCACCGAATTTTTGCCAGTGCAGAAACCAATCCCGATGCTGCCCGGGTGCAGGTGATGACTATTCATAAGGCCAAAGGTCTGGAATTTGACGAGGTGATTCTGCCTGGCCTGGGATATCCGATTCGTTATTCAGATAATGACCAGCCGCTGCTGATCAGTGAGTTTCGTCCAATTGGTAATTCCAGCGGCCTGCTGCTGGGCATGCGTCAGGCAGCTGGCAGCAGTGAACCTGACCCGGTTTATCGTTTTATCAATTTGCTGCATGCTCAGCGCAGGGAAAACGAAGCCCGTCGTCTGCTGTACGTGGCCACCACCCGTGCGAAGCAGCGCTTGCATCTGCTTAGTCACCTCGATGGCAAGGGTGAGCAGCCGTCTAAAAATTCTCCGATGAGCTGGTTGTGGCCGTTGATTGAGGATGGTGCGCAAATACTGGATACAAAAGACATAGCTGAAAATGCGGAACCGGCAGTTGTTCCGTTTTACCGTCTGCCGGCAGATTGGCAACCGCCAGAACCTGCAGAGCAGATTCAATTCACTAGGCAGGCGGTATTAAGTATTACCGAGCTGGCTCCCGAAACACCGAAGCCGGAGTTGCCTCAGGCAGCAGCTATTGGCCGGGTAGTGCACCGGGCACTGGAGGCACTGGTGAATTATGGCGAGAACTGGTGGCAGACGCTGGACCAGGAGAAATGGGTTAATTTGCAATTAAGGAAAGAGCAACTTACCCCCGATTTGCATGCAGCAGCCGGCAAGTTGATTGTTCAGGCAGTCAATAACACCCTGGAAGATGAACACGGTCGCTGGTTGCTGCAGCCGCATACCGAGTCGGCCTGTGAATTCGCGATCGGGTATTTTGAACATGATCGGCTGACCTCAGCCATTATTGACAGAACCTTTGTTGATGCGAACAACCTGCGCTGGATTATTGATTACAAAACCGGACTGCATGAAGGAGAGGATGTTGATTCATACATTGATTACCAGGTTCGACATTACCGGCCGCAGATGCTTCGTTATCGGCAGCTAATGAGCGAGATTGATGAGCGGGATGTGCAGCTGGCTTTATACTTTCCATTGCTGAAGCGGTTTGAATTGATTGATGGTTGAGAATCAACCATAAAAGCTGAAACGATACAGCGGGTTTTCATTGTGGATTATTTACAAACAAATAAAGCAACCTGGGATCAACGGGCGGCTGTTCATGTCAGGTCTGAGTTTTATGATGTAGATGGATTTCTGAACGGTCAATGCTCGTTAAACAGTATTGAGCTTTCCGGGCTTGGCCAGGTAAGCGGGAAAACACTTCTGCACCTGCAGTGTCATTTTGGCCTGGATACATTGTCCTGGGCCAGGCGGGGGGCTCAGGTTACCGGTGTGGATTTATCCTCAACAGCCATCGATACAGCTAATGAGCTAAAAGAAAAGGCCGGGTTATCAGCAAGCTTTATCTGTTCAGATGTTTACCGATATGGGGAATCAACCGAGCATACCTATGACATTGTATTCACATCTTATGGCGCAGTTTGCTGGTTACCGTCGATCCGCCAGTGGGCTGAAGTGGTGGCGAAATGTCTGAAGCCGGGTGGAACATTTTATATCGCGGAGTTTCATCCGGTTTATGACATTCATGCCGGATATCCGTATTTTCATTCTGCTCAGCCGGATGTATCTGAGGAAAGCACATACACCGAGAACTCTTCAGGGGAAAAGTCAACGATTGTTACCTGGGGACACCCTTTAAGTGATGTAGTAAATGCATTGATTACGGTGGGAATCAGAATAGATCAACTCAATGAGTACCCATACAGCCCGTACAACTGTTTTGACGGCATGCAGGAGCGGGAGCCGGGCAGGTTTTACATTTCAAAATCGGGACATGACATTCCCCTGGTGTATAGCATCAAAGGCACAAAAGCTGAGTAAGAGAGTGCTATATACAGGCTAGCGTCTGGCTTGCGTTCAATAGCAGATAATAGGGATATATCGCGTTGATTATGCAGCTGGGCCAAACCTGCAGATAATCTCCATCCGCTTTGCGGTAAAGTAACTCACCATCATTTTTTCCGGGATATCATCATGTTTTATCATCACCATGTTCTTGTCCGTTCGCTACGGTCTTGTATCTGTGTGTTGCTGGGTAGTCTCACGATAATCGTGCAGGCGGTTGCAGCTGAGCACGCAGATAATCCGGCCTTGTCCGACAAACTGGAAATGCTGGATGTGTTCAATCTTGAGTATGTCTCAGATCCACAGATTTCACCAGATGGCAGACAGGTAGTATATGTGCGTCATTTCAGCGATGTGATGACCGATAAGCAGCATGGCAACCTTTGGCTGGTGGATTTTGATGGGGAACGGCATCGCCCGTTGACCACTGGCAACTTCAGTGACAGCAGCCCGAGCTGGTCTCATGACGGGGAGAAAATCATCTTCCGTTCCAACCGTAGTGGCAAATCGCAGCTGCATCTGTTGTGGCTGGACAGCCGTGAGAGTATGCAGCTCACCAATACTGCACATTCCCCCGGGGCATTTGCCTGGTCGCATGACGATACCCGGATAGCTTTCAGTATGTTTGTGCCGCAGAAAAGCAAACCGGTTATCAAAATGCCGGGCAAGCCGGAAGGGGCCAAGTGGAATGCACCGCCAATATACATTGATGACATGAATTACCGTGGTGATGGCGTCGGTTATCTGCCGCAGGGGCATCAGCAGTTGTTTGTCCTGCCGGTAACGGGTGGTACGCCTCGGCAACTGACATCGGCGGATTTCCATCACAATGCACCGGTATGGAGTCATGATGATGAAGCGCTGCTGTTTTCCGCCAATCACCGTGAAGATAGTGACTATCACCCGCTGAACTCAGAAATACATAGACTGGATATTGCTACCGGCGAGCTGACCACGCTGACTGATCGCAATGGCCCCGATGCTGCACCGGCGCCATCGCCGAATGGCAGTCAGATCGCCTATCTGGGTTTTGACGATCAGTACAAGGGTTATCAAAATCTGCGGCTGTATCTGATGCAGGCCGATGGCAGTAATTCACAGTTGCTGTCTGAAGACTTCGAGCGAGCGATCAATGGCATTCAATGGGATGGTCGCGGTAGGGGATTGTATTTTCAATACACCGACAATGGACATGACTACATCGGTTACATTGACCTGAACGGCAACACCCGGGAAGTAACCGGGGGCCTTGGCGGGTTGTCGCTGGGGCGACCCTACAATGCATCAACATTCAGCGTATCTGAAAACGGCCGGTATGCTTACACACTGGGAGATGCATCGCACCCTGCTGATCTGGGCGTTGGCGTCAATGGTGATGATCGACGCTTGACACGATTAAATGATGACTTGTTTGATCATAAAGAATTGGGTCAGGTGGAGGAAATCCGTTTTCAGTCATCGCATGACGATCTGGATTTACAGGGCTGGATCATCAAGCCGCCGGGCTTTGATGCTGAAAAGCAATACCCACTGGTGCTGGAAATACATGGCGGACCTTTTGCCAGCTACGGCAATGTGTTTTCCACTGAGCTGCAGCTGTTTGCTGCGGCCGGTTATGTCACTTTCTATATGAATCCACGCGGGAGTGCGGGTTATGGCGAGACATTCGGTAACTATATCGATAAGAACTATCCCAGCGAAGACTATGATGATTTGATGTCCGGTGTTGATGCGGTGATCGAACAGGGTTATATCGATACTGATCAGTTGTTTGTCACCGGTGGCAGTGGTGGCGGGGTGCTGACTTCCTGGATTATAGGCAAGACCGATCGATTTGCCGCGGCGGTAGTGGCCAAACCGGTGATCAACTGGATGAGTTGGTTATTAACGGCTGATTTACCGGCATTTGCCGCCAATTACTGGTTTAACGAATTGCCGTGGGAAAACCCACAGGTTTATTTCGAGCGTTCCCCATTGTCGCTGGTGGGTAATGTCAACACTCCAACCATGTTGCTCACCGGCGAGCAGGACCACCGCACGCCAATACCGGAATCCGAGCAATACTATACGGCGTTGAAACTGCGCAAAGTGGATGCTGCCCTGGTGCGGATTCCAGGTGCTTCCCACGGCATCGCCAACCGGCCCAGTAATCTGATTGCCAAAGTCGCGGCTATTGTGAGCTGGTTTGACCGGTACCGGGAGGAAAACAACGATTGAAAAGATCAGTTTTGGACACCCATCGATTCTGATAAGAACTGATGGGTGTCCAGAT
This sequence comes from Wenzhouxiangellaceae bacterium, assembly GCA_028289455.1. Lineage (GTDB taxonomy): Bacteria > Pseudomonadota > Gammaproteobacteria > Xanthomonadales > Wenzhouxiangellaceae > JAJFKX01. Next base: position 28,435 of record JANQPN010000036.1, read on the forward strand.
CGTATGCCCTGTTGTATGGCCTACTCCTGGGTTATTTTGCCTAATAAAGCCTGCAGCACAGTATCATGCTCCATTGCTGTTATTGGTGTAGGAATCACCCAGTCTGGTGTGACCCCATCAGCGGTTTTGTTACCTGACGGCCGGATGATATGTGCTTTGGGAAAGCCTACGCTTATCCCGGATTCCGGTAGTGTGAAAGATTCCATGGCACCATAAGTGGTCGCCAGGTCAGAGGTTTTTTCACCAACCACTGTGCCCAGTTGATAATCCTGAAAAATGGCGGCCACGTTGACGGCATTGGAGTAAGAGTGCCGGTTGATCAGAACGTATACCTTACCGTCATAGCGTTTCCCTTCGTGTGGTTGTGCAAAGGGTATATCAAATTCAAACATTTCCCCGCGCGGTACAGTTGCGTATTTCTCTGCAAATGATCTGGATACTGATGATGTCCCGCCGGGATTGGTATCCAGCCTGGCCTGGTTGGAAGCGGCGGCGGCATCACTGGAGCGTATTAAAAATGCCGAACTGAACCGGAACGGCTCATTCGCAATCCAGGCAATCATATGATCGCTAAAGGAATTATCTCCCCCAGGGTTTGCACGTAAATCAATGATCAATGCCGGTGACCTGGCATCAATAAACTGTCCAAAGGCTGAATCAATAAATTGGATAAAGCCGGTGTTATCCCACAGCGAGTCTGGATCTTCGACATGATAAAACGGCCCCGGGCGAAGATAAGCGATATTGTTTTTGAGTAATTTTGCCTCTCGTGCGGTGCTGCTGAGAGAAAATAAAGCGCTATTGTTTTGACTGCGTTCCTGTTGTTGAGTTTGAGTGACGGCATCGATGCGTAATTTGATTAACTGGCCATTGCCTTTTTTCAAGGAAATATCAAAATGTTCTTTTTCACCCAATTCAAGCCACAGATAGGCCGGGAAAGTGAATTCCAGCAGTGAATCGGCAATATAGTTGCTGTCGGCTGAGATATGTCTTCTGACCCGCTGCAGCCAGTCCGGCATCGGCTGGTTATCCAGGCTGATGATTTCATCGCCAAGATTGATCTGTTTGCTATTGGAGTAATCCTCTCCAACATAGGCCCGGCCATCAACAATGCGTAAATAGATCGGAAAGCTGTGTCCGCCACGTTCGCGAAATCGCTGGTATACAGCTCCGGGAAATTCAATGCGGGCATGCGCGACATTTCCATAGGCAACAAATCGCTGAAAGGTGACTTGTGCATCAAACAGCGACAGTGGCTCAGTCAACGCTTCAAGCATGCGTGTAAACAGCGCATCATATTCCTGCTTACTGCGATGTGCGTACAGATCAGCATGCGCAGCCTGCAAAGTCTGGTATAACGATGAAAAATCAGATTTCAGCTGCTCTGGTGAAATCAATTGATCCCAATCATCCTGTCCAGCAAAGCATTCAGTGTGCAGAATCAGTGCAACTAAACAACCGACAATATAACGGTACATATCTATTCCTTAAAACTTAAAAGCCTGCATCTATTTTTTTCCTTTAGGTGATGGATGACCATGCAGGATAGTTCTTTTTTACCTGATGATTTCCTGACCATGACCAATAACCCGGTAAACATTCATTAGGGATTGGCTATACTTTCTGCATGCATGAGTCTGTACAACAATTATCGGCTGATACCGATTATCGTTTGGGTCGGTGGCTGGTCAGACCTGCTATCCGCCAGCTGCAGGACAAGCAACAATCGATACGCCTTGAACCTAAGGTGATGTCTCTGCTGCTGTTACTGATTGAGCATAACGGCAGAGTAGTGACACATGCACAGATCGAATCTGCCATTTGGGCGGATAACATTGTGGCTGAAGATACACTGGCTCGTACCGTATCTAAATTGCGCCGCCTGCTCGGCGACTCGGCTCAACAGCCTGAGTTTATTGAGACCATACCAAAGCGGGGCTATCGGTTACTGGTCAGCGCGAGTCCGGTTACTCAAGCGAATGCCCGCAACCGGGTAAAGAGTTTTGTTTTAGCCGGGCTGATGTTAGCAATCATCACTGTTTTGGCTGTGATATTTGCACAAGATAACAGGCACGTGACTGAAACAGATACTGCACCCATAGCATTAATGACACAGCGGGCTGATGATCATTACATGCGGATGACGCGCTCGGATAATGAGACGGCAGCAGCACTGTATGAGCGCGCATTAGCCATGGACAGCGATTTTGCACCGGCACAATATGGTTTGGCAAATACTCTTGTGCAGAGGACAATCCGATGGCCCAACAGACCCGGTACTCCGGAAATCGGTACTACAACCTTAGCTGATGCGCTGACCGCCGGCTTAACACAAACACCGGAAGCTAAACAGATACTTACCCGGGCAACCGCTTTAGCTGAACGGGCAGTACGGTTATCACCGGAAGATCCATGGGCCTTGAAGGCACTGGGTCTAACGTATGCAGCTCAGGGTGACCTGACTAAGGCTGAATCCATATACCTGCAGGCAGTCGGCCTGGATGCAAACGCATGGCCGGCTTTGATCAACCTGGGTGAAATCCATCAGATCAGAGGTGACTTGGAACTGGCCATCCAGAGGTATGAAGAAGCTTACGCTGCAATGAGCCGGGTGTATTCCGAACAACCACAATTAATTGGGCGCTTGCAGGCGGCACTTGGAGTAGTGATTGGCGAGTTCTATGAAACACTGCAGGCTACTGATGACGCTGAACTCTGGTATCGCAAAGTGCTGGACCAGGCGCCACTGGAATCTGATGCTACCATCCGCCTGGCTGCCATTTTACGCCGGTCCGGTGACACTACTGCGGCTAATCAATTGTGTGCAGAATTGAATGCCAGAGTGGATGTATTCAATGAGTGTCCGATGAATTAAAAACCTTGGAACAAAATGATCAGGTGCATTGACAGCCTATTGCGCATCAATTAACCTGGATTCACTATTCAAGCCGCGAACCGTCGCGGCTTTTCTGTATACGGCAGGCACAGGTCCAATACCTTGCTTGCATCGTTCCTTTTGTGGGTTTTCCACGTAATCAATCACATAGGAGCGAGTTATGTTTTCCAATTCCAAACTTCAAACCATTATCCTGACTTCCCGCCTGCCTGAATCAGAGGCTTTTTATCGTGATGCTCTCGGACTGACTGTGGCCGGTAAATCAGATGGGGCAGTGGTGTTCGATGTGGGTGGTTCTGAGTTGCGGGTATCACCTGTTTCTGCAACCCGGCCATCAGAGCATACAATCGCAGGGTTCTCTGTCGAAGATATTGATAGCGCGGTTGATTATCTGCACAACCGAGGCGTTGAATTGGTACGGTTCGAGAAGTTTACCCATCAGTCCAATGGGGTATTAGAGACACCTTATGGTTCCCGGGTCGCCTGGTTTCGCGATCCCGATGGCAATCTGTTGTCTGTGGTTCAGTATGGCGAAAGCCGGTAAGGAGCAATTCGGGAGAGCTGTGCGCTGCACAGCTCTCCGTATGAAATGGTGTAGAGGCTTGACCGCTTGTTACTTATCTACGGTAAATGTAAACAGTTCGGCATATTGCCTGCCACTGCCTGATGTTGGGCTGAGCAGGGCCGGGGTTAGCGGTTCCAGCATGGTATCGCTATCTGGCCAGTCCAGATGGAAGTGTTCCATCAAAGGCTTCAGCGCCTCTTTAGGGCTCTTCATTAATTCGGAGGCATCAATATCCACCCATGCCAGTTCCAGTGCCGACCGTGCCTGCTTAAGCTGGGCTTGTTCGGACAGATAAGCCTCACGCATGGCCGGGATATCCTGGTAACCACTCCAATGCCAGCTGAGTTGCAGGTCATCTAAATTTGCCTGAAGGTTGATGATGGTGGCGTCGGGGTAGAAGCGTTGGATCGCGATTAATCCGGCAACCGGGAATTCCATACTATCGATTATCAGTTCGCGCGGCTCGTCACTCAGCGTGCTGATCAGTTGTTTGCGATACTGATTGCGTAACTGCAGCCAGTCGGTTTCAGACACAGTGCCTAACAGAGCAGGATGACGAGGCCAGGTGATCAGCGTCCGGCGGTCAAGGTTGTTGGCATACCTGTTGCTGTCTTCATTGGCCTGTTGCACACGGTCACGGGCGACACTGATATCGGGATGCAGGGACAGCGCCTGTATCAGCTGCCCACGTCCACTGCCGGGCCAGCCGAGTACAAATACCGGAGAAACCCTGGCACGTCCCGGTGCTTTGGGGGGCCATGACAAAATCTGGTCGCGATCAAACAACTGCTCTTCAGCCACGATACCGTTCTGAGGGTCAGATTCGGCAATGATGCTGAGCGTGCCACTGCGGCGTGTGGACAATGGGCTCAGGCACTCCAGGGCCTCTGCATATTTGCCCTGGTCATTCAGCAGGCGCGCCTGCAGACGGATTGCGGATGTCTGAATATCTGCAGGCAAGTCGCTTTTGGCCTGCAGCTGGTGTAAATGTTTTTCTGCCTGCTCGGTATCACTGCCGGCATAGGCCAGGGCCCGTAGCCAGGTGCCCGGGATGGAGGTCTGAGCGACCTGATCCAACTGATTCAGGTATTGGTGAGCCTGTTCGGAATCGTGCCGGGTAACAGCTACCTGTGCGGCCAGTAGCAAATCAGGGTCTTCAGCATCGCGAATGAGCTGCTGGGTCAGCTCGGTCGCTTCAGAATAGCGTGCCTGCGACAGATAAAAACGGGTCAGTTGACGTTTTCCGGTACGGTCATTGTCAGGTAAAGATTCCAACTCACGGCGGGCCGCTTCCGTTTGACCGGTCTGCTGATAGGCGGTCGCCAACAGATGCCTGACCTGAGCTGCGTCAGGTGCTATTTTTTTGGCACGCAGCAACAGGTTCAAGGCCTGTTGCGGATGCACGCCCTGCATATACACACGGGCCATGTGATACAGCAGTTCGGGGTGTTCGATGCCTCTTTGCAGCAATTCGCGCCAGGCGTTCATGGCACCGGTTAAATCTCCGGTCTGCTCCAGTGCCTGGCCCAGCCACAGCAGCAGTAGCGGTTCATGCTGGTAGCGGCTGTCGTTCATGTTCTGGGCGTTCTGGAAACACTGCACCGCAAACCCGGCCTGGCCACTGGCCATGAACGCGCGGCCAAGGTGAGTTTGGATATAAACGTCTTCCGGGTTCAGTTCGGCGGCATTCTGCAGTTGATTCAAGGCTTCATCAGTCTGGTTTTGGGCCAGTGCAACAACACCCAGGTGTGCCATGGCCGTGGCTTTGACTTCCGGCTGGTCATCAGCTGCGCGGACGGCTGCCATCAGTTCCTGACGGGCTTCATCCAACTGGTTATTGGACAGCAGAGCATAGCCGATACCAATACGGGAACGCGGCTCATTGGGCTTCAGTTCACTGGCTTTGCTGTATCCCTGGACAGCCCTGACCGGATCACCGATGCGCATGTACAAGCCGCCGATGGCGTAATGATACAAGGCATTATCCGGAAAATTATCGATAGCCTGATTCAGATGGTCGATGGCATCCTGCCAGCGTCCCTGTTTCTGCCGGCAAAGACTCATCATGTACAACACCTGATCATTGCCGGGTTCGTCAACCAGCATTTTCTGATACAGGGCAAAGGCGGCTTCGTAATTGCCGTCCTGATAATAATCCAGGGCTTCTTCAATCATATGTTTTTACTAAATTCTGTATGGCTGGTGACCCGATCCACCAGCTCCTGCTCCAGCCAACTGGTTAAACTCCAGTTGCGGATAAATCCGCAATGACCACCATAGTCATGCACCTCGGTATGCAGATTGGGGTTGTCAGGCAATAATGCAAAATCTGTGACGGGAATTATCGGGTCATCTTTAGCGGTAATGATGGTCGATGGTATCTGTAGATCCTTCAGATAATCACCGTCGATCGAGTAACCACGGAAATAATCTTCAACTTCTGAATAGTCGGTATGGCGCTTGACCAGCACCTCGGTCATGGCGTGCAGATTATGCATAGCAGTCCAGTTATCGAAATTGTACTGCTCGGGAAACAGCTCTGCCTTGATCCGCAGTGAGTTGCGCCATTTGCGCATGAAGTACTTTTCATAAATGAAAAAGCCCTGCTCCATGGCATCCAGAACATGGCGCGGCACGATAACCGGACTGATGGCATAAGTCTGCACCGGCGCAACGGGAAAAGTATGCGCGCGGTTGGACACCCGCAGGGCAAAATTGCCGCCCAGTGAGAAACCGACAATAAATACCGGGACTTTGCTGTCAGATGCAAGAATTTTGACTGCGTCGGCCACTTCATCCAGGCGGCATGAATGAAATAATCCGGCATTCAGATAATGCGAGGTACCGTGATCACGAAAATTAAGCCGGATGGTTTCACAGCCTGCCTGCCAGAAAGCATTGCCCACAGCCAGCAGATAACTGGAGTCTACGGATCCTTCCCAGCCATGCAGCAGGATGATTCGCGCCAATGGCTGGTTGTTGCGGGCCATAGTCCGTTTGGCCAGCAGGCGTGGTCCTTTGGGTGTGGCGACAATTTCGAACTGGCTATGTGCCTGATAGGCTTTAACCCGGTTTTTAATTCGCCAGCGGCGTGGCGGACTGCTGACCAGCATTGACTGTATATGCCGGTTGCGCAGCATCCAGGAAGGTTTAAATTGTGGTGTGGTTGATGTCATACAGGCCGCTCGCGTCTGGCACGTTCATGGTCGAGCACATTATCAGGATCATAGCAATCACGCACCAGTTTTTCTGATAGTGCTGCAATCTGTCTGCGCTGGGTTTGCTGGTTGGTCGGCAGCAGTTGAAGTGCATGAACTTCTACATCGGTAATCGGCGCAGTCAGCAAACGGAAAAAACTGAAAGCAAAGCCCTCATTGGGTTTGAACCTTGAGCGTTGCGAAAGCAGTCCGTTTTCCAGGTAGCGGATGGCAATCGGCTGAACCGGTGCCTGATTAGTGATGGCCGGGGCAAACAGGCGTCCGTGAAAACGACCAACACCGGGGGTCAACGGCACTCCGGCTTCCGGGAATATCAATACGATCTTGTCGCTGGCGAGCGCCTGGTGCATTCCATCCTGGGCCTGACTGGAGGATTCGGCACTGCCGCGCTTCAAAAACAATGTACCGGCAGCGGCTACCAGAAATCCGACCAGGGGCCAGGTGCGGATTTCCTGTTTGGCTACGAATGACAACGGTTCAATACTTAATAGTACGATGACGTCCTGCCAGGACTGGTGGTTGGCAACGACCAGTAACGGCCCATGATGCAGTTGTCCCGACAGCTTGACCCGCAGGCCAAACAGCCGGCAGGTCAGTTTGGCCCAGTATCGCATTGCATGTTGTGCCAGTGTATAGCGCCCCAGTTGGATACGGTGGCCCAACGGGTTACAAAACAGCAGCGATAAAATGCTGGCAATGGCCTGAATGGCCAATAGCGGTAATCGATACAGCAGGTGCAGCATGCAATAAAAGGTTATTTGCCGGCAACTATGGCTGCAGTCAGTCGACCGGCACTGATCAGGCGCTGCTCACTGTCGTGAACCCGCACTTCCCAGACGTGCGTAGTGCGCCCGGTATGCAGAGCTCTGACTGTTCCGGTAACTTTGCCGGAAGTTATGCCGCGAACATGATTGGCATTGATTTCTATACCCACTGCGCGTTGACCTTTTCGGGCAACCAGAATATACGAGGCCACACTGCCGAGGGTCTCAATCAAAGCCGCAGACGCACCGCCGTGTAACAGTCCATATGGCTGATGAGTGCGTTCATCAACAGGTAATTCGGCTTGAATGAAATCAGGCCCCAGTGCAGTGAACTGTAACCCCATCAGCTCATTGAGCGTATTCCTGCTGGAGCGGTTCAGTGCGGCAAGCGTTGCACCGGTCTGGGTGAAGTTGGTGATAGACCTTGTTGTCATGATGTACTGTCAAACTCCGGGTTATCTGCAGGTGCTGATTCACCACATTGCCAGCAGCTTCCGAAGTTGCTGCTGTTAGGTTCTTTACAGTTCGGGCATTGCCAATCAGATTCGGTGTCAGCTGTCTGGGATTGTAACTTTTCCTGATGCTCGTGGAGAATTTTTCTGGCTTGTTCAGCCTGTTGTTCAGGAACCCATACCGATGGTGCAGCACCTTTGCTGTACAACACTTCAACCGCGACAGACCAAAGTTCCATCTGGCGTAACTCTACGGTAATACCTTCTGCTTCCAGAGCAATTTTTGCCAATCCTGCCTGCAATGGGTTCTCCGCTACCCATACCTTGCTCCAGCTCATATTATTCCCGGTTGCCATATCAGCCGCCAAGCATACCAAACAGCATGGCTGCAGATTGCACAATATGGCTGGAAAACACCAGCAATGTGCTCCATATACAAGGGTTTGGAAGCAGAAAAGCCGGCTATGACGCATACCGTTACCATCCAGTCCAGTGGCACCCGTTTTGAGGTTAACGAAGGTGAAAGTGTACTTGCGGCAGCGCTTCGCCAGGGAGTGATGTTGTCTTACTCATGCCGTAACGGAACCTGTGCAAGCTGTCACGGACAGGTCCTGGAAGGTTCAATAAGCTATCCATTGTTACCGCCCAATGCGCTGACCGACGAGCAACAGCAGCAGGGTGAAGCATTGTTCTGTCAGGCAGTTCCATCATCTGATCTGATCATTCAGGCGCGTGAAATAGATGCGGTGCGTGATCTGCCGGTGCGCATGCTGCCGGCCCGTGTTCAGGAAAAAGTACTGCTGTCACCTACGGTAGCCCGTTTGCGGATGACCTTGCCTAAAGGCCAGCGACTGCAGTTTCTGGCGGGGCAATACGTGGATATTCTGTTGCAGGGTGGCAAGCGCAGGGCGTTTTCTCTGGCATCAGCGCCACATCATGAAGAATACCTGGAACTGCATGTCAGGTATGTCGAAGGCGGTGATTTCACCGAATATGTATTCAACGAAATGCCGGAGCGTGCGATTATCCGTTTTGAAGGTCCGCTGGGGACATTCTTTCTACGTGAAGACAGTCAGCGGCCGATCTTGATGATGGCCGGTGGTACCGGTTTTGCGCCACTGAAAGCCATGCTGGAGCATTTGTATCATGCCGGCGATAAACGTCCGGTGCATCTGTTCTGGGGGGCGCGCAACCTCGCTGAGTTGTATCAGCACGATACTGCACTGGGCTGGGCACAACGCCATGCGCATCTGCAGTATACCGGGGTGTTATCGGAACCGGATGCGGAAAGCGGCTGGCAGGGTGCCAGCGGCTGGGTGCATGAGGCATTGCTGGCTGAATATCCTGAGTTGCAGGATTACGATGTGTATATGAGTGGTCCACCGGCAATGATTGATGCTGCACGGCATGCTTTTCTGGAGAGCGGTCTGCCGGAAGACCAGCTATTCTATGACTCCTTTGATTTTGCACCGCGTTAGCACGTTATATGCTGCAGGCTGTATCGGCAAAGCGATAAAAAAACCGCACTAAGTAATCGAATCCGGCTCCAAAAAACAAACTGTGATCAGATGGGAGTTAAGGATGAAGAAATTATTATTCGCCGGCCTGGCAGTCATATCAATGCAGGCCTGGGGCACAGATTTTGATTATCGGACCATCGCTCAGCGCCATTCTGCCAGCGCATTAGCCGATGACACCGTAGCCGATGCGGTTATGCAGGGTGAATGCCTGGTTGGTCTTAAAGAGCTCAACTTTAAGAAAAAAGATAATTTTGATCCGGTAGCCGAGTGGACTTCATTTCGTTCCAGCTCATTGCTGGAGCAGTATCCGCCCTGTCAGGTATTGATCATGATGGAAGTTGCGCAGCGGCAGATACGCGCCGGTCAGACTGAATAGTCGTGATAATCGGCATGTATCAGGCTGTGACCTTTGGCAGTCGTCAAGTAGTTTGAGTATGCTACGCTCATAATAAACCGCCATATTGATCGGAGTAAGAGTGTGAACGTGTTTCGTGAGATCAGGGAACGGCATGTGCTCCAGGCTGTTGGAGTGTATGTAGGCGCATGCTGGGTGCTGGTGGAAATTCTCGACCGCCTGGTAGAACGTTACCTGCTGTCTCCAACCATTACTGATGTTGTTTTCTGGGGGTTGTATTCATTGCTTCCGGCAGTGGTGCTGATTGCCTATGCGCATGGCAAACCCGGTAAAGACACAGTAACCCGAAGCGAAATCGTTGGTGTTCCCATCAATCTGATTGCTACCGCGGGACTGCTGATTACCATGTTTTCCGGCGAACATATGGGCAGTACCGCTCAGAAAGTCATGGTGGTCAACGAAGATGGTCTGGCGGTTGAAGAATACATTCCCAAAGCCGGATTTCAACGTTCCATGGTGTTGTTTTTTTGGGATAACGTCAGCGGTGACCCGACATTGGACTGGCTACAATACGGCATAACCGAAATGCTGGCACAGGATTTGGATCAAAACCCGTATCTGAACCCGGTAACAGCCTATACCAATTACGAGTGGGGTTTCTATTCGCGTTTGCGCCGGGCAAGCATCGATGACGCCTTGGACGTGCCGCTGAGTCTGCAGCGCGAAATTACCGATAATTCCAATCAGCAATATTTTATCAATGGTGAAATCGATCAGTCAGATCGTGGTTATGCATTGACAGCCCGGCTATATAAGCCCGAAGGGATTGAGCTTTTGAATGAATTCAATGTTACCGGAGCAGATGTGCTGACATTGATAGATACGCTGTCAAGCGATATCAGAGAAGCACTCGAGGTGCCGGCTGGTGGCGGCCGGTTGGCGGATGATTTGCCGTTGTCGGAACAATACAGTGATTCTTTGCAGGCTATTGAGTATTTCATCAGCGCCAAAAACCACCGTTTGCTGGAAAACGACTTCCAACAGGCTATCGACATGCTGGATAACGCTCTGGAAATAGACCAGACTTTTGCACTGGCTGGCTTAAGCAAAGTTGATTTGGTGCTTGATCAGGGCCGCTCTGAAGAAGCCATCAGGCTCGCGCGTTCTGTTGAGCCCTATGAATACAAGTTATCGGCTGAAAACAGAGACCTGTTGAAAGTCATTATCTACAACCTTTCCGGAGAGCGGGAGAAGAGCACCGCCATTCTGAAAAAAAGAGCCGAGCTGAGTCCCTTTGATGCCAATGTCCATTGGGGACTGGCGAATCACTTTAAATGGACCGGGCAGTTGGATGAAGCGACACTGGCGTATGAAAAAGTGTTGCAGTTGGATAGCAATGACAGCCGACCATTGGCTGAATTGTCGACTTTGTACCGTGCTGCTGGAGAAATAGATAAGGCGATTCAATTTGCTGTTGATTACACCCGGATGCGGCCTGATGATATGGGAGCAGCGATTAATCTTGGTATTTTGTATCTGGACACCGGCAACCGGGAACAGGCCAGGGCACAATTCGAAAAAGCCAATCTGCTGCGCTCGGGAGTGGTCTCGCCCTTGATTAATCTGGCAGAGCTGGAAGCACGCTCGGGTAATCCCTCAGCAGCAAGAAAATATCTGGATCAGGCAAGGGACATTGCCAATAGTCCGCAACAGCATAGTCTGGTGTTGGCAGAGCGCATTCGTCTGCTGGAACGTGAAGGCCGCCTGCGTGATGCGATAGTCATGCTGCAGGATCTGCGTGCGTATGAAGAGCAGTACAACACACCCATTGAGATTGTGTTCGAAGTTGATATGCAGATGCTGAGTTTCTACACCCAGTTAGGTGAGCTGGATCGTGCTGAAGAGTTACTTGCAGCAAACGAAGCGCGATTACAGGCGCCACTGAATCAATTTATGCAGATCGGCCATGTATTTAATAATTTGATGCGAGGGAACCATGCTGAAGCAGAGCTGGCTATCAATCGCACAGATGCTTTAATGCAGCAGTTTGGTCTGGAGCATATTCGCTTTCAGATAGATTATGCGCGTGGCCTGTTAAAACATGATCAGCAGGAGTATCTGCAGGCAGCTGAATACTTTCAGGCTGCCATCGATAAAATACAAGGTTCCATTCTCGGTGGAAACCTGTCTTACTTGATGGCAAATCTTTACAGTAGCGTTGCACGTAACCTAACGCTGTCGGGTGACCTTGATGGCGCGCTGATGGCTTTGCAGCGTGGCTTTGAACTGGATAATGCGCGTGGTGAATTATGGACAGAACGCGCCAGGCTGCAATGGCAGCAGCAGCAAACTGCGCTGGCCAAAGCCTCAATGAATTATGCTTTGGCTATCTGGGAGCAGGCCGATAATGAGTACCATGCCTATGCAAAAGCACTCGAGCTGGCAGCAGAGATGGGCGTGGTTGATACAGGTGATAGCTAGTTGAAATAATCAGGCAGGTTGTGATCACTCTAAACCTGCCTGCTGATTTGTATCAATCGGCTTTCCGTGTTTCTTCGTCATTGTCGGCATGATAGGCTTCCGGCACAGTCACCAGCTCGCCGATAGCATCATGATCCTGAGGGTAATCGGATTCTTTAGTCACTGACTGTTCGGTCAGCTGCTGCAGCTGTCCAGGCACCAGAACGGTTTCAGCAGCTTCCCCGGTAAGCACCTGTTCAGAGGGCTGCCCTAGAGTGAGCAGTTCCTGATATTTAACCGGTTGTCCCTGGGCAAGCTGCAAAGCGTTATGGTAACAACGCATTGCCGGTTCGATGTCACCTTGCCGCTCCAATAATTCTCCCAGAGCCTGATAGGTTTTCTGGGCAGGTTTGAGCCGCAGGCTTTCGAGCAGGTGCGCCCGGGCTTTACCCCATAACCGCTGATGAATGCAAAGCTGTCCCAGAACACGTTCTATGACGGCATTATCCGGGTGCTTGCGGCGCCATTTTTCAACCTGACTAAGCGCTTTTTCCGAATTATCGGTATGACATTGAGGGTACATATCCAGCAAATCGTCATCCCACTGTTTGTCCAGTGCTGTGGTCAGGGCGCGATCGGCCAGACGGGGTAAGCCAAAAGCCAGAGATCGCTGTACATAACATTTAACTACTGCCGGTTCAGTGCGCAGCGTACGCAGCAGCGCTTCCCAGTTTTTCTGCAGTGCATCGCTGTTCTCGGCATTTTGTATCTCATGCGTGGCAGCCAGAATGTGTATGTCATTTTCACCACTGCGATCAATAATCCTGGCTTTACGCATAGCCGGCAGCAATTCCCGGAAACGCGCCCATTGCGCCTGTTCGCGATAACAGTGCGCCAGCATCTTTAAAACCTGAGGGTGATGCCTGCGGCGGCGTCGAAGTTGTTTAAGAATGGGAATGGCCTGAGCATAGTTATTGCGCGTTATATATAGCCGTGCGCGGCTCAGCTCGAGTAGAAATTTGGTGCGCGACTGGCCGTTATCGGCGGCTTCCAGGTATTGCTGCTGACGCAGCTCGGAAGCTTCATCATTAACCTGGCTGGATGCTGCCCGTGCAGCTGCCAGGTAGCCGGCCCGCTGCAACCCGCTGGGTTCGGCAGATCGCTGCAGGGCTTTTTCAGCCTGAGACCAGTTGCCTTCAGCCAGGGCAAGTAAACCGTGTTCCATCCGCCGCCGGGCCAGATTGCGTGCTGCACGGCGGGGCGCATTGATCAGCCAGAACAATGCTTTCAGCAAAACAAAAATCAGCAGAATGGCCACAGCAATGACAACAACTGTGGTTTCTACTGTCCAGCTGCCGAACTGCAGCAGCACATAACCGGGGTCGTTACTGACTACCGGGGCCAGTGCAGCGGCAGCAACCAAAACAGCCAGGGCGATTAAAAAAATCAGCCAGGTACGCATCAGTCGGCTGCTCCACTGGCACCAATCCGGCGACTGAGTACATCCAGCTGTTCCAGGCCTTCATTCAGTTCCGGCCATGCCGGGGTCAGTTGAGTAGTGCTTATCGATTGCAGTGTCTGCAATGCCGCCTTGACGCCGGGGTTGTCGTTGTCAAACGATTGCTGCAGTGCACTGCGGGCATTATCAAGATTCAATTCAAACGCTGTCTGGCGTCCCTGCAGCGCCAGTAAAGTCGCTGTTTCTAATTGAAGAGACAACTGTTGTCTGATCAGGCCAGCCTGTTCAATGCTGATAATCGGCTGATCGGTTTTCCTCACAGTTACCAGCTGTCCGAAACTATTACGCAGCTTGGTCCTCCAGTTTTGATCAGCTGATTCCTCGGCGCTGTCCTCAGTATCCGGCTGACCATGCATAGGCCACAACGGGATTGCCTGTTGCAGGCCATTGAGTTCACTGATCAGCGTATCGATATCCGGTACCTGAATGGCCTGAATGCTCTGCCGTTCGGCAATCAGCGCTGCCAGTAATGCGTTGCTTCCCGGTATATCTGCCGTGCTTAAGGTGAGTTCGGCATTCTGATAGGCTGATATGGCGGCAGGTGAATTGTTGTTTAAAGACAATTGCTGGTGGGCATGTCGCAGCAGCAGTTTAAGTTCCTGCAGAACCTGCTCGCGGCCCAGCGTGCTCTGGGTTTGCTGTTGCTCGCTGCTTACATCCGTCAGGCGGTTTTCCAGGGCCCGCAGGCGGTCTTGCTGGCGGTCGCCGGTTTGTTGCAGCATCTGCAGTTGATCATCCAACTGTTGCCGCTGGGTTTGCGATAGCTGGCGGCTGCGCTGCTCAGCTGCATCAATCAAAGGTGTAACAGTTGCATTAATGTCTTGAGAGCTGATTTGCTGTAACTGATCCTGAACCGCTTCCAGCTGCTGCTGGAATTGCTCGAGTTGGCTGGCTTGAGCCGTCTGTAATTGCTGCTGTGCATCACCATCGGTTGGCCACCAGCCACGCTGCCAGATTACCCAGACCAATACCGCGGCCATGGCCAGCACCAGTAGCAGCGCCAGCCTGCCGGTCCAGTCACCAGGTCTGGCGGCAGTATTAACTGTTGTTGACAGATCAGGAGATGTTGGCTTGTCCTCGGCGATCGCAGGAGCTTGCCGGGAGACGGTTTTTTTTGCTGCCGCTTTCTTGGTTTTTTTCTTTTTACCCGCAGTTGAATCGGTATTGGCTTTTTGTGAATCCTGTTCTGACATGTGTATTCGCTATTGATAAAACCGTCTGTTTCTAGTCCGGATATTGCCCCAATGGTTCAGGTTTTTTGTGAAACCGAATGTTTAATCAGCATTGCAGTCCAGCCGCAGTTTGCTGTCCGGGTTAGACATACAGCCCGATAATCTGTTTCCGCAGGGATGCATTATCCGGTGCATCCGCTAAATACATATTACCAGTGCATTGGCTTTTAAGTGCGGATTTTTGCCGTTCGGAAAGCAGCAATTGATCTCCCTGCATCAGTTTTTGCCACAGCGGCTGTGGTAATTGGCTGTGCAGGTGCTCAATAGCGGTATTGCTGGTCCACAGTGTCATGATGGAGTCTTGCCATTCAGACAGCCTTTGCAGGCGTTGGTTGTCCAGTTCAGCGGGAACACGCCGGTAAATATTTACTTCCTGTACAGTTGCCCCCTGTTGGCGCAGGCTGTCGGTCAGCAAACGCCGTCCTTCCGGTGCATTGAAAATGACTATTTGCCGGCCAGACACACTCTGCAGTCTGGGGTGGATCAGCAGATCTTCACTGCGATGTCCGGTTCCCGGCCAGATTATTCTTAATGGCTGTTGTTCGGTTGTAGCATACAACCGTTGAGCAGACTTTTCGCTGAGGACTGCGATGTCAGGATAATGCTGCGGTGTTAAGCCGAATGAATGAAACCAGCGCAGCGCATATTGAATCGCCGCCGGGCTGGTAAAGATCCACCAGTCGGCCTGGGCGACTGTATCAGCGGCTGTAACCGGTGGATTGACAGCTGATAGTGCAATGCCTGGAAGGTGTAAGCCGGTTAATCCGTCAATGGCTAAAGACCGCTCCAGCTGCAAACCGGATGCTCCGGGCCTGGTGATTACGATCAAAGCAGGCATAGCATTTCGCTAAGCAGGCCCATCCAGGATTTCAGTCAATGACTGTTGTAAATGCGCGGCAAGCTGTAATGACAGATTACCGCCTGAGCTGATTGGTCCGCGCAATTGATGGCGCACCATTGGTGGAGCACTATCGGCATAATCGGCTGGATCCGGGCCATACAGGCCGTGCAGGGTCAGTTCAGTATCCTGCCGTTCAGCATACACAGCCAGTGCAGCATGGCAGTCGGCACCCAAATGTGCAGCTACCAGTCGTTCAGCGGAGATCAGTTCTGCCGTGGATGCCGAGTGTAAGGATTTCAACAATGCAAGCGTATCATGGTCATCACAACGGCATTGAACAGCAATGACGCCCTGGGCGGCAGCCGGTAGCCATTCGGGTAATCTCAGTACTTGTGTGATCCGGTCGGCAAGGTTTAATCGCTCCAGCCCTGCACAGGCCAGCAACAATCCATCGCACTGGCCTTCATCCAGTTTTTTCAATCGGGTTTGGACATTGCCTCTGACCGGTAAAATCTTTATGTCCGGACGCTGTTGTTTTAATTGCAGCTGGCGCCGAGGACTGGAAGTGCCGACTATAGCGCCGCGCGGAAGATCGGCCGGGCTGGAAAAGCGCTGACTGACCCAGGCATCCCATGGTGTGGCGCGTGGCAAAATGGCGCCAATGCACAGACGTCGATCCATTTCCGCTGGGATATCCTTCATGGAATGCACGGCAATATCCGCCTGCCCGTCCAGCATGGCCTGCTCCAGCTCTTTCAGAAACAGGCCTTTGCCGCCCACTTCGGCCAGCGAGCGGTCCAGCCATTGATCTCCGCGTGTGGTCAGCGGCAATAAACGGATTTGCGCGGATTCACTGAGTAAATCCGCAACATGTTGTGACTGCCACAGCGCCAATGGACTGCGGCGGGTTGCCAGAATAATGGTTTGCATAACAGCAAAGATAGACTGCCGGACGCCAACAGGCAAACGGCAGCCGGCATCACTGCAGTTGCAGTGATGCTTCAGGTGTCGGTTTGGGTGGTATTAATTCCGGGTAGTGCCGTCGTTGATCTGACGTTGGGTACGATTACGCTCCGCATCCAGTTCCGCAACGGTATAGCAGGTTTGCACGCCCAGTCTGGAGCCGGATTTGTTTTCCCGGCGGCAGCGGATCCTGGGATCATTCAGGCCAATATCATCTTCTTCAGCCAAAAGTGCGCGTACGCCCGGGCTTAATTGTGTGGTTCGATCGAATTTTCTTTTCCCATCGCTGGCACAGGCAGAAAGCAATAAAGAAACAAGACAAATAATAGCTAACAGCGATCTATTTTTCATGGCAGAAATTTCAATAACAATTCATCGGGGGCACTAAAGTACCTGCTATTTCGTATTTTGTAAAGTATTTATTTGTTAAATAGCAATTTTCTAAGGTTTTCCAGATGCCGGCGGGAGATTTCCGGCTGTGCCTGACAACCGTTCAAACGTACCTGCCACTGGTTTCCGGAATGTCGTACCAGGCTCAAAATACGCTCTCTGGCGACCAGGGCATTTCGGTGAATGCGAATAAAATAATCGGGGAAATCCTGCTCCAGCTGCGCCAGGCTGTGGTCCGATAACGCAGACCCCCCGTCATGTATCAGACGTACATATTTATCTTCTGCCAGACAACAGCTGATGGTGCTCAATGCAATTTTTTCGATCTGCTGGCTGTTGCGCACCGTGAGGTGCCGGTTATCTGTCAGCTGCGGCCGCAGTGCCGCAACTTTGTTGAGTGCCCGAAGCAGGCGTGATCTGCGGACCGGCTTGAGCAGATAATCAACCGCCTGAAATTCAAAGGCGTCCAGAGCATATTCCTGGTGGGCGGTAGTAAAAATGATTGAGGTTCCAGACTCCTGCAGTTCCTGTGCCAGTATCAGCCCGCTGTCGCCGGGCATATTGATGTCCAGGAGTATTGCATCGGGCCTCAGGCTGATGACAAGCTGACGTGCGGTTTCGGCATTGCCGGCCTGACCGATACATTCCCACTCAGAAACATCTGAGAGCAATTGCTGCAGCCGCTGACGGGCCAGTGGTTCGTCATCAACAATAATCAGCCGGAGGCTGTCGGCATCAGGCACGCGGTAACACCAGGATAACGGTGTAATAGGACTGGTCGCTGATGCTGTCCAGTTTTGCCCGTTGTTGATAAACCAGATGCAACCTTCTTTGCAAATCCCTGAGCGCAGTGCCTGTACCGTTTGCCCCGCTGTCTAAAACGTCCGAGGCATCTGCCAGTGGGTTGCGGATCTGAATCTGCAGACGGTTGTCGGCAGAACGTATGTCAATGTCCAATTGGCCACCATCAGGTAACGGTTGAATACCATGTAAAATTGCATTTTCCACCAATGCCTGAAGGGTCAGTGGTGGGATTTTCCAATCATGCGCTTCAAGATCCTCTGCCAGTTCCCAGTGAGTCTGCAGACGGTCTCCAAGCCGCCAACCCATCAGCTGCAGATACTGCTGGCATAACTCGATTTCACGTGTCAGGCTGACCAGCGGGCCTTGTGGTTGCAGCGATTGGCGCAACAGGTCGCTGAGGTCTTCAATGGCATCAATGGCGGCATTGGGACGTTGACTGATCAGTGCGGCAATGCTGTTCAAAGTGTTATACAGAAAATGCGGACGCAGTCGCGCATGCAGGTTATCCAGCTCCATCCGTGCCTGCTGACGGGTTTGTAATTGCCAGCGTTGCCAGATGGCGGTGTATCGTAATAGTACACCTGAAAGCAGTGCGCCTATGACACCCGCAGTAATAACCAGCCGGGCCGGGTCCATGCCGGAGCTGACCAGGTTAAACCCGGCACCATGATCAATCATCATTAGAAACTGTGCCATGGCCATGCACAACACAACCGCCTCCAGCCACAACAGCAGCCAACACAGGCTCCAACCGATTTTGCCCGGACGCTGGTTATTGGGAATGCGGTTGACGGCAATAACCAGCAATCGTCCAGTGATGCACCAGAATGCCTGAATTAGCAGCGCTCCCCACAGACTGAACCAGGACAGTACACCCAGTGCCTGCCAAGACCACAGCCCGGGTCTGCCAAGCAGCAGCAGAATGCTGCCGATCTGCGCCAGCACCACGGCAACCAGCAACAATGACCAACTGCAGAATTCAGGCAGGTCTTCTGCCCAGTTAATTGGCCTTGAGAAGTCTCTGCCGCTCATTGCATCAGTTTATATAGCCAGTTATCCAGTGCTGTGATCTCATCGGGATGTACGCCATGATCGACCGGGTATTCGCCCCAGGTAACCTGATAATGCTGGTGGCCCAGCTGTTCGGCTGCCTGTTTGCCCAGTGCAAACGGTACCATCGGATCATGCAGGCCATGTGCGATAAAGGCCGGCAGTTTCTGCGAGTCAGCTGGTTGATCAATGAGCTGTGTGCTGTTCGGCAGATAGCAGGATAATCCAACTACACCGCAGATTTGATTGATCAGCTGAAGGCCGGTCAGCAAGGCAATCACGCCACCCTGAGAGAAGCCGGCGATAACCACACGGTCAGCTGCAATACCGGACTGCTGTTCCAGATCGATCAACCGGTGCACATCCGAAATAGACTCTTCAATACCCTGCTGGTCCAGCAGCCGCTCGCCGGTCAGGTCGATGCTGCGGATATCGTACCAGGCACGCATTTGCATACCCCCGTTGATGGTGACCGGGCGTATCGGGGCATGTGGAAAAATGAACCGCAGTGGTAAGGCCTGACAGCGGCTCAGAGCCGGTACCATGGGAACGAAATCATTGCCGTCAGCACCCAGCCCATGCAGCCAGATGATACTTCCGGTTACAGCATCGCCCGATTCAGCCTTGCCGGTCAAGACAATCTCGCGGTTTAATGGCTCGGCGTGACGATTGGCACTATCATGCATACCATATCCAAATGATTGATAAAACAGAGAGCATTATGCCCAAATGTAACCCCGAAACGCGACAATCGTCATCAATACGCAGGTTGCTGTGTGTTTTGCTGAGTATCAGCCTGATGCTATCGGCAGGCTGCGGTCTCAAAGGGGATTTAACGCTGGAATCGGATACCCCGGCTGCAGAAACAGATGAAAATACAGAGGAACTGGAGCAGGAGAGTGCTTGAGCGACAGCCCGAACCGGAGTTAATGGATAGCCGTCAGCAGGTACAGGCTTATGCGGATGCTGACTTCAGTGATGCCAATCAGCGCTTCATCGAACTGGTATTGGCTCAGGGTGAGTTCCCGCCCGGCGGTGCCGCAGTAGATCTTGGTTGTGGGCCTGCTGATCTGACTTTGGCAATGGCTGCCCGGTTGCCCGGATGGCGTTTGACCGGTCTGGATGCCGGTCCGAACATGTTGTCGGTTGCCCGGCAGAACCGGGAGCAGGCGTCTGCTTCGGTTCAGCAGCGGGTACAGTTTGTATTGGGACATTTGCCCGAGCATGGTTTGCAGGCGCCTGATTTTGATTTGCTGTTCAGCAATAGTCTGCTGCATCATCTGCCCGATCCAATGAGTTTGTGGCAGGCGCTGCCAACACTTGGACGCAGCGGCGCCCGGGTAGTGGTCATGGACTTATTCCGGCCGCAAAGCCATAGCCAACTGGATGGGCTGGTATCGGAATATGCTGCAGATGAACCTGAAATTCTGCAAATAGACTTCGCCAACTCATTGCATGCAGCCTGGACGGTAGATGAGGTCCGGGAGCAGTTGAAAGGCAGTGGGTTAGAGCATTTTCAGGTCAGTGCAATCAGCGACCGTCATCTGGCGGTAACCGGAGTGCTTGATTGAACATTTGTTTTCATAAAATGCATGGTCTGGGTAATGATTTCGTGTTGCTCGATATTGACCAGCCATATATTGAGCTATCTGAAGCCGGTGTCCGTCGGCTGGCCAACCGGCATACCGGTATTGGATTTGACCAGATTCTACGGTTGTCGGTGGCTGCAAATGACGCGTTACGTGTAGATATCGTCAATGCAGACGGTAGCCCGGCACAGCAGTGTGGGAATGGTATGCGTGCCATAGCCTGCTGGCTGCAGCGTCAAGGGCGGCTTGCCGGTGAGTGTCTGCTGCAGACTGATGGAGGCACAGTCACAGTCGGTGCAGTAGATGGTCAGAATAAGTTCTATGTGGATTTGCCGGCACCGGAGATACTGGCAACAATTCCGGCGGTGAAAACCACCGCCGGCAGCCGCCTGCAGAACCTTCATCAGGTTTCAGTAGGTAATCCGCATCTGGTGATATGGTGCGATGATCCTGAGCGGCAGCGTCAGCTGGATGGCCGGGAACTGGCCGAATTCTCTTCCAGCAACCTGACTGAATACCGTATTGATCCATTTGCTGAAGGCTGTAATGCCGGGTTTGGCAGTTATTCAGGAGAACATATTCAACTCTATGTCTGGGAACGCGGTGCGGGGCCGACAATGGCCTGCGGCAGCGGAGCCTGTGCAGCAGCCTGGGTGCTGATGCAGCAGCAGGAGCTGAGCAGGGTAACCGTTGATCAACCGGGTGGGCGGCTTGTGCTAGAGTGTCTGACAGCAACAGGCTTGCGCATGACCGGGGAAGCCAGCTATGTTTATCAAGGCAGCATAGGGTGGCCGGATAGCGCATTGGAGACATCAGTTTAATGACCAAAGACAACAGCAAAGTGAGTGATCAGCAGGTGATTGATTATTTGCGTCAGCATCCGGATTTTTTTCTACAGCACAATGAGTCGCTCAGCCGTCTGAATTTGCATGCATCACCAAAGGCATCCGGAAAAACCACCTCACTGGGACAGCGTCAGGTGATCATCCTACGCGAGCAGATCACCGCTCTGGAAGAACAGCTGCAGCAACTGACGAATGTGGCTTCACATAATGAAAAGCTGCTGAACCGCTGGCATGATCTGACTCTGGGATTGTTTTCTGCTGACGATGTAAGCGGTTTCTTTGACTTGCTGGGACAGCGGCTGTGCCGGGACTTCAATGCGGATGCAGTTCATATCGTATTGCAGGCCAAGCAAAATCTGGACAAGGAACTGCTGCAGGTTGAGCATGTTCGCGAAGCCCATGCCAGTGAAGAAAAATTGCTGACTGAGCTGATGGCTTTAAAAATGCCCCACTGTGGCCGGCTGACACAGGCAAAAAATGCATTGTTATTTAATGCTGAGGATAAAATCTCCTCAGCTGCAATCGTGCCACTGAAGAAATACGGCGTGCTGGCAATCGGCAGTCATGCAGAGGATCGCTTTGCGCCGGGCATGGGTGTATTGTTTTTGGAGTTATTGGGCAAAACCATCGAGTGGCGGTTGCAGCAGCATGTGCTGAGTCTGCGCAAGCGAGCTTGATGCCTGTAGCCAGACAAGCCATCCATTGGCGTGATGCCTATTTGCAGGAGTTGCGTGTCAACCGGCGGTTATCACCGCTCACCGTCAACGGTTACCAGCGTGATCTGGAAAGGCTCTTTGTGATGGCGGAAGATGACGGCCACCCTGATCCAATCGAGCTGGACCACCACAGTCTGCGTGCGATGGCGGCTCGGTTACACCGGCAGGGTTTGGGGGGGAGGTCAGTAGCCCGCTGGCTGGCCGGTGTCCGTGGCTGGTACCGTTATCTGCAGAAGCACCAGGTGATAGCTGAAAATCCGGCCCTTGGAATAAAGCCGCCCAAATCCCCCCGAAAACTGCCGGCCACATTGGAAGTGGATGATATCGGCCTGTTACTGGACCTGCCCGATGATGAACCATTGGCGATCCGGGACAAGGCCATGCTGGAGTTGTTTTATTCCAGCGGGTTACGGCTGGCCGAGCTGGCGGCGCTGGATTGGCAGAATCTTGATCTGGCGCAAAAGCGTGTCAGAGTGCTGGGTAAAGGCGGCAAGGAACGGGTATTGCCGGTAGGCAGGTTTGCTATTCAGGCATTGGAAAACTGGCGTGACGTCCGCAGGCAGTCAAATTCGGCTGAACCGGCGATATTTACCAGCCGGCAGGGCCGGCGGCTGTCACATCGTGCTATTCAGCAAAGGCTGGCTTACTGGTCGAAACGCCTGGGGCTGGGTCAGCACGTGCATCCGCATAAACTTCGCCATTCTTTCGCCAGTCACCTGCTGGAATCCAGCGGAGCACTGCGTGCGGTTCAGGAGTTGCTGGGGCATGCCAATATCAGCACAACCCAGATTTATACCCACCTGGATTTTCAGCATCTGGCCAAGGTTTACGATAAAGCCCATCCACGTGCCAAGAAGCAGCAATAAGCTTTATTGTTTAATGTAATGCCTTGGCGTGTCAGGGTTTTCCGGTAGATATCGTTCCAGCAGCTGCTGTTGCCTGGTGTTCAGATCAACCTGTTGGCCATCAATCCAGACAGCTTCAGCATAGCTGGTTACCTCCAGTGGATCTCCGCTCCACAACACCAGGTCGGTTTTGAAGCCGTTGGCTATCCCATTGGTATTTTCAGGCAACCCGAGCATCATCGCCGGGTTGCGCGTAACCGCGCGGAATGCGGTATACCAGTCCAGACCATGGGCGACCGCATTGCCGGCAATTTGACGGATTTTCCGGGCATTGTGAGTGCCACCGCCGGTAAACGCGATACGAATCCCGGCAGCTGCCAGTAGTGCCGCATTGTCCAGGCGTGCGCCCAGCTGATCAAAGCTGCCGGGCAGGTTATCCAGCGTGTTGAGCATCACTGAAACACCGGCTTCAGCCAGTTGCGGAGCAACCCGCCATGCTTCACTGCCGCCAACAATGATCAATTGCAGATCATGCCGTTGCGCCAGGCGCAATACCTGCAGGATATCTGAAG
>JANQPN010000045.1 GCA_028289455.1 Wenzhouxiangellaceae bacterium
CTGCAAAAATCGCCATTCCACTGGATGCTGATAACAACTGGCAGCTGGATACCAGGGCCATTACCAGAGCACAATCCAAACTAGTGTTTTTGTGCAGCCCTAACAATCCGACCGGACATGTTTTAAATACAAATGAAGTCATCGCACTGTGTAACCACTTGACGGATCAGGCACTGATTGTTGTCGATGAAGCCTATATTGAATTTGCCGGGACGGACAGCCTGGCTTCACAGCTGGATGCTTGCCCCAATCTGGTTATTCTGCGAACTTTATCCAAAGCCTGGGGAATGGCCGGTTTGCGCTGTGGCTCCGTACTGGCCAGCCCGGCCATTATCGGACTGCTGCGTAAAATCATGGCCCCCTATCCCTTACCCGTAACCACCCAGCGGGTGGTGTCTGAAGCACTGAGCGATGCCAATTCAGCACTGATGCGCCAGCGGGTGAAGCAACTGCTGGAGCAGAGAGAGTTGATGGCTGAACAGCTGAGCGGGCTATGCATGATTGAAAACATCTGGCCCAGTCAGGCCAACTTCCTGTTACTGAAAGTCAGCGATGCAGCCGGCCTGACAGCTGCTGCGGCAATAGCCGGCATTCTGATCCGCAATCAAAGTGCCCAGCCCGGCCTGAAGAACTGTATACGGATCAGCATTGGCACGGCCGAGGAAAACACCGCTTTGTTGAATTTTTTGAACACATATCAGGAGCCGTTATGAGCGGTAAAACCAAATACCTGTTTATCGACCGTGACGGTACCATTATCGAAGAACCGGAAGATTTTCAGATAGACCGGCTGGATAAACTACGTCTGGTCCCGCAGGTGATTCCTGCACTGCTGCAGTTGCAGGCAGCGGGCTATCAGCTGATCATGGTCAGCAATCAGGACGGCCTGGGCACCGATAGCTTCCCGCAAGTCGACTTTGATGGCCCTCACCAGATGCTGCAGTCCATTCTGGAATCTCAGGGAATCCGGTTTGCGGCTGAGCATATCGATCCACATTTCGAGCATGACAATGCTCCTACACGCAAACCCGGCATCGGTATGCTGCTGCCATACCTGCAGTCGGGCGACATGGACTTTTCGCGCAGCGCAGTAATCGGTGACAGAGAAACCGACCTGCAGCTGGCGGACAATCTTGGTGTGCGCGGTTTTCGAGTGGGTGAAGGTCATTTTGACTGGCCCGGCATTGTGCATGAACTGCTGGATCAGCCACGTACAGCGGGCATCAGCAGGAAGACCAGCGAAACCGATATTACTGTCGAAGTGGATCTGGATTCAGACAGCGCCCCATCCATCAAAACCGGTATCGGTTTTTTTGATCATATGCTGGAACAGCTGAGCATCCACGGCGGATTTAACGCCACGATCAATGCCGATGGCGATCTGCACATTGACGATCACCATACCGTTGAAGATGTCGCCCTGGCACTGGGGCAGGCCATCGATCAGGCGTTGGGTGACCGGCGCGGCATCGGCCGATATGGCTTTGTATTGCCGATGGATGAGTCCCAGGCCCGGGTTGCCGTTGATTTGTCCGGAAGGCCCTATTTTGTACTGCAGGGGCAGTTGCCCGATACCCGAATCGGTGGCCTCAGCACCGAGATGGTTAAGCACTTTTTCCATTCTCTGGCACAGACGCTGCGCGCCTCCATTCAGATCCACATCGAAGGAGACAACAGTCACCACCAGGTCGAAGCCATATTCAAAGGTTTGGGCCGTGCACTGCGGCCGGCATTGTCACGTGACCGGACAGGCCGGAACATCCCCAGCAGCAAAGGCGTGTTATGACAAGCCATGTGGTATTGATCGACAGCGGCGGCTATAACATCGGCTCAGTGAAAGCGGCTTTACAGCGCCTGGATGTTGACGCTGAACTGACGGTGGAACACGACCGGATTCTGTCGGCCAGCCATGTCATTCTGCCCGGTGTGGGCGCTGCCGGACCAGCCATGGACAAACTGCGGGCACATGGGCTCGATCGCCTTATTCCGGCTCTGCAACAGCCGGTGCTAGGTATTTGCCTTGGTATGCAGTTAATGTATTCCCATTCTGCCGAGGGCAACACCCGTTGCCTGGGTATTTTTGATGGTGATATCCAACCACTGAAGCCCAGCGAGGGCAACCGCATCCCGCACATGGGCTGGAACCAGCTGCAATGGCAACAGCAACACCCTCTGCAGCAGGCTCTGCCGGCCTCTGCGTGGATGTATTTTGTACATAGTTTTGCCGCGCCTGTTACTGAAGATACCCTGGCTTACAGCACGCACGGAGATACTTTTGCTGCGATGGCACAGCGAGGCAACTTTCTGGCCGCACAATTCCATCCGGAACGCTCTGCACAGGCCGGCCAGGCTTTGCTGAAACATTTCCTGACAACCCGTTAGATTATTTTTGTGGACCAACGATTATGATTCTCTACCCTGCCATCGACATTATTAACGGACAGTGCGTGCGTTTGCGCCAGGGCGACTTTCAACAGCAGACCACCTATCAGATGGAACCATTGGCTCTGGCCACCGACTATGCTGCCGCCGGCGCCGAATGGTTACATATTGTCGACCTGGATGCTTCGCGTGACGGCAGTGACGCCAATCTTCCGTTAATCGCCGGGCTGGCCGCCAATCTGGATATCAAGATACAAACCGGCGGAGGTGTGCGCAGCGAGACTGATATTGAAAAACGTCTTGCAGCCGGCGTAAATCGAGTGGTGGTGGGCAGCCTTGCAGTGGAACAGCCACAGCAATTCCGAGACTGGCTGGCTGATTACGGCAGCTCACGGCTGGTTGCTGCCGTAGACGTTCGCCTGCAACAGCATGATGGACAACAGCGCTGGCTGCCGGCAACCCATGGCTGGCAGCAGCAGAGCGCCGGGCTGGATTTGTTTGAGCTGCTGGAACAGCTGTGTACAGGCGGACTGCAGCACTTGCTGTGCACCGATATCGGCCGTGACGGGATGCTGCAGGGCCCCAACATTAAGTTGTATCAGCAACTGCGGCAGCGCTTCCCGAATTTATCCATCCAGGCTTCCGGTGGCGTGGCGGAGCTGGAGAATATTGCCACCTTACAGCAGCACAATATCGACGGCCTGGTGATTGGTAAGGCACTGCTGGATGGCCGGTTTGAATTACGTGAAGCATTGGAAATTGCCAGGAGACCAGAGACATGAGTGCAAACGCCCCCGGTCTGGCACGCCGCATCATTCCCTGTCTGGATGTCCGTGACGGCCAGGTGGTTAAAGGTGTGCGCTTTCGCTATCACCGGGTGGTCGGTGATATCGAGGCTTTGGCGATGCGTTATCGTGATCAGGGTGCCGATGAGCTGGTGTTTTACGATATCACTGCCAGCCCTGAGCAGCGCAGTGTGGATATCAGCTGGATCGAGCGGGTCAGCCGGGTTATCGACATACCCTTTTGCGTTGCCGGTGGCATCCGCAGCATTGCTACTGCAGATGCCGTACTGAATGCCGGCGCCGATAAGATTTCGCTGAACTCACCGGCATTGGAGAATCCTGATTTGATCAATCGGATGGCCGATCGATTCGGCAGCCAGTGTATTGTTATCGGCATTGACAGCATCGCCGAAAACGATAGTTATCAGGTCCGCCAGTACACCGGTGACCCGGACAAGATGCGCACCGCCCGGCGGCAGACAATGGATTGGATTAAAGAGGTTCAACAACGCGGTGCTGGAGAAATCGTCCTTAACTGCATGGATGCCGATGGTGTGCGTCACGGCTATGATGTTACCCAACTGCAACTGGCGCGCAGCATTTGCCAAGTGCCGCTGATTGCTTCCGGTGGCGCCGGGCAGCAGGATCATTTCGCTGATGTTTTTCTGCAGGCCGACGTCGACGGCGCTTTGGCCGCCAGTGTGTTTCACAGCGGCGAAATCGCCATTCCCGATTTAAAACACTGGCTGCACAGCCGGCAGATAGCGATACGATTACCATGAATAACAAACCAGACTTTGACAGTGCTGAACTGGCCTGGCAGAAAGGCGGAGGCTTGCTTCCCGCCATTGTCCAGCATGCTGCCAGTGGCAAAGTATTAATGCTGGCCTACATGAATGAAGATGCTCTGGAGCTGACTCTGCAAAGCGGGCTGGTGACTTTTTACAGCCGCAGCCGGCAGCAACTGTGGCAGAAAGGTGAATCATCCGGCAATCACTTAAGGCTGATTGATATTCAAGTCGACTGTGATCGGGATACTTTACTTGTTCAGGTACTACCGGCCGGCCCGGTATGCCATTTACTGACACCAACCTGCTTCGGAGACCAGCAATGGCCGGAACAGGCGTTCATAGCCGAACTTGAACAGATCATCCAACAGCGCGCAGGCGCTGATCCGGAATACAGCTATACCGCCCAGCTGCTGGCCGGCCCTGTCCGTCGGCTGGCACAGAAAGTTGGCGAAGAAGGTGTTGAAACCGCTCTGGCTGCTGTCAGCCAGGGACCGGATGAGTTGATGAGCGAAGCAGCAGACCTGCTTTATCACCTGCTGGTACTTCTGAATAAAAAAGATATCGGCTTGAGCGACGTCTGCCGGATACTGCAACAGCGGCATCAGGCATAAGCTTCGCAAACCTTATCCACATGTCAGCTTTTAATTAATAGAGAAAACCCCCTTCTGCCTGATGGCAGAAGGGGGTAAAACTGGTTGCTCGTTGTTGTAGTTATTCAGTTAACAGCGGTTACTGTACAGCCACCGCATACTGGCCGGAGACCCAACCGGTGCGGCCCTGACCGTCGCGAATCTGAACCCAGCCGTCAGCCCGCCCCAGTACTTCTACAATAGTGCCGGAAGTCAGAGAGAACTGTGCCGGATTACTGGTTCCCGGACCACTGCGCACATTCAATGAATTAGCGGTGATAACCACCCGCTCGCCAGTGCCACCACTCACCGAACTGCTGGAAGCAGCTGCCGGCTGAGGGGTTCCACCGACACGGTAATAATGGCTCGGTGTTTTGGTAATCACATAGTCCACTGACTTTTCGATCACATCGCGCAGCGCTTTTTCACGCGGCGTATTCTTCCAGCCGGCCAGCGCGCCGCCCAGACCGACCGATCCGGTATAACCACCCAGCGCACCGCCCAGGTTAAAGTCACGTGCCGTACCTTCCACACTGGTCGCCGCCAGAATCCGGCTGGTGCGCGCGTCAACTATGCGTAGATCAATGGCCATATGCGCAGAGCGGCTGCCACCAGTAATTGCGCCCAACACGCCACCGCCGAAGCCGCCGAGACCACCCTGGGTGCCACCGGCATTGCCTTCAAATTCGGTTACAGCAGCCACTACCAGCAGTTCTGCACCTTCAATTTCGCCGATAGCAGCAGCAGTATCCTGACGAACACGACCGCTGGCGCCTAAATCCTGTTCATAAAGAACATCATCCAGGCTTTGCCGTTCCAAAACGATAAACCGGTTGGAATTAAACAAAGCGGTGGTCAGCATATCGGCCATGCCGTCGCCCAGCTGGGGATTCCACCAGTTGCGTGCATCAGATGCCTTGTTTTCAAAACGCGCTACCGCGATGCGGGCTTTGGGGCCGTTATAAGCCTCGGCCTGAGCATCAGCGATTGATTGACTGGAGCCTTCCCGGACATTGGTGGTGGTGCCGGTGGTTGCTGGACAGCCGGTCAGAACGGCCATCGTGAAAACAAGCAGAATTAAGCCTATTCGGTTAAGTTTCATAATAACCCCGTCGGTTAGTTGTTAATTGTTATCGGGATTTTTTGATCCGGCACCAGGCCCAGATAATCCGGCGACAGCCAAATGCTGGTGTTGTGTCCCGTCGTCGGAACATTATAAGAGCAAACCGGCGAGACGTAAAAACCGCTGTGTAGGAAATTAACCCGCCGTACAGTAAGCCATTACCTCGACCATTCCTGAACAACAATTTTGCAGGATTACCGGCTCAATCAAACCGGTCACGATCATGCGGCCTGCCAAGATCCAGCCCCGGACCCACCGGAACGACACCGGTCGGGTTGATGGTCTGGTGACTCTGATAATAATGCTGTTTGCACGATTCCAGATCGATGGTCTCGGAAACACCCGGGACCTGATACAAGTCACACAG
Organism: Wenzhouxiangellaceae bacterium; assembly: GCA_028289455.1. Classification (GTDB taxonomy): domain Bacteria; phylum Pseudomonadota; class Gammaproteobacteria; order Xanthomonadales; family Wenzhouxiangellaceae; genus JAJFKX01. Next base: position 6,078 of record JANQPN010000045.1, read on the forward strand.
ATAATTCGATAAGTTCGGATAATCGGCAATCCGTTTCAGGTTACATTTGAAATGCCCGACATAAACTGAATCAAACCGTATCAAGGTGGTAAACAATCTCCAGTCTGCCTCGGTAAGCGTATTGCCGACCAGATAACGCTGTTCACCGAGACGCTGCTCCAGCATTCCCAGCGCTTCGAATAATGCGATGACTGCCTGTTCATAGGCATCCTGGCTGGTGGCAAAACCCGCCTTGTAGACGCCATTATTGATATTGCTGTAGACAAATGCATTAATCTCATCAATCGCCTGCCGCAACGATTCCGGATAGTAATCACCCGGTCTGGCACCAAGCTGGTCAAATGCACTGTTGAACATGCGAATTATTTCAGACGATTCGTTATTGACGATGGTCTGCCGTTCACGATCCCACAAGACCGGTACCGTTACCCTGCCGCTGTAATCTGGTTTGGCAGCGGTATAAACCTGATGCAGGTATTGCGTGTCATTGACAATATCCGGAACAACGCCGCGCCCCGGAGCAAAATTCCAGCCCTGATCACCCATGTAGGCATTCACAATGGCCACACTGATCATATTCTGCAACCCTTTAAGACGCCGGAAAATCATGGTGCGATGGGCCCAGGGACAGGCCAGGCTGAGGTATAAATGATAACGGCCGGGTTCTGCCTTGAAACCACCTTCTCCAGATGGCCCAGCGCTGCCGTCCGCGGTTACCCAATTGCGAAAACTGCTGGCATCCCGTTTAAACTTGCCGCCGTGTTTTTCGGTGTCATACCACTGGTCATGCCATTGACCATCTATCAATAAACCCATGTTGCCTGATGCCTGTTCAAATCCACCCGCCAGTTTAACAGTTTCAAGCCGTTCGCCCAGTACGAATATTGCATCAGAAATGCGCTTTATGGAAAATCTGCACCGGCAACAGCACTCACAACCCTCCGCCATTGAATGTTTGCTGATAGTTTCAGCCTTCAACAGGTTGCCGCAGCCCACCTGCAGTCAGCATCAATGAATTTTCAGTGTTTTAATTACCGAGGAGTCAAAACCAGAGTGTGCTGCGTTTCTCCGGGTAGAAATGGTGTCATCCTGCCTGCCGCCCAGTCATCATGCAGCGAGCGGTAATACGGCGATAACGGGTGTCCACTCTGCCCACCGGGCATAACCATGTAACCCTCAGATTCAAACCCGGGTGATACTGCCATCCGCTGTGACTGGCCGAATCCTGAACGCTGCACTCTGGGCATATCATTATCACCTGCCATTGGTTCGGCCGGCATATTTAACCACTGGCCTACAACCGGTATTGCGCCGGCCAATGGGTGTTGCATACGCAACCGGTTGCCCGCCCCCCAGGTATATTCAGATAGATTTTCCTGCCCGTCCGCCAATGCATCAATCTGAGTCAGCAGAAAAGCCCGCCAATCGGCATAGCCGGCATCCAGCAGATGCATTGGCTGCTCCTGAAGGATCTGCCACACCGGCCCTTCAGACTGACGTGTCCCGGTAAATTCACTGCCATCCGCGCTGCACTGCCTGGTGAGGCTGCGCATTATCTGATCTTTGACACGCTGGCGAAACTCTCTGACCAGCCGGTAGCCCACTGCGTCCGCAGTAGCGGTTTGACTGTCGTTACTGACCAGCTGGAAAATCTCAGAGCGTCGAGGCTGTCCTTCCAGGGCCTGTTGATCAAGCGTCTGTAACAGCAGATCCCGCCAGCCTGCCAGAAACAGCGCCCTGTCATCCAGTTGAATGGCATGCATGTCTTCAGGTGTAGCCGGCTGGTCGAGCTGACTTAACGCATCACGTATCTGCCCGGCACGCGCACCCAGGCCGACCTGGCCGTAACCGATATGCCGCAGCTGCCGACCGCCGACCTGGCGGTTGTTGGCGGTCCAAAGTTGACCTGAAGCTGGATTGACAATGACAGGGTAATCCGCACTGGCAAGCCAGCCCGGCCAGCTTTCAGCTGCACTTTGCCAGGCCAAAGGAAACCGGGAGGCACGGCTGTATAAACGTAATGGAATTCGCCCCATGATGGTCCAGCCGATATTCCCGTCACGGTCACCAACCATTAGATTCTGTGCAGGAATGCTGACCAGTGGTGCCAGCTCGATGGCATCGCTGATATCTCTGGCATGTTCCAGCGGCAACAGACCCGGTGTGGTAAACCATTCCGGCTTATGTGCAATCCATCGCCAGACCAGCAGCCGCTGGTCCGCGGCAGCCTCTTCAGGTTCCCGGATGACCGGTCCCCAACGCGTAAGACGAACTTCGATTTCCACACTCGGCTCACCTTTTACCTGGATGGTTTCCTGCTCTGTGCGAAAAGCTTCGCTGCCAGTGAGGGTAAGGTACATAGAGATGTCATTCTGATCGGCTTCTACCTGCACCAGGTCCAGCCAGTCTCCGTAACTGTTGGTAAAACCCCAGGCAATGTGGGTATTGCTGCCGACCACCACAAACGGCATTCCCGGCAAACTGACACCGGTCAGATCAACCGCTGAACCATCCAGTGCCCGCGTCAACAGGCGCAGCCGGTACCAGATATGCGGCACGCCGAAGCCCAGATGCATATCGTTAGCCACCAATGCCGAGCCAGTGGCCGAACGCCCTCCGGACAACGCCCAATTATTGCTACCCAACAGTCTATCTTTAGACTCTGCTGTGTGAATTCCCACCTGTGTCGAAGCTGATAAGGGCAGTGCCGGCAAGTCCCTGATATTCAATTGATCAGGTGTTGGAATAGATGCGGTCGGCCATGTATTACCAAGCAGCGGTGCATCCCAGGGTGTTCCTATCGGGGCGATGAAATCCAGTACCGGTTCAGCAAAGCACTCTTTCAACCATCCCAGCTGCAGCTCATTCCCGGCATCGGAAGCCTGCAACCTGAAGTACATGCTGGCCAGCACCAGCAAACTGTCTTCCAATACCCATGGCTGGGGTGTAGTGCCCACCAAGGTGTATTCAAACGGTTTGGCAGCCAATGATTGCAGACCGCTGTTTACCCCGGCAACGTAACTTTCCAGAAGTCTCAGATAACTAGGAGACACCTCAGAAATCGCCATTCGAGCCCTTTTGCGCATCTGGTGACGCCGACGTGTACGATCAAAATCCACTGCTCTTGCGCCAAACAGCTCGGCCAGCTCACCGGCAGCAAAACGCCTGGACAGATCCATCTGGAAAAACCGGTCCTGGGCATGCGCGAACCCGGTAGCATAAGCAGCTGCGTAGCGATCAGGCGTCTCAATGGTTACCACACCCAGGCCATCGCGCTGAATACTGACCTGCTCACTCAACCCGTCGACTGTCAGCTCACCATCAAGCTGCGGCAGGCTCATCCGTAATCCTGCCCAAACCAATACCAGCGCCAGCACCAGAATCACTGGTATGGCAATTAATATGTACTTAAGTGCGCGACGCATATTGGGGTCCGGTTGTATTGTTCCGTTTTACCTGCAGCTGATGATAACCAGCATGCATGTAAGCTTTCATAAAAAGGGCAGCCGAAGCTGCCCTGTGTTGGTTTAACAATGATTATATTGTTCAATCGTAACGATATCCAAACGTTACTCCGATACCGGCATCACGTAT
>JANQPN010000047.1 GCA_028289455.1 Wenzhouxiangellaceae bacterium
TTACGTCAACACGATCCAGCTCCGCCGGGTCATCCTGAGCAAAAGCCTGTCCGGATAACGCCAGACCGGCGATTGCACCAGTACCAAGCGCAAAGCGCACTGACTGGTATAAGGGGTTACGGTTAAATTGCATTTGGTGTCTCCAAATAAATCCAGTTTTAAAAATCAATAACTTAGCCACGTGTTATGTTTTGGAACCAGCGTACTTACTAAATCCATAACGACCTACGTACGACTTTAGGAGTACGTAGGTCTTTGTACGTCTATCTTTGTACGTTGTTAAACATACGTTATAAATCGTAATTTGTCTACCTTTTTATTTGATCTTTTCGCTGAACGGACTAATATCATTCTCTTTAGTTAAGTGCGCACTTCCCACTCACAACATGCAAGCCAACCCCGATTCCAACTTTGCCCGCGCCGTCAGATTAGAAGCCGAAGGTAAGCTTGAGCAGGCCGCCGCCATATATCAGCAAATATTGAGCACCGAACCGGAACATGTTGAAGCCTTGTACAGGCTGGGAACGCTTTGTCTGACTTCCGGCCACCTGAGACCAGCCATACAATGGCTTGAACAGGCTTCCAGCCTGGACACCGGCCACGCTCATGCACGTTTGAGCCTGGCAAGAGCTTACCGTCAGGACGGCAGAAGCGAGCCGGCATTTACAACAATCAATCAGGCACTGGCTCTGCAGCCTTCCGATCCATTAATACTTATTGAGTCAGGGCACCTGCACAGCGACCAGAACAGCAATGACCAAGCTATTGCCGCCTATCAACAGGCACTGTCGGTTAATCCGGAATGTATTGACGCCTACTACAGCCTGTCGTTTCTGGTGCAAACCGGTGACTATCACTTCACTGAACCGGAATGCGGGCAGCTTGAACGGCTGCTTGAGCAGGTTGAGGACCTGCCATTGCTTGATCAAAGCCTGCTGCACTTCATCTACGGACGGATTCTGCATAAAAATGGCCGTTTCGACACGGCATTTAACCATTTCAATCAGGCCAATCAGGCCCGTAAAGCATGCCAGAATGATTGGGAGAGGTTTAACCCGACTGATAAACAGACGCTGCTGCAGCACAGCCGGGAGATATTTCCTGATTGTTATCCATTCACGGATATACCGGCCCCGCTACCGCTGAAACCGGTTTTTATTATTGGTATGCCCCGAACCGGTTCGACCCTGCTGGAATCCTGTCTGGCCAGACACCCGGAAATTGCCGCTGCCGGCGAGCTTGCCACCATCAAGAATATTGCCCGGCAGCAATTACCCCAGGCAACAGGCAAAAACTATCCTATGCATATTCCTGAGCTGCCGGCGCCGATGGCACAGGCCGCCGCACGCTTTGTTGTTCAGCAATTGAGAAGCAAGGCAACAGACGAACACCACCAAGCCGGCAATCTCACCAGTAGAGTCATCGATAAGATGCCAACCAATTTTGAATACCTGGGGTTAATCGCCAAGCTATTCCCTCAAGCCTACATTATTCATATAAGCCGTGACCCAATGGACACTTTGTGGAGCTGTTACCAGCAGAACATAGCTGCCCGCTACAGCAACGATTTACACGATCTGGAAGCACAATACCGATGTTACCGGCAATTCATGGATTTATGGCAGCAGTTGGGAATACCCATGCTTGAGGTACGTTATGAAAGATTGGTTTCCGACATTGAGACCACGTTAAAACAGGTTATTGAATACCTGGATCTGAATTGGGACAGTAACTGTCTGCAAAACACCGCACCCGGCTCAGCAGTAAACACAGCAAGCCGAATGCAGGTCCGCAAACCTGTTCATACCGGTGCAATCGGTGCCTGGAAGAAATATGCTCAACCGCTGACAGAATTGCGCCAACGACTGGCTGACTTTTACCCGGACTGATAAATAGCAGACCGCATCTCACTCTGATCAGCTCAGCTTGCCGGCTATATTATCCTGCTGTTCAATTAAAGTTGCCGGCAGGCGTGCACCAAACCGCTCCAGGTGCTCTCTGATATGATCAAGTTCAACAGCCCAGTTCTGCTGATCAATCTCCAGCAGCCGCTGTAACAGCGCCGGCTCGATATCCAGTTCGCTTAGATTAAGCGCATTACTTTCCGGCACATACCCTATGGCTGTCTGGCTGGCGTCAGTCTGACCTGAGCAGCGATTGATAATCCATTCCAGCACACGCATGTTTTCCCCAAATCCAGGCCACATGAACCTGCCCTGTTCATCTTTGCGGAACCAGTTAACATGGAAAATCCTGGGCAGCCGGTCCAGCTTATCCGCAAAACTCAACCAGTGCTGCCAGTACTCAGCAAAGTTATAGCCGCAGAATGGTTTCATTGCCATCGGGTCGCGCCGCACCACCCCGGTAGCACCGGTGGCTGCAGCAGTTGTCTCAGAAGCCATGGATGCGCCAACCAGCACACCGTGCTGCCAGTCAAACGCTTCAAACACCAGCGGCACCAGTGATTCCCGGCGGCCGCCAAACACTATTGCGGAAATCGGCACACCCGTAGCTGCTTCAGATTCCGGGGAATAACTGGGGCAATTTTTGATGGATACCGTAAATCGTGAATTCGGATGCGCCGCGGGACCATTGGCTGGATCATAATCGCGACCCTGCCAATCCTTAACCGGGCGTTCATCGGATTTCCCTTCCCACCAGGGCTGGTTATCAGCAGTAACCGCTACGTTGGTGAAGATCGCATCTTTATTCAGCATTGCCAATGCATTGGGATTGGTTGAAGCACCCGTGCCGGGCGCAACGCCAAAAAAGCCGGCCTCCGGGTTTATTGCCCACAGGCGACCGTCATCGCCAGGGTGCAACCAGCAGATATCATCACCGACAGTCCAGACTTTCCAACCAGGATAGCTGGCAGGCGGAATCAGCATTGCAAGATTGGTCTTACCACATGCAGAAGGAAAAGCTGCGGCAATATAGGTTTTTTCACCTTGCGGATTCTCAATACCGACAATCAGCATATGCTCTGCAAGCCAGCCTTCCTGGCGCGCCTGATAGCTGGCAATTCTTAATGCGTGGCACTTCTTACCCAGCAAAGCATTACCGCCATAACCGGACCCGTAACTCTGTATCTGCAGTTCTTCAGGAAAGTGCATGATAAAACGGCGCTCCGGATCCAGCTCGCCGGTTGAGTGCAGACCTTTGACAAATACCCGGTCACGCTCAATTCGCTGCAATGCCGCACTGCCCATCCGTGTCATCATCCGCATGTTGACTACAACATAGGGGCTGTCGGTAATTTCCACGCCACAGCGTGACAGCGGGGAGTCAATCGGACCCATGCAGTAGGGCACAACATACATTGTCCTCCCCCGCATACAACCGTCGAACAGCTTATCCATCTTGCTGTGTGCTTCTGACGGGGCCATCCAGTTATTGTTTGGGCCGGCATCATCCTGTTCGCTGGTGCAGATAAAAGTCAGGTGCTCAACCCTGGCTACATCCTGAGGGTCGGATCGGTGCAGATAGCAACCGGGGTGCGTCTGCTGGTTCAATTCCAGCAGGTCACCGGTTTCCAGCATCTGTGCTACCAGGCGATCGTATTCAGCCTGTGAACCATCACACCAGACAATCTGTTCGGGTTGGGTAAGCCGGGCCACATCAGTAACCCAGGCTGATAATTCCTGATTCGTTGTATTCATAGATGTAGAGTAACTAACAGCAGCGGATGAAGAGTGGTTCACTGCAACTTTATTTGTTGGTTAATAAGGCGCTACAGAGTAGCGGCAGTGCACTGCGCTTGCAACATCACAGCGCATCTCAGCAGTTATATGGACAACCTGAGTTGTTAGCAAGGGATAATCGTTGCGATCAGGTGCTCCAGATAATGCTCGAATTCAGATGTGTCCGGCTGTGGCGCCAATCCACGGCTTTGCAGCTGCAAAAAGCCTACGTAGGTGTAATAAGCCAGGCGTGCCTGGAAGCCTGCACGTTCACTGTCCAGCTCTGCAAAAGCCTTACTTAGCTGCTGGATACGGTTATTATCAACCCGTTGCAGCAGCTGATTCATCCATTCATCCCTGCTGCTCTGCTGAGGTGCAGCAATCAAGGCACTGTAAACCTGGTGGGTTAAATGCGGGCGGCTGCTGGTATGGAAAAACTGAATCAGTTTTTCTCGTGCAGGTAAATCGTTTTCCAGCAATACTTCCAGGTTGTGCGCATCTGCGCTTTCCCATTGGGCCAATGCAGATTTCAACAGTTCATTACGATCGCTGAAATGCCAGTAAAAACTGCCTTTGGTAACGCCCAGTTTGCGCGCCAGTGGTTCAATTGCCATACCGGCCAGGCCGCGTTCAGCCAGCATCTGTAATCCAGCCTGTTGCCAGTCTTCCCGTGCCAGCTGCTGCCGTTCTCGTTGTGCGCCAATCCCGTTCAAGTACTTAACCTGTTAAATCCAGACAACACTCTAGCCGATTATCCCGGTTTAATGCCACTCAATATATATATAGGTCACTGTCAGAATGCACGCTGACTTGACCGGGACCAAGAATGACCATACTCTACCGTATGGTAGCTTTTTAATTTTAATCTGGAACCTGAATCAGGAGTCATCAGCAATATGTTGTGGTTAATCTTATCGGTAACCGGTGCAACCCTGTTAACTGCTTATCTAAACGGCAAACTCATCACCTGGAGCATAGTTATAGCAGCCGTGCTGCTTGGTTTCAGCATGTTTGGCTCAATTCACTGGGCATGGCTGGCATGCAGCTGGATGTTGTTTCTGGCGATTGCGATACCTTTGAACGCAACCGACATTCGCCGGCAGCACATTACCAGCCGCCTATTGCGCGCCTACTTAAAAATGACCCCAACACTAAGCTCGACTGAACAAATAGCTCTGGACGCAGGCACAGTTGGCTGGGAAGGCGAATTATTTACCGGCAATCCCAAATGGAAACAGTTGCTGCGCCGCCGCACCCCCGAACTGACGCTGGAAGAGCGTGCATTCCTGGACGATCAATGCGAAACACTCTGCAGCATGCTGGATGAGTGGCAGATCTGTCATGTTGATGCCGACATGTCACCGGAAACCTGGGACTTCATGAAAAAAGAGCGGTTCTTCGGCATGATCATACCCAAGGAATATGGCGGTTTAGGCTTTTCTGCTCTGGCGCACCGAGCAGTGTTGCAGAAAGTAGGCGGCATGAGTGCTGTGGCCGGTTCAACGGTGGCAGTACCCAATTCACTGGGTCCGGCCGAACTGCTGTTGCACTACGGCACCGAAGAACAGAAGAACCACTATCTGCCGCGGCTGGCTGTAGGCAAAGAAATTCCATGCTTTGGGCTGACCGGCCCTACCGCAGGATCTGACGCCACCTCTATCCCTGATCGCGGCATCGTGTGCATGGGAGAATGGGAAGGCAAGCAGGTTTTGGGCATGCGCCTGACCTTTGACAAACGTTACATCACCCTGGCCCCGGTAGCCACAGTAGTCGGTCTGGCATTCAGATTGTACGACCCGGATGGATTGCTCGGTGAGACTGAAGATATCGGCATCAGCCTGGCCTTGATTCCCCGGGATGTGAAAGGCATGGAAATCGGCAAGCGCCACCTGCCGTTGAACAGCCCGTTCATGAACGGACCGATTCGCGGTAAAGATATCTTTGTACCCATTGATACCCTGATTGGCGGTCCGCAGATGGCAGGCCACGGCTGGCGCATGCTGGTTGAATGTCTGTCTGTCGGCAGAGCTATCTCTCTGCCGTCCAACAATACCGGTGCCGCCAAGCTGGCCTGCCTGTCCACCGGCGCGTATGCCCGCATCCGCCAGCAATTCAATATGCCGATTGGCCGCTTCGAAGGCGTTGAAGAAGCATTGGCAAGAATGGCCGGCAGAACCTACGCTGCCAGCGCACTGAGCAAAATGACGGCCATTGCCGTTGATCAGGGCGAGAAGCCTTCGGTACCTTCCGCAATTGCCAAATACCATGCGACTGAAAAATCCCGACAGGTGGTTACCGATGCCATGGATATTCATGCAGGCAAAGGCGTCATCCTGGGTCCCAGAAACTATCTTGGCCGCGCCTGGCAGGTGGCTCCGATGTCGATCACTGTAGAAGGCGCCAATATCCTGACCCGCAACATGATGATATTTGGCCAGGGCGCCATCCGCTGCCATCCATATGTACTGAAAGAGCTGCAGGCTGCGCAGCTGGATGATCACCACGAACGCCTGAAAGTGTTTGACAAGCTGCTTTTCCAGCATATTGGCCATACCATCGGCAATGCTTGCAGAGCATTCCTCATGGGTCTGGGCACCGGCCGGTTTTCCGCCGTACCCAGCGACCGCAGAACCGGACGGTATTACCGCAAGTTGAGCCGCTACTCTGCAGCATTCGCATTGCTTGCCGATGTGACCATGCTGACTTTCGGCGGCAAGCTGAAACAGAAAGAGCGCATTTCAGCGCGTCTGGGAGATGTATTGAGCCAGTTATACATTGGATCAGCCATGCTGAAACGATTTGAAGACCAGGGCCGTCCGGCTGCCGATCAACCGATTCTGGCCTGGGCGTTCTATGACTGCGCATTCGCCATGCAAACCGCCCTGCGCGGAGTATTGGATAATTTCCCTAATAAATTTATGGCTGCCTTTTTGCGCATGATCATCTTTCCTCTTGGTGCCCGCGAGAAAAGACCGGGAGATCGTCTGGACCATAAAGTTGCCAGCCTGTTGCTGTCTCCATCCGAAACCCGCGACAGATTGACCGATGGCACCTATAAGACTGCCAGCAAAGGCTGGGTAATCGGCGAAATGGAAGCACTGCTGCCCGAGGTCATTGCAGCTGAGCCGCTGGCCCGCAAACTGGAGAAGGCCATTCGTCAAGGCATGGTCAATGGTGACAGCTATCAGCAACAGGTCCGGCATGCCGTGCAGGCCAAACTGCTCAGCAAAAAAGAAGCCGAACTGTTGCTGGATGTTAACGAAAGGACCATGGAAATTATTGCTGTCGATGAATTTGACAGTGATGAATTACGCGCCGCAACCAGTCGCCGCCTGAACCGACAGACACGCCGGCAAAAAGCCGCCTGAGTACCCGGCTGACATCCGTCCATAGGACGGGTGTCGGCCGACATCAGCCCCCGCTCCGTATCGGCGGGCACTTATCTGCCGGTACACTGTGCTTAATTCATTGGCAGGTTCGTGCCATAATCCAGGCTACTTTTTTCAGGGAGCCGTTTATGCAGTCTGTCGATACACAGCACCTGTTATTGATCCGACATGCCAAAACCCTGCCTGCAACCGGCCGGCAAACAGATATACAGAGAGAATTGGCCCCCAAAGGTTACAGGCAGGGTGAACGAATGCACGCTTACCTCAGGTCCATGGGCGTTCCGGCGTCCGCCACTGTCTTATGTTCACCTTCAGTGCGTACCCGGCAAACCCTGCAGGCCTGCCTGCCGCCGAGCCACCTGCAATCGGTGCAGTTTATCGATGAAATTTATGCCGCCTACACCGGTGATTTACTGAATCTGCTGAATAACCACTTGGAGCAGACCCCGCGCTGGCTGATTGCGATTGGTCACAACCCGAGCCTGGACAGTATAGTCCGCTGGTTGAGTCAGGGAGATCCGGCTGCATTAACCGGTATGGCCACCGGCTGTATCGCCAGCTTTTCCGGAACCGGCCAGTTACTCCCGGAAAACTGGCGACTTACCGAGTTGTTTAAACCGGACAAGTCTGCATTAATCTAATTTACTGTTCTCCAGCCAGCAATCTGCCAGACGCTCGAACATCAGCTGATCTGCTTCGGTAAACCGCTGTTGATGGGGACTGTCAATATCCAGAACACCAATGACCTTTTCGTTTCTGATCAACGGCACAACCAGTTCTGATTCGGATGCACTGTCACAGGCGATATGCCCGTCAAAACTATGCACATCATCCACTCTTAAGGTTTCACGCCGGGCTGCTGCGCTGCCGCATACACCCTGCCCCAGCGGAATTCTTGTACAGGCAACCTTGCCCTGGAATGGACCCAGAATCAGCGTGTCGCCCTCCAGAAAATAGAATCCAACCCAATTCAAACGCGGCACCGCATCGAATATGATTGCACTCAGGTTTGCAGCATTGGCAATGGCATTGGGTTCACTTTCCAACACCGAGCACGCCTGTTGCACCAATAGTTCACGTTCTGAGTCTTGCACCAGTTTCTCCGGATATCGTTATTCAGCTTTCTTCCATACCAATATCCGGTTATTCGCCGGCATATCAATATCTTCTATGAGATTCAGCCCTGCAGTGGCAGCCATCGTCAGCATTTCAACATCGTCACGTATTCCCTGGTGGTCACCATCCGGATTATCGGGTGACCGCAGCATCTCATCAAAGCTGGCATTGCCCTGCGAGGTCGGCCGGCCATCGCGGTGAAATGGTCCATACAGGAAAAACTTCCCACCTGGGGCCAGGCTGTAGGCAACGCCATGTAACATCTGCTGTACATCGGCAAGCGACATGATGTGGGCAACATTGGCAGCAAACACGGCAGCCACACCGGACACCGGCCACTGTGACCAGCCAACATCCAGTTCTACCGGTTCCAGTACATTGCTCAGACCGGCAGCTTCCACCTGCCTGTTCAGACCGGCAAGATTCTGCCTGCGCTCGCTTGGCTGCCATTGGATAGTCTTGATGTCTGCAGCGAAATGTACTGCATGCTGACCGGTACCGGAACCGATTTCCAATACCATGCCATGGCCTGGCAAACGCGGTTTCAATACATCCAGTATTGCCTGCTTATTACGCTCCGCAGCCGGTGCGAACGGCAGTTCATCAGCAACAGGTTGCATCAATCAAATCACCCGCCGAGCCAGCGCATCAGCTTACGCTTCCAAGGCGTAAACGGCGGCCTGAACATTCTTGACCCCGACAAGCGGGACTGCCGATATACCGGCTGAGCTTTGGAGAATCGTTCAAACCCGTGCCAACCATGATATTGCCCGATACCGCTGTCGCCGATACCACCGAATGGAAGTTGTAACTGGGTCATGTGCAGTAATGTGTCATTAATGCACACACCGCCGGCACTGAGCTGATTCAGCAACAGCTCCTGTTCACCCCGGCCTGCACCAAAAATGTACAGGGATAATGGCCGTGGTCGCTGGTTTACAAAACCGATGGCTGCATCAATGTCCTCAATTTCGATAACCGGTAGAACAGGCCCGAAAATTTCTTCCTGCATCAATGCCAGTTCCGGATCAGGATTCATTACCAGTGTCGGCGTTATTCGCCGCCTTCCGGCATCGTGCGGGGCATCAAACAGCGGTTCAATTATTGCTCCATGACGGGCTGCCTCAGCCAGCATATCCAGCAGCCGCTGATAGTGCGCCTGATGAATGATGCTGGTGTATTCAGTATTGGTATTAAACTCTGGATAAGCCCGGCAGGCTGTCTGCCTAGCTGCGGATACAAACTGCCCGGCCAACCCTTTCGGCAACAGCACATAATCCGGCGCGATACAGGTTTGTCCTGCATTAAACAGTTTACCCGTCACTATCGATGCCACACTCTGCTCAAATCGATTGCTGCCGGCCACAATAGCGGGAGATTTGCCGCCCAGTTCCAGCGTGACCGGGGTTAAATTTTTAGCTGCCGACGCCATAACGCGTTTGCCGATACTGGTGGAACCAGTGAACAGCAAATGATCGAACGGTAAACTGCTGAAGGCAGCAGAGACATCAGCATCACCGGTTACCACGGTGACCTTTTCTGAGGGGAAAACATCGGTGATTAATGCCTGCAGCACCTGGTTGGTAGCCGGTGTATATTCAGAAGGCTTAAGCATCACATGATTACCGGCTGCCAGCGCCGAGGCCATCGGCATTAATGTCAGCGTCAATGGATAATTCCATGGACTGACTATTCCAATCACACCCAGCGGCTGATATTGCAGCCAGGCCTGGGCCGGCCAGTATTTCCAGTCGACTGTTTGGTGGCGGCGTCTGGACCAGGCTTTTAAATGCGCACCGGTGTGCTTAATTTCAGCATGCACCTGAATGATGTCCCCAAGCATTGACTCGGCAAACGGGCGATGTCCGAAATCTTCGGATATAGCGGTGATCAGCTGGTCTGTATAATCCTTAAGTGCCTGCCCCAGCGATTTCAAATCTGCACGGCGCTCACTGACTGACGGCCGATGAGCCAGCCAGGCTGAACGGCAGTGATCCAACTGAGCCTGCATTTCCTTTACACAGGAAATATGCCTTGCCTCGCTATCGACGGCGGATGCTGATGCATTCATAGCTAATTTTGTTTGGACAATACCAATCCGTATTTTGCCTGCTGCTACTGTCCTTGCCAAATGTTATTCGATCTGTTTTATACAAAAATCTGACAGTTGTAATTCAGGCATAAAAAAAGCGCATCCGAAGATGCGCTTTTCAGAGGATAAATTGCGTTTAACCGCCAGGGCTTACACCAACACCGCCGCCACCGGGCTGGTTGATGCCAACCGTATCACCGACAAACTGGCCATCAACTGTGGTGGTGAATGAACATGAACCAGTCACATCATCGGCATCAACCGTGATAATGAACGGCGCTGTACCGTTAGGGTCAGTCACTGCCATATCAAAATCGATGGATACATCTGCAGTACATTCTGCAGCAATAACTGCACCACCTGCAGGACTGCCGTCTGCGCCGGTAACGCTGACCAGCACCATGTCAGAATCGCCACTCATGGGCAATGCCAATGCGCTTGGTGATACTGTCAGTTCAGCCAGCATAGGATCGGTTAACAGTAAATCAGCCGAGCTACCTGCGGAATTAAAGGTAACAAGGGTATTTTCGTCAAATACCATAATGCCCGAGCTGGTCACGGTAGTGGTTACACAGCCATCAAAGCCGGTAATCAACGGCGCACCGGAAACACTGAATGTGAAATCACCTGGAGGAATAAATGTCACTTCAGCATTGCTGATACCGAAACCGTTGGCATCAGTAACACAAATCTGCACCATTGATGAACCATTGCCCTGTACGCTGCTGGGGCTCAACGATAACAACGCCGGACCCTGACCCGGGAATACTGCCGTAGCTGCGTCAGCAACCGTCTGGGTAATACCACCGTCAGGTCTGGTGCCCTGGGCCCACAGAACGACCGGCTGGCCGATAACACTACCGGGATAGGTCAGCATCACTGTGGCGCTGCCGTCCGGACCGGTCACTGCCATGCCGTCGATGGTACCTGCCTCGGAACGACCAATTACATAAGGGATCACCGGTCCGTCATTGACCACTGGCCCGGTAGGATCATTGATATTGAATGCATCGGTAACACGCAGTGAAGTATTATTCAGCACATCCGAAACAATTCGGCTGGATTCCAGTTCGGAATTATCCGGTACTTCGTCACCGAATGTGACCACTGTGTCACCTATTTCAACGCCTTCATCAACCACTGTCGGGTCATCCAGGAAGCCGTCTCCGGGGTTGGTGGCCACACTGAAGAAAACATCACCTTCAGCCGGGTTACCGTCAAAGCCGGAAAATACAAATGTGGTTGGAATAGCTTCTATGATCGGCGCATCTACTTTACCGAAAATAATCGGTGTGCCCGGCAGAACCGGTGCACCGAACCGGTCATTGGCAATTGCGCCCACAGGTAACATCAGTGTGCCAGGCGCAGTACCGGCCATTACTGACTCAGATACTTCAGGAACGCCGGCAAACACGTCAGAAGTCAACACAATACTGGCCAGCTCACCGTCACCGACAATCACTGTACCGGTATTACTGACAGGGCTCTGGATACCGTTGTCCACGTTGTTATCTGCACTATCACCGGTAACCGTCAGAATATGCGGACCCGGTGTGGTGCCGCTGGTAAAGGCAAAGTTGCCGAAGCCGTTGACTGTATCAATTGCGATTGTGCTGCCACTGACAGGTGCTCCAGCTGCATTGGTACCACTGATCATGGAGCCATTCGGATCAGGCGAAGCCAAATCTACCAGCACATTATTGAAATCACCGGTGTCAGACGGATCATCTGCTGCCTGGCCGCCGCCATCCAGCAACAGAGATTCAATGGTAAGTACGGTGTTTCCACCGATTCCCTGAACAAATATCGGCGTGGCAGGTATCGGTACGGCTACTGATGCCGGAACACCGTTGGCCGGACCTTCAGCTACCGTAACGGTAACTGAATTGCTAAAGTTTTCATTGGTCACCGGGTCGGTTCCGGTCACGGTTAATGTTGCGGTACCCGGTGTATTGCTAGCGTTGATGAACACCGAGGTAGCGCCACCAGCCGCCGGCGCAGGACCATTGACCATGAACAGCACAAACTCATTAATATCATCTGTGGTTGGATCGTCCGGCGTTGAATAGGTAGCTACGGTCGCCGGCGCAATGCTGATTCCGAATTCATCACCGGCTGGATTAACCAGCTGGCCATCGGCACCGCGGAACTGAATACCGACTTCTGCAAGAAACGGTGATCCTACAAACGGTGCCACACCAAATGTGTTCAGCGGCAGGGTCGAATCAGTCAGTGTCAGATTGACTCTATCCTGCGGATCCACTACAGGGTTAACCGTCATATTGATAGTTGCTGTTAAGTTGGTTCCAGTGGCCGGGTCTGCCGAAGATGCCGTTAATACAGCTGTCCCGGTAACTGCTCCTGAAGTGAAGAAGAATGTCGCGTTACCACCGCTGGTACCGGTACTGATTGTTGCGAATTGACCGATAAACTCATTGACTGCCGGTGTTGCCGGATCATCACCCACCGACAGTGTTCCCACTGCTGCATTGTTGGTGGTCATGTTGACCACCGTGCCGTCTGGAACTGCAGTACCAGCTGCGGTCCGAACCAGCACAGTCAACTGCACGGTAATCGCCAGATCCAGGTTGGGTAACAGGCCGGTTGGATTGGCAGGCAGGGTGGTGCCGGTGGATGTAATTCGAATGGTCGGCGGATTCTGAGGCTGAGTGCCGCCACCGGTTCCGGCAGGTCCGCCGCCACAGGCCGCAAGCACAGCAATCAGCGAAATAGCTGCCAGAGAACGCAAAATATTAATAGCCTTCATGAATTTAAATCCTTTACTCGATTTTTGGCCTGTAACATGAAATTAGTAGTGTCAGAGCTGTATTGATTTGCCGGGATCAGCAACCTGATCCCATCAATTCCGCTCTGCAATTCTGTCATCCAGAATTGTCGGGGTAATGAAAATCAACAATTCGTTCTTGTTGTTGCTGTTGGAGCGACGCCGGAATAAGGCCCCCAGTACCGGCACATCCCCCAGCAACGGAACCTTGTCATTGGTAAACAGCTTGTCCTCCTGGAAAATGCCGCCCAGCACAATGGTCTGGCCATTCTCGACAAGCACCCGGGTGCTTAACTCAGTGGTATCAATAGATGGTACCGAACCACCCTGAGCCGTCGGGAAAATCTCACCAACGGTATCCTGCTTGACTGTCAGACTCAGCTGTACCCGATTATCAGGTGTAATCAGTGGCGTGGCGCGCAATTCCAGCACTGCCTCACGGAACTGAATCGCGGTAGCGCCTGATGATGTTGATTGTTCAAACGGTATTTCCACACCCTGCTGGATAAATGCTTCTGCCTGATTGGCAGTTACCACGCGTGGCGTGGATATGGTTTCACCGCGCCCTTCTGTTTCCAGCGCAGACAATTCCAGATCCAACAGATAATCTGCCGCCAGTACACTGAAGCCCAGGCTGCCCGCCGGACTGGTCACCGGCAGATTGACATTCAGGCGGTTATCCAGCGACGGCGCTAGAATGCCGTTGCCGTTAATCGGATCATCGATGAAATTAGGCAGACTGGAACCGCTGCCACCTGCTGCCAGGCGGTTTCTCAGGGCCAGATTATTTTGCTGATCGGTCGCCGTAATGGTGCCCGAGGTGGTAAAGACACTGCCGTTACCCGCTTCACCGGTAGCACTCACGCCGAAACGCACGCCTAATTCATGAGAAAAGTCATCATTGGCAATGACTATGCGCGATTCGATCAATACCTGCCGGACCGGACGATCCAGCTCACCGACCAGCGCCCGGATTTCTTCCAGACGTTCGCTGGTGTCGGTAATCAGCAGGGTGTTGGTACGCTCATCGACACTGACTGAACCACGCGAAGACAGCAACCCACGATCATCACCTTCTTCGGATGCCGATTCGATCAGGTCACGCAATTCGGTTGCCTGCGCATAACTGATACTCACAATAGCAGTGCGCAGCGGCTCCAGCTCAATCTTGTCCTGCTGTGCCTGCAGCAGTTGCTGTTCACGTGCCGCAATTTCACCGGCCGGCGCTACCCAGATAACATTGCCGTTTTCGCGTTTGTCCAGGTTTTTGGTATCCAGTACCAGATCAAGTGCCTGATCCCATGGTACGTTGGTCAAGCGCAGGGTTACGTTTCCAACCACTGAGTCGGAAACCACAATATTCAAATCGGAAACATCAGCAATCAGCTGCAGCACAGACCTGACCGGTATGTCCTGGAAATTGAAGGTAACCTGATCACCGTCATAATTGCGGTTTTCAAACAACTGATCAACAATGTCAGTGTCTTCGGAGCCGGCGGTAGCCACCACAACCGGATTCACCTCAACGATGAATGCATCACCATCAGCATAGGCATCATGGGTGTATTCACCCCTGACTGTCAGAACAGTACGTGCTGAGCCACTGACCTCTTCGGTGCTGATACGCATAACCGGTGTGGCAAAATCCATCACATCCAATGTCTTTTGCAGATTATTGGGCACACTGGTGTTGAACAGGTCAACCAGCAGGCGGTTGCCTCTTTCATTGACTGCCGAGCTGACGCCATTGTCGGAAAGATCCAGAATCAACCTGCCCCCACCTTCAGCAGTTCGTCTGAAATCAATATCCAATATTTCCGCACCGCCAAAGCTGCTGGACGCAGAGTAATCATCGTTGTCATTGTCATCGGAGAAATCGGCTACCGAGGTACTGCCTGTTGCCACCGGCTGTGCTGCCGGAGGTTCATCAACCACAGCTACCGGCGCAGTTGATAAATGTAATACCACCTGGTTACCGGCTGAATCGACTTCATAGGCGGCAACCTGCATCAGATCAACGATAATCCGGGTACGCTGACCATCAGAGATGGTGGTATAGGAGCGCACCGGATCACTGGACAATACAATTGGGCTGGCCGGCAGTTCCGTATAGGTATCACTCAGCTCAAGCACTGCCCGAGGCGGGTCATCTGTCAGGAAAACCAGCGGTGAGTCGACCGGCTCTGCCAGAGTGAAGACAAAATCTCCCCCATCGGAAAGATTTTCATAACGCACTTCCAGCAACTCATTCGTCTGAGCCTGCAGGTTGGCAAACCCGAATGCGACAGGCAAAACAGTGACGGCACAACAACGCAATATCTGTCGCTGCCAGTGGTTCCGTCTGGTCTTGGATGTCAATCGAAACAAAGTAAACATGCTATACCTCAGTTTTGCCCAATGCTTGCCGCTTGCCTATATTTGATCTTCAATGCTGAGACTGGCTTCACGCTCCAGCCAGCCACCGTTACCATCCGGCAACAGTTCAATCAGAATCACACGATCAGCAAGCACAGCACTTACGCGGCCATGGTTCTGGCCCAGATAATTATTTTCCGATACCCGATGAATCACACCGTCGGTATCCTGGATTAAACCCCAGTTATCGGTTTCCGAGCGGGCCAGGGTGCCCACCATCTGCAGCGTATCCAACGGGAATCGCTCCAGGTATTCTTTCCTGCGGTCCGGGTCAGGCCGGGGACCGTCCCCGCCGCCGACGGCTATTTCACTTCTGGTTTCAACCAGGAATGGATCACGCAAATCTGTAGGGTCGTAACTGAAACTGTCACTGACCAGAATGGAAGGAACCGGCTCAATCGGGTCTGCCGGCCGCTGTAACACCGAGCTGACATACTGATTGAGATCATTTTGCCGGCTTTCACAGGCACTCAGCAAAATACCCAGCAACACAACTTGAAATACTCTGGAGATGATCTGACGCCGACTCATTGTGCTGCCTCGGTAGACTGCTGTGCCAGCAGCTCTTCTTCATCCAGATAGCGATAAGTCTTAATGGTGCCTTCCAGTTTCAAATCCCGGCCAAAAGCTCCACCTGCAACCGGCTCCAGTTCGATATCATTCATGGTCAAAATCACCACTCGCGGTAGTGAAGCCACACCACTGATAAACTGGCCAAACTGATGGTAATTGCCCAGCATGCGAATACTGATCGGGCGCTCAGCATAAAATCCCTGCAGCGCTTCCGAGCGCGGCTCAAACAACTGGTTTTCAATACCGGTAGCCAGCGCAGTCTGAGAAATATCGATCAACAGTTCCGGCATTTCAGTCTTACCGGGTAACTGACGCAACATGGTCTGCAGTAAATCCTGCATTTCTGCCAGCTGGATTTTGTAGTCTTCCAGGTTGGCCGCTTTTTGTTGTTTATCCTCGAACTCACCGCGCAGCCGAACCTCTGTCTGTTCGGCAGTCTGCAGGGCAGCGCGCTGATCTTTGATTTGCAACATATAACCCAAGACGACAATAACGATCACCACCAGGGCCAGCACAAACACGCGGCCACCCAGTGGTGCGTTACCTAAATCTGAAAAATCCAGGTCACGAATTTGGTTCAGGTTCATGTGGCACTCCCATCATCGATCTGCAGTGCCTGTTCAGCCTGTAATTCTTCCTGGGCAATCTGTTGCGGTGATGCCAGGCGAGCCCTTACCCTGAAGGAATATGGTTGATCCGGCGTGCCGTCATCATCGACCTCGATAATGACCAATTCCGGATTGTGCAGCCAGTCCGAGCGTTCCAGATTACGCAGATAGGTGGAAACCCGCGCATTGGATTGAGTCATTCCCTCCAGTGTCAGAATCTGACCCTGTTGAGCCACTTTGGTCAAGCGCAGACCTTCCGGAACAGTCCGTGACAGCTGATCAAACAAGTGCACCATCAGCGTGCGGCTGACCTGCAGTTCCTCAATCACGGCCTTGCGAGACAGCAACCGGGTGCGCTCTGCTTCCAGGTCTTCGATTTCGGTAATCTGCAGATCAAGTTTACGAATCTCGTTCTGCAAATATACGTTGCGGCTCTGCTGTCCTTTAACCTGCGAGCCTACCCACCAGCTGCCTGCCAGTACCAATAAAAATGCACCAATAGCGGTTAACCCCAAAATCGCAACGAATCTTCTTTGACGTTCGCGACGGCGCTGCTGACGCCAGGGTAATAAGTTCAGGGAATACATTTATTCATACCCTCGCAATGCCAGCCCCATTGCCATCATCAATGCCGGCCCCTGAGCTTTCGCCAAGCGATTGGATACTCTATTGCTCAGGCGCATGTCGCCGGGAATATCGGCTACATGGCAGGTCAACCCCTGGTCTTTCTGCAGACTTGGGGCCAATCGGGGTAACCGGGCGCCGCCACCGGTCAGTACAATACTGTCCACCGGCTGATACTGGCTGGCTGAAGCAAAAAACTGCAATGCCCGTCCTATTTGCTGAATCAGCTGCTCACGGAACGGTTCCAATAAGTTATGTTCGGCATCATCAACGCCGTCCCCGTCCATGGTCAGCAAGTCAGCAATCAGGGTTTCACTACCCATCTGGCGATGTACTTCTTCTTCGAACTGACGCATACCGAATCCCAGATCGCGGGTATACAGCATGCGTTTGTTGTGCATGACAACCATAATCATGTTGGATGCACCAATATCAATGACGGCCACCGTCTGGCTGCGCAATGTATTGGTTTCCACCAGCGCACTGTACGCATTACCCAGCGCGAAGGTTTCCACATCCACGGTTCCAGTGGTTAAACCCGCTTCTTCAAGCACTGATTCCAGTATGCTGATATTTTCAGAACGTGATGCTGCCAGCAGCACCTCCACCTGGTTGCTGTCACTGGGGGATTCGCCAATTACCTGAAAATCAAGACTGACTTCATCCAGTGCATAGGGTACGTGCTGAGCAGCTTCGATTTCGATCTGGCTTTCCATTTCCTGCTCGGTCATTTCCCGCGGGAAAAACAGCTGACGGGTAATCACGGAGGAACCCGGAACAGCCAGCACGCACTCTTTTGTTTTGGCACCACTGTGATACCATGCACGCCGTATTGCCTCAGCAACCTGGCCGGTATCTTTAATAGTGTCGTTGATCACAGAGCCTTCCGGCAGCGCTTCGACCGCCAGATGACTAATGGTATAACTGCCGCCAGACGGTTCAATACCAACCAGCTTGACTGAGCTGGAGCCAATATCGATGCCTAGCTGATGGCGTTTTTTGGTCTTAAAGAGGTTCAATTGCCTCCCTGCCCTGGTCAGTGTATGTAAAGTTACCTAATAAAGCTTAACTAGCTTTTAAGTATTATGGCCAACCTACTGGAAATAAACAACTGTTTACTTTTTCTTCCATGTATTCTTTTGGCTTTATACACCACAAATGTGAAGGTTTTGTAAAGAAAAAATAATGTTGTTAAAGGCTGGTTAGCGGTTTTAAACCCCTGATTTTTATACACATGAAAGCGCTTGCACAGCCTGGGAATCAGCCATTCATATCCTAACCTGGACACCACAGCATGATTTCACCGGCTGTGAACGCATATTTGCTGTTTAATCTTGAAACATCCTGACATGGCATTGCCCGATTCAGATTGTTATCCTAGCTGTTACAGAACAGGACCCATAAATCTGTTGTCCATAATCAACAACCTCAGCCACTGCCGATAAATCAGATGAAACGATCAACTTTGCTGTTTATGCTCCGCTGGTCTGCACGCATGACCCTGCTGGGCGTGTTATTGCTGACCATCGCCATTGTCGGCATATGGCTGCGATTTGCACCGGAGCTGCCCGATACCGAAGTTCTGCGTGATCTACAGCTGCAAAGCCCGCTGACGGTATACTCCATTGAAGGCAAGGTTATTTCGGTTTTCGGAGAAAAGCGCCGCATTCCGACACCCATTGAAGAACTTCCCGACCAGCTTAAACAGGCTTTCATCTCCAGCGAAGATGACCGTTTTTATCACCATCCCGGAATTGACTGGCAAGGCATTACCCGGGCAGGGCTTGAGTTAATCCGAACCGGCGAAAAAGGCCAGGGCGGCAGCACCATCACCCAGCAGCTGGCGCGAAACTTTTTCCTTTCCTCGGAAAAAACCTACATCCGCAAAATCAAGGAGATCATGCTGGCGCTGAGGATTGAGCGGGAAATCAGCAAAGATGAAATCCTGGAATTGTATCTGAACAAAATTTTCCTGGGCCACCGCGCCTATGGCGTAACTGCCGCGGCGCAGGTTTATTATGGAAAAAGGCCGGCTGAACTCACTATTGCACAAATGGCGATGATTGCCGGCACTGTTCAGCGCCCATCCAGGGTTAACCCTATAACCAACCCGGCAATTGCCAAAAACCGGCGCAACTATGTGCTGAACCGCATGCTGGAACTGAATTACATAACGCCTGAGGAACATCAACAGGCTCTGGCAGAACCGGTCAGCGCATTCAACCACGGCACCGCCATTGAAGTAAGCGCACCTTATCTGGCCGAAATGGCGCGCCGCTGGGCATTGGAGACTTATGGTGACGGCATCTACGAATCCGGCCTGAAACTGATCACAACCATTCAAGCCGATAAACAGCGCGCTGCCCAGGAAAGCATCCGCACCGGCCTGCTCGCTTATGACCAGCGGCATGGCTGGCGGGGACCGGAAGCGCATATCGATTTGGCCGACGATGCAACCGCAGCTACCTGGACAGATGCTTTGGCCGGCAGGTTGCCGGTGGCCGGTTTGATCCCGGCATTAGTGGTGGATGTCGACAGTGAGCTGGCACTGCTGTACTTGAGTGACGGGCAAACCGTACCGCTGACCCTGGACAGCATGTTATGGGCGCAACCGCTGCTCTCACGGGACAGCCGAGGACCTGTGCCGGAACAGGTGGACACTGTTCTGGCGCGTGGTGATATCGTTCGCATCCGCCGTGCAGATGACGGCAACTGGGTATTAAGCCAGATACCCGAAGCACAGTCTGCCCTGGTTTCACTGGAAGCTGAAACCGGAGAGGTTCAGGCACTGGTCGGCGGGCTGGATTTTCAATACAGCAAATTCAACCGGGTTACCCAGGCCAAACGCCAACCGGGATCCAGCTTTAAACCATTCATTTACGCTGCCGCTATTAATTCGGGATATCACCCTGCCACCGTTATTAATGATGCACCGGTAGTGTTTCGTGGCGGTGGCGATATTGAAGCCTGGAAACCACAAAATTTCAGCCGCACGTTCTATGGGCCCACCCGGCTGCGCGAAGCCATGGTACATTCCCGCAACCTGATTTCGGTGCGTATCCTCGAGGATATCGGTATCCGGCCCGCGCGCAGGTTTATCAGCCAGTTCGGCTTTGACCAGGAAGAGTTACCGGAAAACCTTTCCATGGCGCTCGGCAGTGCCAATCTGACACCACTGAATATGGTCACCGGTTACGCAGTGCTGGCCAATGGTGGATATGCTGTGCAGCCGACCTGGCTGGCCGAGGTTCGCGACCAGATGGACAACATCGTATTCTCACCGCCCCCGGTACAACATTGTGATGTTTGTCCGGTGATCTCAGCGCCTGAACCCACAGACACAGAAACTGAAGAGTCTTTGACACCTCTGGTAATTCAGACGGCATCATCGGAGGTCAGTGGCGAGCAGATAGTTTCAGACGCAGCGCCATTGGATGATGCTGCCCCACAGATAGCTACTGCTGCTTTAGACAACCAGATGCAGTACGGTCCGCCGATTCCTGACTACCGTCCAAGAGTGATTCCCGCACCCACTGTTTTCCTGGTGCGTTCAATGATGGCAGACGTCATCAAACGTGGTACCGGGGTCAAAGCACTGCAGCTGGAACGGCAGGATCTGGCCGGGAAAACCGGTACCACCAATGACCAGCGCGATGCCTGGTTCTCAGGATATAACAGCGATATCGCCACTTCGGTTTGGGTTGGCTTTGACAATTTTCAGCCACTGGGCAGGTCGGAGCTGGGCGGCCAGGCGGCCCTGCCTATCTGGATCGATTATATGCGGGTTGCCCTGAACGAATCCCCCAATCTGCCTCCGGCCATGCCCCTTGGTGTTGCACAGATCTGGGTTGATCAGGAGACCGGAGAACTGACTGAGCCGGGCATTCCGGGCGCCATGCGCGAGCTGGTGGCCGCCAGCCTGCTGAGCGAATTGCGGCAGCGCTCCAGACCGGTTGAAGACGACGAAGAGGCCGTTAATCCGTACGATATTTTCTGACCACTCAACTTTTTAACCCGCAGCTGTACTGCCGTTGCGGGCTAGACAAATTTTTATTTGGATTTATTATTAAACAAAGGTTCCAACGCAAGGAGTAGCCAGCAAACAACTCAAATTTAATGTTTCAAGCACTTTCAGGAACCGGCGCACTAACACCAACGATAATGCCTGGCGCAGGTTCCAGTCATTATTGAGCAGGAGTTACGGCCATGCGCAACAAAAAATCTGCCCATCAGCGTCAATCCATCGCCCAGGAAGCTGCCCGCATCATCGCCACCGAAAGCCAGCGCAACTATGGCTCTGCCAAGCGTAAAGCTGCGGAACGGTTGGGCATGAAATGCACACGCCAGCAATTACCCAGCAACATCGAAATTGAACACGAATTACGCGCCTACCAGCGACTGTATGGTGGTGATGATCACAATCAAACTCAGCACAAGCTGCGCAGTTCAGCGTTGGATGCCATGAGCTTTTTCAGCGCATTCAAACCCAAGCTGGTGGGCCCGGTACTGGAAGGCACAGCTGACCGGCACAGCCGCATTACATTGCATCTGTTCAGTGATGATCCGGATGAAATACCGCGCTACCTGTATGACAAAAATATCGCCTTCGAACAGGAATCAAGACGGATCCGCTGGCACGATAACGGCTTTCGCACGCTGGAAATCTTATGCGTTGAACAGGCCGGACAGGTCATCGAGCTATGCCTGTTCACCACCTTGGATCAACGCCAGGCTCCACCCAGCCCGGTCGATGGGCGGCCACAACGCCGGGCAACCCCGACGGAAGTGGAGTATTTGCTGAGAGAGCCTCAGATTGACGATCAGCCGCGCTGGTCGATCGCCTGATAATCGCGCTGCTGCTTACCGGTATAGACCTGCCGTGGGCGGCCGATACGGCCCGGGTTGGCGCTCTGTTCCAGCCATTGGGACACCCAGCCCACCGTGCGCCCGATGGCGAACATCACAGTAAACATACTGGTCGGAATGCCCAGCGCTTTATAGATAATGCCTGAATAGAAGTCGACGTTCGGATACAGTTTGCGCTGTACGAAATAATCATCTTCCAGGGCAATTTTTTCCAGCTTCATGGCCAGATCCAACAGAGGATCGGTCACTCCCAGGTCGGCCAGCACATCGTGGCAGGCCTTACGGATGATTTCCGCGCGCGGATCATAATTCTTGTAGACCCGATGCCCGAAACCCATTAACCGGAACGGATCATCACGGTCTTTGGCTTTGTCGATGTATTTGCCTACCTGACTGACATCACCGATTTCATTCAGCATTCTCAGCACGGCTTCATTAGCACCGCCATGCGCAGGTCCCCACAGTGCTGAAATTCCTGCTGATACACAGGCATAGGGATTGGCACCGGTGCTGCCGACCAGTCTTACAGTCGAAGTACTGGCATTCTGCTCATGATCGGCATGCAGGATAAACAGCAGGTCCAGCGCACGTGCCGCAACCGGGTTAACCTTGTATGGTTCAGCCGGCACGGAAAACATCAAATCCAGAAACCGTTCACAATAGTTCAGGCTGTTGCGTGGATAACAGATGGGCCAGCCAACATGATGGCGATAAGCCGCAGCGGCGATGGTCGGCATCTTGGCAATCAGGCGTTTGGCAGCCAGATTACGCTGCTCCGGATCATCAATATCCATCTGATCATGATAAAAGCCGGCCAGAGATGAGGTGATACCTGCCATGATGGCCATTGGGTGCGCGTCATAACGGAAACCTTTGATAAAGGTGTTCAGTTGATCATGCACCATGGTGTGATAGGTGATATCCCGTTCAAATTCGCTGAATTCGGTCGCGCTCGGCAATTCGCCGTACAACAGCAGATAAGCGACTTCAACAAAATTGCTGCGCTCGGCCAGCTGCTCAATGGGATAGCCGCGATAACGCAGAATACCCTGCGCCCCATCGATAAAGGTGATATCACTGGAACAACTGGCGGTAACGGAATAACCAGGGTCATAAGTGAAGTAACCCAGTTCTTTGTACAGCTTGGCGATATCAATGGTCGGGTCACCCTCACTGCCACTGATTACCGGCGCCTCCAGTACTTTGCCTGCTGCTTCATCACTTATACGTATGGTCCGTTCACTCACTGTTGCATCTCCAAATTGTCTTGTTGTCTGCACACTTCGATGTCTGCAGCGAAAACCGGGTTACACCCGGCAACCTGATCAGCACAACCCCGATCAGGGTTTTCAGCACCTGCTCTTGTCTGTTTACATTATGCCAGCATTTGATCATTGCATGCTGATGTAACAATTACATGTCAGCATAGACCGGCAATCAGCAAAAAGCCCGCATCAGAGGCGGGCTTTTCGCAGGATTTATCCGTTATTTTTTCAGCCGCCGTAACGCCGCTTGAATTTATCGACCCGTCCACCGGAATCGACAATTTTATGTTGACCGGTGTAGAAAGGATGTGACTTGCTGGAGATTTCCACCTTGACCAGCGGATACTCTTCACCGTCTTCCCATTTGATCGTATCTTTGGTGCGGATGGTTGAACGTGTCAGGAACGAGAAATCGCTCGAAATATCCTGGAACACAACCGCACGGTATTCTGGATGTATATCTGGTTTCATGTCTGTTTGGCCGTTTTGTAATTTCGTGGACAAAGACCGCTAAGTATAACGTGAAAATTTGCGTTGCGCCAGTATTTCAAATGAATTTACTGTTTGCGGATATGCTCCAGAATGCCTTCCAGTTCATCCAGGCTGTTATAGCCGATCCGCAGTTCCCCACGCCCCTTGCTTTGCTGCCTGATATTAACCACTGCGCCGACCAAATCACTCAACTCCTGCTCCAGACGTACAATATCAGGGTCAGTCTTAGGCCGTGATTTTGATGGCCCACCGTCACTGGCCTTCGCCAGCAGGTTACGCACCAGCTGTTCAGTAGAACGCACGCTCAGGCGCAGCTGTACCACTTTTCTGGCGGCTGCCAGCTGTTTACCCTCCGGCAGCGCCAATAATGCGCGTGCGTGCCCCATGTCCAGCTCACGGGTTTCCAGCAGTTCCTGAACTGCCGGTGGCAAATCCTGCAACCGCAGCAGATTACTGACCGATGCGCGCGAACGACCGACCGCTTCGGCTGCTTGCTGGTGAGTCATGTCAAACTCATCAATCAACCGCTGTAATGCATTGGCCTCCTCCAGCGGATTCAGATCTTCCCGCTGAATATTCTCAATCAGCGCCATCGCCACCGTCATTTCATCAGATACCTGACGAATGACGGCGGGAATTTCTCTTAAGCCGGCGATCTGAGCCGCCCGCCAGCGCCGCTCTCCGGCAATCAGCTCGTAACCCGAACCGGCATCTACCGGCCGTACGATGACCGGCTGGACAACACCCTGTGCTTTTATCGAATCGGCCAGCTCCTGCAGCTTACCCGGGTCCATTACCGAACGCGGCTGATAACGCCCCGGCTGAATCAGATCGACCGGCAGATCGCGCAGACTGGCCGCATCGTCCTGAGCCTGTTGCTGATTCCTGGCCAGCATGGCGCCCAGGCCGCGCCCCAGCGCCTGACGTTTGACCGGACGTGCGGAAGCGCCGGCAGACCTGGATGCGGGTTTCTTCTTGGTTTTCTTACTCATTGACTGTTCTGATTAATTCTTGCTTCCCGGCGGCGCAAAAACTCGCCTGCCAGTCCCAGATAGGCCAGTGCACCACGTGAACTGGGATCATACTGCAGTACGCTCTCGCCAAAACTGGGCGCTTCTGCCAATCTTACATTCCTGGGTATCAATGTCCTGTAGAGTTTGTTGCCGAAATGCTCACCCAGCTGCCGGGAAACTTCATTGGACAGATTATTACGAACATCAAACATGGTGCGTACGATTCCTTCTATACGCAGTTCCGGATTCACCGATGACTGAATCTGGCCAATCGTATCCAGCAGCGCTGTCAGCCCTTCCATGGCGTAATACTCACACTGCATGGGAATCAGAATGCAGTGTGCCGATGTCAGCGCATTCAAATTCAACAGATTCAGCGCAGGCGGGCAGTCCAGAATGACAAAATCATATTGCCCGTCGAGCGCCTGCAGAATATTCCGCAGACGTGTTTCACTGCCGTCCTGGCGGGTCAGCTCCACTTCAGCAGCAGTTAAATCACCGTTGGCAGGCAGCAGGTCCAGACGGTGTCTGGAATCTTCCATGCGCACCCGTACCAGCGCCTGCGGCAATTCACACTCGCCCAGCAATACCTCGCAGGCCGTGTTGTTTAATTCAGCGGTATCAACACCCAGCCCAACGGTTGCGTTGCCCTGTGGATCCAGATCACACAACAGCACATTGTGCCGCATGCCAACCAGGCCGGCGGTCAGATTTATGGCTGTCGTGGTCTTGCCCACGCCGCCTTTTTGATTGGCGATAGCGATGATTTCCGTCATGCTTTACGTGTCGTGTGAGTTAACTTGTTATGCTCTGATTATTTCCAGCAGGTGTCGCGCAGCCTGTGTACCGGGCACCGCCAACGCCTGCGAATGGCGCAGCGTATACCCTGCAGGCCAATTGCGCAATTGTGCCGGTTCATTTTTACCGGTCATTGCCAATAAAACGGTGTCCTGTTGAATCAGCTCAGCACACCATTCCAACTGTCTGGATATGGGTGCAAACGCCCTGGTTACCACCTGAACAATCTGCTGCCGGGTTGACCATTGTTCTGCACGTGCTGTTATCAGTTCGATATTAGAGATCGATAATATTCTTTGAATATGCGCCAGAAACCGCATCCGCTTGCCGTTGCTGTCCAACAGCACAAAGGGCTGCTCCGGAAGCGCCAGCGCCAGTGGAATTCCAGGCAGCCCCGCACCGGTGCCAACATCAACTGTCAGACCAGGCTTAAGGAACGGCAAAACACTCAGGCTGTCCAGCAGATGCCGGGTGACCACGGCTTGTAAATCCGTAACTGCGGTCAGGTTATAGGCCTTGTTCCAGCGCAATAATTCGCTGGCATAGCGCAGCAGTGCTGCCTGCACCTGCTGATCAATCTTTGCCTCCAGATTCATCTCGACCACACCTTCATGCAGCAATTGCCGAACTGCCGCCGGGACAGAATCATCGTTTACGTTATTATGTGCCGATTGCCGCACCACAGATTTAATTCTCGTCATGAGTACCAACGTAAAGCATAAACGCAAATGGATCATCGTTGCTGTAGTTTTTGCACTGCTGCTGTTACTGCTGCCAGGAATTATCGGGCATATGGTGCGCTCACAATTGGATGCACAGTTTGCCTCACTGGAGCAAGCGCCTGAATGGCGTAAGGGCTGGTGGCACAGCACACTGCAGAATAACAGCACATCCGGCATCGCTGTAGACCTGGCTTTCACACACGGCCTTTTATGGCTTAACCCGGCAGGTGCAGGCATTACCCGCTTCCAGGGTAAAGTTGACACCCCTGCAATCAGCAATTTGCCGTTGAGCGGAAAAGTCGGATTGAACGGGCGGTATCAGGTAATACAGGGCATTCCCAACGACTTCCTGCTTGAAGCTACCGGCCTATGGTCCATCAGCCAGACCGATGACGATGCTCAGCTACTGCTGCAGGGCTCACTGGGCAACCCGGCGCTGGATACCACGGCCCAGCTGCCCTCCGGGATGCTGAACCTGGGCATTTGGCAATTGGACTGGGCAAATCTGATGACAGAGGTTTTGCTGACACAGCCTGCTGATCCATTGCTCGACGGCAGCATGGCAATCCAGGCTGATCAATTGCGCTGGCTGCCCGCTGGCAGTGAGGCCTTGGATCAGGCCGTTGAACAACTGAACTTTAATCTCCAGTGGCCTGCTGACCATCCGATTCAGCTGAGCATTGATGCCGGCCAGCTAAAGCTTGCCGGCCAGCCGGAACAGACCGGCCCACTGCAACTGGCAGCCGAAGCGGTTTCCATCGACCGCATCGCCCTACTGCAATGGCTGAATGCGCAACAGCAGAACCCGCAGAGCCCGGGTGCCCTGCTGGCGCTGGCGGGCCTGCTGGCCGCCCAGCCGGAATTCAAACTGGAACAATTCAACCTGACCACACCCCACGGCGATATCCAACTGCAGGCCTCGGTAAAGCTCAAACCCAATCAGCGCGAAGCGCGTGTTAATGGGAATATGCCGGAGCAGGCCGCGCAATGGCTGGCCAAAGCGCTGCTGGTTGACAGTCGCGCTGCTGCCGAACAGGTGGAATCGCTGGTAAACAACGGTTTATTGAATCGTGTGGGTGATCAACTGGTGGTTGACCTGGTGGTCAATTTGTAGCCTGTTCATTACTGACAGAAGCGCAATTTATTACCTGATGGATCTTCAAGGTGCATTTCCCGTACACCCCAGGTCTGGTCTACGGGCGGCAGACTGATTTGAACTCCCCTGCTTTTGAACTCTGCAAACAAAGCATCTACATCCTCAACCACCAGATTAACCACCACACCGGATACCCCATCACCGCTGAATGATGAAACATCCAGCACAGCCGTATCTCTTCTGTAACCCACATAAGCCGGATTGGCATGCTCTGTAGGCTGATTCCTGA
This sequence comes from Wenzhouxiangellaceae bacterium, assembly GCA_028289455.1. Classification (GTDB taxonomy): domain Bacteria; phylum Pseudomonadota; class Gammaproteobacteria; order Xanthomonadales; family Wenzhouxiangellaceae; genus JAJFKX01. The sequence goes on from JANQPN010000047.1 coordinate 27,824, forward strand.
ATAATTCTTGGAAACCCAGCATGTCGCAATAGAATTGTCTGGCAGCATGCATATCATCAACTTTCAACACAGGCACTGTTCGCTTAATCGACATTCGACTGTCCCTCCTACAGGCATTCAAAATCGTCATCGCCAACCGCACGGCAATGCTCAGGGAAGCCGTGTCTGCGCCAATATTCCGGCATACCGATTTCATTCAACAGCCGTTTACGATGAGGAGAAGATTTGAACTCATCAATGGTAGTACCCCAGTAAAACCGGCTGCCTACCGGCTGAGCGTCCTCGTAATTACCAAAAGCAATCCATATAAACCAGGCAGTACCGGGGTTCTTAAGAGGATCAAACCCCAGCTCCTGCATTCTGGTATATACCTGCTCATAGCCGGCTTCACGGTCGTATTCCGGATCAGTCCACGCCTGGAATATCGGTTCGACCATCCACTCCTCAACGAATTGATTCCTGGTCTGGTTCTGCAGCATGGCAAGCACTATGGGGTGATTCCCGTTTTTGGCAAAGTAATTCAGCAATGGGTGGCTGATGCCCCTTGCGCCCAGTTCGCTGTTAGCGACCCACAATTCACGGGCTTTTTCAACGTTTCCCATGGCCATATAGGTGACCTCAGCGTGTGACCGGCAGTTGCGATAAGCCGGATCGACCGCCAGGCAGGCCTCAAAATCGGCCAGCGCACGCTCAAAATAGCCCAACAGGCGCAGAGTAACGCCCCGCCACATATACGCCGATGGATTATTCGGATTACGTTTTATCGCCTCACCCAGTACCCGCAGGGCTTTTTCAAAGTCGGGGCGCAACTGGTTATTTTGGATGTTGCCAAGCACTGCATAGGGCAGCGCCTGTTCCGGATCCAAAGTTATTGAGTGATTTGCCGCATCTTCAGCTATCTGCAGGTAATCCCGGTCACTGACTCCCCAGGAGGGTGCAGTTGCCGCTGCTGCCGCCAGGCCTGCCCAGGCCCTGGCAAATGTAGGGTCAATTTCAACCACCTGTTCAAACAGCTGCACACTCTGGCGGATGTTGTCATTGCCGCGGGCTATGAACAGCGCATTGGCTTTAAGATAAAGATCATAAGCATCTATGTTGTCGGTATCGGCAGTCACCGAAGCCATGCGGGCATTGCCTTCACTGTCCAGCCGGCCCAGCAGCTCGCTGAGAATAATGGAGGAAATGTCATCCTGGATATCGAAAACATTTTCCACATCGAAGTCACGATCATAGGTTTTCGACCACATGTGCACATCACTGAGTCCGTCGATCAACTGAGCGGTTACCCGGATGGAATCGCCGGCCTTGCGCACGCTGCCTTCCAATACATATCTGACATTCAGCTGCCTGGCAATTGACGGGATATCTGCCTGTTCATCACTTTTAAAGGCAAATGCGGATGTGCGTGAGGCCACCTTCAACCCATCCACACCGGCAAAAACATTCAGCAACTCTTCAGAAACACCATCACTGAAATAGGATTGGTTTCCTTCCGGTGACAAATCGACAAACGGTAGCACGGCGATTGATTTGGCATCCGGCGCAAACTCTGACACCACAGCCTGGTTTTGACCGTCAGCAGCCTGATCACTCACCTGCCACCAGCCTCCCAGGAAATAGCCGATCAGCAGCACCGCTACGACGGCGCACACCAGACTGACGATCTGCAGGGTTCTGGTATCCCTGGAGAGTGCAACAAGCCCTCCCGTTGGCTCATCACTCTGATCATCAAACGCTATCTGCTTGATTTCCACAGGCAGCAGGAAACGGTAACCCTTTTTATGCACCGTTTCGATATAGACAGGCTTTCTGGTCGGGTCGCTGATCGCCTTGCGCAGTTGCTTCATGGCCGTGGTCAGCACACCCTCAGAAACCGGCCGCCCTTCCCACACAGTGGTTATCAGCGACGTCTTGCTCTGTAATTGCTGAGGATGCTGCATCAGCTGATACAACAGATTCCAGGCCCGACCTCCCAAGGTGACCCGGCGGCCGCTCAAGGTAACGCTTTGTCTGACAGGATCAAGCGCCAGTGTACCGGCGGTTAACAGGATTCGAGTTTCTTGAGAATTTTCCTGCACAGCAGCACTAATGCCCGGTGGTCGATACCATCACTCACAATAGAAGTCATCATCACCAATCGCCCGGCAGTGGCTTGGAAACCCATGCTTGCGCCAGTAATCAGGCATGCCGAACGCCTTGATCAGTCTAACCCGGTCGGATGATTGCGCATAATCGCCAATGGTCGGCGCCCAGCGAAACAGACCGGAACCCAGCGGCACCATTTGATCATAAACCTCAAAGGCAAACCACAGGCGCCACATCAATACCGGGTCATCTGTCGGCTGGAAGCCGGATTCCGATAATCTGGCCATTATTTCCCGATAACCGGCCTGGCGGTCGTAATCCGGATTGGTCCAGGCCTGATAAATCGGATCGATCATCCATTCACCTGCGTGGGTCCGCCCCCTGGTGAAGGTTCTCATGGCAGACAGAAATGCAGTTTCGTTGCCGGTATCAATGAAGTGCTCAAGCAAGGCATCCCAGCTGCCGCCCCAACCCAGTGCCGCATTGGCTTTCCACAGTTCTATGCCGGTCTCGATATCGCCTTTTTCGAAGGCAACCAGGCTGGCAAGGGCCCGGCAGTTGATTAACGCCGGCTTCAGCCGCTGACACTCTTGCATATCCGCCAATGCCCGGTCAAAATAACCCAGCGTTCGCAATAGTGTTCCACGCCACAGCAGTGCCGAGGTGTTTTTGGGATCTTTTTCGATCGCCAGATCCAGCATCTCCAATGCGGTTTCAAAGTCCGGAATAATCTGATTGCCGGCCAGCAGGCCCTTGGCGGCATACGGCAGTGACAACTCAGGATTTATCGCAATGGCTTTATCGGCTGCTTCAATGGTCAGGCGATTATAATCCCTGTCGGTAAAGCCCCAGGCCGGTGCGATGGCAGCCGCAGCAGCCAGACCGGCCCAGGCCTGGGCGAACTGATCGTCCAGCTGGGCGGCCTGTTCAAACAGCATCACACTCTGATGGACATTGTCCGGCCCTCGGGCGATGTACATATCATTGGCACGCAGATACAAATCATAGGCGTTGATGTTGCCGGTCTCCTGGCCGACTGAAACCTGTGGAGGCTGCAACCCCACCCGGCCCAGTATTTCCAGCAGAATCGCGTTGGAAATGTCATCCTGAATGGCAAATATATTCTCTGCTGTCAGGGTACGGTCGTAGTTGCCGGACCACAGATGGTGACCACTGATGGAATCGATCAGCTGGGCGGTAATCCTGATATTTTCACCCGCCTTTCTTACACTGCCCTCCAACACATAACGGACGTTCAGCTCCTGAGCGATATCGGCTATTCCGGCCTGATCATCGCTTTTGAATGCAAATGAGGATGTCCTGGCTACCACTTTCAAATCACCAATGCCGGCGAGCACATTCAGCACTTCTTCGGAAATTCCGTCACTGAAGTAGGATTGATCGGCTTCCGGTGAAAGATCCAGAAAAGGCAGTACCGCAATCGAGTTGGCATCCGGTGTGAAACCTCCGAGTCCACTGTTGTCGCTGTCCGGGTTCTCAATGGACGGTGGACTGTTCTGCCCCCCGATCATATAACCGACCCCCAGCACCACCATCAGCAAAACGGCTACACCGGACAGCCGCAGCCTCTGCGATTTCCACCATGGGTATTTGCCGGCCTGTGAACCGGTATCAATAACGGGCTCGGAAACTTCCACCGGTATAACATCCACCGGCAGCAGAAACCGGTAACCCTTGCCATGTACCGTCTCAATATAAACAGGATCACGCGCCGGGTCGTTAAGCGCCCGGCGAACTTCCTTCATGGAAGTCGCCAGCACCGCATCCGATACCGGACGCCCTTCCCACACCAGGTCAATCAAGGCCTGCTTGGACAACAATTGCTGCGGCCGCAGCATCAGCTCCTGCAGCAACTGAAACCCGCGTCCAACCAGAGACACTGACTCACTGCCCAGGCGCACGTATTGCTCCTGAGAATTCAGCTCCAGCTCGTCCGCCTTTAGTATTGCCGGGGCTGGCTGTTGGTTGGGTGGTGGTGTTGACATGATCCAGTCAGCGGTTTCAGCAGAAAACAGCCCTCATAATTTCCTCATAATTGCCAAAATCAACAATTGAGAACAAACAAAATCAATAGCTTAAAGCTATTTTTTGTCATCCACAACAGTTGACAAAAATATCAGTAAAAACTCATGACCGAACGACCGGAACAGACCAGAATATTCACTGAAAAAGCCAGAATCAGTACATCTGATGAGTGACGGTGGAGCATACCCCGGTTCAATTCATCACAGCTGTTAATACTGACCGTTGAAACGCCGAAATCTGGCACGCAGGCTTTTCAACGGATATGACTCCATCCTGGGACAGCTGTTCATATTGGTTCCGGCGAATAAGGGCGGGCTCTATGCCGGCGCCGTTTAAGGCGCCGGCCTCTGGATGCTGGATTCAGAGCTGTTGATTAAGCCGGAAACAGACAATGAGCAAATCAACTGCAAAGATCAATACACAAAACCATCAAATTCTGTTGTGCATACTGCTGATGTTGTTTGCAGCAACAGCACAGATGAAAATCATATTGGCCTGTTTGTGGATGGTTTCGAAGATAGCGACCATGAATGAACCGTAGGAGCGGACATGTCCGCGACTGATCCAGCTATAAGGCATGGTCGCGGACATGTCCGCTCCTACATTCGGGGCATCAATTACCACCCCTATCAATCCCTCATAATTTTCTTATAAATCACAGTTGCGATATATTCAAATTATTCTTTTTAATTCAACAGGTTATTGTTTTAACTATTAAAGGAGCCCCGTTTAATTCCACATAAAAGTCTCAAGACTTTATTCTCAGGATCAGTCACAATACCTTCCGGTTCTGCCAAATCCCCGGCGATATTGAATATTGAAATGGAAATAGTTATGTCCAAATTGCCCTCTAGCGGAAAATTAATGCTGATATCGGTTCTGTTGTTTGTGCTCAACACAGCAGCCAATGCCGGTAATGAACAACTGGTCTTCAACAAGAGTTTTGCAGACAGCAGTGTGGAAATCGGTGCTGTGACCACGCTCACTTTTACACTGGAAAATCCTGCAGGGGTAAGCGCGCAGGATGTGGCGTTTACTGACAATCTGCCGATCGGCCTTGCAGTTGCCGCAACACCCAATGTGACCAATAACTGCCCTGGCGGCACATTAACTGCCACAGCCGGCAGCACCACCATCAGCTATAGCGGCGGTACGATACCTGGAGTACCTATGCCGGGCAGCACCTGCACCATCACCGTGGATATTGAAGGCATTGCAGTGGGTATGCAGAACAACCTCACCACCGCCCTGACCACCAGCACACCTACCATTGATGACAGCACCCCTGCCATGGCATCCATCGACGTCACCCTGGTGGAAATCGAATGGGATCTGGCCGGCACCGGTGACTGGTTTGTATCCACTAACTGGAACCCGGACCAGGTTCCCAATTTCCCAGGGCTTGATACGGCAGACGAGGTTGCCACGATCAACAACGGCGGCACCGCCATGGTCATCGACGATGGTTCTGAGCTCAATAATCCTGTGATTATTCTGGCTGCTGACCTGAATATCGGCACCAACGGCGGGGATGGTAATTTAACTATGCTCCCCGTTTTAAGCACCAACAATATTCCCTTTTCAGCCATAGGCTATAGCTCATCTATTAATATCGGCACAACGGAAACCGGTTCTAATCCTGCAACACCAAGCACCGGAACGTTAACGGTAAACAGTGCCCCCGTTCCATTCACATTTGTCCCACTGGATTCCGATAATCCAGGCGAACTGAATATCGGTGCCAGCTTCACCGATACCGCAGCAACAGGCAACCTGACACTAACCAGTAATCTGGCCGTTGATCCCACTACACAGATATTCAGTGACATCGCCATCGGCATAGCTGAAGCCGGCGGCAATGCAACCGGTACGGTACTGGTTGATGGAACATCCATTAATTCCCTGTTGACCAATGAGGCCGAATTTCGAATCGGGCTCAGTGTTGCCTCAGGTAACGCGAACGGCACGCTCACCGGCGGCTCATTATTCGGCGTACCGGTCTTGGTGGCCGGTTATAGCGGCGATGCTGGAGACAGTACTGCTATGTTGACGTCGATCGGTGTAATCGGCGCTGAGTTTGGCAGCAACACCGGCCAGGCCACGATCGGTGTCAGTGAGGGAACCGGCAATGCGAATGCAGAAGTCAATCAGGATTTAGATCTGCAGACCATCACCGGTTTCGGCCCATTTGGCACGGTTGATATCGGTGTTGCCGACAGCACCGGGTCAGCGACCGGTTCATTAGTGGCCAGTGCCGGTATGCGCGCCAGCACCGTGAATATCGGCATCAGCAATGGCGGTGGAATGGCCACCGGCAGTTTGCTGATTGATCACGGTCTTTTGATTGCCAGTACGCTCAATCTGGGTAATGATTCCACCCTCACTCTGAACCTCAATGGCCCCAACCGGTCAACCTCCGGCGACAACATCAATGACTACTCGGGCGTAAATGTTGAAACCGCCAACCTGGACGGGGATTTAATCGTCAACCTGCAGTTCACGCCAAACCCCGGGCAGGTTTTCGTGTTGATTGATACCCCCATACCAACCGGCATCAACGGCGCCTTTGACAGCATGACGGTCAACAACCTGCCGACCGGCTTAACGGCTGCTTTCAGCCAGGCCAACGGAGACCTGCTGCTGACCATTGGCGGCACACTCACACCGCCAAACTGGACCAACCCGAATACCGGCGCCGGCGCAGGCGACTGGTTTGATACCGGCAACTGGTCCAACGCGACAGTGCCGGCCAGCGGAGACATTGCCACCATCAACAACGGCGGCACTGCCGCAGCCAATGCTGGCACCGCACCCGGTGATATGATCGCCGCCGAAATTATCGCCGGTGTGGACGGCGGCAGCGGCAGTGTGGATTCAATGGGCGTGGACATCACCACATCCAACGGTATTCTGGTGGGCCTGGCTACGCCTGAAAATATGATAAAAAATACCGCACAGGGCAACCTGACCATCACCAATGCAGAAATCAATACCGGCATAGGTTTTAGTAATAACAATGGGATTATTGGTGTGGGCATGGCTAGCGGCGTTGCCACTGCCAATGGCCAGCTGACGGTCACCGACAGCAACCTTAATCCCGATGACGGCATTGTGGTCGGCTTTGCCGGCGCTGGCGATACTGCCGCATCATCCACCGGCACCGGCAGTTTTATATACGACGGCATCAGCCCAGCAGCCAGTACCATCAACCTTAACAATGGAAACCTGCGAATCGGCGATACCAGTAATGATCCTCCAGAAAACTCCGTCATGACCGCCACCGGCAGCGCGAGCATCCAGGATGTCACCATTATCGGCGGTGAAATTCAGGTTACTGAACTGTCACCTGATCAGGACGACATTACTCAGATAGCCAATGCGCCCATGGTCAACCTGAGCAATGTGGTTGTTATTGATAGCGAAATTGACGTTGCCACTGTCAATATCGATGCCGTTAGCTCACAAAGTACTGCCAATGCCACCACAACACTGACCGATGTCAGTTTCACCAATGTTTCCGGCAGTGATAACTTTCAATCAGGTGATGTCAGCGCAAATGCCATGGGGGCTGTTATCTCATCTATAACCAGTCAAACCTGGACCCGGGTCAGCATTGATGCGCAATCCAATATCGAGGCAGGCATTACCGAAGCATCCAACAACGGCACGGTGACCTTGCAGGCTGCTATCAATATCATCGACTCGGACTTGATGATCAATAACTTCGATATCGGCAACTTAAACAGCGCCGGTTTCGGCAGTATCAATAACACCACCACCATTAATGTTTCCCAAAACAGCACCATTAATGCCTCTAGCCTTGTCATTGCACAAGGTTTCATCAATGATGTTTCACAGGTCAACCTGAATGCCGGCGTCAATATCACCGACTCGGAAGTGATCATCAGCGATCAGGTCACCATCAGCCAGCTTGAAGGCAGCGGCAACATCAGCAACAACAGCGTCACCGCCAACCTGACCTTAAGCGGCTCCAGTCTGACTGCAGATGCCGTAAACATCAGCGTGATCAACCAGCCTGCAGGCACAGTCGATGCCAGCCTCAACCTGAACCCCAGCCTGGTATCTGTCGACGATGTGGGCCTGGGCATGGATGGCAGTATCACTTTTGGACTGGAAGGACTGAGTCGGGTTTCAATGGGTACTATCGGTGTACCGGGCACTTATGCAGCCATTGATACATTCACAGGTGTTTTGGATGGTGAAGTAATCGCCGATTTTAATTTTGTACCCCCACCCGGCACCCATAGCTTCGACTTAATCGTTGCCGGAACCAGCCTGAATGCCGATGCTGCCACTTTGACCGTCAACAATCTGCCGCCGCTGTTTAATATCGTGGATTTTGGTGTGATCAGCGAAAGCAAACTCAGCATCCTGCGCCTGACTATCGAAGGCGGTAATGATTTGTCCATCAGCAAACTCAACGGCGAGGTTGTACTGGACGAGTTGGCGCAGACCACCTACCTGATTACCGTGAGTAATGCCGGCGTTGATACTGCCAACAATGTCAATGTCATTGACAACCTGCCACCTACCTTGGGATCGGCCACCTGGGTATGTACAGCCATTGGCGGTGCCAGTTGCCCGGCACCCAATACCGGCAACGGTAACATCAATGAGCTGGTGGACATCCCGGCCGGAGGCAGTGTGGAGTTTGCCTTGACTGCCACGGTAGTCGGCAGCGAAGGACAAACCGTCACCAATACCGCTTCACTGGTTCCGCCGCCGGGCTTTATCGATGCTTTTGCAGACAACAACAGTGACACCGATGAGGACGGCATCGGTTTGTTTATCGACAGCTTTGAAGCAGCTGAAGAGGAATAGATGAGGCAGACAGCCTGATGATCACAATCTGAAGGATGTGTGAGTCAGTTGAAACTGATGATCTGCAACACAATGGCCGGCTATGGCTGGCCATTCTGTGCTTGAGCATACTGAGCATGTCTGCCGGCGCACAAACGCCGCCCATGTTCAGCAAGTCGTTTACCGACAGCAGCATTATGGTCGGTGAAACCACTTCCCTGATTTTCACTATTGACAACACTGCCAATGACACCGCCGCACTGGATCTGGAGTTTATTGACCCACTACCGACCGGATTAACCTTTGCCTCACCGTTGAATCTGAACAACACCTGCAGCGCTATTGTGACCACCATTGTCAGCAGCACCGCGACACTGGATGTTACTGCCGGCAGTGTTTCGGCAGCATCCAGCTGCATTATTTCCGTGGATGTTCTGGCCGTTGCACCGGGCACACAGATCAATACAACCGGCGATCTAACATCCACACTGGGCAACAGTGGTACGGCAACCGCTACGCTGATTATCACGCCATTGTTTATGGATGGTTTTGAAGCGATAGAAAACCAGCGTCTGTAGGATCAGACATGTCTGCGACCATACCCTGCAGCTGCATTGGTCGCGGACATGTCCGCTCCTACATTCCGGGCTTTAACCACCTCATCAAAAACCTGTAGGAGCGCACCCGGGCGCGACACGCCGTTGCAATAACCCTTCATTAGAGAAATATACCGATAAACTCACCGTCAGATTTTCCTCATAACTCAAAATAAGAGCAAAATAAGCTATTTATATCAATAGTTTATAACACTACCTCATAGAGTAACAATCATCACATTCGAGTCAGAAAAACCTCAAGACTTCCACCCCAACATCGCCCAATATGAGCACATAAATCGCCACTTGGCTGCAATGCCGCAGTGGCCGCACAGCAATAACTAATTCGCACATAAAGTGCAGGTGGTCATATGCATTACTCAAGATTTATGCACACAATTGCTATCCTGGCTGTTTGCAGCCTGATACCGGTATACGCCGCTCACACAGAGCAATCCCTATCCAGTCAGAGGCCCAACGAATTGTCCACGGCCGAATGGCAAGGCCTCCAGAAGCAAATACAGATGGGCAGGTATCGTGCCTATCCCGGCGAGAACGGCAGCTACAACTCATCCAACCCTGCTCATGGCTGGCGGATAGAGTACTCCGCTGACGGCACTACGCAGGTGACTCCATACCGGGGTAATCCGGATAGTTATCAAATCGGCTTGCGTCTGAATTCGATCGGCTATGCGCAACCGGCGCCGATGCATCATCCGGACGCTTTAACTGCAGACAACAACCGGCTCACCTTTCAATGGAATGACAATATTTCCGAGTTCTGGATAAACTCAACATCCGGCCTTGAGCAGTGGTTCCAGATTGCACAGCGTCTGCCCGGTCACCATATGGGCATACCTCTGACCATCACCATGCATCTGGATACCGATTTATCGGTTGCCCAACACGGTGACAGCATCCGGTTGAATCGGGGCAACCACACCCGGATTACCTATGACAAACTCAATGTCTGGGATGCCACCGGTCAGACCATCGCCGCACAAATGCAACTGCAAGGGAAGCAGCTCAACCTGATTATCGAAGATCAGCAAGCGGTATATCCGCTAACTATTGATCCGGTGTTCAGCCAGGAAGCTTATATCAAAGCATCTAACGCCGAAGAAGAAGACATGTTCGGTATGAGTGTTGCATTGGATGGCGACACACTGGTGGTGGGCGCGCCGGAAGAAGACAGCGATGCTACCGGTATAGACGGCGATCAGAGCAACAATCTCGGGAGTGATTCCGGGGCCGTATACGTATTTACCCGCACTGATGATACCTGGACACAGCAGGCTTATATCAAAGCCTCCAATGCTGAAATCGGTGATTTGTTTGGTTATTCGGTAGACATTTCCGGTGACACCCTGGCGGTCGGGGCACTTATCGAAGATGGTGGCTCAACTGGAGTCAATGGTAACGAAAACAGCAATACCTCCTTCCGTTCCGGCGCTGCCTATGTATTCACACGCAGCGGCACCACCTGGACACAGCAGGCCTATGTCAAAGCGTCTAATACCGACTCTAATGACTTTTTCGGCACAGCTGTCGCAATAGACGGCGATACCCTGGCTGTCAGTGCAATTTTTGAAGACAGTAACGCCAGTGGTGTCAACGGCAATCAGGGTAATGATGGCATCGATAACACCGGTGCGGTTTATGTCTATACCCGGACCGGCACCACCTGGTCCCAGCAGGCCTATATCAAAGCCTCCAACCCGGACATGAATGACGAGTTCGGTGAGGCCCTGGCACTGGACGGAGATACCCTGGCTGTATCCACTGTGGTCGAGGCCAGCAATGCAGATGGCATTGATGGCGATCAGACCAATAATAGCGCCAACCGCGCCGGTGCAGTTTATGTGTTTACCCGCAGCGGTACCACCTGGAGCCAGCAGGCCTATGTGAAGGCCTCAAACAGTGGTGGTAGCGACGCGTTCGGTTTTTCCCTTGATGTGTCCGGCGATACTATGGCTGTCGGCGCCACCGGCGAGGACAGCAACGGTACCGGAGTTGGCGCGGTCCAAAATAACAACATGGCATCTGCCTCGGGCGCGGTTTATGTGTTCACCCGCTCGGGCACCACCTGGAGCCAACAGGAATACATTAAATCCTCAAATTCCGAGTCCAGTGATCTGTTTGGTGGTTCGGTAGCACTGGACGGCGACACGCTGGCAGTCGGGGCAACCGGCGAAGACAGCAATGCCACCGGCGTTGACGGAGATCAGACGGATAATTCGTTTGGCGGTGCCGGCGCCGTGTATGCATTCAGCCGTAGCGGTTCGACCTGGACCCAGGAGCGTTATATCAAAGCATCCAACACCGAAGGCTCGGATTTCTTCGGTCTGGAAGTGGCATTGTCCGGCGACACGCTGGCAGTCGCCACGGCCTTTGAGAACAGCAATGCCACCGGCATCAACGGCAACCAGGCCGATAACACAGCCCCTGAAGCAGGCGCAGTTTACGTGTTTGCTCCGCCACCGCTGGACCCGACCATCGGCGGCAATGTGCTGGGCTTGGCTGCGGGCAATAGTGTGACTCTGCAAAACAACGGCGGTGATGATCTGGTAGTAATGGCCAATGGTAGCTTTACTTTCGACACTACCCTGATGGATGGTGAAAATTATCTCGTTACGGTCAGTGTCCAGCCAACCACACCCGACCAGGTCTGCACCGTCAGCAACGGTTCCGGCACGGTATCGGGTAGCAACGTCACCAATGTGCTGGTCGAGTGTGTAACCGTGACCCACACCGTGGGCGGCATGGTCAGCGGCCTGCAACCCGGCAATACGGTAACGCTGCAGAACAATGGCGGCGACGATCTGGTGGTGATGGCTGATGGTCCATTCACTTTCGCCACCGGCGTGGACCAGCTGGCCGATTACCTGGTTACCGTCTCCATCCAGCCCACCTCGCCGAATCAGACCTGCACCGTCAGCAATGGCAGCGGCACAATTGGCATGGCTGATGTTACCGATGTGATGGTGGACTGTGTGCTGAATACACATACCATCGGTGGCATGGTGTCCGGCCTGGCAACCGGCAACAGCGTGGTGCTGCAGAACAATGGCGGTGATGATATCAGCGTCCCGGGCAATGGCCCGTTCACCTTCCCCACTGCGTTGCTGGATGGTGCTGACTTTGCGGTCACCGTTCTGACCCAACCGACCACACCCAGCCAGACCTGCACCGTCAGCAACGGCAGCGGCATGCTCAGCGGTAGTGATGTCACCAATGTCATGATCGACTGCGTCACCGACCGGTTCAGCATCGGCGGTAATGTTGCCGGCCTGACACCTGGTCTCAGTGTGGTGCTGCGTAATAACGGCGGCAATGATACACCGGTGAATGCCGATGGTTCGTTTACTTTTTCCAACACGCTGGTGGATGAATCCAGCTATGACGTCACCGTCAGAGTCCAGCCACCCGGCCAGATCTGTTCCGTCAGCAATGGCATGGGCGTCCTGGCCGGCAGTGACGTTACCGATGTTGCCGTCGAGTGCAATACCGAGCCATCACCTTCACCGGACTTTTACGGGATCGATGAAGACAACGAGCTGAACGCCACCGATGCCGACGGCACCGTCACCGGCGACCCTAACGACAACGGTGTGCTGGCCAATGACAGTGATGTTGAGGACGATGTACTGCAGGTTGCCAATCCCGGACCGCATAGCGTCGGCGGTATCGGCGGCTCGATCGTCATCAATACCGACGGCACCTTTGATTACACCCCGCCCAATGATGAATTCGGCAATGCCGTTGTCGATTTCCAGGTGACCGACGGCATTCAGACCGTAGACTCACAGCTGGTCATCAATGTGCAGTCGGTCAACGATCCGCCCAGCTTCTCCCTCCAGGGTGATCTGGAAGTCAATGAATTCGAGATCAACAGCGGCCTATTTGTACTCGATGACTTTGCCTTTAATATCTCGCCCGGTCCGGACAATGAATCCGGGCAGCAGGTTGGTGATTTTGATGTCTCGATTCTGTCTGACCCTGACAACACCATCAGCGCCGTCAGCATCAGCAGTACCGGTGTGCTGGAGGTTACCTTCACCGCCAATCTGGGTGTGGCGATGATCGGCGCATCACTGCAGGATGATGGCGGCACCGGCAATGGCGGCGAAGACACCTCACCGGCAGCGTCCTTCTTCATCACCCATTCTGATGAAGTCATTTTCCGGGACAGCTATGAGCAGCTGCCGGTACTCAGAGTGCTGTTGGTTATTGAAAGCGCTGCTGCCAATGCAGCTGTCAGCAGCCTTGCACCGGCCTACGATTTTGATGCCGATGCGGTTGATTTTCTAGGTGAGCGTTTTTACCTGGACAACGACTATGAAAGCCTGCAAACCGCGGAAAGACTGCAGGCCTGGCTGAATGAGGTTTTGCTGATCAAGCATCCGGCCGGCGATTACGATGGTGATGGAACCGCCAATCATAAGGATGATACCGCCATGTAAAATCCGGAAAGACTGTAGGAGCGGATCGCATCCGCGCTGAAGATCATTCAATGCCTATAACCTGCAGGCATCCAGCCGAATTGATCACGGATAAAATCCGCTCCTACAATTTAACAGTTTCGCCTGTTAGGATGATCAACCGCAAATTCACCAGCCCCGGAGACCGGCATGCCCCAGACCCAGCCCATACAAATACCTCAGGAAGCTTTCGACTGGTACGACGAATATGCCCATGGTGACATCGACCGCCGCACGTTCCTGGCACGGCTGGCTGCATTGGGATTAGGGAGTGCGTTCCTGGGTACAGGTGTATTGCTGCCCGATTATGCGCAGGCCGAACAGGTCTCTTTCAATGACCCTGAAATCAAGGCTGCGTTTACCACGTTCCCTTCACCGGACGGCCATGGCGAAGGCCGTGGTTATCTGGTTAAACCTCGTGCGCTGGAAGGCAATGCGCCATGTGTACTGGTAGTGCACGAAAACCGGGGACTGAATCCGTATGTCAAGGATGTTGCCCGGCGCCTGGCCAAAGACGGCTTTGTTGCTTTTGCACCGGATGCACTGCACCCGGTGGGCGGCTATCCCGGCAACGATGATGACGGCCGGCGGCTGCAGCGTTCGCTGGATCGCAGCAAAATCGAACAGGACTTTATCGCTGCAGCAGGATTCCTGAAAACACATGATTTGAGCAACGGCAAACTGGGCGTGGTGGGTTTTTGTTTCGGTGGATATATCAGCAATATGCTGGCCGCTGCGATTCCCGATGTTATTGACGCTGCAGTGCCGTTCTACGGTACCCCTGCCAGTGCTGAGCTGATTGCCAACATTCGATGCCCCTTAATGCTGCAGTTTGGTGAACTGGACCGAAGGGTCAACGCCAGCTGGCCGGCATACGAGGAAGCATTAAAAGCCATTGGCGCTGACTATCAGGCCTACGTTTATCCCGGCACCAATCATGGCTTCCATAACGATTCAACCGCCCGTTATGATGAAGCCGCTGCCAACTTGGCCTGGTCCAGGACTACAGCATTTTTTAAACAGCACCTGGCCGGTTAAGTCTGCTCAGCAATCCTGGCTTGAGCACCATCCGTCAGCGGAACGCCTTTTGTCTGCTTACTGATAAAAAGTGCTCACCACAGCCGCCACGGCACTGGCCAAAGCGGCCAAAGTGGCAAGAATTACAAAGGTTAGCTGCACCCGGCTTTCCCTGGCCTCGCGTCGCCTGCCCAGTTCATGCGCTGCCTGCCGGTTGCGCCGCTCCTGGTCAGACTTGCCTTCACAAAACATTTCCAGCAGTTCCTTCTCGGTCAGTTTGCGGAGTTCTTCATGGCTTAACGGCGCTTGGCTGTTAGTATTCTGATCTGTCATTTATCACCCTCCCGACTGGTTTGCTGCGGACAGATAAGTTAAGCGCCGACTGAATTATTCTCAGGCATTTTCCCTGGCCATCACTACATAACCCGGCAGCGCTGCAATATCGGCACACCAGCGTATTATGCTGGGATATTGCTTCAGGCTGAAGCCGCCTTCATCAGCCACATGGGTGTAGGCATACAGCGAGATATCTGCAATGGTCGGTGACTCACCTGTCAGATATACCGTTTTCAGCAACTGCTGTTCCATCACCGCCAGCGCTTTGTGCCCCCCTGACTGCTTATCGTTGTATTCCTGTTGCCTGTCCGCAGGCAGGCCGAGAAATTTGTTGATGAATCTGGCCACAGCAATATATGGCTCATGGCTGTACTGTTCGAAAAACTGCCACTGCAGTACCCGGGCCCTGGCAAGGCCGGAGTCCGGCAGGTATTCAGAACCTTCAGCCAGGAAATTCAATATGGCATTGGACTCCGATAAATAATTGGCATCATCGATTTTCAGCAGGGGAATTTTGGCATTATTGTTGATTGCCATGAACTCGGGTGTCCGGGTTTCACCTGCCATAATATCGACATGTTGCCACTCATGTTCGATATTCAGCAGGCACATCAGCAATTTAATCTTATAGCAGTTGCCCGACAGCATATCGCCGTATACACGGTACATGGAACTCTCCTTATATTTATGTTTGAAATTATACCGATGGCGCTTTTTTAACAGATCATCGCTTATCCCTCCAATAACCAATCGGCAGCAGGTCCAACTACCTGGTTATATCCGGGTGCTGGGCTTTGCATGACTCAGGCGTTACGATGGTCGCCACTCCGGGCGCGGGCAAGACACAGGAACTTCACAGCATGATCAACTTTCGACAGCTCATTACATTGATACTGGCAGTGTTTTTTGTAACCGGTCAGACAACCGCTGCCGACGATCAATCAACCCCCATACTGCAGACTCAGCGCGACAGTTATACCCGCTATGAGCTGCTTACACCCGACAGCAGCCGGTTCAGAATTTATTATGATGTCAGCGCCACGACCAAAGGTGGCCGTTACTACTACAATCCGATTCGTGAAGGCTCAGAATCTCAGGTCAATGGCGTATTCGACCGGATGAGCGGAGAGACACTGGACTGGGAAGTTGTCGATGGTAAAGATGCACAGCAAAACGGATTGCCGGATGCAGATCCGAAATACCGGTTTATTAAAGCCACCCTGCCCCGCACCATCGCCTTCGATAGCCCCGATGATGTCCAGGTCCGCCTGCTGATTGATAAAACCTATAAAGATCAGGCCAGCTATTTCACCTCAGAAAACCTGATTACCTTCAAGCGTGCCCTAGGCATTAAACGCAACCAGGTGGTATTGCCGGCAGGCTACGAGCTGGTTTCGGTTAATTATCCATCGCAGGTGATCCGCGAAGCCGACGGCCGGATCAGCGTCAGCTTTATCAACCCGGGTGCTGCTGCTGTTGAGTATAAAGTCACTGCCCGGCCGGTGCGTTTTGCTGCAGCTGAATCGACTGCAACCATTCCCCAGGCCGCCGCCGGCAATTTACCGGCAGCAACACGCCCTAAAGCCCGAGTTGACTATGCCATCCCGGAACAGGCCGGACGTACGCGAGACATTGTCTATTACCTGCAGCAACCCGAAACCCATCAATTCCGGCTGTATCACGATTACACCGAGACCACTGAAGGTGTCGACCGTTATCTGAATGTTGTGCGTCCGGGCAGCCGCGCCAGCAACCCATCGGCTTATCTTTTGGATACCGGCGAATCGCTTAAGGTGGAGACGCTGCTTGGCAGTGAAATCAATGAGCGCGGCATTGAAATCGGCGAACAGGTCACTGATCAGACCGAACTGGTTGTGATCTGGTTTGATGCGGTCAAAGAAGGCCGGAGCAAACGCATCAGAATCTGGGAAACCTACACGGACCCCGGCCGTTATTTTTTAAACGGCGATCAGCTTTTCTGGGACCGCAGCTTTGGCCGTTCGCAAAACACCGTGGTATTGCCGCCGGGATGGTCACTGACTGACAGTGCCATACCTGCCACTATACGTATGGATGATCAGGGTCGAACCGAGTTACGCTTTATCAATGATAGGCCGGGCGTGATAGATGTTTTGCTGAGAGCTGAACGCAGGATAGAAAAGCCTTAACCTCATCCATGACATCATGGACGCAACCAAGTTGTAGGAGCGGACCTGGGCGCGACCGGTTCTGACTTAGACGCTGGTCGCGGCCAGGTCCGCTCCTACAGTCCAGATTATTTTCTCGACTTATTCGGTTTTTTGCGATGCTTCGGCCGGCTTTTTTTACCCTTCTCGGTAAAATGTCTCAGATTCAACGGACGGCCTGAAACCCGGGTTTTTTTGAGGATGTGAAATATCTCTTTTGGCATACCAATGGGCAAGTCCACTGTGCTGTAATCGTCGTAAATTTTTATCTGCCCGATAAATCGGCTTTCCAAATCAGCCTCATTGGCAATGGCACCGACAATGTGTCCTGGTTTGGCGCCATGCCTGGAGCCGACATTTAACCAGTAACGCTCCAGATCCTGATCAGGAATGTCCCGCCGTTTTTTACCGCCTGCATCGCGTTTCACTTTCTGCTGGTGTTTATCCCGTTCCGGCCTTGGCGGGGCGTCCTTAATCAGTAAGGGTGAATCACCCTGGACCAGTTTTGCCAGTGCGGCAGCAGCGTGCTGATACGGTGTCTCAGTTTCCTGGTGATATTGCTCAATCAACTGCACAAACAATCCCAAATCTTCGCTGTTTATGGTATCCGTTATGCGTTGTTTAAATTGCGCAATGCGCTGGGTGTTAACCACTGAGGCCGGCGGCAGCTCCATCAATTCGATGGGTTTGCGGGTGGCTTTCTCGATCGCCCGCAGCAGTCTGCGCTCTCTGGGTGCTACAAATAAAATCGCTTCGCCACTGCGGCCGGCCCGCCCGGTCCGTCCGATCCGGTGAATATAGGCTTCGGTATCGTAGGGAATGTCATAATTGATG